>JANLPE010000071.1:0-73954 GCA_031366985.1 Gemmatimonadaceae bacterium
CGGTGCGATCCTCGATCATCTCCAAGAGATCGCGGCGTTCGCGATCGCCGATGGGCGCGAGGCCCCAGTCGTCGAGGATCAAGAGATCCGCTTTGCCGAGTTGCGCGAGCACTTTGCGGTACGTGCCATCGCTGCGCGCGATCGCGAGGTCCGGCAGCAGACGCGGCAAGCGCAGATACCGCACGAGATAGCCGTGACGACACGCACTTTGCCCGAGCGCACACGCTAACCACGACTTGCCGGTACCGGTGGGGCCGGTGATCAAAAGTACGCCGTGCTGCTGGATCCAGTCGCCGGTCGCGAGTCGCAAGAGCTGCGATTTATCGAGGCCGCGCTTCACGCGAAAATTCACGTCTTCGATCGACGCGCTATGCCGCAGCCGCGCGAGTTGGAGCAGGCGCGTGAGCCGTCGATTCTCGCGCGCGACGTGTTCGCGTTCCAAGAGCAGCGCGAGGCGATCTTCAAAGTCGAGCGAGACGACGTCGGGCTGTCGGCGTTGTTCATCGAGCGCCTCCGCCATCGCCGGCAGTTTCAAGCGATGGAGCAGGTCGGTGGTCTGTTGGGCGAGCATCTCTAGTCGACTCCAAGCGGCAGGGTGAGGGGCGTGGACGCCGCGTAGTACGCGGCGCCGCGCACATTGTCGTGCGTGGTGGGCAAGTGGGTGGTGGCCTCGATCGCGTCGGGCGGTGCCTGATCGAGACCGAGTTTCAGGATCGAGTGCAGCGAGCGATACGTCATCGCGCCGGTCGCCTGGGCGCGCTGGGCCGCCGCTTTCAGACGCGTGTCGCCGTAGCGCTTCCCGAGCGACAAGAGGCCCAGGCAGGCGCGATAGCCTTGCTCGGGATGCGGCTTGTGTTCCAGGATGTGCGCGACCACCGCCCCCGTCGCGACGCCGATCGATGCGCCCCAGTGCACGAGCCGCGAGGGGGTCCACTCGAGGTGGCGCGTGTGCGACTTCGGGCGATGCGCGGGATCGGTGGAGTAGCCGCCTGGCGTGTGGCGTCGGACGTGCGCGGCGACGCGCGTGCCCTGATGCAAGATCTCGCACATCGTCGCGGTGAGCCGCACGGCGACCGTCGCGCGCACGAGCGCATACGGCACGCGGTAGCAGTGCTTCGCCACCGCGATGTGGTAATCGATGTTCACCTTGGCGGTGCGCCACTCGGCATACTCGTAGCGCGTGGCGGGCAGTGGTCGCAGCGCCGGCCGATCGGTGGCCTCGCAGAGCGCGCGGCGCGTGCCCGGGAGCTTTTGAAAGGGCCGATCGTTCAGGGCGTCGAGGCGTTCGCGGAGGGCGTCATTGAGCGCGGCCAGCGACGGGAAGCGGTGATGACGCAGCGGCGCGAGCAGTTCGCGCTCGACGATCTGCACCGCCGTTTCCACTTTCGCCTTGTCGCGCGGCGCGGCGACGCGCGTGGGCAAAATCGCCGTGCCATAGTGCGTGGCGAAGTCCGCGTACGTCGCATTGATCTCGGGGGCGTAGTTCGACGCGTGCGTCACGCCGGTCTTGAGGTTGTCCGGAATGATGAGGGCGGTGACGCCGCCGAAAAACTCCACCATGCGCACGTGCGACGCGATCCAATCGGGCAGCGACTGCGTCCACGTCGCCTCGGCAAATGTGTCGTTGCTCGCACCGAGCGCCGCGACGAAGATCTGCGCCTCGCGCACGACCCCGGTCTGCGGATCGACAAGGTCGACCGTCAGCCCCGCGTAGTCGACGAAGAGGCGTTCCCCGGCGCGATACTCTTGCCGCATCACCGGATCGATCGTGGCGCGCCACTGCCGATAGTGTACGGCGAACTGGCTGTAGCTGTAGGCGGTCGGTTCGCGCTGTCGATACTCCTGCCACAGCAGCCACAAGGTGACGCCTTTCCGTTTCTTCTCCTGCGCGATCAGCGCCCAGTCGGGGAGCGGGCGACTGGCCGGCGACGCCATGACGGGGCGGGCGAAGAGCGCGTGCTCGAGCGCGGCATCGGTGAGCGTGGCCGCGAGGGGCCACGTCAGGCCGCTCGCACGGAAGCGCGCACCGTAGTCCTGCACCGTGCTCCGCGGCACGCCGAGGCTGCGCGCCACATGCCGTTCGCTCAGCCCCGCCTCCAGTCGCAGGCGGAGTACGTCTCGAATCATTCGCATCGGGATCCTGTCGCGGGGCACGCGGTCACTCCGGTTAAAGTCCCGGAATGACGCGCGGATCACGCGGGGTGGGATCCCACGCCGGTCACATCAGCGACACCGCCGACCCTCTGGCCGGATTCCGCCAGAATGGGTGGCCGGAATCAACCAGAATGGGTGGCCGGATTCCCCCAGAATGCCTGGCCGGATTCAATCGGAATGGGTGGCCGGTTTGCGCCGCAATACGCACGTGCCGAAGTAGCACGGGAGATCGAGGTCATACGACGCACGAATCATCGTGCCTTTCGCGAGCGATCCACCGCGCCGAATCGTCGGACATGCATCGGCGAAGTGCGCGTTCAATAGCGCGGTGACGTCGTCCTTGTGCTGCTCCAGCTCAGCCAGCTCGGGCGCGTCCGGCGGAAAGATCTGCGCGCGCAGCACTGCGCTCAGGTATTCGGCATCCGTCATGACCAACCTCCAAATCTGGCGGTCAGAGCATCGCCAAATTGTTGTAAATTCTGGTTGACAGTTTTGATGCAAAACGTATTTTGCCTCCACGCGACCAGCGTGTGTGCTTCGTCCCTCTCGGGCCGGAGCATTCGGTGTTATGAATGAGGGTTTGGTGGAAGACCGAGACCCCCTTAGGATGATCGCCCCTTCGTCGGTTGCAGCCGATGAAGGGGTTTCCTGTGTATGCCAACGTCGGAAGACGTGAGCCAAACGCACGCCCCGGCGTGATCGCCACGGCGTCGCCTCGAGCACAGGTACTCGAAGTTCTCTTTCCGACTCTTCCGCGCGCGAGATTTCCGACTTCGCGCGGCGACTGCTTCTCCGTGTACCTGCTGCGCGGGCGGTCCGTGTCTGCTGAGGCGCGATGATGAAAGTTCCTCGCGTGTACCCATATCGATCAGGCGCATCGCTCGTCGCGCCGCACTACTCGCCGCGCATTTTCGCGTGTGCTCCGAACTCGTAGTACCAGACGGTTCGCCGCATATCACTCCGAATGCACTCGGCGGCGGCGCGCCGAGTGCAGTCCGTCGACATCAGTAGTCTGTATTGCGGTTAGGAAGAACACACCGCGGTCAATCGTTCAACTCGTTTCGCCGGACGTCCCAACGGGCGTCGAACCCGAGGCGCGCCTTCGCGCCTCGGCGAGCCGGGCTGGCCCAGCGACCTAGTTCCCGGCCCTCACGCCCACATGCGCACGCGGCCAGACACTCCGGCGAGCATCAGCTGGCACACCCGGTCCACCAGCGACGCGGCAGCCCCGCCCATGATGACGACGGGGTACCGCGCTTCTGAGCTTTCGGCGGTCAACCACGTCGTCATCGCTCGTTACCGTCTCTGAGAGTGGATCTGCCTGTCAAGAAACTTTCCTCCAACCTGTCAGAACGCTTTTGCGTCCCGACACACGTGGAGCACGATCACCCGCACTCCGAAAACCCGCACACATGGCACTTCACACACCCCTCCGCAAACTCCAACTGCGAGCCGCAGTCCGGGCACGTGCCCATGAACACTTCACCACCACCGCTCCCGAACTCGACCGGCTGCGACTGCGCGCCTTCGCTCGACATCGGCGGACGCGTGATCGGTATACCGCCGACCGGCGTCGGCATTGGCGGCTGCAATGAGCTGACAGGCGATGGCGCGGATGAACCGCCGTGCAGCAGATCCTGCTGCACCCCCTGCTTGTCGCGGAACCACTGCTCGAGTGCAATACCCACCGCATCCGGCAACGACAACACCTTGTTCGGTCCGAGGCCGACGGCGCGATCGGAGCTGATGCCGCGCAGCTGACGGTGAATCTCCTGCAACGAGATCCCCGAACGCAGCGCCAGCGAAATCAGGCGACCAATCGCCTCGGCGTCGGCCATCGCACTACCGCCGGCCTTGCCCAAGTTCAAGAACACTTCGAACGGCGCGCCCTTTTCGTCTTCCGTGATGTTCACGAACATGACGCCGAGCGGCGTTTCCTTGCGGATCGTCGTGCCACGCATCACTTCCGGGCGCGAGCGCTTCGCACGACGCGATGCACTCTCCGCTTCCGCACTGAACAGCGCCTTCTTCGTGCGATCGAGCTCGTTGTGCAACTCCGCCATCGCGCCCTGCAACTCGCCCAGCTCACGCTTGAGCGCGTTCGCTTCCTTGTCGGCCTTCGGCGCGTCTCCAGTCGCCTGCGCCGACTTCGCATCATCACGCTTGGCGGCCGCGTCCGTCGTCGCACCTGTGCTCAACACCTGATTGTCGCGCGAGCCATCGCGGTACACCGTGACGCCCTTGCACTTCATGTCGTACGCCATCTCGTAGATCGCGCGCACGTCGTCGACAGTCGCGGCGAAACCGAAGTTGGTCGTCTTGGAAATAGCCGAGTCGCAATGCTGCTGGAACGCGGCCTGCATGAGGATATGGTATTCGGGCGAGATGTTGTTCGCCGTGTTGAACACCGCCTGCCAGTTGGCCGGCACTTCCGCATGCTTGACCGTGCCGGTCTTCGCGATGCGCTCCATCAGTTCGTCGCTGTACCAGCCTTCTGTCTTCGCGATCGCGATGAAGTCTTCGTTCACGTCCGGCATCATCACGCCGGCTTGGTTTCGCATGAAGGCGACCGCGAATAACGGCTCGAGTCCCGACGAACAGCCAGCGATGATCGAGATCGTGCCGGTCGGCGCGACCGTGGTCACGTTGCAGTTGCGCAGCATCTGCATCGGACGAATACGCTGACCGTTCTCGTCGCGCGAGCACGTCTCATCGGGACCGAAGATCGACTGCGCCCACTCGGGGAATGCGCCGCGCTCGCGCGCCAGGCGCTCGCTTTCCTTCTTGCCCTCGACGTCGAGGTATTCCATCACCTTGCGACCCATCTCCACGCCTTCCGCACTGTCGTACGGAATGCCCATACGCACCAACATGTCGGCAAAACCCATCACGCCCAAGCCGATGCGACGGATGCGCTTGGAGAGCGCGTCGATTTCGGGGAGCGGATACTTGTTGACGTCGATGATGTTGTCGAGAAAATGCGTGCTGAGCGCAATGTCACGCTTGAACGCATCCCAATCCATGACGCCGTTAATCACGTAGTGACCGACGTTTACCGAGCCCAGGTTGCAGACGTCATACGGGAGCAGCGGTTGCTCGCCGCACGGGTTCGTCGCTTCGTACGCACCGAGCTGCGGCACCGGGTTGTAGCGATTCGCTTCGTCAATGAAGAACACGCCCGGCTCGCCCGTGCGCCACGCGCCGACGATCATCTTCTCCCAGACGTCGCGCGCACGCAGCTGCCCCGTCACCTGCTTCGTGCTCTGATCGAACAGATCGTAGTTCGCGTCAGCCTTGACGGCCTGCATGAACTTGGTCGTGATGCCGACGGAGATATTGAAGTTCGTGATCTTGGTCAGATCTTCCTTGCACGCGATGAACTCCATCACGTCGGGATGATCGACACGCAGAATGCCCATGTTCGCGCCACGACGCGTGCCCCCCTGCTTCACCGCGTTCGTGCTGGCGTCGTACAGTTCCATGAACGAGATCGGTCCCGACGCCACACCCGTCGTGCTGCGCACCATCGCCCCACGTGAGCGCAGTCGCGAAAACGAGAAGCCGGTCCCGCCGCCCGACTGGTGAATGAGCGCCATGCTGCGCAGCGTGTCGTAGATGCCGCTCTGTCCATTCGAGAGCGCATCATCGACCGGCAATACGAAGCACGCCGACAGCTGTCCCAACGGACGGCCGGCATTCATAAGCGTCGGCGAATTCGGCTCGAAGCGACGCTGCGTCATCAGGAAGTAGAACTCCTCGGCCAACGCGCGCACGCCGCCATCGCTGGCTCCGTATCGGCGATCCGCTTCCGCGACAACCGTCGCAACGCGCCAGAACATGTCTTCCGGCTTTTCGACGGGCTTCCCGGACTTGTCCTTTACCAAATACCGCTTTTCGAGCACTGTCCGGGCGTTCGAGGACAGCGTAACAGGACCTTCCGGGGGTGTCGCAGCGAAGGGCATTCGTGACTCCTACAGTGTTGACGTGGGGCGGGCGATTACGAGCGGCGCTGAGCGCAGTTCGGGTGCGTCCCCGAACCATCGTGGGGGTGCTGAGCGGGGGCGAATGGTGCGCTCATCCGTGTTTCCGCGCAAGTCAGATCGCAAAGCCTTACTGTGAAAGAGGTTGGCTTTTTCACATCACGGAATTGTGCGAACCGCCTGTTTATCCACTCGGAATGATCTGTGATGGTGCTCGAAAAACGGGCAGCCGCCTAGCTCAACCGCTTCTCCCGCTCGCCACGTTCCGTTCCGGCCGAACCTGCAACATAACTCATTTGTTGCCAAACCTTTAGGACACTTTGCCCGATCGCGATTACAGCAGCATGGCGTCATCAATCAAGCAGCCAAACGCCGTCCGATTTCTGGCAAGGATCACGATTAGCCGAACTCTGCAGCTAACTCTTGCCTGCATACACATCTAGCGCCGCGGAAGCTCGGTTCGTCCGATCCGACCGTCCCGATGATGCTCCTTGAGTTCCACGTAGCCCGCCGCGTTCGCGAGGATCTTCGCCCGCTGCTCGGCGTCCAGCGTCCGCACCACTTTGCCAGGCACGCCGAGCACCAGTGACCCCGCCGGCACCTGCATCCCTTCGGTCAGCACTGCCCCCGCGCCGATGATCGACCCCGCCCCCACGCGCACGCGATTGAGCAGGATCGCCCCCATCCCCACCAGCACGCCGTCCTCGAGAATGGTCCCGTGCACGACCGCGCGATGACCGATCACGCAGTCCTCGCCGATCAGCGTCGGGATCCCGACATCGCAGTGAATGACCGCGCCATCCTGCACGTTGCTGCGCGCGCCGATCTCGATGCGCTCGACATCAGCGCGTATCACGGCCGTCGGCCACACCGACACGTCGTCGCCAAGCGTGACGTTGCCGAGGACAACGGCGGACTCGTGAATCCAGGGAGCTGGCATCGGTCTGGGGGTTTGGGTCGGAAACAAACAACCTTGCCGCGGAAACACGCGGAAAAAGCGCGGATTCGTGCGTCTCGAGCCGTCATAATCCGCGCGGTATCCGCGCTGTTCATCCGCGCGTTTCCGCGGCAAAGTAGTTCGTTGTGAAGGTTCGTTCGCCGTTAAAAGATCGAACCCAGCGTCACGTACACCGCACCACCGCGCGGCACGCCAGTCGGCGCGACGTACGGCGCTGCGGCACCCAGCCGCAGCCGAAACGGCGCGTCGTACTGCACGGCGAAATCCATCACGAGTTCTGCACCCGCCGACGCGATCCATCCGTCACGCACGCCGGGCCCGAGGCAAAGCGGTGACGTACGCGTGATCGATCCCGGACACCACGCACGCGCGGCATCACTGAATAGCGTCAGCCCGAAGCGATCGGCAAAGAACGTCAGCGGACCCGGCGCGTGTCGCAACATGAAGAGCGGCGCACGGTACTCGACCGTAGCACCAAGCGCGCGGGTACCGCGCTGGATTCCCGGCGCGACACCACGCACCGGAAATGTGCGCGACGGATCCCCGATGACGACGCCCGGCAGCAACTCACTCGCGATGCCGCTCACGCCACCGGTCTCGAATTCCGTCTGCGCGTTGTCGCCCGTGGTGCCGCCGGCGACACGCGCCATCAGCACATGTCGCGAGAAGCCCGGGAGATCGAGCGGCAGATAGCCACGCAGCGCCGCACTCTCGCGCCACGTGCCCAGCCTGGGATTGTCCTGCCGCCAGCGGTACGACGTACTGGTACTGAGCGTGATCCCTTCTTCGACAGAGATGCCACGTCCGCCGCGCTGCGCCGTGCTATACGACGTGTTCAGGAACAACGACGGGTAGCGCGTGCCTGACCGCAGTAGCGAGGTCGGCGAGCCAAGTAACGAGTCGACGTCCGCCGTGAAATCACGCAGTTCATACTGCGCACCAAATGCGGCCGAGATCGATGTCCGCACGCGCGGCCTCCACCATGTCGCGGCAACGGTCGCAAACCGTCGGCGACGCGCGATCGTGCCGAGTGGACGGCGCAACGAATCGACAATCCCGAAGGTGCCATCCCATGCTTGTGAGACCGAGACGTCCACGAATGGGATTCCCAGCCCGCGATAGCGGTACGCCGCAGACGCATCGACCTCGCCACGTTTTGGCTCGATCAACGCGGTGGCCGACCACTCATGTCGCTCGAGAATGTCCACCGCATTCGTCGAGAGCCCATACGTCGAGCGCCCCTCGCGACCGGTGCCGATCTGCGGCAGCCAATAGCTCGGCAGCAGCTGTCGGGCCGCGTGGTACGACGACGACGCGTCACTGATGGTCGGCGCCGCCGCCCCGCCCGCAGTGTTTTGTTGAGGATACCACGTGCTGCGTGCCATCGGCCCCGTCGTGTCGAGCGGCGCGACCACGACCTCGAAGCCATTCACCCGCTGCAGCAGTGCTGCGACCTGACGACCATCGGGAGAGACGGAGGGTTGATATACGCCCGTGCTCACGCGGCTCGCGACGCGCACGTCAGCACGCTCCGTCCGCCACGACGACGTATCGACTGGCGTGCTCGCGGGCGCCACCGGCGCCGTCTCGAGCTGCATGCGGCCGCTGCGATCACTGCTCCAGACGAGTCGTCGTCCATCCGGCGTGAACGACGGCGACGCGAACGCGGCGCGACTGCCGGCGACGATTTGCTGTGGCGTTCCGTCAGCGTCCATGACGACCACACGCTCTTCACCCGTTGGCAAAAACTCGACGGCGACCAATCGTGATCCATCCAGTGACCAGCGTGGATCGGCCCAGATGTTCGCACTCGCGATTGGCACGATACGCGCGGGCGACGACGCGACGCCGGTTGCGGCGAGCTGCACTCGCACCAATCGTGCGCCCGCCGCACCGAGCTGCAGTGCGACGACGACGCCGTCGCCGCGCACCTCAGGTTGTGCGAGTCGCGCACCGTCGGTCAGCCGTTCCTCTCGATCGCCGAATCCGCGATACAGATCGCTGCGCACCTCATACGGATTTCGGTAGTCCGTCTGCGCGAACACAGTCCCGATCACCCCCGCGTCGCCATGCACGGGCGCGTTGACATCGAGTCCGTTCCGACGCGCAATACGTTTCACGCTTCGTTTTTCCGCGCCGGCCGAACCGATGTCCGCGACATACAGACCTGTCACATCGCGGCCGTTGCTCGCCGTCCAGATGAGCGAATCACGCGACCACCAGCGCGGCGCATGCGCCCGCCAGCCGGCGTTCGAGATCACGCGCCACGACGCATCGCCCGTCGTGTCCATCGCGCGCGCGATGCGCTGCAGCGAATCACGCATCGTACTGAACTGCTGTGCAAACGACTGCCCGAAGCCGCGTCGCGATGCACGATCCAGCAGAAACGGGACCGGAAAGCGTCCGACCGCCTCCACGAATCGCCGCATACTCGAATCGCCGCCCGCGCGCGCGGACCGATCCATCAGCAGCGTACCATACGCATACGCCGTCTGCCCGAGCGGGAAGCGCGTCGTCGCGAGGCTCCAGCGATTGAGATCCGGGATCTCGCCGTCACGAGCCGCCGAGCGGGCGAACGCGCCGAACTCCGTGCTGATCACGCGACCGCTGCCGGTGAGCAGCGACTCGTAGTGCACCGCGAGTCCTTCTTTCACCCAACTCGGTGTGTAGGCATTCGGAAAGAAGATCGGATTGCGTCCAAACAGCACGCGCCCAACACGCCACAGCCCCGTCGCGCGATCGAGATGAAAGATGTGGGCGAGTTCGTGCGTGATCACGAGCCGTAACCAGTCATCGTGAAAGCGCAGCTCCGGCGACGCCACGGGCGGCACCGCATACACCACCACGCGATTCGTCGGGAAGGTCTGCGCGAAGCCATTGCTGTAGTCAACGTTGTCCGCGAGCAGCAGGTCGATCACGCCCGATGGCGGCGCGAGTTCACGCGACAGCTGCGCGTACGCGGCCTCGGCGATCGACGCCGCCCGACGACCGATCGACTCGTGATCGGCGCGCATATGCACCCGCAGGTGCGCTGTCGCGATGGTACGCATGTCCCCACGCGGATCCACCTGGGCGTGCGCTGTTCCACTCGTAGCAGTTGACATCGCCGCGCCGAAGGCAGCGACCGCGACCGCGACCGCGACTGCGCGCGAGAACTCGCGCCATGCCCGATGTTTCATGGCTTGCCCAGCTCCCGAAAATACGACTCGAGCCCTTCGACGATCGCCTCGGCATAGCGCTTCAAGAATGCCGGATCGCGCATCGCCGATTCCTGCTCCGGCATCATGATAAACAGCCCTTCCGTCAACACCGACGGATACCACGTAGGCCGCGCGACGGCGAGGTTCTGATAGTGCACGCCGAGATCACGCAAACCGAATCGCTTCACGAGCGCCGACTGCACCGGCCGAGCCAGTGCTTCGCTCGACTGATGATAGAAGAGCGTGCTCGTGCCGTTCGCCGTGAACGGATTCACGCCGTCCGGTAGCGCGTTCAAGTGAATCGACACGAAGGCGTGCGCGTTGGCCCGCCGGGTGAACACACCGCGCTCAGTCAATCCGACCGGGCCAAGTGTCTCGCGAGTAATGATCGCGTTCGCGCCTCGCGCCTTGAGCATATCGACGAGCAGCTTACCGACGGGAAGGACAGCATCGCCTTCATAGAGTCCCGTCGGGCCGGTCGCTCCGGCCGGCGGATGTCCGGGATCGACGGCGATCGTCAGCCCCATCAATGGACTGCCCGCCAAGATCACGGGGACGCGGCGGATACGCAGCACGAAGGCGCGCCGGGCCTCATCCCACAATGACAGCCAGCCATACGCCGGCTGCGAAAGCGTGAACGCGATCCGTGTGCGATTACTGCCGACCTGATCCCAGCTGATGCGTCGCACCAGCGTGTCGTTCCCGAGGATCGGTGAGATCTCTGGATTGAGCTGCACGCCATACATCGTGAGCATCATCGACCGGCCATCGGGCTCGACGAGAAATGCCGGCCGTTCGCCGAGTGGAAGGATCACATCGACCCATTCCTTGGATGGCACCACCCGCAGTCCGCCGCTCACTCGGCGTGGCAGCGCGCTCCCCTCCGGTAGTGCTACGATATCGTCGCTCGCGACCCAGACGTCGAGCGCGTCATCGAGACGCACGCGGGTGCTGCCGTTCTGCCGTCCAGTGATCTCGAGGACCGTGCCGGGCAGCAGCAACCATTTGTAGGTGCCGTCAGGTATCGTGCGCGCGTTCACGACGCGATCCGTGTCACTGCCGATGGTGGTCGTGCTGCGCAGCACACCGAGCAACCGTTCGCCCGGTTTCGGCATCTGGACGACGCCCGTCGCCAGTCGGGCGGTGTCGTTCTGCCGGATCGCGATCACGTGCGCGGCGGTCGACAACCACGAGGCCGGCACATCGGTCGCGAACGTGATGCCGATATCCTCGCCCGATGGCATCGGCTGCGCGGCGATCGGGTCGCGCTGCGCGCCGACGGCGAGCACGGCGGACGCCTGCATGCGGGGCAGCGCGACCATCGGTCGGTGCGTGCCATCGGCCAACTCGAGGTGCAGCTGCGCGTTCGCGGCCGCCCGAACGCTGACGCGGATCCATTCATCGGGCCGCGCCCGCGGTAGCTCGTCCGTCTTCGCACGAGCGCGAGGTGAGGGGGCGATCGATCCACTGTCGACCACCACCGGACCGGTCGCATGCAGAACCACGCGGACCGGATATCGCACCGTGATCGACCGGCGGACCGTGTCAGCGCCTCGATGGACCAGCAGCTCGTAACGAGGCTCGGAGGCGGAGGCGGACGCGGACGCGGACGCGGGTGGATTGGCCAGCCAGGCGATGAACGCACCGTTGGGTGCAAGCGGCACTTCGATGCCATTGATCGACAGGTGCGCATCACCGGAGCCGACGCTGCCCAGCACGAAATTCGAGTCGCGGCTCGTAATGAGCTGATTGTCGGCCGGGTATTGCACATGCGCGACGATCGGTGCTCCCTTGATCGCTGGGACCGGGGGCAGCCCCGCTGGTGCAGACGGCACTGGGCGCATTCCAGCGCCTCCGGAAGCCGGGGACGGCAGTCCTGTCGGTCCGCCGACGCCAGCGGTCTTGCACGCCGCCATTGCACCGATGACCGCGACCGTCGCAAGAAGCTCGCGGAGCTTCGGCAGCGCGGCACGGATAGTGCGAATAGGCACCGGCATCGACGGCTCGATGGCTAAAAGGGCCGCGCCCGCCGAGGCGCTCGAAAATCGCAGGTCGGATTGGAGAGGCATGGCAGCAAGCTCGCCGGCGCGGGCAGACCCGTCCAGCGGCCAATTTGACCAGATGATGAAATTTGGGTCATCCTTTGGGTAGTCTAATTGCTGCGTTCGTGCGAAACTGTACCCACTCGCTGTAAAACCAGAAGGCGTTCCATCCCGTAGGGACCTCACCTGCCTCGGCTCGCCTCATGATTCGCCGCATGACTCTGTGACCGCTTCCGCTCCGCAACCGAACAGTCAGTCCGCCGCCGACTCCCCACGGGTAGTCGCGCGAATTTTCGCGTTGACCGATGTGGGACAATCGCGCGAGCACAACGAGGACACGTTCCTCGTCGCCGATCTCGACTCCGCGCTCCCGATCGCGTTCGATAGCGGTGTGCGCGAACTCCCGGTGCTCACGCACGGTCTGCTCTTTCTCGTCGCGGACGGGATGGGCGGTGCGGCCTCCGGTGAAATCGCGAGTAGCATGGCCGGGCTTACAGTGCTCGATGTGCTGCGCGAACACTGGCTGCCCGCCGCGATGCCCGGTGCCGAGGACTTCGCGGCGGCGTTGCGTGATGCGACCACCGCGGCGAACACCCGCATTCACGGATTCGCGCGCGACAATCCGGAACATCGCGGCATGGGCACCACGGCGACCATTGCCGGCATCTTCGGCGACACCGTGTACGTCTCGCAAGTCGGCGACAGTCGCGCGTATCTCGTACGCGATGGGGTCGCCCGGCAGCTGACAAAAGATCAGTCGCTGATGCAGCGCCTCGTCGAAGCCGGCGAACTGACGCAGGAGCAGGCAGAGGCGAGTGATCGCCGCAACATCATTCTGCAGGCGCTGGGCCCCGAATCGCATGTGACGATCGACCTCACGCATCAGCAGGTGCGACGTGGCGACGTGCTGATTCTCTGCAGCGATGGTCTCTCGGGACTAGTGCGAACGGATGAAATCGCGCGCATCGCCACTGAATCCACCGACATGCGCACGGTCTGCGAACGCTTGGTTACGCGCGCGAACGAACTCGGCGGTCCCGACAACATCACGGTGATCGCGGCGACGTTCGACGGTGATGCGCTGCACGATTCGCGCGAAGGTGATCGGCACGGCTACTACACCTTCCCGATAGCGGGCACGCTGAATCAAGATGCGGTCGCCGAAGCGACCGTACCGTCGTCGCCGCCGCTCAAAGCGCATCTCAGAAGCGATCCGACACCGCGCTACGGCACCCCGGCACCGACCTCCGCGGCGCTCGAAGAAGAGTTCGCCCGCGCCCGGGCTGCCGAAGAGCAGACGGCGTTGGGCGCACCGGAAGCGGTCGTCGAGGAGCGCCGCCGCAAGGTCGAACCGTTGTACTTCTTCCTCGCTGCCGTCGCCGTCGCCGCGTTGCTTTGGGTGCTGGTCTCGATCTTCGGAAAGAAATAAGCCCGACAGGCTTACTTCTTCGTTTTCAGAAGCGCGCGGGCGGCGGCCTGCTGCATCACCCGATCGCCACTCCACGCGACGAGCGTCGGGACCTCGAACGGCAATTGCGCAGCGAAGCGCGGATCGCCCAGACCGATCACGATCGTTTCACGTTGCATCGCATGCGCCTGATCGATCAGCGAGCGAACCCGCTCGATGGTAGACGGCAGCAACGTAGTGCGTCCCTTGGTCGGCAGGTAATCAGCGAAGAGCGCCACGACGAGTGGCCCGCCGCTGGCGACCGTGGGTTGCGTCGCCGGTCGTGCATCATGACTGCCCGCGCGCAACGCGTCATTGAACGCCGTCGTCGCCGCACGTGCGCCCGGCACATCGACATCGTCATCGACCACGACCACCTCGCTCACCGTGCCGAGTGGCGGAATCGGTCCGTTGACAACGCGAAGCACGCGATCGGCAAGCAGCGCGCCCCACGCCGTGTCAGCCCCGCTCGGACGGCGCCATTCGTTCGGTGGTGACGCCCACTGCGCCCACTTGAGTCGTCGCCGCATCGCCTGCTTGATGCGCTCCGGTTCGAGCGTCCCGTCGCTCTGCGCGAGTTCCATCGCATCGAGGGTCGGGCCCAACTCGCCCGGATCGAGCAGGACGTCGCAACCGGCGCGCATCGCGAGCACGGCCGCTCGCGTGATGTCCTGCCCGTCGAGTGCACCCTGCATCGTCAACGAATCGGAGACGATCAGGTTGTCGTATTTGAGTTGCTGACGCAGGAGCCATTGCAGCATCTCCCGCGACAACGTCGCGGGCGATCGACTCGAATCGAGCGCCGGATACGCCACATGCGCCGTCATCATGCTCGCGACGCCCGCCGCGATCGCCGAACGGAACGGATGCAGATCCTGATCCTTCAACTGATCGGCGGCCAACTCGACGACCGGCATGACAAGCTCCGGATCGGTCGTCGCCCGCCCCATGCCAGGGAAGTGTTTTGCGCAGGCGAGCACGCCCTCGGCCTGACACGCTTCGATCCACGCCGCGATCAACACGCCGACTTTGCGCGGATCGCTGCCCATCGCGCGCGTTCCCAGCACGGGATTCTCAGTCAACAGATCCAGATCGCAGACCGGGGCAAGATTCCAGTTCACGCCCATCGTGCGCGCCTCGCGCGCGGTCAGTCGTGCGGCGCGGCGCAATGATTCGAGATCGCCCATCGCCACGATCGCGGCGACCGGCGGCAATCCCGTGGCGCCGACGAACTGTTGCCCGGCCCCACGTTCGAGTTCCGCCGAGATCAGCAGCGGATGCTTCGACTTGAGCTGCAGTTCCTTCGCGAGCGCGCGAACAACGTCCTGTTCGCCGCCGACGAGTTGAAATCCGCCGACGCCGACGGCCAGCGCCGCTTCGATGCGCGGACGCTCCTCGGCGAAGCCTCGGCCAGCAGCCCACCGAATGACGGGTACGAGCAACTGCGCGAGCTCGCGGCGCTCGGTTGACGGAGTGCTCACGGAGTGCTCACGAGGTGCTCATGGACGGATGATGGGGCGCATCAGATTGCCGGTGTGTAGTGCCCGAGCGTACGCGGACCGCACGCGCCCGTTGCACCGGGCACGTTTCCGCTGCGTCCGGTCAGATGAAGATACCCCATCAGCGCGAATGCGACGGCCTCTTTCGCCTCGCCGTCGAAAAACAGGTCATCGAACAGCATCACGCGCGTGCTCACGCCCTTGCTCAGACTAGTCGTGGCGAGCGCGCGCCGAATGGCCTTGACCAGCGCCGGATTCTTGGCCCCGCCACCGGAAAGCACCGCCTCCTTGATCGGCTCGTGCACAAATCGCGCATACTGATCCGCAATCGAGCGCGCCGTGAACTCGGTTGCGGTGGCGACGACGTCTTCGTCGCGAGCACCGGCGCTCTGGCATTGCCGCAGGAAGCCGTCGATATATTCGCGCGTGAACCACTCGCGGCCCGTGCTCTTGGGCGGCGTCGCTGCGAAAAACGGCGCCTGCAGCATCGCCTCGACGACCGCCGCGATCGGCGTGCCGGCCGTTGCGAGCGCCCCGCCACGATCGTACGGGAGCTCTGGCCGCACCGCACGCGTCACCCCGTCGATGATCACGACGCCAGGGCCGGTATCGAACGCCCGCACGGTCTGTACATCACCAGGCGGCACCAACGTCAGGGGCGGCACAATCGATACGTTCCCGATGCCACCGAGGTTCTGCAGGGCGCGCCACTCGGTGGGATGGGCAAATAATCGCGCATCGGCCATCGGTACCAACGGCGCGCCCTGACCGCCTGCGGCGACATCACGCGCGCGAAAGTCGGCGATGACGGCGCAGCCGGTGTGTTCGGCGACGCGCGCGGCATCACCAATCTGCCATGTGCTGTGTCCGGGTTCGTGCCACATGGTGTGGCCGTGCGACGCGATCGCGGCGACGTCGTGACGCGTGAGCGCGGCCTCGTTCATCGCCGTCAACGCAGCATCGGCAAGCCAGTCGCCGACGTCGACATGCAGGCGGCAATACTCGCGCGCGCTGCCGTCGCGCATGGCGGCTTCGAGGCGACGGCGCGCATCGGCGCTGTAGGCGCGCTGCACGAACGACAGCAGGGTCGCCACGATACGTCCGCCGGCGTCGTGGTGAAAGCGCACCGCCGCGGCCGAGATCCCATCGAGCGACGTCCCCGACATCAGCCCCACCAACACCGCACCGCGACGCGAATCACTTCGCGAATCACTTCGCGGATCACTGTGCGGATTATTGTGCGGATTACTGTGCGCCGTCGTCACGTGGCGTTGGCTACCGGCGGTGGCGCGTACGGGATGACGCGACGAATGACACCACCCACTTCGTTCAGGCGCAGCTGCGCAGCAGCGGCATCGAGTGTCAGCGCCTGCATCACGATGGCGAGCTTGACTTCGCCACCGGCGCGCGCGAGCACATCGCGTGCCACCTCACGGGAGATCGTGCACACTTCCATCACGATGCGCTCCGCACGATCCGTCAGTTTCACGTTCGTCGCGCGCACATCGACCATCAGGTTGCCGTAGCTCTTGCCAACGCGAATCATGGCGCCCGTCGTAATCATGTTGCACACCAACTTCGTTGCGGTGCCCGCTTTCAGGCGCGTCGAACCGGTCAGCGCTTCGGGGCCGACAATCGGCAGCAGGAGCAGATCCGCCGCGTCGCGCATACTCGCCGGCGGCTCCGAGCAGGCGATCAACGCCGTGGTCGCACCGAGCTCGCGCGCGCGGCGCAATGCACCTCGCACGTACGGCGTCGTACCCGACGCGGCGATCCCGACGACGACATCGCCCGCTGTCACCGCGTGCGCATCCATGGCGGCTGCGCCGCCCGTCGGATCATCCTCGGCCCCTTCGATCGGCGAGCGCAGCGCGCGATCACCGCCCGCGATGATACCGACGACCATCGACGGATCCGTGCCGAACGTCGGCGGACATTCGCTGGCATCGAGCACACCGAGCCGACCAGACGTGCCGGCGCCGATATAGAGCAGGCGACGACCGCTGCGGAAGGCGCGTTCGACCGCCGCGATGGTCTGCGCGATGACGTCGCGTTGCGACGCGACGGCATCGACCACACCGCGATCCTCGGCGTTCATCAGGTCGACGATCGCCTCAGGCGATGCGAGATCGATGTCGACGGTACGCGGGTTTCGACGTTCGGTGACGCGTGGATCGAGTGTCGGAGCGGACACGATGTCTGATGAAAGAGCTTGACTGTCGCGCGCGAGAGGCGGCGACTAGCTTCTGTGCGTGGTGACGCTGAGGCGCTATGCCGATGTGGCGCCGAAACTTACGAGTCTGATTGCGCGAACCGCAAGCCACATCAACACTTGAGGCACGACATGACTCAGTACGTGGCAACGCATCATTCATGCGTCGTGTGCACACGATGATCGCGGCACGCGCGACCGCGACCTCGACCAGCGTTCGGACGATTACGACGATGGCGACGTGCGTGGCGCTCTTGAGCGGCGCGGCATTGCCAACGCGTGCGGCGGCGCAGATCCGCAATCGTGGCGTCTCAGCAAATTACGGCTGGTGGATTTCCGGCGGCGCGAGTGGTGCGGTCCTCTCGGACATCACCGACGGTGCCTCGCAGTCGCGCTGGAAGTTCGGCAGTGACCCGCTCTATCAGTACCGTGGCTCGCTCGAGAAGGCCCTCGATGAATTCACGAGCATCGGCATCGTCGGTGGCTACGGCAAAGTGAACCTCACGATGGAATCCATCGCGGCCGCCGCCAATACGAAGCTGCCCACGGCATGTCAGGTCAGCTGTCCGGCCAGCACGGAGATGTGGACCGGCCTCGCGCAGTTCCGCACCGGCGGCGGCGAGGGCTTTCACACGCTCTTCGAAGCCAGCGCGGGCGCGACCACGTTTCGGAAGTTTTCCACGCAGTCGGACGGACTTCCGATTGCCGGCATCAAGAGCACGTTCGACCTCACTGGCACGCTCGGTCCCGGATTCGGATACAGCCTCTCGCGCAACATGGCGGTGACGCTGGTGCAAGACTTTGGCATTGGCTTCCACGCGAAGACCGATTTGCCGTCCGGCACGGGCCGTTCATGGCGCGTGCGCAACACGCGCGCCGCGATTCGTCTCAAGTTCGGCGGTCGCTGAGGTTGTCCAGACTCCATCCCTTCCCTCGCCTGTCGCTCCGTTACGTGCTCTATCTCCGCACGGCCGTCGTCAGCACCGCGTTGATTGGCACCGCGTTGATTGGCACCGCCTGCGCGCGCGTTTCGAACCAGCCAAGCCAGCCGACAACCGCGGCCAGCTCGCCGTCAAGCGGCGCCGCGATCCCGGCGCGCGTCGCCGCGACGTTCCCGGCGAGTTGGCATTTGCCGGCAGGGGCAAGCGCGACGTTCGCGCCGCATTCGATGGCCGTCAGCAACAGTCCTGAGGCGAGTGCGGCGGCCGCAGAAATCCTGAAGGCTGGTGGCAACGCCGTCGATGCAGCCGTCGCGCTCGGCTTCGCGCTCGCGGTGGCATGGCCGGAAGCCGGCAACATCGGCGGCGGCGGGTACATGGTGATCAAACTCTCCGATGGCCGCAGCGCGGCGATCGATTATCGCGAGATCGCACCATTGGCGGCGAGCCGTGACATGTATCTCGACGCGAACGGCAAGCTGACCACCAAGAGCATCGAAGGACATCTCGCGTCCGGCGTGCCGGGTGCGGTCTCCGGCCTGTCGTCCGCGTTGGCCAAGTACGGCACCATGTCGCTCCGCCAAGTCATGCAACCGGCAATTCATCTCGCGCGTGATGGCTTTGTGATCGACACGGCACTCGCCGGTTCGATTTCGCGCGCGCGCGCGTACGTGACGAAGTACAGTCCAAACACGCCGTACTTCCCAAGTGGCGCGCCAATCACGGCCGGTACGAAGCTGGTGCAGCCTGATCTCGCGCGGACGCTGCAGGCGATCGCCGACAACGGCGCGAGTGCGTTTTACACGGGATGGGTCGGCGACTCGCTTGTCGCGGAACAACAGCGCGGTGGCGGCATCATCACCAAGGCGGATCTCGCGCGCTATGCGCCCGTGTTCCGTTCTGCCGTGCGCACGACCTTTCGCGAATACGGCATCATCTCCATGCCGCCGTCCTCATCGGGCGGAGTGACGATGGCCGAGGCGATGAACATTCTCGAGCAGTATCCGTCGTTGCCGGCGTACGGCAGCACGCGGTGGTTCCATCTGGTCGGCAGTGCGTATCAGCGCGCGTTCATCGATCGGAATGCGAAACTGGGCGATCCCGATTTCGTGAAGGTCCCGGTCGATCAACTGACCAGCAAGTCCTACGCCAAGGCGCTCCGGGCGACGATCGACGATGCGCGTGCGACGAGCACGCGCGACCTCGAGCCAAAAATGGACGCCGCGTTTCGCGAACCCGTGCACACGACGCATTACTCCGTCGTGGACAACAAGGGCAACGCGGTCGCGAACACGACGACGCTCAACAACTCTTGGGGTTCTGGCGTGTGGGTGCGTGGTGCGGGCTTCATGCTCAACGACGAGATGGACGACTTCGCCGTGCAGCCTGGAAAACCGAACATGTATGGCCTCGTGCAGGGCGAACTAAACGCCGTGCAACCCGGCAAACGGATGCTGAGCGCGATGTCACCAACGATCGTCACTGATCGCAACAACAACGTGCTGCTGGCCGTGGGCGCGGCGGGCGGCCCCACGATCATCACTGGCACCAGTCAGGTCGTGCTCAATGTACTGGTGCATCGTATGTCGCTCATGGACGCAATGCGCGCGCCACGCGTGCATCATCAGGCGTTGCCCGATTCATTGACGTACGAAGACGGCGGCATCGCGCCCGCCGTCCTCGACTCGCTGCGCGCGATGGGTCACTCGATGCGGAAGCTGCGTGCGCTCGTCAACGTGAACGCAATCATGCGGGTTGACGGCGGCTGGCAGGGCGTTCCCGAGCCGCGCCGTTCTGGCGGCGCGGTCGGGAACTGATCGAACGCAGGGCGTGGCGCGACTAGTTCGCGCCACGCTTCACGACGGCTGGCGCATCCAGCCTGACCGTAATCGCGGCACCAGTGTTGATGCAGGTATCATAATCGGCCGTCGCAACCGCTACAGCCGTACCTGCCGCCGCGCCCGCCGCGGCACCGATCACCGTGCCCTTGGTGTCCTTGCCGATGATCTGCCCGATGATGGCACCGGCCACGGCACCGCCGGCAACTTTCTTCGCATCGTCCGAACGTGTCGCGCTGCGCGTGCGCTGCGTGTCCGTTGACTCCGTGCTGGCGTCGACGCCATAGCTGTTTCCGTCAAATGTCAGCGTCACCAGCTTCACTCGCAAATACGTCGTGTCGCTGCTGTTCTTCGCGGTGCGCGACGCGACGACCTCGAACGTTCCTGTCGCACCGGCCGGAATCACGGCGCCGTTGCTGCCGTTGACCGACGTGGCGAGCGGTGCGGTGAATTTCTCACCGACGGACAGCTTGTTGCTGCACATTTTGCCGGTTGCTTCGAAACGCATCGTCGTGCCGGCAGCGATCGTGCCGGTAGTCCGAGCCGACTTCGTCTCTGACGAGCCCGACGTAGGCTTTGGTGCCGGCGACGGCGTCATTGCCGGCGGCGCGGGCCTCGGCGCCCTTGGTGCGCGTTTCGGGGCCGCCTTGGGTTCGGGCGCCCTCTCGGCCGGCGTTGTTGCTGGTGCGACGATGGGCACATCCTGCAACTTCGGCTTGGCTCCACTGTCGGCGGCCGCCAACGCGAGATCCCTGCCGAGGGCTGAATCGCTCGTCAAGGCCCCATCCTTGGGCTTGCTGTCGCCGCACGCGGCGAGCACCACGATTGTCATGATGGCACCGCTCACACGCGACATCAGTCGTGCGCGACCGCAGATATATTCGAACGACGGCATCGACCGCCGAGTTGGATGTGAACGATGTGGCATGTGTATCTCTCCTGGTGAATACAACGTTGGTACCATCTGACGCATCGCCGCGGCACCCTGTGCACGCGCGCCAAGCGCTTCGTCGCTTGCTTCCATACTACCACCCATATCGTACACAAGTTACGGTCGGATTGTTCGCCGTGGTGGTAGCCGCTGCACTGGCAAGTGTCATTCCATCGTTACTGCGGCGCGGCGTCGACACCATGGGGAGCGGCGCCGACATTATCATCCTGTGGCAGATCGCGGGGGTGATGCTCGTCACAGCGGTGTGCAGCGGTGTCCTGCGCTTTCTAATGCGTAGTTTACTCAACGGCGTCAGTCGACATATAGAAACCGATCTGCGCCACGACATCTTTGCGCGGCTCACTGCGCTGGATCCGAGCTGGTATCTGCGATGGCGCACCGGTGACCTGATGGCCCGGCTCACAAACGACCTGAGTGCCATTCGCATGGCCGCCGGCCCGGCAATCATGTACATGGTGAATACGGTCGCGGGCGGACTCTTCGCCATGGCCATGATGCTCCGCATCAGTCCGATGCTCACCGGCGTCGCGCTGCTGCCGATGTTGGGCTTGCCGATCCTCATGCTGCGACTCGGCCGGAAGGTGCATGCGCGCTTCGAGGCCGTGCAATCGCAGTTCAGTGAACTCTCGACGCGGGCGCAGGAGAATCTCGCCGGGGTACGCGTCGTGCGCGCCTATCGACAGGAAGCCGCGGAATCGGCGCGTTTCGATGCGCTTGGTGACGCATATCTATCGGCGAATATGCGACTCGCCGTCCTCAACGGGATCATGAACCCTGGCTTCGCACTGCTGGCCGGACTTGGCGGCGCTGTCACCGTTGGGGTGGGTGGCCGACTGTTGATCGAGGGCCGTATTTCCGTCGGCGGCTACGTGGCCTTCGGTATCTATCTCGCAATGCTGACATGGCCGCTCATCGCACTCGGATGGACGACCAATCTGTTTCAGCGAGGCGCCGCGTCGATGACGCGTGTGCTCGAGTTGCTCGATGCGATGCCCGACGCGGTGCAGAATCGCGGCACCGCCGCACTGCCCCCGCATCGTGGCGGTCGCACGCTGGAGTTTCGCCACGTCTGGTTTCACTACCCGACGGTGCTGTCCGGTCCGAATCGCACTGACGGCGAATCACGATGGGTGCTGCGAGACGTGTCCTTCATGGTGCCGGCCGGTGGTACGCTCGCCATCGTCGGCGCGACGGGCTCCGGCAAGAGCGCACTGATGGACCTCATCCCGCGACTTTTCGATCCGCAACGCGGTGAAATTCTGCTGGACGGCGTGCCAATCACGGCGTTGTCGCTCGAAACGCTGCGCGCTGAAATCGGCTACGTCCCGCAGGACTCGCTGCTCTTTAGTGAGACAGTGGGGCTGAATGTGGGCTACGGGCTGCCGCCTGCCCCACACGTCGACCCGTCGTCGCCGCGCGTGACGTCGCCGGCCGTACTCGAAGCAACAGGCATTGCGCAGCTTGCCGAGACGATCGAGTCACTACCTGATCAATTCAATACCCGACTCGGCGAACGGGGCATCAACTTGTCTGGCGGACAGAAGCAGCGCACGGCCATGGCGCGCGCCCTCGCCCGGCGGCCGCGCATCGTGCTGCTCGACGATGCCCTGTCGGCGGTGGACACGCAGACCGAAGCCGCGATCCTGAGCGGATTGCGTGGCGCGCTGGCAGGACGCACGGCGTTGATCGCATCGCATCGCATCAGTGCCGTTCGCGACGCCGACGAAATCATCGTGCTCGACAACGGCCAAGTCGTCGAGCACGGGCGTCACGAAGATCTGGTCACGCGAGGCGGTCGCTACGCACAGCTGTTGCAGCGACAGCAGCTGCTCGAGTCGATCGAAGCCGCGTAATCGCGGCTACAGGCGATTCAGCAGGAACTCGGGCGTCAGCGGCTGCAACCACGCCGCCATCCGCTCGAACCATCCGGTGAACATCAACACGCCGACAACGATCAGCAGTAGACCGGCGATGCGATTCACGGTCCCTAGATTCTTCTTGAACTTCTGGAAGAACGTCAGGAAGCGCTCCAGCGCGAACGCCGCCAATAGAAACGGCACAGCGAGTCCCGCCGAATACGCGCTGAGCAGGCCGATGCCTTTCGTCAACTCCGTCTGATTAGCCGCGAGCAGCAGGATGGCGCCAAGCGTCGGGCCGAGGCATGGCGTCCATCCGGCACCGAATGCGATTCCGACGACGACGGTCCCGAGATAGCCAATCGGTTTGTCGCTTAAGTGGACGCGCCGCTCCTGCTGCAGTGAATCCAGACGCAACACGCCGAGCATCCAGAGTCCCATCAGCACCATCAACGCCCCACCGATACGCGCAATCCACCCGCGATACGCCAGCATCAACTGACCGAACGCGGTGGCACCGGCGCCGAGTGCGACGAAGATGAACGAAAAACCGAGCACGAACAGCAACGCGTGCACCAGCGTCGTTCGCCGAGCGCGCGAGACATCCTCGAGTCCGAGCCCGGTGATGAACGTGATGTAGCTGGGCACGAGCGGCAGCACGCATGGGCTGAGGAAGCTTAGCAGCCCGGCGGAAAACGCCACGAGAACGGTCAGAGATTGAGGAGCCACGTTGATGTCGTCAGGTGCGTGTGCGAGGCGAGCCGCGGCGACACTCGCCGCACAGCCCGTAAATCACCAGCCGATGGCGCTGCCGGGAAAAATCGTGCGACTCCGCGAGCAATGTCGTCATGCGTTCCAACCGTTCATCGCGAAACTCGGTAACCCGACCGCATACGCTACAGATCAGATGTTCGTGATGCGGCACACCGCGTGCCGCTTCGTACCGTTTGAATCCTTCGCCGAAATCACGCTCGACCACCAGGCCACTCCGCACCAGCACTTCGAGCGTCCGATAGATCGTCGCTGTACCAGCGCTCGCGCCATGATCGGCGAGCCGCTTCGCCACGTCGTCAGCCGAAAGATGGCTCTCGGTCCCCAGTACCACGTCAGCAATCGCGAGGCGTTGCGCCGTCACCGGAAGATTATGATCGCGCAAAAACGCGCGGAATGATTCCCGGTCCGCTTCCAACGCCCGGGCGAGCGCGGCTTCGTCGTTCACGCGGCGGACGCACTGCCAGAAGGCGCACGGCCGTCGTCGACCGGTAGCGGCCACGGAAGATGCAACGCCCGCGCGATCTGTTTCGCCGAATAGCGGAGGATCTCGGACTCCTCGCCGGCACGACGTTGTACGCCGCGGACGACCATCTCGACCGTCACCAGCGGGGCGTCCGCTTCGTCCACGACATCGGCTTCCCATCGTCCGCGTTCGGGGCCCTTCTGCACGAGGCGATAGCGCGCCGTGTACACGGTATGCCGCACGATCGGTGCGGCCGGCACCGGTACCATGTGAATGACGTCGTCCACGCCAAGTCCGATCACCGCATCGGTGATGACGTCGTGACCGATGGTGTCATCGTCGTCCTGTTCATCATCGACGACTTCCTCGTCGAGCATGTCGAGCGACTCGGGCAGATCACTTTCCGCATACGGCGAATCGTCCATCGACTCCATGTGCGTGAACACGTCCTCGACATCGTTCTCCGTGCCATCGCTGTCCACGTCGTCGCTCATGTCGACGACGTCGGCGGTCTCTTCGTCGTACGCATCGACATCGAGCGCATCGAGCACGCCGCCGTCGATCGCAAGCTCCGGCTCGCTCTCCGCGGCGTCGTCGAGGGCCGCCATCGGCACCGGAACGCGCGCCGCGATGACCGCAATGCCGGTCTCGACCCCGCCCTGACGCAAGGGCGAGAACAGATGGAGCTCTTCGATCCGATCGAGCGGAATCTTCGCGATCACGGCGCGCAGAAATCGCTCCGTGATTTCCGACACCGGCGAGTCCGCGCGCTCCGGCAAGTGGATCGCCGGCACCATGGTCTCCGCGGAATCGGCGGAGGCCACGTCGCTCAGGGTGTCGTCGGGACGGTCGGTCATCACGGAGGCTGCGAGATCGGTCATCAGGGGGGATTCAGGTAGCTGGAAGGAACGGGTACGGATTGACCGGTCCATCGCGTCGCGGCACGGCGGCGCGCGCGCGCGTTTCGATTTCACGCTCGACAAATGCGCGCAGCACATGCAGAAAGTCCTGCGCGTTCGTCACGACACCAAACGCCTGGTGCGTGCCGCGGTCCTTGAGCTTCGAGACGACGAACTCCGAGGAGTCGACGCAGATGGTTGGCAGTTGGCGGATCTGGCCATCAGCGCCGGTCACGAATGCAGGAAGCATGTTCCCGGTGGCGATGGCATGCAATGCAGTGGCGATCATCACGGTCATCGTCGCCTTCATCGTGTGGGCGCGCATCGCGTCCTGCCCTTCGAGCGCGTCGGTGATCACATCCGGCAACGGCCCGTCGTCGCGGATCGAACCGCAGAGCACAAAGGGGATGCGCTGGAGGACCAATGCGCGCATGATGCCATTCGGCACGAGCCCGCCGTTCACCGCATGCGCGATCGAACCAGCACCGCGTACGGCGTTGATGGCGCGCATGTGCATGCCATGCCCTCCGCTGCTGGCCTGCCCGGTGCCCGTCATGCCGAGCGTCGTACCGAACATCGCCGCTTCGATGTCGTGCACGGCCACGGCGTTACCGGCGAGCAGGGCCTGCACGAAGCCGTTGTCCACGAACCACGTCATGTCGCTGCGCGCGCGGGAGTGCACCAGTGCCGGGCCGGTGACCCACACCACGTAACCGCCGCGCTCGCGCTCGTCGACCAGCAATCGCGCCATCTGCGTGTAGTCGATCGGCTTTTCGCGGGAGACCTCGCTCGACATGAAGTGGAACTCGCCCCCGTCGTCCGGATCGCTGAACGCCATCGTGTGCACAAAAACCCCTTCGCTGCCGTCCTCAGGCCGCCCCACCGCGACTAGTTCGCCGACGCGCACACGACGACCTTCGCGGCAGCACAGCGAGTCATCGGCACCCAACACGATGGCGGAGTCCATCCGCGGCTCGAGTGGCAGTCGCCACGCACCGCGCACCCGGACGTACGTCGGGAGGTTGGTCGTAGAGAAGAACTCGTCGGGAAGGACCCCGTCAGCCGGCGCGGGTACGAAGCGGGCGTCTGGGGCGCGCGTCAGCGCGTCGCTCAGGAAGTCGGGCGGACGGAAATGCGACACCCCCGCAAGATCACCGGGGCGGTATGGGTGCTACAAGGCGGCGCGGCGAGTTCCTGCCACGCCGCGCTTGCCTCGCCCGGGTCGACGTGATAGTTATCTTATTACTATACTATTGCTAAGCGATGCATGAACGCGCGACGTCTCGGTTCCACCAGCACCCCTGAACTCTGAATCCCCTGTTTTCATGACCGCTCTCCGCCTGTCCGCGCTTGTCGCGATGCCGTTCGTACTTGCCGCCACCCCGCTCGCCGAGCCGACGGTGCACGTGATCGATAAGTCGCACAGTGAAATCAACTTTGTCGCGGATTCGCGCTTGCTCAGCGCCCACGGCTATTTCGAGAAGTGGGAGGCGAACATTCAGCTCGACCCCACGAATCTCGAGGCGTCGTCCGTCGCCATCGCGATCGACGCGAGCAGCCTGAATACGCGCGTCACGATGCGCGACAATCATTTACGTAGCGACGCCTTTTTCGACGTCGCCAAATACCCGACCATTACCTTCACGTCGGTCAGCGTCAAGAAGACTGAGAACCCGAAGATCTTGGACATTACGGGCGACTTGACGATTCGCGGCACAACGAAACGTGTCAGTGTGCCGGCGTTCATGGTGTTCTACGACAAGGGCGCGGGGCGCTTCCGCGGCCAGTTCACGGTGAATCGCAAGGACTACGGACTGTCGTTCGATCCGCCGTTGAATCCGATCGAGAACGAGGTCCAGGTGCAGTGGGATTTCGCGTTCAAGAAAGCGGCGAAGCCGCAGTAATGTGTGGGAGTAGCGAATCGCGAGAAACGGCGAGACAAGAGACGATATGCGTCTCTATACTCGCCGTTGCTCGCGACTTTCTACGCCCGACGCCCTACTGACACGATCAGTGCCGCCGCCTGCGCGAGTCTCTCCGCCGCTTGCACCAGCGACACTCTGAAATGTCCCGCGCCGGCCGCGCCAAACGCGATCCCTGGCGTCACTACGACGCCAGGCCCCTGCATCAGTGCGTCAACCCAGCCCCAGTCGTCGTAGCCGTCCGGCACGTCCAGCCACAAATACATCGTGGCATTCGGGGCGACGACACTCCAGCCATTCGCGTTGAACGCCGCCACCATCGCGTCGCGGCGCAGGCGGTACTCCGCGACCACCGACGGTACGATCGACGCATAGTGGGTGAAGGCCGCTTCGCCAGCGCGCTGCGCCAACGTGCTCACCCCGTAACCGATGTTCGCGCGGTACTGATCAAGCGTCGACAGTGCCGCCGCGTTGCCCGCGATGAACGCGATGCGCACGCCGGCCATGCTGAAGCTCTTCGAACACGTGTGCAGTTCGACCGCGACCTCGCGAGCACCTGGGAGTTGCAGCACGCTCGGCACCACGAACCCATCGAACGCCAGCTCGCTGTACGCCAAGTCGCTGACGAGCAGCAGCGCGTGCCGACGCGCGAACTCGATCAAGCGTTCGTATTCCTGCAGCGGCACCGTCGCCGTGGTTGGGTTGCTGGGATAGTTGACGACGAGCATGCGCGCGCGAGCGAGGTCCGTCGGCGCGATCGCGTCGAGATCCAATCGGCCGTCGGCAAGAATCTGGACGCAGACCGGCGTTGCACCGGCCAGCTGCGGCGCGCGCGCGTACACAGGATAGTAGATCGCAGGAATCAGCACGACGTCGCCCGGATTCACATGCGCTAGGACAAGCTCGGCGAATCCCTCCTTTGAACCGGCCAACGCCAACAACTCGGTGGTCGGATTCACCTCGACGCCGAACCGCGTGGCGAGATACGCCGCGACCGCCACCGTGAACGCGGGATGTGCACGAAAGTGTGGGTAGCCACTGAGCGCTGGTTCGGCAGCCGCGCGCTGCATCGCCTCGACAATCACCGGAGCGATCGGCTGGTCGGGACTTCCGATGCCGACATCGATCAGCGTCCGGCCAGTCGCGCGCAACGCAGCGCGGCGGGCGTCGAGCTCCCAGAAGACGTATTGGGGAATGGCGGTGAGATGACGTGACGGCATGGGCAATGGACGAGAGGGACGGTGTGACGTTCGCTAAGATAGCGGCATCTCGTTCGAAAGTGGATCGAGTGCGTAGTGCGCTACAACAGCGACACCGGATCGCGGTCGACCACTAAACGCATTTCAGCCACCTTTGGCACCGGACACCGCTCGGCGATGTAGCGCGCGACCCGCGTCATCGCGCCGGCGCTCGTTGACTTGATCAGGAGATGCCAGCGCCAGCGATCCTTGATGCGATCGATCGGACAGGGCGCTGGGCCGACGAGTACCACATCCTTCAATCCCGCACGCGTGACCAGCGCCTGAATCCATCGCGCCGCAGCGATCATCGCGTCAGCCGTCGCCGATTGTTCGGTACCGCTCACTACGACGTTCGCAATAGACACGAATGGCGGATAGATCGGCGAGCGCCGGTGACCGAGTTCCTCGCGCACGAACGAGAGGAAGTCATGCGAGAGCGCATGGCGCACGGAGTGATGCGTCGGCAATCGCGTCTGGATAAACACTTCCCCGCCTTTCGGACCGCGGCCGGCACGCCCGGCGACTTGACTGAGCAGCTGAAACGTGCGTTCCGACGCGCGAAAATCCGGCAGGTTGAGCCCGGTGTCGGCATCGATGACCCCGACCAGCGTCACGTTGGGAAAATCGAGCCCCTTCGCGATCATCTGCGTGCCGAGCAGAATGTCGATCTCGCCGTCGCCGACGCGATCGAGAATGGCGGTATGCGCCCATTTCCCGCTGGTGGTATCGACGTCCATGCGGGCGATGCGCGCGGCTGGAAACCGCTCGGACACGAGGCGTTCGACCTGCTGTGTGCCCAGCCCTTTGCGGCGCAGCGCGTCCTCGCCGCACGACGGACAGTGCACCGGCACGAGATCCTGATGCTGACAGTAGTGACAGATCAGCGACTCCGGCACGCGGTGATACGTCAGCGAGATACTGCAGTGCGGACAGCGGCGGACATCGCCACAGGCGTTGCATTGCAAATACGAGGCGTATCCGCGCCGATTCAACAGCAGCAGGCTTTGCTCGCCGCGAACGAGTCTGGATTCAATGGCCGCGCTGAGCACAGGACTCAACACGCCGATCGTCGGATCGAACGGCGCGTTCGGTGCCCGCCCGGCGACGGCGTCGCGCATCACGGTGCGCAGATCGACCACGTGGACGACGGGCAGCTGCGCGCCGGCCGCACGATCGGGCAACGTCAGCCGGATCGACTGTCCGCGATCCGCGCGCTCCCAGCTCTCAAGACTCGGCGTTGCGCTGCCGAGCACGATCACCGCACCTTCGGCGCGTGCGCGCACGATTGCGGCCTCACGCGCATGATAGCGCGGCGTCTCGGACTGCTTGTAGCTGGACTCGTGCTCCTCGTCGACGATAACCACACCGACCTGTTCGAGCGGCGCGAAAAGCGCGGAACGCGCGCCCACCGCGATGCGCCGCTCGCCACGACGCAGCGACTGCCACGCATCATGCCGTTCGCCATCGGATAGCCCCGAGTGCAGCACGGCGACGTCATCACCGAATGCGCCGCGAAAGCGATCGACCGTCTGTGCGGTCAGGGCGATTTCCGGGACGAGCACAATCGCCGTCCTCCCAGGCTGCGCGAGCACGGCGCGCAACACCTCGATGTACACGAGCGTCTTGCCACTGCCGGTGATGCCGTGCAATAGAAACGTCTGTCCCGGAACGCCCGCGAGAATCGCTGCGATGGCGTCGCGCTGCGCCGCCGACGGCGAGGGCGGCGGCGCGACACCAGGACGATCGGCAAACGGATCCCGTTCGATGCGCTCGTCGCGCACCTCGATTAGGCCACGCGTGGCCATCGACGTGATTACGCCAGCGGAACAGTTCGCCTGCTGGCGCAGTGTTTCCAGCGCCGCCTTTCCGCCCTGCGCTTCCAGCAGATCGTACACGACACGCTGCTGCTTCGCGCGCGCAAAGACCTGTTCGCGCTCGAGCAGCGATGGCAACTCCTTCAGCAGTCGCACGACTTTGCGTTGCTTGTCGGCCGACGGCGCATTGCGCATCGTTGTCAGCGTCGAAGGGAGCATCGCGCGCAACGTGAGGCCGATCGGCGCGGCATACCAGTCCGCGATCCAGCGCCCCGTCTCGAGCAACGCCCCCGGCAATGCGGGTGCGTCATCGAGCACCGAAATCAGTGCTTTCAGCGCGACGCCCGCCGGCGGTTCGGCCTCACCGAGGATGATGCCGATCTCACGGCGCGCACGAAATGGCACCAGCACGCGACTGCCCATGGGAATCGGCGTCGCGATCCCCTCGGGGACGGTGTACGTGAACGTCCGAAAGAGCGGAACCGCGAGCGCCACCTCGACACATCGGGCGGCCATGGCGCGTTCGCCTATCGTCGCTGCACGCCGAGCCCCGGCGCGTCGCTCAGCGTGATGCGTCCGGACGGAATCGCGGGACCCGTGAAGGGGTCGTCCGAGAGCAGTGCCGCGCCGTCCAGATCGGCGTCATCCAGCAGTGGCGCGAAGTGCGCCGCGGCAGCGATGCCGAGTGTGCTTTCGATCATGCACCCGCACATCACGCGCATCCCGTGTGCGCGGGCCACCGCGATCATGCGCATCGCTTCGCGGAGGGACCCGCATTTCGCAAGCTTGATATTCACTCCGTCGACGACACCCTGCAGCTTGGGGATGTCGGTCGCGACGAGGCATGATTCGTCGGCGACGACATCCATCGGCGCACGGTCGCGCACGAATCGCAGACCATCGAGATCATGCGGCGGCAACGGCTGCTCGAGCATGTCGACGCCGTATTTCGTCAGCACCTCGAGCATCGCCAGCGCGCGCTTGGGTGTCCACGCCGCGTTGGCGTCGACGCGCAAGGTGGCTGTCGGCGCTTCCTCTCGCACGATGCGCACGATGTCGGCGTCGCGCGGCGTGCCGAGCTTGATCTTGAGGATCGGATACGCCGCCGCATCGCGAACGCGCGCGCGCAGCGTTTCGTCGTCCGGCGCGATGCCGATCGTGAAACTCGACAGGGGCGTCGCGGTGCCGTCCAGTCCCCACAACTTCCAGAGCGGCACGCCCATACGCTTCGCGGCGAGATCGTGCAGCGCCGAGCTGATCGCGCAGCGCGCGGCGGCATTCCAGCGCAGCGTCTTCTCGAGCGCGCGCTCGATCGCGTCGATCGACCAGCCGTTCGCCTGTTCAAGCACGGGCGTGAAATGCGTCAGCGCCGTCATCACGCTCTCGGCTGTCTCACCATAAAACCGACTCGGCGCCGCCTCGCCCCACCCTTCGAGTCCGTCGTCAGCACTCTGTGCGTCGCGGAGTCGCACCCATACCACGCGGAACTCGCTCGTGCCTCCACGCGCGATGATGAACGGATGACGCGTGTGGACGGTGAGGATCTCCGCGTGCAAAGTTATTCGCGGCACGATGGGCGACTCAGTGAGGGGTGAGGCCGATCTGGCGCGCCATGCGGGCCGCGCGCAAATCGGTGGGGGTGCCGGTGACCGTCAGAAACCCAATCAGAGCATCGGCCAACTCGAACCCGCGATCGTAGCGGTCGGTCGCCGGCTTCGCGAGGCACTTCATGACGATCGTACTGAGCGCGACGGGAATCTTGGCGTCGATCTGGTCGGGCGCGACCGGTGCCTCGTGCACGTGCTTGTAGCCGACCGCATACGAGTCCTCGCCATCGAAAGGCGGCCGGCCGATCAACATCTCGAATAGCAGTAGACCAACTGCATACAAGTCGCTGCGTCCATCGACGAGCTTCCCCATCGCCTGCTCGGGCGACATGTAGTGCGGCGTCCCCATCGCGCGCCCCGACGCGGTCAGTCGCCCATGAAAACGCGCGGTCGCGATTCCGAAGTCGGTCAGCGCGACGTTGCCGTCTTCGTCGAACAGGATGTTGTCCGGTTTGATGTCGCGATGCACAACGCCGTGGCGATGCGCGTAGTCGAGCGCGCAGGCGACCTGCACGGCGATCGCCGCCGCGGGCACGGCGCTGATCGTTTTCTGTCGACCGAGCAGGTCGGCGAGCGAACCACCGGCGTAGTACGGCATGACCAGATAGTCGATGTCGCCCGCGGTGCCCATGTCACCGATCGCGCAAATGAACGGATGCACGAGTCGCGCGGCGGCTTCGGCCTCGCGCCGGAAGCGCTCCCGCATCTCTTCCTCCTGCGCGAGCATCTTGTGCAGCACCTTGATGACCAGCGACCGGCCAAGCACGACATGCTTGGCGAGATACACATGCGCCATGCCGCCGCTCCCCAACCGCTTCACGATCGTGTAGCGATTACCGGTGGCCTGGCGCAGCTCGCGCAGTTCGTCGTCGGGGACGTCGAACGGCGGCGCACTGACCTCGGGAAGCACAATGCCGCAGCGCGTGCACTTGGCCGCAGCCGCGCGATTCCAGGTCCCGCATTCCGGACAGAACATCGACGCGAGGTTCGGGTGAAACCGACGGGGAGAGACGACCTACAGCAGCTTCCGGCGACGCAGGAAGTATAGCAGGGCGAACCCCAACCCCAGTTGGACGACCACCATCACCCAAAAGCCATGCGGCCCGTTGGACAGCGGGATATGCGTGAAGTTCATCCCCCACATGCCGCTGACAACCACGAACGGGAGCGACAGTGTCGCGACGACGGCCAACGCCTTGGTGCTGAACGCGAGCCGGTTGTTCACCTGGCTGAGGTATGAGTCCATCGTGCTGCTCAGTAACTCACGATACGTGTCGAGCGAGTCGTTGATCCGCAGCACATGGTCGTAGATGTCGCGAAAGTAGATCTGCACGTCGGGTGTCAGCAATGCACTCGGACGATTCGTCAGCACGTTCATGACTTCCCGCGACGGCTGCAGATACCGACGCAACGACAGGACCAACCGCTTCACCGTGAAGATGTCGCGGAGCGCCGTTTCATCGAATGACCCGAACACACGCTCCTCGAGTCCGTCGATGAACTCGTCAATCTGGTGCATGATCGGGAAATAGCCGTCGATGGTGTCATCGAGAATCGCGTGCATCGCGCGCTCGACCCCGCGCGCGAGTAATTCCGGAGACCGCCGGATCGTTTCGGCGACGCGCTCAATGGACGGCAAGCGCCCTGCGTGCACGGTGACCAGATAATGCTTACTGAGGAAACAGTACAGATCCTTGGTCTCGAGATCGTACGGATCATCCGTCGACGCCGCGAGCGAGACACCACGGATGACGACGAACAGATAACCCTCATACTCTTCGATTTTGACGCGCGAGTTTGGATTGAGCGTGTCGTCGATCGCGAGTGGATGAAAGTGAAAGACTTTCTCCAGCAGTGCGTGTTGCGAACGCACAGTCGAATCGATATCCACCCACAGCGATCCTGCTGCCGCGAGCAGCCCGGCAAGATCTCGCGGGTGGCAATCAATGACATCCGCACCATCAGGCGATCGATAGATCGTCCTCGGTGGCGCGTCGTTTTCAAGATGCGTCATGGAGTGCAAACTACGCGAGTGCGGCGAGGTGCACCAATACTGCCTGTGCGACGGCATCAGGAGCATACCCACCCTCGAGTGCACTGACGACCCGTCCGCCACACCAGGTCATTGCCCGATCGACGATCGCCCGCGTCATCGCACGCACCTCGTCGTTGGTCAGCGTGAAGCCGCCGAGCGGGTCAGCCTGCAGGCAGTCGAACCCGGCACTGATCATCACGAGATCCGGCGTAAAATCGACGGTCGCCGCATCGACGGCATGGAGCAGCGCGTCGACATAGGTCGTTGGCGGCAGCCCGGGTGCCATCGGGACGTTCCATATCGACCCGTGCGGCCCGCGATCGTCCGCAGCGCCGGTACCCGGATACCAAGGCCACTGGTGCATCGACACGAAGTGAATGCGCGAATCCTGTTCGACCAGCGCCTGCGTCCCATTGCCGTGGTGAACGTCCCAGTCGACGATGAGGACGCGCTCGCATGGGTATGTGGCGAGCGCGTAGTGGGCGCCGATCGCGATGTTACCGAAGAGGCAGAAGCCCATAGAGCGATCACGCACCGCGTGATGACCCGGCGGACGCACGGCCGAAAAGCTCCGCTCGGCGCGCCCGTCAAACGCCATGTCGACGCCGTCCAAAACGCAGCCGACGCTGGCCAGCGCGGCGTCCCACGAGCCCTCACTGACGACCGTGTCGGGGTCGAGACGCCCGCCACCCTGCGCGATAAACGTCGCGACGCGATCGACGTACGCGGCATCGTGCGCGAGCAGCAACTCGTCGCGGATCGCGTGGCGCCCTTCGTGGTGTTGCAGTGCGTGGTACAGCTCAGGCTCATAGCGCAGAGCACGCGGAATCGCCCGCAGCCGTCCGACATGTTCCGGGTGCTCCCAACCGGTGTCGTGCCGACCGCAGTCCGAGTGTGAAATCAAGGCGACCAGTGTCATGCGCGAGTGTTCCCGGTGGACGACCACTTACGACACGCCGCGCATGCGACGCAGCGACCACTCCGCGAGGAAGGCGAGCATCGCGATGACGAACAGTAGCCATAACGGCGGCAACGCGCGTGACGATGACATGGGAGACGGCGGCGATGCGGCGACGGTCGACACGGAGGGCCCCAGTCGCGCGATCAGATCGGCCTTTGGCGCCGCATCACCGGGGAGGCCTGCCGTTGATGCGGACGCCGGCGCCCGCACCGTCGCGCCGGTGCTCGTATCCGGTGCGAACGCGACGGCACCGAGAATCATGTTCCACCAGCGCCGGTGGTCATCAGCCGACTCGTCGGAGCCTTCCATGCGCCACCGCCATGTCGCGCGATATCCACTCGTCAGAACGCGACCGGGGCCGCGACGGACGGCTATGATGAGTGCCGTCGTGCCGTCACGCTCGAGCACGACGGCCGTCGACGAACCACTCACGCGCTCGACCAGGCCATACGCGGACAGGCCGCGGCGCGGTTGATCGGTCAACAGCGCCCCGGCGAGCACCGGTCGCTCGCTCGCGATGCGGGTCGAGGTCAGTGGTGCGAACGTCGGATCGCGGACGGCATCGCCAGCGATCACGACGCCGCCACCCTGACTGACGAATCGCGTCAGCGTACGCGCCGACACCAGTCCGCTGTCGAGGACGACGACCGCCGAGTAACGCGCGGTGTCGGGGAGTGTCGGCGTCCCCAGCTTCACTCGCGCTCTCGGCGAGATCGTCAACGATCCTTCGACGACCCATCCACTCTCTTCGAGAGCAGCGCCGACGAACTTCGCGTCCCACCCGGGTTGCGCGTACAGCAACACGCTCCGCACACGCGGCGGCGCCGGCACGGGTACATTCGCCGTCGCCACCACAACACCAGCGCGCAACAGCTGCGCCCGGATCGGTGGTCGCACCCGCGTCGCGCTCACCTGCAGCGATGGGATTGCCCCGGCCATCGAATCGAGCACGCCGCCACCGTCTCGTAGCACCAGCGCGGGCGCACCGTTCGTCGAGTCCATCGCGCCGTTTGCCGACAACATCGACGCGGGTTGGGCCGTCTTCCGACTCGTCACGTCGAACGCCATCGCCTGTACATGTGTCGAGTCCCGCCACGCGAACGAGACGCCGGCGTCGATCGCGGCACCAAGTGCCGCGCGCGACGCGCCGTCTGGCACGACGGTGAACGTGGCCTCCACAATCACCCCGCGACGAACGGTGCCCGACGATGCCGATGACGCTGAAGATGCCGATACCGACACCGCGTCGACGATGCGCGCCGCCACCGCGCGCGCCAATCGATCCGCCGAGTCGGATCGGCTCGCATCGACGCGCAGGGTTCGCGAGGCCCCAGTCCCATCGGACCGTAGCCATCGCAGGGAGACCGAAAGCACGAGTGCCCCGCCGAGGGCGAACAGCCCCACGAGACGTAATGCGCGTTCGCGCCGAGGCGTGGCAGCGCCCGTAACGATGTTCGTCATCGCGTCAGCGCGTAGACCACGATGTTCACCGCGAACTTCGTGTTGTCGACCGACAGGAAACGCTTGTTGTCCGGATGATAGCTCCACTCGGAGCTATAGTCTTTGTTGCTGTACAGCACGGCGATGCGCGTGCCGATCATCACCGCGTCGAGATGCTCGTGCACAAGGTTGTCGCCCCACCCGTTCATTTCGTGCGACGTCGTCGGCGGGCCGTTCTCGAATGCGAAGAACGCGTGATACAGCGCATGCGTGTTCGGCAGCGGCAGCAACCGGCCGACGATTCGTGTGATCGCTTCGCGCACGGTCTGGTGAAAGACACCGTCGACGTCGTGGTTGTGATCGTCGACAAACAGCATGCCACCGCGCTGCAGGTAGCGACGGAGCACGTCGGACTCGCGCCGCGTGAATCGCACGGGCAGGTGTCCGGTGAGATACAGCAACGGGTACTGGAAAATCGCTTCGGAGGCGAGCGGAACGATCGCGCCTTGCGGTGCCACGGGCAGCGCCGTGTACCGCGCAATGGCGTCAATCACGTTCGCCGGCACCATCGGCGCCGAATCCCAGTCGCCCGAGTCGTACTGCGCCGTCGCGAAGACGAACGGCTCACGCAGCGGCCCCGTCATCGGCATCGGCATCACGGCGTTACTCCGCGCGACCACGCGTTCGCTGGCACCCGCTCGATGCCGCCCAGTGTGCGGCGCGCCCGGAGGAACGGTTCGGTGACATCCGTCCGTCCGCCGCGCGCCATCGCCTCGAGCAATGTCGCGAGTGCCTGCGCGAAAATCGGCGCGTCGCTGACGGCTTCGAGCCGCAGAATAGCCAGCGAATCGCGTGCCGCTGCCGCATCCGTCGCCACCAGCGCCGCCGCGGAGAGCAGTCGCGCTTCCCGTGCGGCCGCGCGCGTTGGTAACGCGAGCCGCGCGACACGCGGTGCCGGCGCCGCCGTGTCCTTTCCCGTCAGTCGGATCTTGGCGAGATCGAGGATTACCGTCGGCGGTCGGCCACGCAGATACAAGCGCGATGCCGCTCGCGCGCGCTCAATCGCCGCGAGCGCGATGCGCATGAACGGAATCGCCGCGCGTAGTTCGGCTTGCTCGAGCGCTCGGCCGGCGTCCCACATCGCGTTGTACGCTTCGAGCAGCGGCTTGTTAATGGCGACGACCGGCGCGTCATCGCCCTCTTCCAGCATGCCGGACGCATTTACACCGGACATGGCCAGCTTTCCACCGATAGACTCGACACCATGATTGTGGCCATCGCCGGGCGCATGCGAATGTTCGCCACCACCTTCGCCAGTGAGCCGCTGAAACACGGCGTCGCCCACCGCCTCGCGCAATCGGGCCTGATCGCGCGCCAGCGTGCCGCTCTCGGCGCGTACCACCGGCGGGGGCAGCGTGCGACGGCGCGTTTCGAGTTTCTCCGTCAGCATCAACAGCATGCGCTGACTCAGCAGCGACTTGTCGACGTCCGGTGGCGGCGCCGGTTCGACGGCGACCGAATCGTACTCCCGCGCACGCGCAATGCGAAACGAACGCGTCTCGCTGGTCCCCGCCTCGTGCGCAGACGCGGGATGCGCATCACGGGCAATCGCCCGGAGATGCACGACATCGCCGGGGACGAGCTTCATCGCGCCAAGGTCGAGCGACGCGGTCATCGTCGCGGCCAGCGTCGCATCGCGTGCGCCAGCCCATGCGCGCGCGCCGATCTGCTCGCTCCGCACGGTGAATCGCTCGCCCTCGCCGGAAGTGACCACGACCTCGAACGCCGCACGCGCCAGTCCGACGTCGTCATGCACGTCGGCCGAGAGTGCCACGCGCCCTTCGGCGCGTCGCAGGACGCTGTCGCGCGTCGGCGTCGTCAGCGACACACGCGGTATCGAGTCTCCGAATCCTTCGACGAGGAGCAGGCGCACCGTACCACCGCGCGCGACGCGGATTTCCATCGGGGCGTCGACCGCAATGACATGCAGTCGCCACGCGCCGCGTGCACCGATGATCTCTCCGTCCTTGACGCTGTCGATCACGCCGCGAAGCGCAGTTCTCGACGAGTCATCCAGCCTCCGGACGCGCACGCTGTCCGGCGTCGGACCATCCCCATCGACGTCGATGCGCGAACCATCGAGTGCGCGCAGCGTCGCGACATCACCAAGCGTTTGTGCAGCGAGACCCGTGTACGCCGGGGGGGTGAGCCGCACTCGCCACGCACCGATCGGCGACACGCCCGCGGTACCCAGAGTGCCAGCGCCGCGGTCATTAGACACCGCCGATCCCGTCATGGGCGCGTGCAGCAGCGTCAACCAAGCGACAATCGCCGCGCCCGCGACAAACGCGAATGGCCCTGACCACTGCGTGCGCATCACCGTGGGCAGCGCGGCGCGCGCGCTGGACATTGCGTTCATCGACGCCGACGTCGAGAGTTCCGCGAGCAGTCGAGCAAGGCCGCCGGATGCTGGCGCCGCACCCGCCGCATCGGGCACGATACGCGCATGCTCGGCCAGCGTGACCAACGCGTACCCGACGCTCTCGTGCTCCTCCATCCACAGTGCGGCACGCACCGGCGTCACGGATCCGTGCCGACGCGACAGGACCGCACCGCACACCGCGACAGCGATCACCGAGGCGACGAGTCCAACAGTACTCGAGGTCACGACGGACTGTCCGGCACCTGCAAGCAACTGCAATGCGCGCGATGTGATGAGCCACATTATCAGTCCGGCACCGATCGATACGAGAACGGTGCGACCCCACACGATGCGCGACAGCCGCTGTCGCACGCGGTTAAGGTCGGCGATGATGCGCCCGTAATCCGTCGCCGCGTTCACGGGAATGCCTCCACGCTACGCGCACGGACGACCGATTCCGTGAGTACCAGACCCAACGCGAACGCGAGGAGCACTGGCACGAACCACGAGCCACGGCGCGCATCGTGCAAAACGTCGGATGCGGTGCGAAACGCCGACGCCGCCGCCATGGGGCCGACGCGCGTCGAGTGCAATGACAGCGTCGACATCGCCACCGCCTCCCGCCTCTCACACGGCGCGAGCAGCCGGTCGAAAAGGACCTTCGCCGCATCAGACAACAGCACGTCGCCCGCCGCGTCGGTGGCGTCCATCGGTATCGCCACGTCGCGTTCGCACGCAGCACCGATCCGACGTTCGAGCGCGGCGACGCGGCCGTCACTCCACCAGGCAATGGCCCGCGCGTTCGGCGGCATCGCGTCGATCATCGCGGCGACGTGCCAGCGATGCACGAGCGCGCCCCCGCCGAGCGTCAGCGCCGACGCCGTCGTGTCGCGTCGTTCCGCTCGCCATCCGCGCGGCTGACCGTCGCGCGGCCAGTGAATCGTCACTGAGTCCCGAGCGCCGCCAACGACAACGCGCGACGCATACCATGCGAATGCCGCCAGCACCGGATCATCGTCGTCGATCAGGCCGAGTGCGTCACCGCGATCCACGCGGGAAATCACACGACGACTATTGTCCGCATTCGGCGCACCCGCCACAATCGTGACGCGACCCGGCCACGAGTCAAGCCATGCGTGCCAGCTCCGCCCATCGAGACTCGAGCTGTCATCCGGCACGAATGGCACGACGACGTGCAGGTCGACCGAATCGAGCGCGGCTTCACGCGCAGCCGCGCGCGCCGCAGCACGCCACGCGAGAGGAAACACCACCGCAGCCTGACCGATGTGCATCGAATCGTCGGGCACGATCACCTCGATGCGGGCCGCGCGTCCCGTCAGGCCGACCGCACGGACCAATGCGGCGCTGTCGCGCCCCACACCAGCAGCCGCCACCACCAACGACACGGATGATGTCGTCGTGGGGTGCCACGTGGGTCGGGCCACCGCGAAACCGGCGATCAGCAGCGCTGCCACGCGTAGCAGCAACAGGACGAGATCGCTCGGCCTCTTCGTGCGTGACACCGCGCGGACATCGCGCTCCGGCAGAAATCGCGCCGTCGGCAGCCATAGTTCCGACGGCCGTCGCATGGACAACAAATGCAGTCCGACCACGGTAACTGCGCCGAGCAACGCCGCACCAAAGACCCACGGAAGCCCAATACTGATCATGTGTGCACCGTCGGTTCACTGCCCGCGCTCGAGGCGATCTGGCGCACGAGCCGAGCGACCGACACGTCGGTGCGCGCCTCGACATACCCGGCACCCGTTGCTCGCCACGCACGCGCCATCTCGGCGCGGAACGCATCGAAGCGCGCACGGTACTCGACTACCATGCGCGTCTCGAGTGGTCGCCGTACGGCTGGAGCATCGGGATCGCGCGCCAGGAACATGCCCGTCGGCAGCGTCAGCTCCTCTGCCGCCACAACATGTACGCACTCGACGATTCCACCAGCCGCCGTGCGTTGCGCTGCGGCATGCACGAGCGCATCGGCATCCCCTAACAGATCGGAGACAAAGACGACGCGCGCCATGACCGGGATCGTCGCGATCAACGGCGCGAGCGACGCATCGCCGCCGACGACAACACCGTCCAGCAGGCGCGTCAACTCGCCGACCGTGCCGCGACGCGCACGCGCCGACAGACGCATCGGACCATCGCGTCCCGTGACGACGAGCCCGACTGGATCGGCCGATGCGTGCGCAACTGCCGCGAGTCCCACCGCAAGCGCACACGCGGCATTCCATTTCGTCGCGCGCGTGTCGTCGTCGCTCGACAGCGTCGGAAATGCCATGCTCGCGGAGCCATCGACGACAAACCACGTCGGCAACAGCGCGCGATCGTCAGTTAGTCGAACGAATGCTCGATCGCTTCGCGCCAACAGCTTCCAATCCAGTTGTCGTGGATCGTCGCCCTGTCGATACAGCCGGTACTCGGTGAATTCACCGGACGACCCGCGTTGCCGGCTGCGATGCGCCCCTGGCAGCGCGGCGCGAGCGGCCCGCCGTGCGGGCCACCGCACGCCTCGCAACGCATCCAACAATGGACCGTACGCCTGGGAAGACACGCGACGCGGCTCGCTTCGGCGTGACAGCCGTCAGCCGGGCAGCGCACTCGCCGGTGGCGCGACGTGCGCCAGCAGCGCGTCGACGATCGGCTCGGATGAAATACCATCCGCTTCCGCGGCGAAGTTCGGCAGAATGCGATGCCGCAACACCGGCAACGCGACCCGACGCACGTCCGCCGGCGACACCGCTGCGCGGCCGGCCAGCAGTGCCGCGGCCTTCGCGCCAAGAATCAACGCCTGCCCCGCTCGCGGTCCCGCGCCCCACCGCACGTACTGCTTCACCATCGCCGGCACGTTGGTCTCGCCGGGTCGCGACGCGCGCACTAACTGCGCGGCGTAACGCAACAGGAGATCGCTGCACGGCATGTCGCGCACCAGTCGCTGCAAGGCGAGCGCCTCTTCGGCACCGAACACCGCCGTCAGCAGTTCACCCGCGCGACCGGTCGTCGCGCGCAGAATCGCGATCTCCTCGGTCTCGTCCGGATACCCGACGCGAATGTCGAAGAGAAATCGATCCAGCTGCGCCTCCGGCAACGGATAGGTTCCCTCCTGCTCGATGGGATTCTGCGTGGCGAGCACGAAGAACGGCTCAGGCAGACGCATCGTCTGACCAGCGGCGGTTACGCTATGCTCCTGCATCGCTTCCAGCAACGCCGCCTGCGTCCGCGGCGGCGCGCGATTGATCTCGTCCGCCAGCACGATGTTGGCGAACACCGGTCCCTTTACGAAACGAAAAGCACGTGCACCGCCCGCGGACTCTTCGAGGATTTCCGTGCCCGTGATGTCACTGGGGACCAGATCCGGCGTGAACTGAATACGGCGGAATTCAAGATGCATCGCGTCAGCCAGTGACTTAATCATCAACGTCTTCGCGAGACCCGGCACGCCCACCAGCAGCGCGTGTCCGCCAGCACAGAGCGCCATCATAATCTCTTCGACGACCGCCGCCTGCCCGACGATGCGTTTGCCAACCTCCGCACGCAGCCGTTGCGCCGCCGCGATCAGTGCCGCCGCGTCAGCAGGCGAAGACGGACCCGTGTCGAGCTTCACCGAACGGCGCGTTTGCGGCGCGCGATGATCAGCAGGGTCGATCCATCGACCGCACCAGCTGACTGAACAGAGGCATTTTCGTCAATGACTTCGCAGCCATGCAGCTTCACCACATAGCCATCGAGGTCATCGACATCGGCCATTAATTCGGCCATCGCCGCCTGCTTCACGTCGCGCACACGCGTGTCGGGCACGAGATCGACGCGAACGGCGTCCCACGCTTCCGCACAGCGAACACGCAGCGTCCATACGATCGACGCGTGATCACCGGCCAGCCGGATCGCCAGCGGCCGCGTTCCCAATGACGATGAAAAGCGACTCATGCCGCCCCGCCACGGATCAATGGTGCGACAACGGGCGCGTCAGCAAGCGCATCGGGAGACACGGACGCCAGCGGGGTTGCAGGCGGAAGACTCGCCAGAAAGCTCGCGATCTGCTGATCGTAGAGATAGCTCGCACCGCTCACGGAGGATCCGCCGGGGACCGCGTACGCGCCAATCGCAATCTCTTCGCCTCCCAGTCCGCGCAACACCACGTGGCCGGGGCCGCGCTTCTCGAGAAACGCCGAGTATACGCCGCCGCCGCGCGAGAAAAAGCGCGTGGCGGCGTCGAGAACTTGAGCGACCGTGAGTGATGTGACTCGGTCCTGCTGCTGGCGCTTCGATTGCTGATGCATGACTGCGAGAGCGAGTTCGGGAGCGTGGGAGAACAACCTGCCGCGTGTCGTGAAATCTGCGAGCTTGAGCACCGAAAGAACACTGGCGCGCACTCATGCGATACGCCCGAACGATCAGTCGACGCGGTCTTCGATGGGGAAGACAATCGTCACGCTCTGCGACGCGTGGTCCGGTGTATCGCGTTGCACGTCGCCACCGAGGGCCTTCACCAGCGCCACCGCGAGCGCGAAGTCGAGGGACGACATGCCGGCATGGCGCGACACGACGTTGGCCGATGCGCCCAGCAACTGCGTCAGGGGTTCGGACGGTTCCGGCAGTGGCCGACCACGCCACGCGAGGCGATGCGCCACGAACCCGCGCCCAACTTCGACATCAGCTTGAATTCCGTCCGCGCGGTCGAGACGATTGATGACCTGGCCGATCACGAGTTCGAGTGCACGCGCGAGCCAGCTGGCGTCGGTGCGCATCGTCGGCAGGAGAATCGTCGGCTCGCCGAGCGAGATTGGCACTTCACGCATCGCGGTGCGCCAGCGCTGGATCGCCTCCAGCAACGGCGTGCGCGGATCGATCTCCGTCAACGACGTCACGATCGTTGCCGTCATCACCTGCGCGAGTTCGTGCGCGGCAATGGCCGTGGCACGAGGCATCGCATCCCCACGTTCGGCGGCTCCCGCGCAAACTTGTGCGGTCAGCGTCAGCAGGAACCGATCGCGTGTGACGCGCGCGGCTTCGGCGAGCGTCACCTCGTGCTCGAGGGCGGCGTTCGCTTCCGCCAACGCCGCGTTGGAGCGGCGCAGTGCGTCAATCATGGCCGCCTTGTCGGCCGTCGCGGCGAGTTGATCGGCCACCAGACGGACCAGTGCGCGCTGCTCGTCGCTGACGGGCGTCGGATCGGCGAAATAAAACGCGATGGCACCCACCGTCGCGTGGGCGCCGATCAACGGCGCCGCGACGATCGAGCGAAAACCCAACTCTTCAGCGACCGGATACCACGCATCCAGAGTCGGATCGGCGAACAGGTCCGGGACTTCAACCAGCCGCCGCTCAGCGACCGCGAGGCCACTCGGCCCGTCACCGACGCGGACGCGCAGCGCCCCGATCCAGTTGCGGTGCTTCGCCGGCCACTCGTGCTGTGCAACCGGTCGCAACAGCTCGCCATCGTCGCCGATGTGCATGATCAGGGCAAACGTCGCGCCAAGAATCGGTGTCACCCGGTCCAGCGCGAACTGATACACATCGGCGGGGCGGTCCGCCATCAGAAAGGCGTGCGCGATTTCGCGAATGGCACGCAGTTCGCGAAGGACCAGGGAGTCTGGTGCTGACGAGACGAGCGTCAGCGGGACATCGTCAGCAGGCAACTCGAACTCACCCGACCAGCTTCGCCGCCAGATAGGCCTTCAGCTGGCTCGCACTGATACGTTCCTGCGCCAGCGTGTCACGGTCACGGACCGTGACGGTATCGTCACCCGTGCTCTGCCCGTCGATCGTGATACAGAACGGCGTCCCCACTTCGTCTTGGCGACGGTAGCGCTTGCCGATTGAGCCCGACTCGTCGTAGTCGACCGGGAACGCCCCGCGCAGGTCAGACACGATGCGCCGCGCCATATCCGGCTGGCCATCCTTCTTCGTCAACGGGAAAATCGCGGCTTTGATCGGCGCGATCGACGGATGCAATCCGAGCACGACGCGCCCTTCGTCTTCACCCTCGACTGACTCTTCACGATACGCATTCACCAGCGCCGCCAGCGTCACACGATCTGCGCCGACGGACGTTTCGATGACGTACGGCACGTAGCGTTTGTTCGCCTGCTGGTCGTAGTACTCAAGCTTCTTGTTGGAAAACTGCTGATGCTGCGTCAGGTCGAAGTCTCCGCGATTGTGCACGCCTTCGATTTCCTGAAAACCGAGCGTGCCGCCGAAATCGAACGTGACATCGAAGGCGGCGCGCGCATAGTGCGCCAGCTCGCCGGCCGAATGCTGATGGAATTCGAGCCGTTCCGGCGACAGACCGAGGTCAAGATGCCACTGCATCCGCATCGCCTTCCACTGCTCAAACCACTCCATGTCCGTGCCCGGTTCGACGAAGAATTGCATCTCCATCTGCTCGAACTCGCGCGTACGGAAAATGAAGTTGCCCGGCGTGATTTCGTTGCGGAACGCCTTGCCGATCTGCGCGATACCGAACGGCACTTTCTGGCGCATCGACTGCTGCACGTTCAGGAAGTTCACGAAGATGCCCTGCGCCGTTTCCGGGCGCAGATAGACGATGCTCGCACTCTCTTCAAGCGCGCCCATGTACGTCTTGAACATCAAGTTGAAGTTGCGCGCTTCCGTTAACTGACACTGATCCGCCTGCCCCGGCTGCTTGCTCGGCTTCTGCAAACAGCGTGCGTCTTCCAGCTTGTCAGCGCGAAAACGCCCCTTGCACGTCTTGCAGTCGACCAGCGGATCGACAAATCCCGCCACGTGTCCACTCGCTTCCCATGTGCGCGGATGCATGAGGATGGCCGCATCGAGTCCTTCGATGTCGTCACGCGACCGGACCATCGCGTTCCACCAGCGATCCTTGATGTTCTTCTTCAGCTCGACGCCCAACGGACCGTAGTCCCATACTGAACCGGTGCCGCCGTAGATCTCGGAGGACTGGAAGATGAAGCCGCGTCGCTTGCACAGCGACACGAGTTTGTCCATCACATCGGGCTGGGAAGACATCGTCACTGAGTGGTTATCGGTGAATCGAATTACGAAGCGGACTACGCGCGCGACTGCAGGTGCGCGACGATCTGATCGCCGTGATCGCGCCCGTTCTCGATGAAGATACGATTGGCCTGCAACCCGGAGGCGATCACTCCGGCAAGGTAGATCCCCGGGACAGGCGTCGCCATCGTGACCGGATCGTGCGTCGGGATGCCGGTCGTGGCATCGATCGATACACCGACCTGCTCGAGCAGTCCGGTCTCTGGAAGATAGCCGATCATCGTGTACACCTGCGTGGCCGGAATGCGATGCACGCCCTGCGCGCTCTCCGTGATGACGGAGTCCGCGTCGATCGCGGTGACGCGCGCGCCGAACACCGCGCCGATGCTCCCCTCGCGGATCCGCGCCTCGATCTCCGGACGGACCCACGGCTTCACATTCGCATCCAGTGCATCCGCGAAGTGCACCATCGTGACCCGTCCACCGGCACGGTGCATGTCCAACGCCGCATCGACCGCCGAGTTCGCCCCGCCAACAATAACCACGTCCTGATTCCACGCGTCATGTCCATCGACATAGCCATGGCGGACGTGTGGCCGCGATTCCCCCGGCACGCCGAGTCTGTTCGGTCGCCCGAAATACCCCGTCGCCACCACGACCGCCCGCGCCTGCATCACATGCCGATCCCCACCGCGCGTAACACTCTCCACACACCATCCGAGATCGTGTTTCCCTCCGATATCCGACATCTGACATCGTTTGTCCGATGTCGTAGTGGTCGCCGTCCCCGCCGTCAGCCCCTCCACCGTCTCAAACTGCCGCACCTCCAGCCCATGCAACGTCGCCACTCCGCGGTAATACGCCAGCGCATCCCGCTTCGACGGCTTCTCCGTCGCCAAGATGAACGGCACCCCGCCGATCGCAATCCGCTCCGCCGTCGAGAAAAACGTCATATACGTCGGATAGGTCGCGATCCCGCTGACGATCGGCCCGCGATCGAACACCACCGCCGTGAGTCCCGCGCGTTTCGCCGCGATGGCCGCCGCCAACCCGCACGGGCCCGCGCCGACGACTACAAGATCGACACCAGCATCAGACGTTAGCATGGACACCGATGATCTGATCGCGCCGCGTGCCGACACTCACATACGCGATCGGCGTCTCGCACAACGCTTCCATGCGATCGAGATACACGCGGGCCGCCCGCGGCAGATCGGCGAGCGCCCGCGCATCCTGCGTCGGCGTACGCCAGCCCTCGTACCACTCGTACTCGGGCTTCGCCTGCTCGAGCATCTGCAGGTCCGCCGGAAACTCCGTGAACAACTCACCGTCCACACGATACCCCGTGCAGATCGCGAGCTGCGCCATCGTGTCGAGTACATCGAGCTTCGTCACCGCGAGACCTGTCAGCCCGTTGACACGCGCGGCATACCGCACCACCACGCCATCAAACCAGCCGCAGCGACGCGGACGACCGGTCGTCGCACCGAACTCGTTGCCAAGCTTGCGCACTTCGCTGTGCAACGGTTCTTCGAGCTCGGTCGGCAACGGTCCGTTACCGACGCGGGTCGTGTACGCTTTCACAACGCCGAGCGCCGACTGAATCGACATCGGCGAGATGCCGACGCCGGTCGCCGCGCCGCCAACCGTCGTGTTGCTCGATGTCACGAACGGATACGTGCCGTGATCGATGTCCAGCAACGACCCTTGGGCCCCTTCTAGCAGCACGGCGGCGCCGCTCTTGATCGCGCGATGCACACACAGTCCCACATCCTCGGCGACCGCCATCAGGCGCGGCGTCAGTGCCGCAAGCGCGCTCATGGTGTCCTCGACCGACGCGCGTTCCGCCGCGCCACCGCGCGCCAGTTGTTCATTCGCACGTTCGACACCGGCCGTCACGAGCGTCCGCAGGCGATCCGGATAGCGCAGATCCAGCACGCGCACACCGCGACGCGCAACCTTATCTTCGTACGCCATGCCGATGCCGCGCCCGGTCGTCCCGATCGCCTTGCTGGCCGCGCTCGCTTTGTCGATCAGCTTGTGATACGGCATCACGAGATGCGCGCGTTCGCTCACGTACAGGCGACCTTCGACATCGATGCCGTCCGCGACAAGTTCATCGATCTCGACGAAGAGTGTCTCCGGATCAAGCACAACACCATTCCCGATGGCGCATCGCACCCCCGGATGCATGATGCCGCTCGGGATCTGGTGCAGCACGAAGGACTTCTCACCGATGTGCACGGTGTGGCCGGCGTTCGCGCCACCCTGATAGCGGACCACCCAGTCCGCCCTCTCGGCCAGCACATCGACCAGCTTCCCCTTTCCCTCGTCGCCCCACTGCGCACCGACCACTACCATCGTGCGCGTTGTCGTATCGAACATGCTAAACTCGGCGAAATGCTCCGTCAGTGCGTGCCTCGGAAGGCCGCACAAAAAACGCCCCGCGGGCGGTCCGCGGGGCGTTCAGGAAATCTAGCTTCGAGCATGGAGGGAGCAACCGCTAACCGGTCGACAGTCTCGCTCAGCCGCCGAGGATCGCCGCCCCCAGTACGGTGGCCGCGACGGCCAGTCCGATGGCGACCTTGAGCGCCGCCGCGACAATACGCCCGAGTAATGCGCCGGTCGCGACCTTCACCGGATCGCCCCGCACCTCTCGGCGTACCGTCGTTTCGGCCACAAAGGCCCCTACGAACGCACCAGCGAACGCACCGATGACCGAGCCTACCAACGGCACGGGCACTCCGGCCACAGCCCCGATCAGCCCGCCAAGGATCGCGCCCCATGCCGCGCGTTGCGAACCGCCGTACAGCCGCGCATAGCGGGCAGCGACCGTGAACTCGAGGACTTCGGCGAGCACGACCATCGCCGATACGATCCCCATGATCCACAAGCCGATCCCGCCGGCCGGAAAAGCCATCCAGTACACGAGCGCAGCACCCAGCATGACCCACAATCCCGGTAAGCCGAGCGGGATCATCAACAGCCCCAGGAACAACACGGCGGCGAGCAGAACCAAGATCAGCACGGGCGACATTGGCGAATGCGGTGCCGGGCGTGACTACGCGAGCGACTCGGAGATGTCGAACACCGGAATGCCCTGATTGACCACACACGCGCGCGCATCGTCCGGCGTACTCGCGTCGACCAGCGCATGCGTGATCTGTTCCTGCACGAGGATGTTCTGCAGTGCATCGACATCGTCCGAACCGCTTGGTCCGACGAACAGCTCGTTGACCGCGAGCATCGGCATAATCACGCCGCGCACGAGCCCCGGCACGCCCTCCCAGTCGCAGAGCGTAACGACGCGTCCGCGCTGCAATGCGCGAAACAGTCGGTCATGCGCGAGCTGCTGCAGTAACTGCCCATACGAGACGCCGCCGTCTTGCACGCCGTCGACGTGCAGCTGCGGAAAACGATCGCGACCCAACGCGTCATCGAGCGGGGCAACGGGCATCGCCCCCGCGTCGGGCCAACCGCCGGTCACGGGAACCAGCACATGCTCGCGACTCCGATCCTGTGCATGAATCACGATGCGCCCGCCGACCTCGCGCATCCGTTCGAGTGCCGCTGTCGCATCCGCGGCTGCGGATGAAAGCACCAGACTCATGCCTTCCCACAGGCTGGCGACCAGCAGCTGCAGAAAGGCGGAGCCCATCGGCAACGCGCTCACGATGCGGTCGCCAGGCTCGAGCCCGGATGCACGGAAGGCGCGCACCCATTCGCGGCTGCCAGACCACAACACCGCAGGACTCAACAGCTCGTCCGGAAACTGCACGAACGGCGTGGAGTTGCGTGCGAGACCGGTGTGCAGGCGTGCGCGCCACGATGCCAGCATGGCCGTTACGGCTTCGACGTCGCCGCCGGTCGTCTTTTCTTCGAATTTCTGAGTCATCGCGAAGGCTGAACGTCAGTTCGGCAAAATGCCAGCAGCGGCAAGTCGGGCCTGTACGATTGCCAGTTCCGTGTCGGAGACCGGCAGCAGTGGACTCCTCGGCGGTCCACCATGCAGTCCGACAAGATTCATGGCGGCCTTGATGCCGGCAGGTCCCATCGCGCCTGCGATATCCGTCGCGATCGGCGCCAGCTTCAACTGCATCGCGGCCGCGTCTTCAACACGTCCGTCGCGCGCGGCATCGAACATCAGTCGCACCGCGGGCCCCGCATACAACGCAATCGCGAGAATCGCACCCGATGCGCCAGCCTTGATGCCCGGCGCCATCGTGCCGCCACTGCCAGTCAGAACGCGAAACGTCGGACTCTGCGCGTCGAGATACTGCGCAAACATCGGAAGATTGCCCGCGCTGTCTTTCATGCCGATGACGTTGTCGTGCTGCGCTATCTGCTGCACGAAATCCGGCGAGAGCACGATGTGCGAGTACGCCGGCATGTTGTACAACAACACGGGCAAGGGACTCGCATCAGCAACCGTGCGAAAATGCGCGAGCAACGCGGCTTCGCTCATGCGCTTCAGGAAGTAGTGCGGCGATATCACCAGCGCTGCGGTGGCGCCTTCGGCGTGCGCATCGCGCATGCGCGTAATCGTCTGCCGCGTGCTCTCGGAGCCGACGCCGGCGATCAGCCACTTGTCCGCCGGAACCCGCTCGCGCGCCCACGCGAGCAGCGCGCGCCGCTCGGTATCGTCGAGGAGCGCTGATTCTCCGCTCGAGCCCGCGACGAGAATGCCGTCGACGCCGTGCGCGAGATGCGCATCGAGATTGGACTGGAACGCGGCGCCATCGAGATCGCCGTGCGCGTCAAATGTCGAGACGGCGGGGACCATGAGCCCGCCCAAGGTGAGTACAGTCATACGAGGAATCTATCCTCGCGCCCAACTCACCCGCCGAAGAGACTCTCGAACCCGGATCCGAAGACCGCGTCGTTCCCTAACGGGTTGGGGCTCGTGACCGCCGAATGCCCACTCGGGCTGGTGGCGATCGGGGGCAGTTCGTGCCCCGTGCCGAGGGGGTTGATCCCCAATCCGGCCGCCAAGGCGTTCGCTTCCGCGCGGGCCGTTGCCGTCGGCACCGCCGGCGCCGCCCCTACGCCGGGCACTTTGGTGCTCACCGCACGGTTCGCCATCGGCGTCCTCCGGCCCTTGCCCATTCGGAAGCCGAGCTCGAAGTCGGCTGGCCGTGTCGAGGCCGCTAGCGCGATCTCGAACGCCACCTCGCCGCTGCTGACAAGCTCGGTCAGGTGCTGGTCGAACGTCTGCATGCCGTACTGCGACCCGTCCGCGATGTATTCGCGAATCTCGCTGACACGGTTCTCCATGATCAGACCGCGGATCGTCGGGGTCACGATCATGACCTCAGCGGCCACCGCGCGACCGGCGCCATTGGCGCGCGGCAACAGACGCTGGGACACCACCGCGTGCAGCGTCTCCGCCAGACGAATGCGCACCACGCTCTGCTCATCCGGCGGAAACATCGCGACGATGCGCATGATGGTACTCTGCGCGTCCGGCGTGTGCAGCGTCGAGATCAGCAGGTGGCCAGTTTCGGCCGCCTTCATCGCCGTGTCGATCGTTTCCGTGTCGCGCATTTCGCCGATCAGAATCACGTCGGGGTCCTGGCGCAGCGCGGCTCGCAGACCCATGCGAAAACTGTCCGTGTCGAGCCCCACCTCGCGCTGCGTGACAGAACTCTTCAGGTCATTGTGAATGAATTCGATCGGATTTTCGAGCGTGAGAATGTGCTTCTCATACTTCGCGTTGATCGCGTTCACCATCGCGGCCATCGTGCTCGACTTGCCCGAGCCCGTCACGCCCGTCACCAGCACCATGCCACGCTCGGTGTCCGAGATGCGCGTCATCACCTGCGGAAGCCGCAACGACTCGAACGTCGGCACATTCTCCGGAATCACGCGCATCACGATCGAATGCGAGGCGCGCTGTCGCAGGATATTCACGCGGAATCGGCCGACACCTGGCGCCGCCCAGCTGGCATCATGATCGCGCAGCGTATCAATCGTCGCGCGCTCCGTGTCGTTGCTCATCAGATGCAACGCAATCGCCCGCGTCTGCTCAGCGGTCAGCGACTGCTTGGTCAGAGCAACGAGCCGGCCGTCGATACGCGCGCGCACCACATCGTCGGCTTTGATGTGGACGTCGGATGCTCCGCGCTCTACCGCTGCCTTGATGATTCGCTCGATCGCCACGCCACGTTCCGGTTGGTGCCCTGGCAGGTGCCCCGTACCGGTGGATGGATCAGTAACCGGCGTCGAGGTCCACGACGTTCCGCAGCGGCGTGCCCGCGACGTACCGCCGCCAATTGTCTTCGAACAGCTCAAGCACGCGTGTCCATTGCCGGCGCGGGGACACGCCCGACACGTGCGGAAGCACAAGAACCCGAGGATGCGTCCAAAAGAGACTATCGACCGGGAGCGGCTCAGTCTGAAACACATCCAACACCGCGCCACGCAATCGCCCCGCGTCCAGCGCCTTCAGTAACGCCGCCTCAGCCAGGAGAGAGCCGCGCGCTACGTTGACGACGATTGCACCCAGTGGGAGCAACGCGAGGCGGGCCTCGTCCACCAAGGCTTTCGTGGCCTCGGTCTCGGGGGCGGCGATGACCACGACGTCCGCCTCGGCCAATTCGGCGTCCAACGCATCGAGCCCGACCACCCGGGCGAATCCCGGGGGCGGACCCAGCTCGGGGCGTCGTCGAATGCCCGTGCAGCGGCAGCCGAGCGCGGCGAATCGCGTCGCCACCGACGTGCCGATCCCACCGGCGCCGATGATCAGCACGCGATGTTCGTTCAACTCGCGCCCCTGGCGATCCCCCGTGGCAAACGGGTGCTGGTTCCAAACCGCCTGCGCCTGCTGCTGCACCGCGAGATCCAGTCCACGGACGAAATGCAGCACGCTCGCGAGCACGGTCTCAGCCATCACCTCCGCGTAGACACCCGCGCTGTTCGTGAAAACGAGCCCGGCGCCGGCACGAACCCGCTCGCGCAGGATGGGTGTGATCGACCCGCCGATCCCCGCCGACGCACTGTGCGCCCACCGGAGCGCAGGAGCCGCTTGGACCAGCGGCGCCGTGATCCCGTAGCCGAAAAAGACTTCTGCGTATGCCATCGCGGCAACGCTTTCGTCACTCGCCTGGCTCGTTCCGTTACCCGCCGTTACCGCCGTCGACGACACCACAGTCACCTGCCACCCCGGCGGTGCGATGCCACGAATCCAGTCGCCGCCCCACTCCGGCAAACGCAGGTGCGGCGCACTGCTTTGCAGATCGACGACGAGATGGCGCGTGGTCACGCGATCGCCGGCGGCTTCACGTCGTCCAGTCCCATCCGGTCGCGAACCTCGCGGATCGTCGCTTGCGCGAGCCCGCGCGCGGTCGCACGCCCGGTCGCGAGCGCATCCAACACGCGCGCAGGATTCGCATCGAGTTCGGCGGCGCGGCGACGAATTGGCGTCAACTCGGACACCATGTTCGCGTGCAGCACCTTCTTGCAGTCCATGCACCCCCACCCCGCTGTCGTGCACTGCTGCACGACGTTGGTCTGCGTGTCGGCATCGCTGAACGCTTTGTGCAACTGAAAAATATTGCACACCTCGGGATGCCCTGGGTCCGTCTTCCGTACACGCGCCGGATCGGTCATTGCCGGACGCAGCTTCGCCCAGATCTCATCGTCGCTCTCCATCAGGCCGATCGTGTTGCCGAGCGACTTGGACATTTTCGAGTTGCCATCGAGTCCCATGATGCGACGCGTCGGCGTCAGCAATGGCATCGGTTCCGGGAAGAAGCCCTGGCCAAATCGCGCGTTCCATTTGCGCGCCGTATCACGAGCGAGTTCGAGATGCTGAATCTGATCTTCGCCGACCGGTACCGCGTCCGCACGATAGAGCAGAATGTCCGCCGACTGCAGCACCGGATACATCAGCACTCCAGCAGGGATGGACTCCAGCTTGCCGGACTTTTCCTTGAACTGCGTCTGTCGCTCAAGATCACCAAGTGGCGTCAGCGTCGTGAAGATCCACGAGAGCTCCGTGTGCTCCGGCACGTCGCTCTGCATGAACACCGTCGCTTTCGCCGGATCGATGCCCGCGGCCAACAGCGACTTCGCCATTTCCCAGCGACGCACACGCAGCACGGCTGGATCGTAGTTGCCGGTGATCGCGTGGTAGTCCACGACACAGAACAGCGCGCCCGGGTGCGTCTCCTGCAACTGCACCCAGTTCTTGACCGCGCCGAGATAATTTCCGATGTGCAGCTCGCCCGAAGGCTGGATGCCGCTGAAGATGCGTGACATTGTTCAAACGTAATCCGCCCGCGCCATCCGAGAAACGTCTACCCGTCTACATGTCCTCCGCTACACCGACGCAGCGCCAACGTTGGCTCGAAGCCGCCGCATCGGCCGCCGCCCTCGCCGCTCGTTTCATCGCTGAAGAATCGAAGAAGCGCGACACGATCACGTGGGAAGAAAAGTCCGCCACCGACTTCGTAAGCCACGTGGACATCGGCGCCGAAGAGATCATCCGTCGCACCTTCGCGCGCGAAGCCCCGGAGATCCGCATCGTCGGTGAAGAACTCGGCGCCGACGGCGCGCCCGACGAGGGGCTGGTGGCGATCGTCGATCCACTCGACGGCACCACGAACTTCCTGCACGGCTACCCGAACTACTGCGTGTCAATCTGCGTGGCGCTCGACGGCGTCCCCCAGGCCGCGGTGGTGTACGACGTCGCCCGCGGTGGCCTCTACAACGCCGTGGCTGGCGGCGGTGCCTTCGTCGATCGCGAGCCCCTTCGCGTCTCCGCCATCGACACCCCCGCCCGCGCGCTCATCGGCACCGGCTTCCCCTTTAAGGACGTCACGCACGCGGACGTCTACGTGCAGCAGATGCGCCGACTCATGCCCCTCGTCTCAGGCATGCGCCGCGCTGGCTCCGCCGCCCTCGATCTCTGCGACGTTGCGCGCGGCCGTTTCGAGGGCTTCTGGGAGCTCTATCTCAACCCGTGGGACCTCGCCGCCGGGGTCCTCATCATCCGCGAAGCGGGAGGGCGTGTAACCGACCTAGAAGGCCACGACGCCCGGATGGTGGGAGGGCCGATCGTCGCAAGCAACGGCGTCATGCACGAGTGGCTGCTGCAGGTGCTCACTGCGGGGTGACCTGCGGGTCTACCGGCGGGGGTCGGCGGGGGTACCGGCGGGGGACTTCACCTGCAGGGGTCCCAGTCCGCCAATTTCCCGTTAACCTCCCCGCGGTGAAGTCGCCCGCCGTTCCCCCGCCTGCAGGTCCGTCGTAAATCCCCGCCTGCAGCTCCGCAGTAAATCCCCACCTGCAGTGCCGCAGGTCACCCGCAGGTAAACCCGCAGGTAAACCCGCTTTATGCCCGCCCTAGTAGAGTGCGTCCCGAACTTCTCTGAAGGCCGCGACCAGTCCGTCATCGACGCCATCCACGACGCCATCGCCAACACGGCAGGCGCGCATGTGCTCGATGTCTCGAGCGACCCGTCGCACCATCGCACCGTCATCACCTTCGTCGCGACCCTCGACGCCGCCGTGCCCGCGGCCTTCGCCGCGATGCAGGTCGCGCAGGCGCGTATCGATCTGACCAAACATGAGGGCGAACATCCGCGTATCGGTGCGACCGACGTCGTCCCCTTCGTGCCGCTCGATGGCACGACCATGGACGACTGCATCGCGCTCGCACGCGAGCTCGGCGATCGCGTCGCACGCGAACTGTCGATTCCCGTGTATCTCTACGAGCGCGCCGCGACCACGCCGGCGCGAGAGAATCTCGCCGACGTGCGCCGCGGTGGGTTCGAAGGACTGCGCGATGACATCCGCGTGAACGCGGCGCGCAAGCCCGACTTCGGTCCGTCCGAAGTGCATCCAACCGCCGGCGCGACCGCGATCGGTGCGCGCCCGTTCTTGGTCGCCTACAACGTCTACCTCGGCGACGCCAAGAACCTTCCCGTGGCGAAGGACATCGCGAAAGCAATTCGTGGCTCGTCCGGCGGACTACGCTACGTGAAAGGGTTGGGACTCGAAGTCGACGGACAGGCGCAGGTCTCGATGAACCTCGTCGACACTGAGAAGACGCCGTTGCATCGCGTCTTCGAGATCGTGAAGTCCGAAGCCGCCGCGCATGGTGTGCAGCCGACATGGAGCGAACTCGTTGGACTCGTGCCCGAACGCGTCTTGCTCGAAGCCGGCGCGCGTCACGTGCAACTGCGCGGCTATTCGCCAAACATGCTACTCGAGCGAAAAATTCGCGATCTCGTCGCCGGCGGTCAGTCCGTCGATGAGTTCATGTCGAACGTCGCCGGTCCCACGCCAACGCCAGGCGGCGGCAGCGTCGCCGCACACGCCGGCGCCTTGGGCGCCGCCCTCGCGCAGATGGTCGCCGGCCTCACGATCGGCAAAAAGAAGTACCTCGCCGTCGAAGAGGAGATGAAATCGCTGGCGCTGCGCGCCAGCGCGCTCCGTCGCCAACTTGCGGGCCTCGTGCAGCGCGATGCCGATGCGTACGAAAGGGTGCGCACCGCCTACGCGATGCCGCGCGAACCGCAGGAGGCCGTCGATGCACGCGCTGCGGCAATTCGCGACGCGCTCATTTTCGCGGCCGAGATTCCGCTCGAGACCGCGCGCGCAGCAGTCGCCGTGGCCGAGATCGCGGCCACCGTCGCCGAACGTGGCAACAGCAACGCCAGCTGCGATGCGGCCGTCGCGGCGCTGATGGCCGAAGCCGCCTGTAAGGGCGCGGTACTCAACGTGCGTGTGAACGTGGCATCGCTTGACGCGTCGGCCGACGACGCCGGGGCGCGACTCACGACGGACGCGCGTGCCTGTCTCGATGCCGCCGCGGTCCATGCGCGCCTCGCCGAGGCGGCCGCAGAGCGCTCGATGGCGCCATCATGAATAGCGAAAGCGGATTCATGCGCGCGCGTACAACAATTGCCGCTGCGATGATCGTGACGGTGTTTACCGCATGCCATCAGGTACCGATCACGCAGGACGAACTCGCCCAGCGCGCGACGGTGAGCCCATGTCCACCGGGCATCGCGCCGGCCAAGCCCACAGACGCCCCACCGAACGCCTCGCTTACCGTCGTGCTTCGCCTCGACCCGGCGGTGCCAGCGGGCACAGAGGCCGTGTTGCGCCTCGAGGGGCCTTTCAATCGCGACAACGCGCATATCGATGCCACTGCGGCGGCGCGCTTCGATTTGCCGAAGGGGGTTTATCTGGTTCGCGCGACCATCGACGGCTACACCAGCGTCGAAGGTCGCGCGCCTCTCACGGCCGGCTGCGAAGCGACAATGACGCTGGTGATGAAGAAGCCGGCCAAGCGCTAGCCGAATAGCGACAGCCTACTTGCTCCAAGGCGGTACGATCCCATTCTGACGCGCGTACGCGATCGACTGGCCCAGATGTTCGTGCAGGTGCGTCACGGTGCCAATCCACAACCCCTGCCGGGTCGTCTTCGTGCCAAACATGTTGACCTCCTTCGTGAGGTCCGCCGCCGTCGTCTTCGCCATCTCGGCCTTCAGAAACGCGAAGCTTGTCTCGAGCTCCGTCGCGGCCTGCGCCGGTGTCACCGTGCGCTTCTCGAAGGCACCGAAGGTTTTGAAATCCTTGCCATCGAGCTTCGTGCTTGCCGGAATCACGGCACCAGCCAGCGACGGCATCAGGTAGTTGTCCGATGCGACATGCATGAACACTTCGCCGACCGAGCGCACGCCAGCGCCGGGGCGAGCACCATACTTGTCCTGCGGCATCGCCTTCGCGAGCGCGACGAGCTTCTGCTGCACGCCGTCGACGTCTTTCATAAGGTCCGTCATAACGGACGCGGCCTGCGCAGAGACGACTGCACGCGGCGCCACGATCAGCATCGCAGCAACAACGAGTAGAGCGAAACGTTTCACAAGAAGCTCGGCGTAGGTTGTGTGTTCACGAACTCACATCTCGACCACTGCTACAGCGTCAGAATCCGCGGCCCGTCATCGGTAATCGCAATCGTATGCTCGAAGTGGGCCGACCGTTTGGCGTCCGCCGTCACGACGGTCCACTTGTCACTGAGTGTGCGCGTCTTCGCCGTACCCACGTTTACCATTGGTTCGATCGCGATCGTCAGCCCCGGCACCAGCTTCTTGCCGCGCTTGGGCTTGCCGTAATTCGGGATCTGCAACTCTTCGTGCGGCGAAAAACCCACACCATGTCCGACGAGTTCGCGAACCACCGAAAAACCTTCGGCCTCGACGATGGTCTGCACCGCCGCGCCGATGTCACCAACGTGATTGTCGGGGATTGCGGCAGCAATGCCGGCGGCCAGCGAACGCTCGGTCACATCCAGCAGTCGCTGCGTCAACGCATCGATCGCGCCCACCGGTACCGTCAGCGCGGCGTCCGTGTACATCCCGTCAAGCTTCACGCCGACGTCGACGGTGACAATGTCACCCTCGTTCAGAAGGCGCTTCCGCGACGGAATGCCATGCACGATCTCTTCGTTGATCGAGATGCACACGCTGCCCGGAAAGCCGTAGAGTCCCTTAAACGCCGGCTCAGCACCGGGGTGCGAGCGAATGAACGCTTCACCGATGGCGTCCAACTCCATCGTGCTTATTCCCGGACGTACGGCGTCACGCATGGCCACCAGTGCACCGCGCAGGATCACACCGCCACGCGCCATGATCTCGATCTCTCGCGGCGACTTACGCAACATGGCCGGCGCCGATGACCCACCGAACGCCACCTTAGTGGCCCGACGCGGGCAAACCGAGAGCGGTCAGCATGCGTGACTCCACTTCTTCGAGCGAACCGAGCGCGTCAATCTGGTGCAGGGCACCGCCGTTCTTCGCGTACCAGTCTATGACCGGCGCCGTCTGCTCGCGATACACCTCGAGCCGCTTGCGTACGGCCTCCGGCTCATCGTCCCTGCGACGCACCAGCGTGCCGGTCTTCCCGTCGGCTTCGCACGTCTCACCGGGCTGACGACCAAAGAACGGACGCTGACAGACGTCACAGGTCGTGCGGCCGCTCAGGCGGCGCACCAGCTCATTCTCGTCGATATCGAAGAGCAGGACCGCATCGACGGCGCGGCCTAAGTCGGCGAGCGCGTCGCGCAGCCCAGCGGCCTGCGGCGTCGTACGCACCACACCATCGAGTACGACGCCTTTGACGGCACTTGGCGCGGCCAGCGCTTCCTTCATAATGCCCATGATCACGGCATCGGGCACCAAATCGCCGCGATCCATGGCGGCCTTTGCTTCGAGACCGAGCGGCGTACCATCACGCACCGCCGCTCTCAACACATCTCCAGTGGCGATCTTAGGAACGTCAAGGCGAGCGGCTAGCCGCTCGCCTTGAGTCCCCTTGCCCGCACCAGGCGGTCCGAGGAGGACGATGATCATGCCAGCTGCTCCAGGTGAGAACGAGTTCTAGAAGCCCTGCGTGGCCTGACGGCCGCGGAACCGCACGCGTCCCTTCTTCATGAAACCATCGTACTTACGGAGCAACAGGTGCTGCTGCATCTGCGCCATCGTATCCAGCGCCACACCCACCACGATCAGCAGCGACGTGCCACCGAACGCGAAGGGCACGTTGACGATGCGGGCGATCACGATCGGCATCAACGCGATGAACGTCAGGAACAGCGCGCCCGGCAACGTGATGCGCTCGACCACCTGTTCGATGTATTCAGCGGTCTTCGCACCCGGTTTGATGCCCGGGACAAAACCACCCTGCTTTTTCAGGTTCTCCGCCAGATCGACCGGATTGAAAATGATCGAGGTGTAGAAGTACGTGAATGCCAGAATGAGAATCGCCGACAGAACAAAGTACAGCCACGGGTTCGGGCCGTTCGGATTGAAGTACTCCGCAATCTCCTGCAGCTTCGCATTGCCGCTGAACTGCGCCAGCGCACCCGGAATGACGATGACCGACTGCGCGAAGATGATCGGCATCACGCCAGCGGTGTTGATGCGCAGTGGAATGAAGTTGCGCGCCGCTTCACGCTGACGACCACGGGCCATCGTGCGTTGCGGGATCTGGATCAGCACGCGACGCGCCGCCACCGTGATCGCGACGACACCCGCCACGACCGCGACCATCACGAGCCCCAACACCACCAGCGACAGCGGCGCGATCGCACCCGTCGTCATGAAGTTGACGGTCTGGATCAACGCCGGCCACATGCGCTCGACGATGGAGAAGAAGATGATCAACGACGCGCCGTTGCCCAGTCCGTTCTCGGTGATCTGCTCACCGAGCCACATGACGAAGATCGCGCCCGTCGTGAGGAACAACATCATCTGCACCATGAACCACGGCCCGGGGCGCGAGACGGCCGCAGGCAACGACGACGTGAACAGCGCGAAGCCGTACGCTTGCACCAGCGCCAGCACTACCGTGATGTACCGCGTATACTGAGTCAGTTTTTTCCGCCCTTCCTCATCCTTCTGCATCTTGTCGACCGACGGCAACACCGCACCGGCAATCTGTACGAAGATGCTCGACGAGATGTACGGCATGATGCCGAGGGCAAACACTGTCGCACGCGACAGGCCGCCACCGACAAACATGTCATACAGGTTGAGCAGACCGTTATTCTGACGCGTGAAGAAATCCGTCAACGCCTGCACATCGACACCAGGTGCCGTGATGTGCGCGCCGACGCGATAGATCACCAGACACAGGAACGTGAAGGTGATCTTCGACCACAGCTCTGGCGTCTTGTAGATGTTCGCGAGGGCCTGCGTCGCCTGACTTTCTTGGCTTGCCATGAGACCCGGGAGTGGACGTTAAGCGTCGACGCGGCCACCGGCCGCTTCGATCTTCGCCTTGGCCGCGGCGCTGACCTTCACGCCACGCACCGTGAACGCACGCGCGACATCGCCATTCGACAGCAGCTTCGCCGGGCCATGTCCGATCCGGATCAATCCCGCTTCCGCCAGCGTCTCGACCGTCACGTCATCGCCTGGCAACATCGTCAGGGCGTCGAGGCGCACGACCTGTGCTTCCTCACGGAACGGGTTCGTGAAGCCGCGCTTCGGAATCCGACGCGTGATCGGCATCTGGCCGCCTTCAAAATGCGGTTTGCCACCACCAGGACCGCCATGGCCGGAACGCGCCAAGGAACCCTTATGCCCCTTGCCGGACGTCTTGCCCGTGCCCGAGCCAGGACCGCGACCGATACGCTTCCGGTTGCGATGCGAGCCCGGCGCCGGAGCCAGGTTGTGCAGTCCGATCTTCTCGGCGCTCGAAGCGCCCGCTTTCTCTGCCGTCACGTGCTTATTCCTCGACCGGTGTCACCGACACCAGGTGACGAACCTTCTTGAGCTGACCGCGCAGCGAGGCGGAATCCTGCTGCACGACGCTGGCCTGATGATGCTTGAGGCCCAGCGCTGCAAGTGTCAGACGCATCTGCGACGGATGGCCGATGCCGCTCCGCACCTGCGTGATCTTGACTTTACCAGCCGACGGCGCCTGAAGCTTTGGCGTCTTCGCTGGACCCTTCGACGGATGCCACACGAACGTGCGCGGCATTATGCCACCTCTGCCGCGCCAGGCGTGGCGCCAACAACAGCCGCCTTACGCGTGTCCACGGCATCGGTGCGCGACTTCGCACGCGAGCGATACCCGATCTGCGATACGTCCAACCCACGCTCCTTGGCCACCTGCTCGACGGTCACCAGATTCGTCAATCCGTCCAGCGCCGCGAGCACCATGTTGTGCGGGTTCGTTGAACCCAGCGACTTGGTGAGGATGTCGTGGATGCCAGCGCACTCGAGAATCGCGCGCACTGCGCCACCAGCGATAACACCAGCACCTGGTGCGGCCGGCTTCATCAACACCTTGCCGGCGCCATGCTTACCAACGATTTCGTGCGGGATCGTCGAGCCGGTCAACGGAATCGTCACCATGTTGCGACGCGCGCCATCGACGGCCTTACGGACCGCTTCCGACACTTCGTTCGCCTTGCCGGTGGAAAAGCCGACCTTGCCCTGTCCATCGCCCACCGCGACCAGCGCGTTGAACGAGAAACGACGACCACCCTTCACGACCTTCGCCACGCGATTGATCGCGATCACGTTTTCTACCAGATCGCTCTGTTCGCGTTCCTGCGAGGGACCACGACCACCGTCCCTGCCGCCACGACCGCGATCGCCGCCACCGGGCGCGCCACCTTCACCGCCGGGGCCACGTCCACGACCAGCGCCGCCGCCAGGGCCACCACGACCCGCACCCGGACCGCCTCGACCGCCACCTGGGCCGCCACGACCGCCGCCGGGGCCGCCGCGACCGCGACCGCCTGGACCACCACCGCTACGAGCGCTGCCACCTGGCGCGCCACCTGTTCCCGCTGCGTTTGCCATGATCAGAACTCCAGGCCGCCCTCTCGGGCGCCATCTGCCACGGCCTTGACGCGGCCGTGATACTGGTAACCGGCACGGTCGAACACGACCTTTGCGATGCCAGCCGCTTTCGCCTTCTCGGCAACCGACTTGCCGACTGCGAGCGCGCGCTCCGACTTCGTGCCGTTCATCCCTTCGTCGCCAACGGTCATCAGCGTACGCTGTGCGACATCGTCGACGATCTGGGCATAAATGTGCTTCAGCGAACGAAACACTACCAGGCGCGGACGCTCCGGCGTGCCATTCACTGCCTTGCGCACGCGCAGGTGACGACGCTTGCGCCGTTCTGCATCCGTACGCGGGATCGCGATCTTGGCCATTACTTGCCTCCCGCCTTGCCGGCCTTACGCCGAATGACTTCGCCCTTGTACTTGACGCCCTTGCCCTTGTATGGCTCCGGCTTGCGAAGGCTGCGGATTTCAGCCGCGACCTGGCCTACGAGTTCCTTGCTCGCGCCGTCGATCACGACCGTCGTCGGATTCGGCGCGGTGATCGTCACCCCTGCAGGCGTCTTGTATTCGATTTGATGCGAGAAACCGAGCGACAACAACGCGCCGTACGGTTTCGGTTCGGCCTTGTAGCCGACGCCCGTGATTTCCAGAATCCGCTGAAAACCCGTCGTCACCCCTTCGACCATGTTCGCCACGAGCGTGCGCGACAGGCCATGCAGCGCCTTGTGCTTCTCTTCATCCGACGGACGCTTCACCAACAGCTCGCTGCCTTCGTGCGAGACGATGATGTCCGTCGGAAGCGCGCGCGACAGCTCGCCCTTCGGACCCTTCACTACGATCAGGTTGCCGTTGATCGACACCGTGACACCGGCCGGAACCGGGATGGGACGCTTACCGATACGTGACATGACGGAGTCTCCTTACCAGACGAGAGCGAGCAACTCGCCCCCGGTCTTCGAGGAACGCGCCGTCTTGCAGGACATGATGCCCTTCGACGTACTCAGAATCGCCATGCCAAGGCCATTGCGCACGCGCGGAATCTCGCTGAATCCGACGTATTTCCGCAGGCCGGGCGTGGACATGCGCTTGGCTTCACGAATGACCGACTGGCCACCATGGGCGTACTTGAGGATGACGCGCAGCACGTGCTTGCCGTCCTCGAGGTCGACCGTGCGATAGTCCTGAATGAAGCTGCTCTCCTTCAGAATGCGCGCGATCTCGATCTTCATCTTTGATACCGGCATGTCCACGCGGCGGTGCTTGGACGCACACGCGTTGCGAATGCGCGTCAGCATGTCGGCAATAGGGTCGTTGAGGCTCATGCTCTCGGGGTTCTCCTATGGTATCCGCGCATGGCGGACCTGTAGGAAGTGAAAAAGGAGGTGCTACCAGCTCGCCTTGCGCACGCCGGGAATAAAGCCGTTCAGGGCCATATCCCGCAGTGCAATGCGGCTCAATCCGAACTGCCGCAGGAAACCGCGTGGGCGACCGCTCATGTTGCAGCGATTGCGCACTCGTGTCGCCGACGAATCGCGCGGCAGCTTGTGCAGCGCATGTACCGCGTCGACTTTCGCTTCCTGCGTGCTCTTCGGGCTGATGATGATGGCCTTCAGCGCGGCGCGCTTGGTGGCGTACCGTGCCACCAGTTCACGACGCTGTGCGTTGCGGGCCAACTTGCTCGTCTTTGCCATGTCTAGTTCGCTCTTGAGGTCAGGCGGCGGTCGGCTGTGACACAGTCGGCTGTGACACCTTCGGCGTCACCGGCTTGTCATCACCACGGAACGGCATGCCCAGCTGATGCAACAGCGCGAACGCGTGCGCATCCTTGGTCGCCGTCGTCACGAACGTGATGTCCATGCCGTGAATCTGCTCGACCATGTCGTAGTTGATCTCCGGGAAGATCATCTGCTCCTTGATACCGAGCGTGTAGTTACCGCGCCCGTCGAACGACTTCGTGCCGAGGCCGCGGAAGTCGCGGATACGCGGGCACGCCACCGTCACGAAACGGTCGAGGAATTCCCACATGCGCGAACCACGCAGCGTCACCGACGCGCCGATTTCCTGGCCTTCGCGCAGTCCGAAATTCGAGATGGCCTTCTTCGCCTTGCGGCGCACCGGCTTCTGGCCGGTGATCAGCGCCAACTCTTCCACCACGACATCCAGCAACTTCGGCTGCTTCACCGCTTCGCCGACGCCGCAGTTGAGCACGATTTTCTCGAGCGACGGAATCTCGTGCATGTTGCCGAAGCCGAACTGCTTCGCCAACGCCGCACGGACCGTGCCCTCGTAGTGCGCCTTCAAACGCGGCGCCACCGCCGTCAGGCTCGCGCCCGCGTGGTCACGCTTCGTGAAGTCGACGGCTTGGCGCGGCTGACCGCTCTTGCCGCTCTTGCCGCTCTTGCCGCCCTTACCCTTCGCCGGTGTGGCGCCCTTCGGCGTGCCGCCACCTGTCTTCGTGCCAGCCTTTCCGCCGGCCTTGCCTGTCTCTTTTGCCATCGTCTGAGCTCCGGGGATCAGCGTGAGCGGGGAATGACTTCACCGCTCTTCACGCCGACACGCTCCTTGGTGCCGTCCGTGTCGATACGCGTCTTCACGCGCGTCGGCTTGCCGGTCTTGGAATCGATCAGCATGGCGTTCGACGCATGGAACGGCGCCGGCATCTCGATGATGCCGCTCGTCTCGTCCGCCGTCCGCGCCTTGCGGTGCTTCTTCACGATGTTGATGCCGTCCACCTTGATGCGGCCCGTCTTGGGGTACACCAGAAGGACCTTCCCTTCCTTCCCCTTGTCGTCGCCGCGCATGATGCGCACGATATCACCCTTCGTCACATGAATCACTTCGCGCGACGCCTTGAGCGCATGACGCCCATGGCCGAGCCGCTGTCCGCGATCCGTCTTGTAGTACACGTTCTTCCGCATCGTCAGATCACCTCGGGCGCCAACGACACGATCTTCATGTACCGCTTCTCGCGCAGCTCGCGCGCCACGGGGCCGAAGATACGCGTCGCTTTCGGTTCGCCCTTGTCATCGATGATGACTACGGCGTTCTCATCGAAGCGGATATAACTGCCGTCCTTCCGCCGCGTTTCCTTGACCGTGCGCACCACCACGGCCGTCGCAACATCGGACTTCTTCACGGTGCCGTTCGGCAAGGCGTCCTTCACCGCCACGACGACCTTGTCACCAAGGCCCGCATAACGGCGGCGCGTGCCGCCCAGCACACGGATCACCAGGGCGCGCTTGGCACCACTGTTGTCCGCAACCTTCACGATGGATTCCTGTTGAATCATGGCTCGGTTCCCTTAGCGCGCGCGCTCAACGATTTCGACCACACGCCACCGCTTGTCTTTCGACAGCGGGCGGGTCTCCATGATGCGCACGGTGTCGCCCACCTTGGCCGAGTTCTCCTCGTCGTGCGCTTTCAGGCGACGCGTCCGCGTCACCATCTTGCCATACTGCGGATGCGGCATGCGCCGGTCGATGCGCACTACCACCGTCTTCTCCATCTTGTCGCTCACCACCAGCCCGATGCGCAGCTTGCGCGCGGTCCGGTCGAGTGCGTTCGATGCAGCACCATTTTGCGAGGTGCTGTTCGCGTTCTGTGTCTCAGACATGATGACTCATCACCCCGGTTAGCGGCCGCCGGCCTTGGTGGCCTTCTTCGCTGCCGTCTTCTTGACGGCCGCCTTCTTCGCCGGCGCTTTGGGCGCCGCCTTCGTCGTACGAACGATCCCAAGCGCACTTTCGCGCTGAATCGTCTTCAAGCGAGCGATGTCGCGGCGGATGCTCCGCAAACGCAACGGCTCTTCCAACGCTTCCGACGCACTCCGGAACTTGAGGCGGAATTGTTCCTCCTCCAGCTCGGCGATGCGCGCCGTGATGCCCGCCGCATCCAGATCGCGGATCTCGTTAGCCTTCATGGGTCACCGCCTCCTCGCGTGCGACGAACTTGGTCTTCACTCCCAACTTGGCCGCCGCGAGTCCCATCGCCGTCTCGGCGAGTTCACGCGTCACGCCTTCGATTTCAAACATCACACGCCCCGGCTTGACCACCGCCACCCACCCCTCTGGCGGCCCCTTGCCCTTACCCATGCGTGTTTCGGCCGGCTTCTTCGTGATCGGCTTGTCCGGGAAAATCCGGATCCACACCTTACCGCCACGCTTGATGTGCCGCGTCATCGCCACGCGGCACGCTTCGATCTGTCGGCTCGTCACCCACGCCGGCTCCAGCGCCTGCAGGCCGTATGTCCCGAAGGACAATTCAGCGCCACGGTGCGCGAGCCCCGTCATGCGACCCTTGAACATCTTGCGGAATTTGACCCGCTTCGGACTCAGCATCGTTCAGTCTCCTCAGGCGCCGGTCGAGTAGGTCTTGCCGCGACGATCTTCCACGATTTCGCCCTTGAAGATCCACACCTTCACACCGATGGTGCCGTACGTGGTCTTCGCCGTGCTCGTCGCGTAATCGATGTCCGCGCGCAACGTGTGCAAAGGCACACGACCTTCGTGATAGCCTTCCACGCGCGCGATTTCCGCGCCGCCCAGACGACCACCCGCCTTCACCTTGATACCCAGCGCGCCCATGCGCATCGCACTCTGCACCGCGCGTTTCATCGCACGGCGGAACGAGATACGCTGCGACAACTGCGCCGCAATGTTGTCCGCCACCAACTGCGCTTCGATCTCGGGACGCTTGATCTCTTCGACGTTGATGCCGACTTCCTTGCCCGTCAGCTGCGCAAGTTCATCACGCAACTTATCGACTTCCGCACCCTTCTTGCCGATGACAACGCCCGGACGACCCGTGTGAATCGTCACGACGACTTTACCCGGCTTGCGCTCGATGCGCACGTCCGAGATAGCCGCGTTTTCGAGACGCGCCTTCAGATACTTCCGCAGCAGCGCGTCTTCCTTCAGCAGCGCCGGCATCTCCTTGCTCGCGTACCAAGTCGACCGCCAGTTCTTCGTGACACCGAGGCGGAACCCGATCGGATTAGTCTTTTGTCCCATTAGCGCACCGCCTCCGCCACGATGATCTCCACATGGCTCGTCCGCTTCAGCATCGGCGTCGCACGGCCCATCGCCGCCGGCGTCCAACGCTTGAGCTTCGGGCCTTCGTTCACGATGGCCTTCGTGATCACCAACGCGTCTTCATCCACCGACGTGTTGGCCGCACGGGCCGCTTGCTGGATGTTGTTGACCGCGCTCAGCAACGTCTTCGCGATCTGCTCCGATGCGTGCTTCTTGCTGAAGCGCAGCAGCGCCAGCGCGTCGTTCACGCGCTGTCCGCGGATCTGATCGATCACCAGACGCATCTTGTAAGGCGATTGACGCGTCGTACGCTGAATCGCCCGCGCCTCGATGCCCGTCTTCAATGCCTTGGCCATGACTTACTTGCCTCCCTTTGGCACGCCGGTCGCCTTCTTGTCCGCCGCCTTCTGGCCCGCATGCCCCCGGAACAGACGCGTCGGCGAGAATTCGCCAAGCTTGTGACCCACCATGTTTTCCGTCACGTATACCGGGATGAACTTGTTCCCGTTGTGGACGGCAAACGTGTGTCCGACGAACTCTGGGAGAATCGTGCTCGCCCGTGACCAGGTCTTCACGACTTTCTTCTCGTTTCGGCCGTTCATGGCGATCACCTTCGCTTCAAGGCGCTCAGCGATAAACGGACCCTTCTTAATGCTTCTCGACATATCGGTTCTCGGCTCTCGCTAGCGGCTATTGGGTGGCTTTGCCGCGCTTGCGGCCGCGCACGATGAGACGCTGCGACGACTTCTTCTTGTTGCGCGTCTTGACGCCCTCGGGCTTGCCCCACGGGCTGACCACGTTCCGGCCACCACGCGTACGTCCACCATGCGGGTGATCGACCGGGTTCATGACTTCTCCGCGCACCTTGGGGCGCTTGCCGAGCCAACGGCTCTTGCCCGCCTTACCATGCGAGAGCAGCTCATGCTCCGAGTTGCCGACCTCACCGATCGTCGCGCAGCAGTTGCCATGCACCAGGCGCATTTCCGTGCTGCCAAGCTTCAGCGTCACGTACTCACCCTCTTTCGCCACGACCTGGGCGAAGGCTCCGGCGGAGCGCGCCATCTGGCCACCCTTGCCGATCTTGAGCTCGATGTTGTGCACCGCGGTACCAAGCGGCACTTCTTTCAACGGCATCGCGTTCCCCGTGCGCACATCCGAGCCCGGGCCCGCGACGATCGAATCACCCTGCTTGAGTCCTTTCGGATGCAGGATGTACCGCTTCTCGCCGTCCGCATACTCGACCAGCGCGATGCGCGCGGAGCGATTCGGATCGTACTCGATCTCCTTCACAACCGCCGGCATCCCGTGCTTGTTGCGTTTGAAATCGATGAGGCGGTACTGACGCTTGTGACCACCACCGATGCGGCGCATCGAGATGTGACCATGGTTATCGCGACCGCCCGACTTCTTGAGCGGTTCCAGCAGCGACTTCTCTGGCGTCGTCCGTGTAATCTCCGCGAAGTCCGATACCGAACGGAATCGCGAGGACTTGGTTACCGGCTTGAACTGTCGAATTCCCATGCGAATCAGCCCTCGAAGATCGCAATCGTGTCGCCGTCGCGCAGCTTCACAATTGCCTTCTTGGTATGTGGACGGCGGCCGATTGACTGGCCGACGCGGCGATCCTTTCCGCGCGCGTTCGACGTCCAAACGCCAGTCACCTTCACACCGAAGAGACGCTCGATGGCCTCTTTGATCGTGTACTTGTTGGCATCAGGCGCCACTTCAAACGTGTACTCGCCGCGATCCTGATACGCGGCTGAGGTGCGCTCCGTGATGATCGGGCGCATGATGGTGCGGTGAATCGTGGCCATGGCTTAGCCCTCCGCCGTTGCCGGGGTCAGCGCCGCCGACTCGATCACCACCACATCCGACCAAAGGACGTGGTACGTGCTCGCATCGGTGTACGGCATAACGTGGGCATGTGCGAGGTTCCGCGCGCTCAGGTACACGTTCGGCTTCACGCCGTCCGTCAGGAGCAGCACTTTCTTCCCCGCCACACCGAGCTTTTCCATCAGTGCGATCATCGCCTTCGTGCTCGGCGCGCTGTAGTTCAGCGAATCGATCAGAAACACGGCGTTCTCGCGAGCGCGGGCGTTCATCGCACTCTTGCGCGCCAGCGCCTTGACCTGCTTCGGCACGATCTGCGTGTAGGAACGCGGGATCGGACCGAACACGGTACCGCCGCCTGGCCAGTTCGGAGCGCGCGTCGAGCCTTGGCGGGCGCGACCCGTACCCTTCTGCTTCCACGGCTTCTGGTTACCGCCGGTCACTTCACCGCGCGTCTTCGTCTTCGCCGTACCCTGACGACGGTTGGCCAGAAACGCCTTCACCGCCTGGTGCATCACGGGGACGTTGACGATGCCATCAAAAATGTCGGGCAGCGCGGACGTGCCGCTCTGCTTGCCCTGCGCCGAGTACACCGGCGCCTCAAAGGTCTTGGTTTCTTCGGTCATGTTCAACCCTGCTTGCGCACGAAGACGATGCCGTTGGTCGGCCCCGCCACGCTGCCGCGCAGGTAAATGAGATTGCGTTCCGCATCAACCTTCTCGATGCGGATGCTGAGTGCCGTGTGGCGCACATTGCCGTACTGGCCGGGCATTTTCTTGCCCTTGATGACGCGCGACGGATCCGTACCGGCGCCGATTGAGCCGGGCTTGCGATGCTTCGTGTTACCGTGCGTGTTCGGGCCGCCATGGAAACCATGACGCTTCACGACGCCTTGGAAGCCGCGACCCTTCGTCGTGCCTTCGACCTTCACGCGTTCACCCGGCGTGAAGATGTCGACCTTCACGACATCGCCCACCGCGTACGCCGGAACCTCGGGGTGCTTGCCCGGGGCGTCGTCGAGACGGAAGCTGCGGAGCACGGACGGCGGCGCATCGAGCCCAGCCTTCTTCGCATGTCCGACTTCCGCCATCGTCGCGCGACGTCCGCGCGGCGTCCGCTCTCCCTTCTGGTTCTCGCGTGCGACGCGCTGCGCGCCGTAGCCGAGCTCCACCGCTGCGAAGCCTGCATCCGCCACCGACATGACTTTCGTCACGGGGTTCGGCGTGGCCTCCACCACGGTGCAGGGCACTTGCTGCCCCTGCTCGTTAAACAGCTGGGTCATCCCCAGCTTCTTGCCGATTATGCCGATCATGAATTCCTCTGTACTCGTACGAGTCGCGGCAGATCTTTTCGCCGTTGGACTGTGGAGCACGTCGCCCAGCGCGACGCACTCTGTACTACTGCTCCGTCCTACTCGACCTTGATTTCGACGTCCACACCGGCGGGCAGATCGAGCTTCGTCAGCGCGTCCACCGTACCGGGACGGGAATCGAGAATGTCGATCAGTCGCTTGTGTGTTTTCAACTCGAACTGCTCGCGCGACTTCTTGTCGACGTGCGGCGAGCGGAGCACCGTCCAACGCTGCGTCTTCGTCGGCAAAGGAATCGGACCAGACACCTGTGCGCCCGTCTTCTCAGCGGTGCGGACAATGTCTGCCGACGCCTGGTCGATCACGGCGTGGTCAAATGCTTTGAGGCGAATGCGAATGCGGCCGGCCATCAGTCAGTCTCTTGATAGAACTGCTAAGTGATCTGTTCTCGGTGTGAGTGGTCAGTCATCAACGTTGATAACCGAAAACTCACACCGAATACCCAGAACTCAGCGGTTGCAGTTGGTTATGCGAGGATCTTGGTCACGACACCGGCGCCAACCGTGCGACCGCCCTCGCGAATCGCGAAGCGGATCGTCTCTTCCATCGCGATCGGGATAATCAGTTCGATCGTCATCTGGATGTTGTCGCCCGGCATCACCATTTCCATGCCTTCCGGCAATTCAATGGTGCCCGTCACGTCCGTCGTGCGGAAGTAGAACTGCGGACGGTAACCCTTGAAGAACGGCGTATGGCGGCCACCCTCTTCTTTCGTGAGGACGTACACCTCGGCCAAGAACTTCGTGTGCGGCTTGATCGAGTTCGGCTTGGCCAACACCATGCCGCGCTCGATGTCGTTCTTGTCGATGCCGCGGAGCAGGAGGCCGACGTTGTCGCCAGCGCGTCCTTCGTCCAGCAGCTTGCGGAACATTTCAACGCCCGTGACGATCGTCTTCTTGTCGCTGTTGTAGCCGACCACGGAGACTTCTTCACCGACCTTGATGATACCGCGTTCGATACGACCCGTCGCGACCGTGCCGCGGCCCGTAATCGAAAACACATCTTCGACCGGGAGCAGGAACGGCTTGTCGATCTCGCGCATCGGGATCGGGATGTACGAGTCTAGCGCTTCGTACAACTTCATGAACTCCGCCACCCACTTCGGATCGCCGTTGATGGCGTTGATCGCCGATCCGCGGATCACCGGTGCGTCGTCGCCCGGGTAGTTGTACTTCGACAGCAACTCGCGGACTTCGAGCTCGACGAGGTCGAGGAGCTCTTCGTCTTCAACGAGATCGCACTTGTTGAGGAACACGATGACCGATGGCACGTTGACCTGGCGCGCCAGGAGGATGTGCTCTCGCGTCTGCGGCATCGGACCGTCAACGGCCGACACGACAAGGATCGCGCCGTCCATCTGCGCTGCGCCCGTGATCATGTTCTTCACGTAATCCGCGTGGCCCGGGCAGTCGACGTGGGCGTAGTGACGGTTTTCCGTCTCATACTCCACATGCGACGTCGCGATCGTCATGATCTTGGTCGAGTCACGACGTCCCTGAGACTCCGAGGCCTTGGCGACTTCGTCGTACGCAATGTACTTCGTGCCGTAGCCTTTTTCCGCCGAGATCTTCGTGAGAGCAGCCGTCGTCGTCGTCTTGCCGTGATCGACGTGGCCGATCGTTCCCACGTTCACGTGCGGCTTGTTCCGCTCGAACTTTGCCTTGCCCATGGTTCGATTCTGTGTTGGGTAGTGAAAGGTGGGTGAGGCTTACGCCTTCACCTTGCTGATGATCTCTTCGGCCTTCGACTTCGGGACTTCCTCGTAGTGCGAAAACTCCATCGAGTAGACCGCGCGTCCCTGCGACATGCTGCGCAGTTTCGTCGAGTAACCGAACATCTCGCCAAGCGGCACTGTCGCCGAGATAACCTGCGCTTCTCCACGCTGCATCATGCCGCCGATCTTGCCGCGCCGCGAAGAGAGATCGCCGAGGACGTCGCCCATGTACGCTTCCGGGCTCACGACCTCGACCTTCATCACCGGCTCGAGCAGGCAGGGGCTGGCCTGCTTGGCCGCCTCCTTGAATGCCATGGAGCCGGCGATCTTGAACGCCATTTCCGAGGAGTCAACATCATGGTACGACCCGTAGATCAGCTGGACTTTCACGTCTACAACTGGATACCCGGCGAGCACGCCGTTCTCCAGCGCTTCCTTGATGCCCTGCTCCGTCGGTCCGATGTACTCACGCGGAATGACACCGCCCACGACCTTGTCCTCGAACACGAAGCCTTGCCCCTGCTCGCTGGGCTCCATGTTGATGACCACGTGGCCGTACTGGCCCTTACCGCCTGACTGGCGGATGAACTTCCCTTCGATCTTCTCGACGCGCTTCTTGATCGTCTCGCGATACGCAACCTGCGGGCGACCGACGTTCGCATCCACTTTGAACTCGCGCATCATGCGGTCGACGATGATCTCGAGGTGCAACTCGCCCATGCCGGCGATGATCGTCTGTCCCGTTTCCGCATCGGACCGCACGCGGAACGTCGGATCTTCTTCAGCCAGCTTCTGCAGCGCGATCGCGAGCTTGTCCTGGTCCGCCTTGGTCTTCGGTTCGATGGCGACGTCAATAACCGGCGCCGGGAACTTCATGGCTTCGAGAATGATCGGATCGTCTTCCGTGCATAGCGTGTCGCCGGTACGCGTGTCCTTGAGGCCGATCGCCGCGGCAATGTCGCCCGCTCGTACTTCCTCGATCTCTTCCCGCTTGTTTGCGTGCATCTGCAGCAGACGACCGACGCGCTCGCGCTTGTCCTTCGTGCTGTTGTAGACATACGAACCCGACGCCAGCACGCCCGAATAGACGCGAAAGAACGTCAGCTTTCCGACGAAAGGGTCTGTTGCGATTTTGAATGCCAGACCCGCGAACGGCGCGTCGTCCGTCACTCGGCACTCGATGAACGTCTCATCGTGGTGCGGCAGATGACCCTTGATGGCCGGGACATCGAGCGGCGCCGGGAGATAATCGATCACGGCATCCAACAGCGCCTGCACGCCCTTGTTCTTGAACGACGCGCCGCACAGGATCGGAATGAACTTGCCCGCGCACGTGGCCGTGCGGATGGCCGAACGGATCTCGTCGTTCGTCAGTTCAGCGCCGTCCAAATACTTCGCCATCAACGCGTCGTCGTACTCGACGACCGTGTCGATCAGCTTGTGACGCGCCAGTTCGACGGCGTCGTGGAAGGCGGCCGGGACGTCCGTGACCGTGAACGTTTTGCCCAGCGTTTCTTCGATGAACGTATACTGCTTGCGCTCGATGACGTCGAGGTGACCCGTGAAGAGCTCACCCGATCCGACGGGGAGCTGCAACGGCTGGGCGCTCTTCGACAGACGATCGTGGATCATCGCGACACAGCGCTCGAAATTCGCCCCAACGCGGTCCATCTTGTTCGCAAAGATCATGCGCGGCACGGCGTAACCATCCGCCTGGCGCCACACAGTTTCCGTTTGTGGCTCGACGCCAGCAACGGAATCGAGCAACGTCACCGCGCCATCGAGCACGCGCAAGGAGCGCTGCACTTCGACGGTGAAGTCGACGTGGCCCGGCGTGTCGATGATGTTGATGCGGTATTCCGGCCCATCACCCTTGTCAAACGACTGGCCGTGGCGCTGCCAGAAGCAGGTCGTCGCGGCGGACGTGATCGTGATGCCGCGCTCCTGCTCCTGCGCCATGTAGTCCATGGTCGCGGCGCCTTCGTGCACCTCGCCGATTTTGTAGGTTTTGCCCGTGTAATACAGGATGCGCTCGGACGTGGTGGTTTTGCC
>JANLPE010000073.1:0-173810 GCA_031366985.1 Gemmatimonadaceae bacterium
CGCCGAACGATTGCTGCGCGAGCACCCGCAGCTGCGCGTCCTGTACGTGTCCGGCTATGCGGAGGGTGCGATTGCACATCACGGCGTACTCGACGAAGGCGTGGCGTTGCTACAGAAGCCGTTCGACATCGTCGAGCTGGCGCGGCGTGTACGGGAACTGCTCGGCACCTTGCCCAACTGAATCTGTTCAGTGGGTGCGCGAGTCGACCAACGCCTGATAGAGCTCGGTACGAACGCGATCGCCGATGCCGACGCTGTTCGGCATCAACTGCACCATGAACACGATCACCAGCCCTTCGACGGGGTCGACCAGATACGTCGACCCGTAGGCGCCGCCCCAGCCAAATGCACCCTCGGACGCGAAGCCGTTCGCACCGTATCGGTCGGTGGTTTCGAAACCCAGTCCGAAACCGAGCCCGCTCGCGCGGGAACGATCGCCGTTCCGGAATCGGTGCGACTGGCGACCGTGGTACGCCGAAACGACGGAATGAACTTGGAGACGGGATCGCTGAGGGCCACGCGGCCGTCCTCGACGAGCATGAGAGTCGCGACGCTCGTCAGCGCCTTCGTTTGCGACGCGATGCGAAAGAGCGCGTCGGGTGCCATGCGGCGATTCGCTTCCCGGTCCGCGAAACCAACGGCGCGTTAGTACACGATATGGTCATCGCGCAGGACGAGCATGACGGCGCCGCCGATGCGACCATCCTGCGCCGAACGATCCAGCAACGAATCGAGTCGAGTCAGTCGCGCCGAGGAACCCCCCGTGGCGCCGCAATGCGTGCGGGTTTCGACTGCGCCGCTGCGGCACCAGCCAATGGTCCAACGAGCGCCACAGTGCAGGCGAGCGTCTTGATGATGATCATGGATTCTCCGAATTGACTACCGTGGGCAGGAAGGGTTGACGGCGAAACTCGACCCGCTTTACCCGGGCGAGGGGCCCTTCTTGCGCAGGAGAAACAGCAGCGACGCGAGCGCGGCTACGCCGAGTACCACCTGCCACTCAGCCCACGTGATCGAGGTGAGCAAGCCGATAATGACGAGGCACGTCAGCACCGGAACGATGGCCGCGCCCGGAACGCGGAACGGCGTGCCACCTTCTTGCACGTTGCGGCGGCGGAGTTCCCATGCGGCGACGGCACAGGCAAAATACACGAGCAAGGCCGCCACGTTCGAAAAGATCGCCAGCGGCCCGAAACTCGCACTGATGGCGAGCGCGCAGGTCACGATCAGTTGCACGATGATCGCGATCCACGGCGTCTTCCACTGCGGATGCACGCGCGCGAACGCGGACGGCAGAAAGCCATCGCGCGCGAACGCGAAGAGCGTGCGCGGTACGGCCAGTGTCATCCCGCTCAGATATCCGAATGTCGAGACGACGACGCCGATCAATAGCATCGAGCGGCCCCACGGCCCGAACACTGCGCCGGCGGCGTCGGCGAGCGGCGTCGTGGACGTGCCCAGTGCGGTGCCCAGCACACCTTGCGCGACGAACTGCAGGAGGATGTACAGCAGCGTGATGCCGATCATCGCAGAAAAAATTGCGCGAGGTACCGTGCGGGCCGGGTCGCGTACTTCGCCGCTCGGCACCAGCGCGCTCTCGACGCCGGAAAAGGCGAAGATGAGCAAAATGCAGGCGCGCGTCATGGTACTCGCGGACGGCGCGACGGTCACGACGAGGTTCTCGCCCTTGATCGAAAAGAGTCCGACGATCACGAGCAGCAGCAGGGGAGCGAGCTTCGCCGCGGTCGCGATCGTGTTGAGGCGACTCCCATACTGGACGCCGACGAGATTAACGCCACCGGTGATGGCGAAGGCCACGATCAACACGACCGCGCGCATGGTCGGCGTGCCGAGCGCCGGCACCAAGGCGCCGACGTTGTCGGCAAAGACTCCGCTTACGGCCGCGACCGCCGTCGTCCCGAGCACCCAGAGCATCGCCCCAGCGAGGAAGCCGATATAGGGACCGAATGCCTGCTCGACATAGGCATACGGTCCACCGGTCAGCGAGACCCGACTGCCCGCTTCCGCGATACAGAGGACGATGAGTCCCATGGCGATCGCACAGACGACGTAAGCCAGCGGCGCTGCCGCACCGACGGAGGCGGCCACGGCCGCCGGCAAGCGAAAGATGCCGCCGCCGATCGTGACGTTCGCGATGGCGGCCGCCAGTGCCACGGGGCCGAGGGCGCGAACGAGCGATCCGTCATTTCGGGCGGTGGGGCTGGTCATGGTGACGGAGCGATTGGGGGAAGGACATTGGCAGCGACCCTTACGAACGATGCGATGGCCTTCTCAAAATACACCAGCTTCGAGTCACGGAAGCTGGTGCGGCCGCACTCCCGATACCCACACGTGGCGTAGAAGTCACTCGCGCCGGCCTCGGCGTCATACGCGTCGAGCCAGATCGCGTCTGCTGGGTACGCGCGCGTCATCGCCTCCGCGTGCGCGAGACTCGCACGGCCGATGCCGCGTCGCTGCATGTCCGGATGCACGGCCATGTCGGTCAGATAGAGCGGGCGCACGACCGGTGTAAAGAACGCGCGATCGATCGCCCACGGTCTATGCGAGGTCAGTCGGAATGTCCCGATCGGCGTGTCGCCGTCGTAGTACAGCACAATGCGGGAGTGGCGCATGCCGTTGAGCACGCCGCGCTCCGTGGATTCGGTGGACCACGGTCCCTGTCCGTACCGTCTCGTAAGCGCGTGCGCCGCGGAAATGCGTACAAACATGATCGCCGCGGCGTCGTCGGCGGTCGCGATGCGAAAGGTCACGAGTCCAAAGTACGCCGCAGCGCGCTACTTGGTCGAGTCATATTGCGGGAGTCGTTCACCCCGTGAAGCATAGTCGACCAATGACTGGAAGCGTCGGGCACGGGTAGCGTCCCGCTTGGCGCTGACGATGTGCCAGACCACTGCTTGCCGGTACGACTTCGGCTGCGCGTTCCAAAACGCGTGTGCGGTTCGATGTTGTGTGAGCCGTGACGCGTACGGTTCGGGCATCTCCGCCGATCGCCCTTTGAGGCTGTAGCCGACTTCGTGTGCGGTACCACGCGATGCGAACGCCGCGCGTCCGGACGGTTGCATGAGCCCTTCTGCGATCAACTCGCTGACGTGGCGCACATTTACCGCGCTCCACACGCTGCGCGCCTTCCGCGGCGTGTAGCGCCGTTGGTAGGTAGTGTCGTCAATGCGCTTGACGAGTCCGTCGATCCAGCCGAAGCAGAGTGCTTCGCGCACGGACTCCGTCCACGTCATGCATGGGGTACCGGTATCGACACGGTGGAAGCCCACTACGAGCTCGGTGGCCGAGTCGTGATGGGCTTCCAGCCAGCTGCGGAATTCCGCAGCGCTGGCGAAAAAACGTGGCACGACGCGCGCGTTTACGGAACGACGGCCCGCGCCGCCGGCTGCGGATTCTTCACATACGTATCCATCCACGCGACCCAGCGTGCCCAGAGATCGAGATCGCTGGCATACGTCGCGACGCTGTGATCTTCGTACGGATACATGAACAGTGCGGCCGGCTTGCCGAGTCCCTGCAGTGCGAGGAACATACGCTTGGAGCTGATCGGATCGGTGCCTGCGTTTTGATCTTCGATGGCGTGGTACATGAGCAACGCACCCGAGATCTTGTCGGCGCGCAAAAACGGCGACATGTCGAGGTACGTATCCTTCGCTTGATAAAAGTTGCGGCGCTCGCTCTGAAATCCGAACGGCGTGAGCGTGCGATTGTACATGCCGTCGCCAGCGATGCCCGCCTTGAAATACGGGACAAGCGTCAGTGCGTTCACGGTGCTGAAGGCGCCGTAGCTGTGTCCGCCGATGCCCATCTTGTTGCGATCGACGATCCCCATGTCGACGGCGGCGTCGATGACGGCATCGAGGTTTTCTTTGAGATCGCGCGTGTAGTTGTCGTTCATGCGCCCCGAATCACCGAAGATCGGAATATCGGGTTCGATGAGCGCGTAGCCCTGACTGACCCATAGCTTCGTGGACGATGCCGGTCGCGACGACGGCACGGCCGGAAACTTGTTGATGTTCGTTGTGAACCGTGAACGATCGTACTCGGCCTGCGAGGTGTACTCGTACGGATAGAACCAGATGATGCCCGGTAGGCGCGCACCCGGTTTCCACGTTTTCGGCAGTGTGACATCGACCCAGAACTTGAGCCCATCGCGCGGCCGCGTGACCTGGAAGCGCTGGCGCTGAGCGCTCGTGACATCCGGATCGACATCGACGTTGCTCGTCAGCTTCTTGCTGGAGTTCGCCGTGGCGTCCTTCAAGTACGCGTCCGCAATGACCGTCGGTGATTCGTGCGTGTAGATGAACTGCGTGACGTCGTCGTCGAGCGCGGTGACGAATTCGTCATACGCATCGGTCGGACTTTCGAAGACGCGCGCACGTGTGCCACTTTCGATGTCCAGCTTGTCGAGCCATGGACGCGGCGCTTCGGTGTTCCACTTCGCGCCGGGGGTCTTCATGCCCGAGAGCACAACGGTCTTGCCGTCCTTGCCGACCACGACGAAGGTCTGACCGTTCGGTCCGGTCTTCGTCAGCAAACGTCCAACCTGAATGGAATCGTTCGCAGCGCCGCCACGTCCACCGCCGCCACCGGGGAATCCACCACCGCCGACTGCGAGGCTCACCGTGCGCCCGAGGTTATGGCGCTTGCCGTCCCTGATGGCGATGACTGCGCTGCTGTCGCTGACGAACATCGTCTTCGCGTCTGCGCTGAATGCGACGTTCGTGAGTTGCGCGCTGCCTTCGTAGACGACTTTCGTATCGTTCAGTCCGAACGGCGGGAGCCAGTTGAGGTATTGCACGCTCGTCGGCTGCGGACGCGCGCCGGGCGCGCCGCCACGACCACCGACTGCGCCGCGTCCTGGCACTGCGTTGGCTGCGCCAGCCGGCGCTTGGCCACCGCTCGGCGCGGCGGCGAAGACGGACCTGAGATAGACCAGCCCCGGTCCGACCGGATTCCACTGGATGTTGCGCCTGCCAGTGTCCGTGGCGGCGGCTGCAGCGCCGCGACCAGCGGGTGTCGCGTCACCGTTGTCGTCCGTCGCGCCTTCACGCAGCGGCGTGGTCGCGAGCGTCGTGATCACCTTACCCGCGGCGTCCCACAGCTCCTGCACGGATCCGAAGTTCGCGACCGGTACGAGGTATGAGAACGGTTCTGTCATCACCGTGACGCGGAAATACTGCGCCTCGGGTGAGACATCGACCGTGCGGATCATTCGCGGCGTGCCGATTTTGCGAATCGTTTTCGATTTCAGGTCGATGAGTGCGAGCTGCGTCGTGGTGTAGTACTTCACAAGCGCTTTGTCGTGCGGATCCTGAAGCAGACTGAAATGCGCCGGCTGCGGTTTGGCTTTCGATTCCGTGAGGCGCACCAGAGGGCCGTCCTCGATGTTGCCGGCGCCATGTGTCGGCGGCGCGCCGCGTCCATCGGGCACGAGCGTCGCGACGATGGACTTGCCGTCGGCGGTGAAATCGATCGTTGTCACGAGCGTGGTGAGCAGCGGCGCCTTCGTCAGCAGCGTCGATTTGCCGGTTCCAACGTCGGCGACGTAGATGTTGGACATGCCGTCGAAGTTCGCGATGTAGGCGACCTGTGTTCCGATGGGTGACCAGATCGGCGAGCTGACGGTTGCGCCCTTCGGCACCTCGAGCGCTTTGGCGGCGCCTGTGCGTGGATTGATGAGCGAGAGGCCGGTTTTGGTACCGGTGGTGACACTGCGAACCCGATTCGCCTTCGTGTCGACTTGGAGACCGCCGAGCCACGTGTGAGGCTTGCCGTACGCGTTGATATCACCGCGATCAGCGCCCGATGCGCGAATGAACCAGCTGTGATCGGGCGACGGATTAGTGAAGGAGATGTCCGCGCGCGCCGTCATGATCATCTTTTCGATGTTCGCGGGCGGTTTGACGAAATGTTCGGTGCGCAGGATCTCCTGCGCGTTCCAGCCCGTCGCGGCGGCATTGCCGGTGCTGTTCGGCTGCGCGAAGGCGGGCGTGCTGAGGGCAAACAGGGCGGCGACGCCGATGCTGCTGGCAGTCGCGCGGTGGACGAGATGCAAGGCGGTCATTCGCTACTCCGCGGAGGGCGGGGGGCTGATTCGGTCGGCCGGGGCCGAGTGCACGGAGAAAATACGCACCGAGGGGGCGGGGCGCTGTCGGTTTCGCTGACGGCCGTGTGTGATCCTTGCGCCCCGCTGCGGCCGCGGTAGCGTATGGCAATGAAACGACGCGATTTTCTGTCAGTAGCTGGCGCGGGCGCGGGTGGTCTGCTTGCCGCGCGCATGGCCGGTGCGGAATCAGGTGGAACGATGCTGCCGTCGGTCCCTGTCGGCGCGGGTCGGCTCGAGCGGATCGGGCTCGAACTGTACGCCGTGCGCAAGGCGATGCGAGCGGATCCTGAACGGACACTCGCGGCTATCGGTGCGATCGGCTACACCGATGTCGAGCTGTTGTGGAGCTTCAAGAATTTCGATCGCAGCAAAGAGCAGGTTCGCGACGCGCTGAAGAAGGCCGGGTTGAAGGCGCCGTCGGCGCACATTCCACCGGACGCGTTGCTGACGCAGTGGGATGAGAACCTGTCGATCGCAAAGTATCTCGGGCATCAGTATCTGATTGTGCCGAGTCTTCCGTCGGAGGCGAACAAGTCGATCGACGTGTGGAAGTTATGGGCGGACCGCTTCAACGCGGCCGGCGAAGTGGCTCGGCGGGCGGGGATCTGGCTGGCGTTTCACAATGAGCCGGAGCACTCGAAGACGCTGATGGGAGAGATCCCGATCGAGACGTTTGCGAAGGCGCTCGATCCGACGCTGGTGCGATTGCAGCTCGACGTCGGCAACATGCTGATGGGCGGTGGCGATCCGATGGAGTTTCTGTCGCGCTACAAGGAGCGCTGCTGGAGTTTCCATTTGAAAAATGTGGTGCCGGATCGCCGTGCGGACACGGAGCTCAAGGCGGGGACGTTCAACATTGGGGCGTTCTTGGCGGCGGTTCCTGATCTGGCGAAGAAGCCGTGTTACGTCGAGCAGGAAGGGTCGGCGGACGAGATGGCGAGCGCGCGTCAGAACTTTGAGTATTTGCGCGGGCTGACGTTTTAGCGGTCGTGCGGGATCGTGCGGGATCGTGCGTGGGCTGGGCGGCTGAGGGTATCGCTTCGCCGCCAACTGCGTCGCGTGCGCTCCGCAGGCGCGAACGCCGGCGCGAACGCAGGCGCGAACGCCGGCGCGCGTGCCTGACGCATCTCGACCGCGTTGGGAACGTGAGTGCGAGTACGCAGCGCTGTTTCCGGGGTCGCGACCGTACATCGACGCCGAGCGCGGCGAACGTCGCGAAGCTGAACACGCGGGTCTCCTGTCACCCGTTTCGCCATTCGTTTGCGACGCATCTGCTGTAGGCCGGGCACGACATCCGGACGAGGCAGAGCGCACATTCTCTCGGAGGCCAACGTCCAACGCGCGGCGAAAGTCCATTCGCACATGGACCATCGCGGACTTTTCCCGCGGCCTCGTTCGAACTCGCTTAATAGGCCAACCGGTCGGGACATCATATATATGGCGCGTTCCGTCGTTCTCTTCTTCGCATTGCTCTTCACGGCGCTCGTGGCGGGTGGTGCGTTTGTGATTTGGCTCGAGTACAATCCCAGCGGGATGTCGGCGGCCGCTTATGTCGAAGGAATGCAGCACGCCATCCGAGTCTTCACCGTCCCGTTGCCGGCGACTGTAATCCTGAGCGTGGTGTGTTGCGCCGCCGCCGCCTTCTTCGCCCGGCGTGAACGCGCGGGGTTCTACCTGTTGGTTGCGGCAACTGGCGCCGTGCTGGCTGTTGCGCTCATTACGGTCTTCGGCAACATCCCGATCAACAATCAGATCAAGGCGTGGAGGGTGACCGCTCCGCCACCGGTTTGGGCAGCACTGAGCGAGCAATGGTGGCGATTTCAAACAGTGCGCACGATCGCCGCCGTGTGCGGGATGGCGCTGCTGATCGTTGCGGTGCTGATCCGTCGCCCGGTACCACGAACGGTTTAACGATTCGTTGCGGATGTCGGCGGCATCCACGATGGCCGCCTTTTAGAAAACTGCCACAACCGAACGCGATTCGCACGCTCGCCAAATCCCACGCGGCAAACTGCCGAAACACACACTACGCGGGCGACATCAAGATCGCTCGAAAGGATGCTGCTGCGAATACGCATTGCGGTTCCACGGTCGTGCGGTCGAACACCTCGGCGTGCACCATCTGGAATCGGAGCGGGGCAATGGGCACCATCACTGTTGGCACGGAAAACTCCACGCCAATTGACGTGTACTGCGAAGATCACAGGCCGTCACCAGGCTACATCCAAAAGCGCGGCACCACATGAATACGCAAGGTGCTTGCGATCTCGCCGACTGACCCGCGCATCTCACAAAGTTCCTCGCCGGGTTTTTCAACACCGACGTCAATCGGGGAACGCATGTCAGTGCCGAAGTGGTGCAGGCAAGCTGGAACGTCTCTGTTGGCGCGTCACCCGTTGGCACGCTAAAATGCGTGACGGCGTGGCTGACCGATTTTCGCGACGTCTGCGCCGCGATCGACATTCCGACGCTCGTCATTCACCCGGACGCACCACATGGCACGAACACCAGTCAAACCCGTAGCGAACAACGTCACGGGCGCGATCACGCGCGCCGACTGTTGTGGCGAGCGCGCTAAAAACGTCGGACGACGCGAAAGTCATGCTGCGCGCCGACCTAGAGAATGAACGCGACACCATTGCGCAGTATCGTCGACGCGTGGTGCGGTGCGAATCGTTGGGCGAGTTTGTGACGTCTGAACACATTCGCGAAATCATGCGCGAAGAGCAGGACCACTGAAGCGAACTGGCGTCGGCACTGGGGATCGATCCGCCAGATGCAGGCATGGCGGCGTAGAAAGGCGCAGGTGGCCTTCACCCGTTTGACTGGACGCGGGGTTTCTCGTAGACACGGAGTGCGGAGCCGCGCATGGCTCGTGCGCGAACGATCGTTATCGCTTCGGCGCGCACGAGGCTCACGAGCCAAGCGTGCATCGATTCGCGGTCAACGTCCGTAGGGGGTGACTCGCGCCACGCGTTGAGAAGCGCCTCCAGGATGGCATCTTGCGCATCGGCGGCGTTGCCGAGCATCGCGATGGCGAGTCCGTACAGTCTCGCTGCGTGTTGATCATAGAGCGTGAAAAGCCGCTCCGTATCAACGCTGCGCTTCGCCCTACTCACGCGCCCATGCACCGTCGCTGAAACGCGCCGTCACGACAAGCCTCGCCTATGCGTCGTTTGCTCAACGAAACACATTGAAATGTCCAAGCAGCCACCAGAGTATTACGAAGACGAGGACGGTCGTGACGCAGCCGCCGCCCAACTTCTTCGCCCCCCACCCGGCCGCGACACCGCGCAACAGCTTACTCATAGACGTGTACTCCGGCTCGGGATGACCATGGAGACTGGGCCGAGTCGACCCACACTCGATCACGCAGTAGCAATTTCCTTACGCCCGCCGCACTCACCGCCGATGCGCCCGTCGTCGGCACCGTGCCGTCGTCGGGTCAGGCTCGGTGTCCGTTAGCGCGGGTGAAGTCCACGTGATTACATCGTCGAATGGCGACCGTTGCAAGGTGCGATTGATGCCAGTTCTGCAACATTGGGCCCCGGTAGTAATCTGCGTGCGCCTTTCGGATGACAGTTCCGACGCGATCGATGTTCGAAGTTGCGCAGTGCGGTCCTCGGGTAGGCGCACAGCGGAGCCGTCTTTGCCACCGTGTGATCCGGCATCATGCCGTGCACATGGGTTGGCGCTGCATGAGGTCATCGCGTACGTCGCGTGTCGTCAGTGGGGGCCGACGTTGCTTACGTCACCCCTCGAAACTGTTCAAGGAATGCGGTGTAGCGCTGATAGGCAAATGCTGACGCGGCGAAAAGCGTGGCCACCGTGTCTACGTCAAAGGCCCTTTCGGTATCGTCGCTAACACCGGTCGTCGGACCGGAAAAGGAACCGACCCATGCCACAATCCAGCAGCAAGAACCGCAAGTTCGTTCTGGCCGAACGCCCCACGGGTGAGCCCAACGACCGCACGCTGCGCCTGGAGACGGAGGATTTGCCGGCTCCCGGCAAAGTCCAGATGCTGCTGCGCAACGAGTATCTGTCGCTCGACCCGTACATGCGTGGCCGGATGAGCGACGCGCCTTCCTACGCAGCACCGGTCAAGATCGGCGACGTCATGGTCGGCGGGACAGTCGCACAGATCATGAAGTCTGATATCGACGGGTTCGCCGACGGCGATTGGGTTGTGGCTTTCGGTGGCTGGCAGGATTACGCACTGTCTGACGGCACCGGCGTGAGCAACATGGGCAAGAACCCAACGAACCCCTCTTGGGCGCTTGGTGTTCTCGGGATGCCGGGCCTGACGGCGTGGGCGGGCCTGACGCAGATCGGGCAACCGAAAGCGGGCGAAACCCTCGTGGTCGCCGGAGCCAGTGGTCCTGTCGGTGCGACGGTCGGACAGATCGGCAAGATCCTCGGCTGTCGCGTCGTCGGTATCGCTGGTGGGGCCGAGAAATGCGCCCATGTAGTGAACACCTTGGGCTTCGATGCATGCATTGATCACAAGGGCGACGATTTCCCCGGCACGCTCAAACGTGCGGTACCCGACGGCATCGACATCTACTTCGAGAACGTCGGCGGTGCGGTCTTCGACGCGGTGCTCCCGTTGCTGAACCCGTCTGCCCGTATCCCGGTGTGCGGCCTGATCTCGCAGTACAACGCCACGTCACTGCCCGATGGGCCCGACCGGATGAATTACCTGATGGGCCAGATCCTGCGTAAGCGGATGACCATGCGTGGCTTTATCGTCTTCGACGATTTCGGCCATCTCTATTCGGAGTTCACCAAGCAGATGGGCGAATGGATGACGCAGGGTCGAATCAAATATCAGGAGGAAATAATCGTTGGGCTGGAACGGGCACCCGACGCGTTCGTTGGCCTGTTGAGAGGCGAGGCATTCGGCAAGCGTGTCATCAAGTTGACAGACTAAAACACATCATCAACGGTAAAATACCGATGAAAATTCTCATGGTGCTCACGTCGCACGACCAACTGGGCGACACCGGCAAAAAGACCGGGTTCTGGCTCGAGGAATTCGCCGCACCCTACTACGTCTTCAAGGACGCTGGGGCCGACATGACACTGGCCTCGCCCAAAGGTGGCCAGCCGCCACTCGATCCGTCAAGCGATACGAAAGACGCACAGACCGCCGACACCAAGCGATTCAAGGGCGATGATGCAGCCCAGAAGGAGTTGGCGAATACGGCCGTGCTGTCGACGGTCTCAGCTGACGGCTTCGACGCGATCTTTTATCCCGGCGGCCATGGCCCGCTCTGGGATCTCGCCGAGGACATCAACAGCACGAAGTTGATCGAGGCGTTCGCCGCCAGCGACCGTCCGATTGGTGCAGTCTGCCACGCTCCTGCGGTGTTCACGCACACCAAGGGCACCGACGGTAAGCCCCTCGTCGCTGGGCGGAGAGTGACCGGCTTTACCAATACCGAGGAAGCGGGCGTCGGCCTGACCGACGTCGTCCCGTTTTTGGTAGAGGACATGCTGAAGGCCAATGGCGGCGACTACCACAAAGGCCACGATTGGGCCTCTTTCGTCGTGACCGACGGCAAGTTAGTCACGGGCCAGAACCCGGCGTCGTCGGCCGAAGCTGCGCGCACGCTGCTGGCGCTGCTGAAGAGCAGCTAACCACCGGCCATCTTTCGGCAGGCTTCCGCGCAGAGTTTGCAGAGCTGCTTCGCGAACGGGCTGTGCCGAGCGATCGCATCCGCACAGAGCCGGCAGAGCGCCGCGCACTCGATGCAACAAGCGGGGCACGCGTTCTTGAAGCTCTTGCCCGCCATGTGCGCGGAGCCGTGGCCACATGCGGTGGCGCAGTCGTTACAGGCAGCGATGCAAGCCGCGTCCGTCTGGTTTAGATGTTCACTCATCGTGATGGTCCCGAATGAGGATGGCGAAGATTCCCAGTCTATGATCATCACGGTGACGTGACGCGACCGTTCCCCAAAGGACCTACTTCATAGCGCGATGTCGTCGTCCTCAATCTGCGTGCGCAATGCATTCGCACGTTGCTCTTCGAGGACGCGAATCTCGACGTTCTGAGTTTTAATGCCGAGTTGGAGCCGTCCGTGAATACTCATGAATCGATTGGCGACCCACACCACGGCGAACCAAGCGAAGATCGTGCCGCGCCAATCGCCGAGCAGTGGTCGATCGCTGGGGCCGAGCACGGCGATGAGCGCGACGTAGCCCGCGCGCGCTTTGTCTCCTGCTCGTCACGACGTTATGCGTGTGCGCTGCGTGTACCTGCTCTGCGGCAGGAACGATGGCATGCGGCGGGTTGTCGGACGATTGCCAGCAACGACTCATCATGATGGAGCCTGAGCCATAGGTCGATTGGCGAGCAGATGCAGCGATCGCTTATGCAAGCACGCGTGCTTCAGGTGCGCGAGCCTCGCACTTGGTCGTCAAGCACCGTCGGCGTCGGGCGCATTGCGTGAGCTATGGTGCAACCTGCGTGCTGACCGGGCCGTTGCGTACTGCGCCTAGCGCGGAGCGTTCCTATTTCTTGACGAGTTCAACGCGACGATTCTGCGCGCGACCGGCATCAGATGTGTTATTGCCGACCGGCTTCGTATCGCCTAATCCCGCCGTTGTCAGTCGCGCCGCGCTGATGCCGAAGGTCTGCACCAGATGCGCTTTGACGGCCAGCGCACGGTCTTGCGACAGCTGGAGATTCGCCGCGGCCATTCCGACGTTGTCGGTGTGCCCCTGAATCTCGAGCGTGAGCGACGGGTCGGACTTGAGCAGCTCGCCGACCGGGGCGAGCGCTTCGGCGGACGACGCGAGTAACGTGGCTTTGCCCGTATCGAAGCGTACATTGTGCAGTGCCACCGCGCCCTTGTCGGCCAGCGCCGCGGAAAGCTCCATCGCACTGAACTCGACCAGTTGCTCCATCGCGGCTTCTTCGACGACGGTCAGCGTGAACGATTCGCCGCTGTTGTTGACGTCGACTTGCACCCAGATCGTCGTGCCGCCGGTTTTCCAGTTTGCCACCGTGACGCCGCCGCCTGCACTGAGATCTTCATTCGGCCGCTTCCCACCGCGTTTCACAAAGAAGTCGGTATGACTGCGACCGATTTGCAACGGACCCACCTTTTTCCCGCCTTCTTTCAGCGCGTACTCGATTCGCCAGTACTTACCCTCGACGGTCTTCGGGGGGTCAACTGACAATTCGAACTTCGCGAAGTCCTGCGCGTCGTACAACGTGATTTGATACCCCGGCACCCGTGAGAACATGGGGTGGTCTTTCGAACCCTCCACGTCTTGTGCCCGCGCGACGGCCGGACTCGAGCCGACTGAAACGGCGATCATGCAGAGGGCGGCGAAGGCGACAGTGACGCGCATGGTTGCTCCCGGAAACTCGGTGACCCTTCAGACACCCTTTCGATCCGCACGGGCTGAAAAAGTATGCGGCTGGGTTGGCCATTGCGCGAGAGTCGGCGCCGTGCTGGTCACTGACGAGCGCCTGCAGGGCGTGCATGTTTCGCTGTGAGATGCAGAAGGCCCACCGTGCAGGCGAGGGCCGTTCGTGCGGGCATCGAAGTGTATCAAAGTACGAACGGTCGCGCGTGCTGCTCGGATACATCAAACTGGCGCAGCCGTTGCACTACTGACCCGAAACCCCGCTCCGGGCGTCGAGACGACAACAGCGCGCTGTGAATTGGTGTTGAAGAAGGTGGCGTTGAGACTGGTCGGTGCTGACAGCGCCACAGGAATGCCGTCCCAGTTGATTTCGCGGCGCACGCCACCAAATGCGTCATTCACGCCAGCGGTGGTACCGCCACCCAAATCAAGGCGAAAGGCATCGCGAGCGGCCAACAATGTCGCATCAACATTGTTCGTCCCCGAACCGGAGCGGACTACCTGCCCGCTCGCTACGTTGGGGAGCCGCGGAAGGCCAACCAGAAGCGAAATAAGTGGCTTCGAGTCATGAGCGGCCGCCGCGCGAAGGTGCTAAGTAGTCAATAGGGAATTGGTTGAACGTATTCTGCAAGATTGAGACTGCAGAAGCGAACACAACCGCAGCGCGCGTATCGACTTCAGCGTAACGTCTCATCGTCGACACGGAGGGCCGTGTCACCGCGAGTTGCCACCTCTGTCACCGAGCACCCCGGATGTCGATCACCGTACCCAGCCCCTACGACGCGGGACTCGACCGGAATGCGGCCAATCATGCGGCCCTGACGCCGCTGACGTTGATCGACTGGGCCGCGACCGCGTGCCCCGAGCGCACGGCGGTCATCCATGGCGCGCGGCGCTTCCGCTGGCGTGAGACCTACGCGCGATGCCGTCGCTTGGCCTCGGCCCTTACCGCACGCGGGATCGGCCGCAACGACACCGTCGCGGTCATGTTGCTCAATACGCCGGAGATGTACGAGTGCCAGTTTGGCGTGCCCATGAGTGGCGCCGTGCTCAATTGCCTCAACGTGCGACTCGACGCGGCGACCATCGCGTTCATGCTTGATCACGGCGAGGCGAAGGTGCTGATCACCGATCGTGAATTCTCCGGCGTCATCGCCGACGCGCTCTCGCGCTGCGTGGTCCGGCCGCTGGTGATCGACGTGCTGGATTCGGAGTACCCCGGCGACGGCGATCGACTCAGTGATATCGATTACGAAGCGTTCCTCGAGGGAGGCGACCCGGCGTACGCGTGGCGCGGACCTGACGACGAATGGGATGCCATCGCGCTCAACTACACGAGCGGCACTACCGGTGACCCCAAGGGCGTCGTCTATCATCATCGCGGCGCGTATCTCAATGCGCTGGGTGAGATCGTTGCGTGGGGCATGCCTCGCTACGCGGTGTATCTCTGGACCGTACCGATGTTTCACTGCAACGGATGGTGCGTGACGTGGGCCATGGCGGCGCTCGCCGGCACCAACATCTGTCTCCGCCGTGTCGAGACCACGGCGATCTTCGCGCTCATCAAGGAGCACGGCGTCACGCATTACGGCGGCGCGCCCATCGTGCACAACACCATGCTGGCCGCGTCAGATGAACAGTGGGAGGGCGTGCCGTTCGGCCTCAAGGGATACATCGCGGGTGCGGCGCCGCCAGCGTCGACAATTGAAGCGATGGAGCGACGCGGCGTCGAACTGACGCACGTGTACGGACTCACCGAGGTGTATGGACCCGCAACCATCTGCGTCAAGCAGCCCGAGTGGGTGTCGCTCGCACGGGGCGCACGCGCGATGCACAACGGCCGGCAGGGTGTGCGCTTTCAGGTGGAAGAGGCGGTGGATGTCGTCGACCCGACTACGATGACGCCCGTACCCCACGACGGCGAGACGATGGGCGAGATCGTCTTTCGCGGCAACATAACCATGAAGGGTTACCTCAAGAATCCCGCTGCGACCGCGGCCGCGTTTGAAGGCGGATGGTTTCACTCTGGCGATCTCGCGGTGATTCACCCTGACGGCTACCTCAAGGTGAAGGATCGCGGCAAAGACATCATCATTTCGGGTGGCGAGAACATCAGCTCACTCGAGGTGGAGGACGCACTGCATCGGCATCCCGCGGTGTTTGCGGCCGCGGTGGTCGCGCGTCCCGATGCCAAGTGGGGCGAGACCCCGTGTGCCTACGTCGAGCTCAAGCCGGGGCATGAGGTCACGCCACGCGAGTTGATCGACCACTGCCGGGCCCATCTCGCGCACTTCAAGGCGCCGACGTCCGTTGTGTTTGGGCCACTACCGAAAACGTCGACCGGTAAGATTCAGAAGTTCGTGCTGCGCCAACGCGCGCACTCGGCAGACGCGATCGCATGAGCGTACGCGCATGAGCGTACGCGCATGAGCGTACACGCATGAGCGCTGACGAGCGCGAACAGTACGGATTCGTGACCGCCGCGGATCGCCGACTCGAGTTTCGATGGGTCGAGCCAATCGCACGGGACTGTCCGGTGCTGGTGTTCCTGCATGAAGGACTCGGTTCGATCGCGCAATGGAAGACGTTTCCCGATGCCGTCGCGGCGGCGACGGGCTGTGGAACCCTCATCTACTCGCGGTATGGCTTCGGACAGTCGGACCCGCTTGTCGGGCCCCGTGACGTCGACTATCTCGTGCACGAGGCGCTCGTCGTCCTGCCAGCAGTGCTCGCTGAGCGGGGCATCGCCGATCCGATTCTCATCGGACACAGCGACGGCGCAACGATCGCGCTGCTCTACGCATCAGACCCTCGATGGTCGACGCGCGCCATCGTCGTCGAAGCGCCGCATGTATTTGTCGAGGACGTCGGCTTGACGGGGATCGAGCGTGCGCGCGAGGCCTACCGCAACGGCGACCTGCGGCGAAAGCTCGGCAAGTACCATCGCGATGTGGACGCGATGTTCGATGGATGGGCCGAGACGTGGTTACGACCGGAATTCCGCGCGTGGAATATGGAGTCGCGGTTACCGGGCGTACGATGTCCCGTGTTGCTCATCCAGGGGCTGGACGATCCCTACGGTTCGATTGCGCAGGTGGACGCCATCACGCGCCAAGTGAGTGGCCCGGTCACCGTGATGCTGCTCCCTGCGTGCGAACATGCGCCACACGTGGAGCGTGAGCGCGAGGTGCGCGAGGCGATCGTACGGTTCGTCAGCGCGCATGACGCCGCGCTCAACCGGCCGCGATAGGACGCCGGCGATTCCGACGCCACGTCCGCGTGCGGCCAGCTCACGACGGTGCTGCGGTATCTCAGCCCGGCGGCGCTTGCAGGCGGGCGGAAATCCGCTCGATGCGCTTGCGATTCACGCCCATGTCGTTGCGCCCCACACGCGACGCCGACCGGAACCGAAAGACGCGCGCGACCGAGTCGACCGCAATGTCTACATCGTCGACGAAGCGGAAGATGAGGCTCCGGCATTCGCCATGCAGTCCGCCGGTCCACTCAGTCGTTACCTTGCTGCGCGGCTCGGCGAGGAGCGCCGCACGTGCACGACGAAGGGCCGCCTCCGGCTCATCCGTGAAGGCAATCGTCGGGACGCGCTGCGCCGGGCGTTCGGCCTCAGTGGAGACGCAGTTGGGTGTGTCCGGACATGGTGCGAGCACAGTGTCCACACGGGCCGGTTGCTGTGGATGCGCATTGAACGAAAGCAGCGAAGCCATCAGCAGGGATCGAATAAGGGTCATCATCGTGGCTTTGAGTCCAATCGTCGCGCCCGGAAAGGCGCTTCATCACAGTGTAGCACCCGCTCAGTCGTTTGGCAGGGTGTAGCCGCTGTTGTACTTCCGCAGGCCCGCGTCGTCGTACGTCCCGGGATTCACCTTCGACCCGTCGCGGTTCACCACCAACGTGCCGTTGTTTCCGAACACGGCCTGCAGCGTATCCGGCGTCGCCGGGCGTCGTCGCAATCCCAGAACTAGACGAAGCTGAAGCGGGATCGGTGCGGGTTGAACGGCCGCTTCATTGCCACAGCCCAACCTCGTCGAAATGCTGGCGCAACTGCGTGCGGGCGGTGTGAAGGTCGTCAGCGGACCCGCATCGCTCGAGAACGGCAAGTTCGCGTGGATTATGGATTCCGATGGGAACACGGGCGAACTCTGGGAGCCGATGTGCTGGGACGACACGAACACGGGGGCTTGAGATTTTCGCCCCTGCCGCCTGACATCTGCACTGCACACGCTTCATCTGCGAGTCGGCTTCCTCACGAAGCATGCGGTGAACGTCGTAGTACGCGCATAAAAATATGGCGTGCGTCGCGGGCTGCATTCGTGGCACGCACCGTTACCGAGGGCTCTCAGGAGCTCTGACCACATGGGAGCGCCGCGGCACACACCCTGCGGGCGATATCAAGATCACTCGAACGGATGCTGCTGCTGAAACGCATCGTGGTCCAAGTTTTGTGCAGTCGAACGACTCGGCGTACACGATCTGGAATCGGAGCGAGGCTATGGGCACCATCACTGTTGGCACGGAAAACTCCACGCCGATTGAGCTGTACTACGAAGACCACGGCGCCGGTGCCGCCGTCGTCCTCAGCCACGGATGGCCGTTGAGTAGCGCGGCGTGGGAAAAGCAAACAGCGGCGCTGCTGGCCGCGGGCTTTCGCGTGATTGCCTATGACCGTCGCGGCTTTGGTAAGTCCAGTCAGCCGTCAACCGGCTACGACTACAACACCTTTGCTGACGACGTGCAGGCGCTCGTCACGACGCTGGAACTGACGTCGTTCAGCATGGCCGGTCATTCCATGGGCGCAGGCGAAGTCGCAGGCTACATCCAAAAGTACGGCACCCAATTGTTGCGCAAAGCGATTTTTATTTCGCCAGTGCCGCCGTTCTTACAGAAGACAATCGACAACCCGATCGGTGTCGATGTGTCGGTGTTCACCGACATCAAAAAATCCATTGTCGCCGACCGACCCGCGCATCTCACAAAGTTCCTCGCCGGGTTTTTCAACACCGACGTCAATCTGGGAACGCGTGTCAGTGCCGAAGTGGTGCAGGCGAGCTGGAACGTCGCTGTTGGCGCGTCACCCATTGGCACGCAGGAATGCGTGACGGCGTGGCTGACCGATTTTCGCGACGTCTGCGCCGCGATCGACATTCCGACGCTCATCATTCACGGTGACGCCGATCGCATTCTCCCCATCGACGCCACCGCCAAACCGCTCAGCACGCTGATCCCCCATGCGCAATTGGTGGTGATTCGTGACGGGCCGCACGGCATTCCGTGGACGCATGCCGACGAGGTGAACGCCGCGATGCTGAAATTTTTGCGGTAAGGCTGCTGCACGCTCACATGCGCGACGAGGTATGTCGCGCCTTCCGGACACACCACATGGCACGAACACCAGTCCAACCCGCGGCGAACAACGTCACTGGCGCGATCACGCGGGCCGACCTCATCGCCGCGCTGAACGAAGATCTCGCGCGCGAGTATCAGGCGATCATCGCGTACGTCACGTACTCGCAAGTGATGAAGGGCGCCAAGTATATGCACATTGCGCGTGAACTTGAAGGGCACGCGGCCGAAGAATTACAACACGCCATCACGATCGCCAAACAAATCGATTACCTGGGCGGCACGCCGACTGTTGTGGCGAAGGCGGTAAAGACGTCGGGCGACGCGAACGTCATGCTGCGCGCCGACCTAGAGAATGAACGCGACACCATTGCGCAGTATCGTCGACGCGTGGTGCAGTGCGAATCGCTGGGCGAGTTTGCGATGTCTGAACACATTCGCGAAATCCTGCGCGAAGAGCAGGACCACTTAAGCGAGCTGGCGTCGGCGCTGGGGATCGATCCGCCAGATGCAGGTATGGCGGCGTAGCTGGGCACGTGAAGCCGCCGTGCGCCGCCGCATACCCCGACGCCTAAGCCGCCCAACACATCGCCTGCCAGAATACCTTTCTCGTCTAGCTGGCGTGGTGTCGGTCCAGAACGCCTCGCTGCACTTCAGCGTCGCGCGCGCAATGCGTGGGTGGCGACGTATTCGCCAACGCCGGAGCCTTGCGTCAACCCAACTTCCGTCGCGAGGCGAAAATGGTAGCCCACGAGCAAGCGCGAGAGAGCGTTCTTGGCCGCAGCGTCTCTGACCGTGCGGAAGGTTCGTGTCACTTCGGGGAGCGACGTGCTCACCGCTGAAAATGCCCGACCGTTTCCGGGTATGATCGCGTCGATAATGGCTGCGGCCGTTCCACCCGCGGACGCGTGCGCGCTTGGATAGTCTGGTACTGTCGTTTGGCGCCGACATACCAATGGCGAACACATGGTACGCCAACCCGGCGGGTACTGGTAATACGCTCGTCGTGAACGGCACGATGCCGGCGAACGGTTCGCTCGTCGCGTACAATGCCGCCAAAGCCTGTCGTTAACACGTGCCGCGCAAGCATTTTCGCGGTCTGCCCCAAGCTGACGTCGACGCGGACGGCGCTGGACCCGCGCGAAAAACGCTTACGGTTTCGCCGACGCCTTGGCCTTCCGCTTCGGCGCGGGATCGACAATGACCTCAAGCGGGATCTGCCAGCCCGCGCCATCGCTCGCGACATCGAGGTGCCACGTCCCCGGTGTCGACGGCGTGAACGCGAAGTCGGCCGTCTCGCCGGGACCCATCAACACACTCGCGGTGCGCAGCGTGGCCAGTGCGCGCGGCAGATCCGCGCCGTCCTTGGCAATCGCGCGCCAGCGTGCGGTCACGGTGTCGTTGCGCAGCGTGTAGCGAATGGCCCAATCAGGATTTATGCTGACCAGTCGTAGACGATGGGTCTCGCCCGCCGTCAGGTGCAGTGGCGCCGGTGCGGTCGAGCCGTTCACGCGCGCGAACGGCGTTTCGACGCTCTGCTCGATCGACGGGCCGCCGCCCCCAGTCACGATAAGATGGTCGTGTGCCAAGTCGCGCGGTCGATCGGTGACGATGATGGCGCCGTACATCCCCGACAGCATCTGCTGCCGATCGTTCAGGTGGGAGTGATACGGAAACGTCCCCGCGCGCGGTGGCACGAATTCGGCGACGAACGAGTCGCGCGGCGCGATCTGCGTGTACACCTTGCTGCCCAGACCACTCCAGTTCGGCACGCCGTCGGGGAAGCTTTCGATCTCGAGGCCGTGCCAGTGCACACTGGTGGGTTCGGTGAGGTTGTTCTTGACGATGATACGCACCGGCTTTCCGCGCTCGAGTTCGAGGACGGGCCCGGGGATCGACACCGTGTGCGCGGCGGGAACTGAGTCGTCTTTCTGTAAGGCAAAGCCAATCGCGTCGACGCCGCCCACCAAGCGATGCGGTTCGTTCTGCACGTGCAGCCGGATCGTGCGCGCATTCACCATGCTGGGCGGTGTGTAGCCAGGCTTGGGTGTCACGTGCATCGCGATGACAAGCCCGTGCATGGAATGTCCGCTCGGCGCTGTCTCCGAAATGCCGCTCGATGTCGTCGGCATCGCATGAGGCGCAGCGGCCGTGCGCATCGACGCCGAATCGCTCGGCGATCCAATCAGCGACACGGTTTCATCGACATGAAACGCGAAGTGGCAGTGAAAGACCCAGTTGCCGGGCGTCGACGGTACGAAACTGAAGACCTCCGTCGAACCACCGGGCACAAGATCAGTATTGCTGAGCAACTGCCTATTCGCCGGCACGGGCTTGGCCGCACGTTCTTCGATGCGATAGTAGAACCCGTGCAGGTGCATCGGGTGGTGAAAGCTTGTCGTATTGATCACGTGGAAGCGAACAGAGTCTCCCTGTGGGAGAGTCAGTCGCTGCGTATGCGGAAACCCCTTGCCGTTGATCACGGCGGCGACTTCAAACGTTTGGCGGCGATCGTCGTACGGGTGGAACCACTCGCTGATCAGGAAGACGTAGTCGTCGGTCTTCGCCGTCAGCGCGTCGACCACGATCGCACCGTTCAACTGCGAGTCCAGCCAGCTGCGATCGACCGCGGTCGTTCCTTTGAAAGCGCCCCAATACGCATAGGTCCCCGTCGAGTCAAATCGCGCGCGCACTTCGCGCGTGGCGCCGACCGCGAGATGCACGGTATCAGACGTTGGATCGCTACCGGCGCGCAGCCCACCAATGACGAGCGCCGAATCCGTACGGTTGGTCAGCGTCAGGCGCACCTCGGTGCCCACGCGGACACGCACCATGGGTCCGGGCACGGATGGCGCCTTGCCGCGCTCCGCGAATGCGAGCACCGGCACTTCGGGATCGCGGTCGCCCTCCGGCTTCCAGCGCGCAGAGACGACATCCATCGTCAACGTGAGGACTCGGCCGCTGATTGCACCCGCCGCCGTCCGGTTGTTGTTCGCGACCGCGGCGATGGCGTTGGCCGCCGGTCTTGGCAGCGGCCGACGCGGGAGCGGTTCCACCAGATGCACCGGATGCCCACCGCCAGATGGCGCTTGGGCTGGCGTGCGCGGTTGCGTCTGCACGAGCGTGGTGAGCAACGCCATTGGCGCGAGCAGCATGATCACGTGAGCCGCATCCTGGAAAGTCGGTGGTTGAAGAAACATTCAGCGTCAATGATCCGCAGAGTCCTCTCCGGGCTCGAGCGCTTCCTGAAGTGACAATAATCGAGCAGACCTCCGCGAGGGTCAAGGTGCGGCCGGCGGTAACGACAGTCGGCGCTGCCCTATCAGCGAGCACGAGCGCTTCAACTATTTGATCCCAAAAACCGTCGTCCCGCATTGTGAACCCCCGTCCCTATTTCCGCTCCGGTTGAATCGCTCCGGTGTCGTACCGACGGTGTAGTCCTCAAAGCCAACGATATCGCCGGCATTGATACTATCAAGATCGACGTCCTGCACGAATCCGTTCACGATCGTCTGCCTCACACAGTGATGGCGATCGCTCGCGCTGCAATCTGGATCCACTCTTGTCGGTGCGAGTGCCAGCGATGCGACCGATCAGGCGCACGCCAACATTGCGACCGTCATTCTTTTCGAAGAACGCCCCGTCGAGAAATCGCCCGAAGCCCAGGGCCCGTCGTTCATCGAACCCCTGCAATTGTCGAGCGAATCGTTCACTGACCTTGGCGTTGACGCGAACGGTCGCCAGCGTGATGACGGACAGCATGAAATCCGAGTCGATCGAATCGTTCGCGGCAAATGTGAGGCGAGTGCTTATCGGGTCGTAACCGATCGCGCGCTCGTTCTTCGCATCCAACACTCGGCCGCGCAGCGTCGTCCGCTGTGCGGGCAATCGGCATGGACAGCCCACGCTGCACATCGCGCCGAGCGCCGCGAACAATACCGCGCGCGATGGTCCTCCCAACGTTGACGGAGACTGGGCGCTCATGGCGACGGCAGCACTCGCACTACAATGTGTGATGGGTACGTCGCGGTGTGCCACACGCGGTGCTGCTGCGCGCGGAAGTCGGCGGCCGTGGCATTAAAATGTTGGGCACGAACCGCTGCGGGTTGCGGTCGTAGAGTGGGAACCAGGTACTCTGGATCTGCACCATTAGCCGATGCCCTCGCTTGAAGCGATACAACTGGTCGTGTAGGTCGACGTTGAATGGTGTAACGACGTTGGCGGGAATCGCCTGCGCGGAACTGAATCCCTGCCAATACCGACCACGCATGATGTCGGCGTTGACGATCAGGTGGTAGCCGCCGGTGATGAGGCCGTCGGGCACGCGGTCCGGAGCGACGTCGATCAGCTTCACCACCCCGTCCGCATTGCTCCCCGTTGTCGATGCGAACAGATGCGCCACCACATCGCCGGCGATCGTGAAGTCTGACGTCAGCGGTTCCGACAGCCAGGTGAGAACGTCGGGACGCCCGTCGACAAAACGTTGGTCTTGCTGCCTCCACGTGCTCCACGCGCTGCCATCGTCAGGGCGTGGCATGTAGGGCACGGGATGTTCGGGATCGGAGATGAATGCATCGAAGTCCGACTTCTGCGTAGCTGGCGGCGGCTCGAATGAAATCACGCCCTGCTCGCGCAGATAGATGTTGCGCCTCTGACTTGTGCGCGGCGGCCACGCGTCGAAGCTTCGCCACGTGTTGCCACCCGACTCGAACATCCACGCTTCAGGGAATTGTCCGTCGCCAGTGCCGTGGAGGTAGTAGGCGAACCATGGCCGTTGAATCTTTTCGCGAAAATCGTCCGCCGTTTTGCTGCCGAGTGGCACGGGGCCGAGCACGTCGCCGCTGGCGCGCGTCCATCCGTTATGCGCCCGCGGGCCCAGTACGATGCGGTTCAGGTCGCGCGAGTCGGATCGCTCGAGCGTCCGATACGCGAGCTGCGCGCCGAGCATGTCTTCCTCGTCCCAGAACCCGCCGACGAATCGCGTCGGCACCGTGGACGTTGTGAGCACGCGCTGCATCGCCTTGGCCTGCCAGTACGCGTCCCACGTCGGATGGGCGCGGAACCCGATCCACGACGGGAGGGCACTCACGCCGGTGACCTTCGCCAGCGAGTCGAGCGTTGGAATACGATGATAGAACGTGTACTGGTCGAAGTCAGGAATCGCGAGGCCGGCGAGCCATCCGGAATACGACGTACCGATCACTCCCACGCGGCCGTTGTTGCTCGGCACGTTCTTCACCAGCCAGTCGATCGTGTCGAACGCATCGGTGGATTCGTTGGTCCCCGGCGCGTTGCGCGGATCATCTTGAGCACGATTAGTGACGAACGTGCCGCCCGACCGATTGCGCCCACGGATATCCTCGGCGACGAAGATGTAGCCGTCCGTCGCCAGTTCCCGATACGCGAGTGGCACGCGCGTGTCTGCCAGATGCCGCGACGCATTAAATGCTGTTCGCACAAGCAGGATCGGCAGCGGTGTCGTGATGCCGACCGGGACCAAGGCCACCGCAACGAGCGTGGTCTGGTCCCGCATCGGAATGGTCAGCTCACGTCGCACGTAGCGAGGGCCGGCCTGCGCCGGCAGCTGCGAGGCGACGGCGACGAGGCCTGACTGCAACATATGGTCGGACGACTATTGGGGAACGGAACGACGCGTGCTGCCAGTCAAACGGGCGAGCGCTGTTGGCGACGTGCGCTGGACGATTCGCCTGTCCGCGGTGCATGATTCACGATGATGAATCGTTCATTTCGGCGGCACACGCGACGCCTCTCGCGACTTGCGCTCGTCATGGCGTGTAGCGGTGGCGCCGCGAACGCGCAGGATCGATCGTGGATGTTCGGCCCGTTCGAGAAGCCGCGGGCCGCGAACCCCGTCATTGCGCCAAGTCCCATCGCACAGATTCGGTCGCCGATGACGGACAGCATGGTGCAGTGGGAGGCGTACGCCACCTTCAATCCCGCGGCCATCGTTCGGAATGGGAAAGTGTTCATGCTGTATCGTGCGGAGGACGCGACCGGCGTCACGCAGATCGGCGGACATACCTCGCGACTTGGATTGGCCGAGAGTGATGACGGTCTGCACTTCACACGCCGCGCCACACCGGTGTTGCAGCCCGATCGCGATGCGCAGGCGCGCTACGAGTGGACGGGTGGCACCGAGGATCCACGAGTGGTGGAGAGTGACGACGGTCGCTACGTGCTTACCTACACGCAGTGGAATGGCGATGTGCCTCGACTCGCGGTCGCGACATCGACGGATCTGCTGACGTGGCGGAAGCACGGACCGGCATTCGCGAAGGCCGGCGACGGCAAGTTCCTGCGCACCGAATCAAAGTCGGGCTCGATACTCTGTCGCGTGAACGGCGATCACCTGATCGCGACGAAGGTGAACGGGAAGTACTGGATGTACTACAACGTACCGCACGTGCAGATCGCCACATCGGATGACCTGATCGAATGGACGCCGCTCGAGGATGCGGACGGTCACGCGCTGAAAGTGCTCTCGCCGCGCGCCGGTTTCTTCGATTCGTGGCTGGTCGAGGCGGGACCGCCGGCGATTCTGACCGAGCGTGGCATCGTGCTGCTCTATAACGCTGGCAACCTTGGTACGCATGGTGATCCGCGCTTGCCGCAGCGTGTCTATACCGGCGGTCAGGCGCTGTTCGATGCGCGCAATCCACTCAAGCTGCTCGACCGCTCGGACGAGCCGTTCATCAAACCGACCGAGGACTACGAGAAGACCGGCCAATACATTGAGGGCACGACGTTCGTCGAAGCGATGATCCCGTTCCGCGGTCGATGGTTCCTGTACTACGGCACGGCGGACTCCCGTGTCGGTGTGGCGGTGTCGGCGTCGCCTTCACGGCGGTAGCCGGCGAACGCGCCTGAGAGCAGAGATAAATCCGCATGAATTCAGGGGAATCGCTGGTAGCGGCGGGCCGTACCCCGTCGCATCGTTCGGAGTCAGCTCTCAGCCGACCGGCCCAGGCCACCCATAGTCGACCAGCCCTGCCATGCCCGACGCGACTCTCCGTCCCGACGCTTCTACGCCGCCGTCCACGCCGCACGTGAAGCCGAAGTATCCCGGCATCCGCGTCACGTGTAGCGGTAATCAGCTGGTGGCCCAGTACGTCGAAACGCGCGTCACCGAAGGCGGTGTGTTCTATCCAATCACACCGTCCACCGAAGGCGGTGAGATCTATCAGGCCTCGTTCGCCACCGGCGAGCTGAACGTTTGGGGTCAGCAGAAAGTCGCCGCTGAGACGGAAGGCGAGCATGCGGCGCAGGGAGGCGCCACCGCGTTCGCGGTCACGGGCAAGCGAACCGTCAACTTTACGTCGGGGCAGGGGCTCGTGTACGCGATGGAGCAGTACTACCACGCGCCGGGTAAACTCTCGACGATGGTGCTGCAGGTTGGTGCGCGCGCACTCACGAAGCACGCGCTCAACGTGCACTGCGGCCACGACGACATCTATGCTGTGCTCGACACGGGCTGGATCATGCTGATGGCGCGCGACGCGCAACAGGCGGCTGATCAAAGCATCATCCTGCGTCACGTCGCGGAGCTCGCGCTCAATCCGGGGATGAACATCCAGGACGGGATGCTCACAACGCACAGTGAGCGGATGTATCTCGCCCCCGAGGCCGAATTTCTGCGTGAATACCTTGGCGCGCCCGATGAGCAGATCGAATGCCCGACGCCCGCGCAGCGCGAACTGTTCGGACCGACGCGTCGTCGAGTGCCCGAGATGCTGGATCTGAAGAATCCGGTGCTCTTGGGCCCCGTCGAGAATCAAGAGCATCACATGAACGGCGTCGTCGCGCGCCGGAACAACTTCAGCGTGCATGTGATGCCGATGCTCGTGGACGCGTACGAGCAATTCGGCCAGCTCACGGGCCGCCGCTATGACCTCGTCACGCAGTACAAGACCGACGACGCCGACACGGTGTTCGTGTCGCTCGGTTGTGCGGCCGAGAATATCGAAGCGGCGTGCGACTATCTGCGCGATCAGCGCAACGCGAAGGTCGGCTCGATTCACATCAATGTGATCCGGCCGTTCCCGGAAGACGCCGTCATCAACGCGTTGCGCGGCAAGAAAAACGTCATCATCCTCGAACGCACCGACGAAGGATTCGCGGGCGACAACCCGCTCGCGCGCGAGATCCGCGTGGCGTTAGGTAAAGCCAACGAAGCCGCAAAGTTCGGCGGCGGGCACGAGACCCTCACACCCGATCAAACGCCGCGCCTCTTTCGCGGCGCGTATGGCATCGGCTCGCGCGACTTCCGCCCCGAGCACACGATTGGTGCATACGAGTTTGCGACGGGCGTCTCGCAGCGCACGGATGGGCGCAGTGCGGCCGACGGCGAGACGTACTTCGTGCTCGGCGTCGATCACCCGTATGCGGTGATCAGCAAGGACACACCGTCGCTGCTGCCGGAGGGCGCGATCGCGGTACGCTTTCACTCGATCGGCGGCTGGGGCATGATCACCACGGGCAAGAACCTTGGCTCGATCATCGGTGATTTCGGTCAGTTCATCTCCGAAGCGAGCCCGACGTATGATGTCGACGGCGTGCTCGAGGACAAGCTGTTCGTGATGGCCAATCCGAAGTACGGTTCGGAGAAAAAGGGCGCACCGACGAACTATTACCTCACCGTCGCGCCGTCGCAGATCAAGGTGAACTGTGAACTGAATCACGTCGATGTCGTACTCTGCTGCGATCCGAAGGCCTTCACGCACACGAATCCGCTGGAAGGACTCAAGCGCGGTGGTTCGCTGGTGTGGGAGTCAAGTGAGTCGCCAGAGACGGCCTGGCAACGTATTCCGGCTGAACACCGGCAGTTCGTGATCGAGAACAACATCCGCGTGTTCATTCTGCCAGGCTTCGACATCGCCCGGGCTGCGACCGATCAAACGGAACTGCAGCTGCGCATGCAGGGCAACGCATTCCTCGGCGCCTTCTTCCGGGTGTCGCCGTTTCTCAAGACGTTCCACATTTCTGAGGAACAGTTCCACGACGTCGTGCGCAAGCAATACGTGAAGAAATTCGCGCGCTTTGGCGATGCCGTCGTCGAGTCGAATATGACGGTCATGGAAGCAGGCTTTGACCGCGTCACCGAAATCACCATCGGCAGCTTCGACGCGACGGACCGTTCCTCGATGCGCAACCCGCTGCTCGCGCCATATAGCGATCATCACTTCCCGCCGACGGCGGGCTGCGGATCGTGCGGCAGCGGCGGCATCGAAATGCCGGTCACGCAGCTGGCGCGCGCGCCACTGCAGACGATCGCCAAGTTTGATTCGGAATTCCGTGCCGGGCTCGGGTACCATCAGCCCGCCAGCGCGCTGGCGTCAGTCGGCATCATGGGCGCGGGCACGGGTGCCACGCAGTCCAAATATGTCGCGCGCCGCGAGACGCCGGTCTACATCGCCGAAAATTGCACGCAGTGCATGGAGTGCATCTCCGCGTGTCCGGATACCGCGCTGCCGAACACCGCGCAGGAAGTCATGACCGTGCTACGCACGGCGGCGTACAACTACGTGCGCGATGCGGGGGATCGGAATACGATCGTTGCAGCACTGCCCGGGCTCGAACAGCGGGCACGGACGAAGATGAACGAGTCGGTGAAGTCGAAGACCAAGGTGCCGTTCCAGGACATCGTTCGTGCTGAAGCGGCGGCAATCACCGGAGTGTCCGCGCGGTCACTGACCGAGTTCACCGGGATCATCGACAAGCTGCCCCTCGCGTACAGCGATGTGCCGGCGATCTTTCGGACGGTCGAGAGTAAGAATGCTGGCTCAGGCGGCTTGTTCTCGATTTTCGTGTCGGATCTGTGCAAAGGGTGCGGCGAGTGTGTGCAGGTGTGTGGCGACCATGATGCGCTCCGCATGACGCGCGAAACGGAAGAGCTCAACGCCGACCTCACCACCGCACAGGTCTTCTCGCGGCTCTTGCCCGATACGCCACAGAAGTACCTCGGCCTGTACACGGACGACGACATCGTCAGCTCGCGCGATGCGACGCTGCGCAATCACCTGATGGTGCGTCGCAACTACGAAGCGATGGTGTCCGGCGACGGCGCCTGCGCCGGCTGCGGCGAGAAGACCATCCTGCGGTCGGTGGCGAGCGTCACGGAAGCGTACATGCGTCCGATGTATCACCGGAAGGCCGATCGTCTGGTGGCGAAGGCGGCCCGGCTGGAGCAGGAAGGGGCCGAGAAGATCGGGTCCATGAAGGCCCGCAGCGACGCCGACTACCGTCGCTTTCGTACGTCGTTCGCGCACATCATCGTCGGACTCGGCGGTGAGAGCGATGCCGACACGGCGTCGCGGGTGACCGAATACGAAGCGACGCATGGCCCGATCACGGACGATCAGATTGTGGGCGGGCTTGTGGCCGTGCTGCGTCAGGATGCCTTCAATCACAAGGAACTACAGGCGATCGACGGGCGTCGCGCCAATGGCATGAGCGTGATGATGATGGGGGCGAGCACCGGCTGCAATACGGTGTACGGCTCGACGCCGCCGGCGAATCCACACGCGTATCCGTGGATGAATTCACTTTTTCAGGATGGCGCGACGATTTCGTGGCTGATGGCCGAAGCGGCGATTGTCAATCATGCACACCGTTCTGTGGCGCCAGAGCGTATGGTCGATGCGTTGTTGGATCGCGCGACCGACGTCATGACGGATGGTGATTACTTCACGTTGACGCATCTTGATGATGCGCTGATGACCGAGCAGGAGATTCGTGAGCTGCCGAAAATCTGGGTGATTGGCGGCGACGGCGCACTGGGCGACATCGGTTTCCAGAACGTGTCGAAGGTCATCCTGCAAAATCGGCCGAACGTGAAGATGCTGATGCTGGATACGCAGGTGTATTCGAACACCGGCGGCCAGAACTCCGATTCGTCGACGATGTTGGGTGGCTACGACATGAACCAGTTCGGCGTCGCGTCGCAGGGCAAACTGATCGAAAAGAAGAACGTCGCGGAAGCCTTCACGAGCGGTCATGGTTCGCCGTTCGTGGCGCAGGTATCGGTCGCGAACGCGCCGAAGCTGTACAAGGCGATGCTCGACGGCCTCGAATATCGCGGCACGGCGTTCTTTCAGTGCTACACGACGTGTCAGCCCGAGCATGGTGTGGGCGACAACATGAGCGCCGAGCAGGCCAAGATGGTGCGCGACGCGCGCGGCATGCCGGAGTTTGTGTTCAATCCGCGCAAGGGCGAGACGATGCAGGAAGCGTTCGATCTGAAGGGGAACCCGAGTATCGATCGCGACTGGTGGAACACGAAGTTCTCCAGCACCGGCGAAGCGTACACGTTCGGTGTGGCGCATTGGGCGCTCACCGAAGGGCGCTTCCGCAAGCATCTCAAGAAGATCACGGAAACCGAGTCGACCTCGCTGACGCCGATGCACGACCAGTTGCAGTTCGTCACACAAGACGACGTGGTCAATCGTCGCGTCTTCGATCCCACTCACCGCAGCTTCATCCCCAACTTCGGCTGCTACATCAAGAATGAGGACTCACGCGGCTTCACGTACTATGCGGTGACCCGGCAGATGGTGTTGTTCGCGGTCGAGCGCCGCAAGGCGTGGCGCATGTTGCAGAGCAAGGCGGGTATCGTGAACAAGGACTATCTCTCGCAGCGTGCGCTGCTGGCGAAGATCGACAAAGGCGACGTGATGTTGGCCGACGCGAGGGCCACACTCAATGCGCTCCTGACTGAGGCCGCGGTTCAGTAATTCCCTCACGTGTGAGGCAATCGCGCACGCACGTCGTGCTGGTCCATCCGGAAATCCACTGGAACACCGGTAACGCGGGGCGCACCTGCCTCGCGGCTGGCGCCACGCTACATCTGATCGAACCGCTCGGATTTTCACTCGGTGAACGCGAAGTGAAACGCGCGGGGCTTGACTACTGGGAACATGTCGATCTGCGCGTGTGGCCGAACTGGGAGGCGTTCGAAGCGGGATTGCCGGCGCTTGGTGCGCCGTACTTTTTCTCCACGAAAGGGCACCAGACCTTCTGGGATGCACCGCTCGGCGCCGACGGCGATGTCGTGCTGATCTTCGGGCGCGAGACGGGCGGGCTGCCGATCGAATTGCACGAGCGCTTCGCCAATCGGTTCGTGTCGATGCCGATGGCGTCACCGCTGGTGCGCTCGTTGAATCTGTCGACGAGTGTGGCGCTTGCGGTATATGAAGTGCTGCGTCAGCGACGCGGGCAATGTTAGTGCGTCACGTCACCATTGGCTGACATCACCGTCAGGGGAATGCCCTGAGGGGCGTACGCATATCGATTTGAGCGATAGGGTCGTCGACCAGGCTCGTCGCGATTCATCACAACGAGCAATAGTGTGAGGCCCATGACGATATAGCCTTCATGGAACGCGGCCTTCATCGCTTCGACCTGCTCTTTCGATGATGCGTGCGCGATTCAAATTTCCATGGACGTGGGGTTCCCCGCGTCAGAGGCCAAGACACTATGAAAGCTTTCACAGTCTTTTGCGCGTCCGCGGCGGTGCTTGTAGCGGCGTGCAGCAGTGATAACCCGGCCGGTCCGGACAACGCATCGCTCGCTGCCGCGATGGCGCGCGCGCCGAAGCCAAGTAGCGGTCCTGCCGCCGTGAATCTCCGATCAGCCGGCAATTTCGTCATTCTGTCGAAATCTGGCGTGACCACGACGGGAAAGACGGCGGTGGTTGGTGACATCGGCGTGAGTCCGATCGCTGCGACGGCGATCACTGGCTTCGGACTCATTCTGGATCGATCAGGTGCGTTCTCACGGTCGTCGCTGGTGTCGGGGAAGATCTACGCCGCAGACTACGCCTCGCCAACGCCGGCCTATTTGACGACGGCGGTGCTGGACATGCAGACCGCCTACACCGACGCCGCCGGCCGTACCCTGCCAAACTTCATCAACCTGGGTGCGGGCGACATCAATAACCTCACGTTAGTCCCAGGGCTCTACAAGTGGGGCACGGGCGTTTCGTTCACCTCAGGCGTCACGCTCGATGGCAACTCGAACTCGGTGTGGATCTTTCAGATCGCTCAAGATCTCACGGTCGGCAGCGGTGCTATTGTGACGCTCCGTGGCGGCGCCCTTGCGAAGAACGTCTTCTGGCAAGTTGCTGGTCAGGCAGTGCTAGGAACAACCTCGCAGTTTCAGGGCATCATCCTGTCCAAGACGCTGATCTCGTTCAACACTGGTGCGACGATCAATGGGCGCGCACTGGCGCAGACCGCCGTGACACTCAACGCCACGCGAGTTACGGCGCCGTAGCGCACGCTCGATCGGGGCGGTCCACCGAAGCGGCAGACTGCCCCGCCGCGAGGATCAGCGCGCGATAGAAACCACATCTCGGTGCATCAGGAGGTTATCAATGCGCGTCGGACGAACGCAGCGAACACATTTGGCGATCGGGATTAGCCTCGCGCTCACGGCGAGCACCTCGTGCGCGGTATCGCAGCAGCAGGAAGTTCAGCTCGGTACCGACTACTCCGCGCAAATCGCGAAGCAGTTGCCGCTGGTCGCGGATGGGCAGGTAGTCAAGTACATCGCCAGCCTCGGCAACACGCTCGCGCAGGCGACCGACACGCGCGGACTCGCTTGGCATTTCGCCGTCGTCGACAGCAAAGAAGTCAACGCGTTCGCCGTACCCGGTGGTTGGGTGTATGTGAACCGCGGGCTCATCGAACGGGCGCAGAGCATGTCGCAACTCGCTGGTGTGCTCAGCCACGAGATCGGACATGTGACCAGACGTCATAGTGTGCAGCAGATGCAGCAAATGCAGGGAGCGAACGGCGGTGTCTTGCTGCTCTGTACGCTCACCAACGTATGCGAAAGTGGCGCTGCTTCGGCAGCGATCAACGTTGGCGGGAGCGCGCTGTTTGCGAAGTTTAGTCGCAAAGATGAGCAGGAAGCAGACGTCTCCGCGGTCACGACGACGATCAAGGCGAGTATCGATCCGCATGGCGTACCGGAGATGTTCCGAATCCTGCTGAACGAGCGCAAGAACAATCCGAGCGCGCTCGATGCGTTCTTCGCGACGCATCCGCTGGAGGAGAGCCGGATCACGGACTCGGAAGCGCTGATCGCGACGTATCCGGCAAGTCAGTTGCGTAATTTGCAACAGGACTCGCAGGCGTTTCAGTCATTCAGGAAGCGGCTCTTGTCACTGCCGCCGTCGCCCACGCCGAAGGCGCGTTGAGGGCAAACGGCGGATCTGCCGTTCCTCACAATTCAATCAGGAGGTTGATATGCGTTTCATAAATCAGTTGGGCTGCTCGCGACGCGACGTCGGCGTCGGTGTGCTTGCGCTGCTCGTGTTCTCCGCGTGCGCGCTCAACAAAAAGGAGTCGGGGGGAATCATCGGTGCAACGGCCGGCGGTGCCATTGGTGCGGTGATTGGCAATCAGACGGGCTCGACGGCTCGGGGTGCGATCATCGGTGCCGCCGTTGGCGGCGCTGCCGGAGCGATCATCGGCCACCAGATGGATCAGCAGGCGAAGGAGCTGAAACAGAACATCGAAGGCGCCACCATCCGCCGTGAAGGGGAGGGGATCGCGGTGACGTTCGCGTCGGGCCTGTTATACAACTTCGACTCCGACCAAATCCGCGGGGAGTCGGCGAAGAATCTGCGTGCGTTGGCGGCGAGCTTGGACAAATACCCCAACACGGATCTGCTGATCGTCGGACACACCGATGCCGTGGGTACTGTGGCGTATAACCAGAGTCTCTCGCAACGCCGTGCGATGGCGGCGGCCGAATACCTGATTTCGCAGGGTGTCAGCCGGTCACGCCTGCAGGCAGTCGGACGCGGTGAGTCGGAGCCCATCTCCGGGAACGATACCGAAACGGGCCGTCAGCTCAATCGCCGGGTGGAAGTGGCGATCTTCGCCAACGCGGCGTCGCGCAAAGTGACGGGGCAGTAGCAGTACGGGAACGCGGGCGGTGCCAACCGTTTCTTCGTGGCTTCGTCGAAGGCGTAAGCGAGTACTAGCCGTTTCGGCTCGCTGTACAGCGCGCCGGTTCACGTCACGTTGAATCGCGCGGGCTTTGGCTCAAAGCCCGCTGGGCACGTCTATGCGCGCTGCGATGTCGGCGCCGTTCACGCTTGGGAAGAGCAGGGCGTCGAGTCTGTTCGCGTGGATCGCTGCATCGAGTCCGTTGGTCGCCGACAGCCGCATGTCTTTGCGACGATCGGCATCGTAGCGCTCGCGGTCCGCGCGCAGATTCTCCGTGAACGTCGCGTCGTACGGCGGCACGAGGCGCTGAAGGCCAGCGCGCCCCCCGTCGTGCGCAAGCCTTTCGTGAAGATGTTGTCCTTGAGCGCGACGGGAATACTGTGCAGCAGTCCGCGAACCTCGCCCGAGGCCGGGTCGCGATCTAGCGCGTCGGCCTCGGTCAGCGCGTCAGGATGCGCCGTGATGATCGCGTTCCGTCGGGATAGGCATGGTTACGAATGTACGGATTCGCGCAGAGTTCTGTGCGACTCAGCGCCGCCAGAGTCCCGTGCGCCGCGCCGCCGGCGCGCTGATACCCACGTCGGCGCAACCCGGCGGTTCACGGTCATCCGCGGACGTCGGTACACGGCATCGCATCAGCAACGAGACGTCCGAGAGACCTACGTGATGCAACGGGGGCGCGATCGATCCTCGGCGCGTTGCCTGCGAATTGCTCGGTGTAGAGGACATCGCGACACGGGCCTTCGCGGAATAGTCGATGCGCATCGTGAATTGGAACGACGCTCAGACGGATGGTCGTCGCACCGCCCTCCTCAGAAATTCTGGCTCGAGTGAGTTCGACCCGCGCAAGATGTCGGGGGTGCAGGCCACGACGTTCCTGCGTGGTCTGGCGAAGTGGGAGCGACGGCTCGCGGAATAGCCCGGCGTGTGCTGATTGCGCGCGACCGCTGCCGTTATTTCGTCGTGAGCACGCGATCAGGATCGACGCGGACGACCATGTAGCGAATGGTCCCCTGCACGTCGCTGAACCAGTGCGGCACGCCACTGGGGATGATCACCACATCGCCCGCCGAGACACGTCGCCGCTCGCCACCCTCAATGGCTGAACCCATGTCGCCGGGACCGGCCAGATCCTTGTAGACGGTGCTCGTGCTGGGAATGGGTTTCGCGTTCGTGATCGAACCGCCAGTGACTAGGGTCCCTGAACCTTCGAGGACGTAGTAGACCTCGGTCAGCTTGTCGTGTTCGATCGAGCTCTGCGTCGCCAGCGGTGGCCGCTGCACCACGCCAACGCCGACGTTGTAGCCACCGGCGTCGATCATCCGCATCTGCTGGTCGCTGACGGATGTCGCGGGCATGCTGTTGAGCAGGCTCGCCATGTCGGCGGCGCTGACGACAACGGCGGATCGTACCGGCGCGCTGCGGGTCACGGAAAGTGCGACGAACGCGCTGGCGAGTGCCGCGAGCTTGAGGTTGTGCATGCGAGACTCCAAGGAGGGTGAGCGTCAACGTGTCGGCACGCACAATGATACCGTGCAGCGAGTTTCCTGGAACCGTCGCGCGTCCACAATGCTTGAATCTGTGGTTGCCGCGGGTACCTTCTCCACGCTGGCCGCTGCTGTGAGATTGACGCCGTGATCCTGCCGTCGGCCTGAACCATCTGAACGGAGACTAGACAATGGGAGCCACAGTCGCAGTCGCGCAGGGTGTTATCGCGCTATCTGTCTTTTTCGTCTGGGTGACACGCTTGTCAAACGTGGAGCGTGAGTTTCGGGAGTATCATCTTCCGGATCTCGTGCGCAACCTCGTGGGTGCCACCAAAATCGCTGCGGCCACGCTGTTAGTGGCCGGGCTCTGGTTCCCGGCGCTGGTCTTCCCCGCGGCGGTGACGATGGGCGGGTTCATGGTGTGCGCCCAATATTTCCATTTCAAAGTTCGACATCCCGTGGCCAAGTACGTGCCGTCTTTTGTGTTGCTGGTGTTGTGTGTGTACGTGGCGGTGTCGGCGTACGGCGTCGTTGCCTGAATGGTGCTCGTCGACGGGATGGCGGTACTCTCGGGGTTGTCATTTTTCGTCTATGGACTCAGCTGCCTTCAATCCAGCACGATGGCCCGCGAGTTTGAGCGGTTCGGCGTGGCGAATTTCCGTGTACTCACCGGCGTGCTCGAAATGTTCGGCGGCGCTGGGTTGCTGATTGGGCTTTGGTACACGCCGTTATTGGTTTTGGCGTCGGCAGGTTTGACCGTGCTGATGGCGCTCGGCGTGGCTGTGCGTCTGCGTGTTCGCGACAGTGCGCTGCAAACTCTGCCAGCACTTGGCTTCTGTGTCGTGAATGGGTACGTGGCGGTCGAGGCCTGGCAACGGGTGGTGTCGTAAGCGAGCGCCGATGCGTCACGTTCAATCCCTGACTGGAGTGGTCGTCGAAGTCGTACACGGTGGTCCTGCTGGTGATCACGTTTGTGGCGTCGCTGGGTGGACTCTTGCTGTTCGTCTGGTCGATGTCCAAGGGTCTGTTCGGTTCGGCCGACGCTGCGAGCCGCGTGATCTTCGGCGCCAGCGAGGTCGGACTGATCGAAGAGCCGGCGGCACGTACCGCGGAGGCGCAGGACGATCTGCAGGAGACGATGAACCGCACGGGGCACACGGGCGAGTTCTCCATCCTGTCTCTCGAAGACGCCGACGAGCGCGCGCGGCAGGATGAATCGGGACGTTGGCCGGTGCTGCTGTCCATCGGATTCGCGGTGCTCTGGCTGGTGTTGGCGTCGGCGTTCGGTCTCATCGCATCCATCAAGCTGCACGTTCTGGTGATCGGCGGCTTCGCGATCTACTTCGTCGGGCTCTCGATTGGCGGCTGGTTGCAGGGGCTCGCCATGCTGGATGCGGCGCGGCCGTTTATCGACAGTGTCAACATCACCAAGCCGTACCTGCTGGTGCGCACGATGGGTGGAACGCTGATGACGCTGGGTCATCTGGTGTTCGCCACGCATGTGGCCATGATGCTGATGCGGCGCGGCAGCCAGCGTACCGGCGCAACGCTGCTGCGCCGGTACGCCGGTACGCCGGTATCCGGTACGCCGGTATCCAGCCCGGCGATCGCGGGCGGTGCCGCATGAAGCGCGACCAAGAACTGGATGTCACACGGCTCATTGTCGGTGCGCTCGCCATTGGGCAGCGCACACGTTGCGCGATGACCGGTGCAGCACGATTGTCGATTTCATCTACACGCGATGCGTCACGGTGTGCAGTGCACTTGGTGGCGTGTACCAGACGCTCCAGTCGGAGATCCGCGCGCGCGGACTGGAATCGCAGGTGCGTTTGATGTCGGTGTCCTTCGATCCCGCGTGGGATACCCCACAACGTCTGGGGCCGTATGTCGACGTGATGCGTGCTGATCCCGCGATCTGGACCATCGCGACCGTCGCCGATTCGCGCGCGCTCCCCGCGGTTTTGCGGGCGTTCGGTGTGCGCGTGATCGACGATGGCTTGAACGGCTCCGTGCACAATGCGGCGTTGCACGTGGTCGACCCCGATGGGCGGCTCGTGGTGATCCTTCCGCCTGACGCGATCGACGAGGCGCTTGATGTGGCGGAGCAGTATTCGCGCACGCCAGCGATCCGCCGATGAGCACGGGCAGGGTGGTCGTTGCCTTGAGCGCGGTGGGTGTGGCAATCATTGCGCGCAGCCCGCTCGAGCAGACGATGCAGCGTCATATGTTGATGCAGCTGCCGATACTGTTCGGGGCGGGGATGCTGCTGGGGCACACCGTACCGTTGCGGGGAGACATACGTGCGATGTGGCGTCGATGGAACGTGCAGGGCGTGGCCGGCCTGCTCGTCGTGAGCGGTGTGCTGATGACGTGGATGTGCCGCGTGCACTCGACGCTGCGGTTGAGCATCTCGCCATCGATGCGCTTAAGCTGTTGTCGCTCGTGGCTGCAGGGGCGATCGCGCGGTACTCCTGGCGCGTCGCCAGTGCGATCGTGCGGACGTTCGTGATCGGCCACATGGCGTGGATGACGGCGACGATTGGGATGCTGTTGCTGGATGCGCCAGTGCGGCTGTGCACGAGTTATGGCTCGTCGGATCAGCGGGAGACGGGCATCGCCATGATCGCGCTCACGGTGGCCGGGGTCGCCGGGGCGGCGGTGTACGCGTTGCATCTATCCCGCGGGTCACGAGCTCGAGCGCATTGACGACGCTGGGGGCGTTTCCGTCCACGTCATCGCCCCACACGATGGCGTGACACTCTCGCCGGGCCCGATATTCCGCGAGCTCGAACGCAAACACCTATGCACCAGCCCATGAAAAACGTTTTCGATCCCGCCGACGTCGTCGAACTCACCGCTCGCATCAACGCGCTCACGCCGTCGACCACGCCGCAGTGGGGCAAGATGTCCGTCGATCAGATGCTCGCCCACGTTAACGTGGCGTACGAGATGGTCTACGACAACACGCATCCCACGCCAAGCTGGTTGATGCGCTTCGTGTTGAAAACGTTTGTGAAAGACAACGTGGTTGGCCCGACACCGTACCCCAAAAACTCCCCGACCGCGCCCGTCTTTCGCATGACCGGCGCCAAGGAGTTCGCGCTCGAGCAGCAGCGGCTCGTCGCATTTATCGAGCGCGTGCAGCACGACGGAACGCGCACATTCGAGGACAAAGTGTCGCCGTCGTTTGGCCCGCTCACCGCGGCAGAATGGAACGTGCTCTTCTACAAGCACCTCGATCATCATCTGACGCAGTTCGGCGTGTGAGTGGCATTCGCGTGACTACTCCACACGCGCGCCCGTATCCGCGTCCAGGTTCCGGACACACGATCTGGACGGTCGCCGATCTCGAACAACTGCCCGACGACGGTAACCGATACGAGATCCTGCACGGGGAACTGCTCGTGACGCCGCCGTCATCCAACGGCCACCAAGGAGTCGCCGGACGGCTATTCGTGCGACTGGCGAACTGGTGCGCCGCACACACCGGCTGGGCCTGTCGCACACCGGGCGGCGCGTCCATGAGCGAGACCAATCGGCTTGAGCCAGACATCGCGGTCTACCCCGCACCGGAGTACTCGGCGCAACCGTGGCGCGAGATGCCGCCACTGCCCGTCGTCGAGGTCGCGAGCCCATCAACGCGGAGACGCGTCGCGACGGGATCACATGGACACCCGACGCCGCGCTGCCGCCATTGCTCGTAACCGCTGAGGAGCGCTTCGGGCCAACGACCTGACTGTCGACGTGCCCGTCCACATGCCCGTCCGGTAGATTCGAACGATTCGCGAAGCTCGCCTGCGTGCGTGCAAATCGTTCCGGGCAGGGCCCCGATGTTCACCTCCGAACCCTGATCGCCATGCCATCGCCTAAATCCGCCCGGCAACCAGTCGGTCGCTACGAACGCGTGCGCCGGCTGGCGTTGGCCCTGCCTGGTGTCGAGGACGGGACCTCGTACGGAACGCCAGCGCTCAAAGTTCGCGGAAAAGTTCTCGCGCGTCTGCGCGACGAGGACGGCGCGCTGGTGATCAAAGTCGGCACAATGATGGAACGCGATTTTCTGCTCGCGCATGAGTCGGACGTCTTCTTCATCACGGAACACTATCGGGAATACCCGTCCGTGCTCGTTCGGCTCGATGTCGTAAGCGAGTCGACCATGATAGAACTGTTGGAAGCTGCGTGGCGTCGCGCCGCGCCGAAGAAGCTTATCGCGGAGTACGACGCCTTAAAGACTGCAGCCCAAGTCCTGACCACTCAGTAGATTCTGGGCACGGCGGACACCCGCTCGTGTTGCTGCAATTCATCTTTCGAAGGCATAGATGTTCGTCTCCGATTTCGCCATAAAACGCCCGACCATCACCATCGTCACCATGCTCGCACTGGTGGCGTTCGGGCTGCTGGCGTTGTTCAAGCTCGACACCGACGAGTTCCCCGATTTCGCCCAGCCGATCGTCTTCGTCGGCGTGGCCTATCCGGGCGCGTCGCCGGACGTCGTCGAGCGCGAAGTCGTTACGCGACTGGAAGACAAGTTCGCCAGCATAAACGGCGTCGAGAAGCTCAACTCGTCGTCGACCGATGGCTTCGCGCAGATCGTGCTGCAATTCGGATTCTCCAAGAACGTCGATCAGGCCACACAAGATGTGCGCGATGCGATTGCCTCCGTGCGCGGCCAACTGCCCGCCGAGATCATCGAGCCAAGCATCCGACGCTTCGACCCAGGCGCGTCGCCCATCGTGTCGCTCGCACTCACGTCGAAGTCGCTCTCGGTCGCGCAGCTCAGTCAGCTTGCCGAACAGCGAGTCGCCGGTGAGTTGCGCTCGATCTCCGGCGTGGCGCAAATCAACGTGGTGGGTAGCGACAGCGCGCAGCTCAATCTCAACGTCAACCCCACCGCATTAGCCGCCGCCGGCATCGGCATCGATCAATTGGTCTCGGCGGTGCGCACGCAAAATTTCGCCGCCCCCGTTGGACGCGTCACCTCAGAACTCGAACAACGCACGATTCGCTTGGCCGGGCGCGTCGCAAGCCCGGACGAGTTCTCGCAGATCGTCGTCGCGCAGCGCGGCGCGCAAGCGGTTCGGCTGGGCGAGCTCGCGCAGGTGGAGGTTGGCCTCGCTGAGCCGACGTCGGCGGCGCTCTACAGCGGCGCGCCCGCCATCGGACTCGATGTGGTAAAGGGCAAGGAGTACAGCACGACCGCGGTCAGTGCTGCAGTGCGCGCGCGCGTCGCCGAGTTGCAGCGAACGTTGCCGGTGGGCACGCGCATCGACTTCGTGCGCGATGCCGGGGTGCGCGTGGCGAATTCGGTGCGAAACGTGGAAGAGACGCTGCTCGAAGGCGCGTTTCTCACGGTGCTCGTCGTGTTCGTTTTTCTCAACTCGTGGCGATCAACGGTCATCACCGGGCTCGCGCTGCCCGTCTCCGTGATGGCGGCCTTCGTGCCGCTGCAGCTGTTCGGGTTTACGCTGAACGTGATGTCGCTGATGGGGTTGTCGCTCGCCATCGGCATTCTCATCGACGACGCGATTGTCGTGCGCGAGAACATCGTGCGGCATGTGGAGATGGGGAAGGACCACTTCCTCGCGTCGCACGACGGCACCAACGAGATCGGTCTGGCCGTCACCGCGACAACGTTCGCGATTGTCGCCGTCTTCATTCCCGTGGGCATCATGGACGGGATTGCGGGGCAGATCTTCAAGCCGTTCGCACTCACGATTGCGAGCGCCGTGCTGATTTCACTGCTCGTGTCATTCTCGCTCGACCCGATGCTTTCCGCCTACTGGGCGGATCCGCATCGCGCCCCGTCGGAGCGAGGATTCATCACGCGCGCGCTCGACCGGTTCAACACGTGGTTCGACCGACAAGCGGATCGGTACACGCATGTGATCGGGTGGGCGCTCGATCACCGCTGGTGGATGGTCAGCATGGCGTTCGTGACACTCGTCGCCGCCGTCGCACTGCAGGCGTCGTTCGGCGGCTTCGGCTTTCAGCCGCTCAGCGACAACGCCGAACTCAATGTCGCCATCGAAGCGCCGCCGGGATCGAGTTTGCAGTACACGGCGCTGCGCGGGGAAGAAGCCGGTCGGATGGTGCGCGCGCACAAGGAAGTGCTGTACACCTACACGACCGTCGGCAACGCCGCTGGGTCGGGCGCCACCGACGCCGCGACGGTGTATGTGAAGCTGGTGCCCAAGCATCAGCGCAATATCAGTCAGGACGACTTTTCGCGCGTGGTGCGCGCGGAAGTGGCGCGCATCTCCGGTGCGAACGTGTACACCTTCGCGGCTGGTGGCTTTGGCGGGAACATGAAGCAGCTGCAACTGCAGTTGCAAGGACTCGATGCCTCCATGCTCGCGAAACTGGCGCAGCAGATCGCCGATACCGCGAAGCTGGTGCCGGGCGTTGTGGACGTCGGTCTGTCCACGCGCGGCCAGAAGCCCGAGCTCTCGGTGACGGTCGACCGTCCGTTGGCCGCCGCACTCGGCGTGAATCTCGGACAGCTCTCTAACGCGTTGCGTTTCGCGTTTGCCGGTGTGGACGCGGGCACGTGGGTCGATCCCACGGGTGCATCGCGCTACGTGCGTGTGCGGCTCGCACCCGAATCGCGTTCACGGACGGGCGATCTCGGGCAGCTGCCAATCATTGTTGGCGGTGGCGTTGCTGCGGCCGGCGGTGCGCCACGATTTGTACCACTCGAGCAGATCGCGACGATTCGCCCCCAATCCGGACCCGCGCAGATCGACCACTTCCAGCGGCAGCGTGTTGTTACCATCGGCGCCAACGTGCTTGGCGCGTCGGTCGGCAACGTCGCGCAGGAAGTCACGCGCCGAGTAGGGCAGGTGGCGCTTCCACCCGGCTATCGCATCGTGCAGGGTGGCCAAGTCGAAAGCCAGAACCAGATGTTCATGGCGATCATCACGGCACTCGGCATCGCGGTCACGCTGATGTACCTCGTGCTCGTCGTGCAATTCGGGTCGTTCATCGATCCGTTGGCCATTCTGTTCTCGCTGCCGTTATCACTGATCGGCGTCGTGGTCGCGTTGCTCGCGCTCAAGGACACGCTCAACGTAATGAGCCTGATCGGCGTGATGATGCTGATGGGCATCGTTGCGAAGAACGCCATCTTGCTGATCGACTTCGCGAAGTGGTCGCACAAGGAGAAGGGCATGCCGCTGCGCGAGGCGCTGATCGAGGCGGGGCGCATTCGGTTGCGGCCGATCATGATGACTACTATCGCGCTTGTCGCCGGCATGATCCCCGTCGCGATCGGTTACGGCGAAGGGGCGGATTTCCGCGCGCCGTTGGGGCGAGCGGTGATCGGCGGTGTGATTGCGTCGACGGTACTGACGCTCGTCGTGATTCCGACGGTGTACGAGATTCTCGAGGAATGGCGTGAAGGGTTCCTGTCGCGATTCCGGAAAGGGATGGGCGTGCGCGAGCGCGCGGCGGGCGCGACCAGCGGCCTGGTGCCAAGTCCGGGAGACTAGCCGAGAGGGGTTCGCCGTGCAGGGCGCATTGGCGTCCGCGTCGTTTCGAGCGTGGTCGCGATGATTCGGTGACGGAGGTGAGCGCAGTTTGCACTACTCTCGGCGGATGTTCGCCCCTTGCGCGCACCCCCTCGCCGAGCTGACCGTATGGCTATGCCGGATACGCGACCATATCGCTCGCCCAGTCCCGATCGCACCGTGTGGACGGTGGCCGATCTTGAAGCCATCCCTGAGGACGGGAATCGCTACGAGATTTTGCACGGCGAGTTGCTGGTGACGCCGCTGCCATCGACCGGGCATCAGCGCATTGCCGTACGCCTGACCGTCCTTACGGTGCTGTGGTGTCGTGCGCACACCGGCTGGACGGTGCTCGCGCCCGGCGGCGTGCACATCAGCGAAACGACGTGGCTTGAGCCGGATCTCGCGCTGTATGCCGCACCGGAGTCGGCCAACCTCTCGTGGCGCGAGATGCCGCCGCCGCTGTTGGTGGTTGAAGTGCTCAGCCCGTCAACTCGGCGTCGTGATCGTCATCGCAAGCGGCCCACGTATCTGTCGCACGGTGTCGGCGAACTATGGCTGGTGGATCAAAACACGCGCACGATTGAACGCTGGACCGCTGCGTCGGAGTTTCCGGAGACCTTTCGCGACGGGATGACGTGGACGCCAGGCGGTGCGCTGCCGCCGTTGGTGGTGAGTGATGCGGAGTTGTTTGGGACGCGACTGACAGGAACATGACCCTCCTCCTCGACGACTTCACCGACGCCGACCTCGTCGCCGGCAGCTGGAGCGTGTTCAGCGACCGCGTGATGGGCGGGGTATCCGATGCTCGTGCAGCGCACGAAGTCGTGGCCGGACGCATGGCCCTGCGCCTGTCGGGGCGGGTGTCGCTCGAGCGACACGGCGGCGTGCAACTCGCGGTGTGCGGCGTCTCCGGCTCGTACGTGGTGCCTCTCCGCACGGCTGAAGCGCGAGCTCCGTGGCAGTACTACGGGGCGGAGCTCCCGGTCACGCCGAGGTGGCGGATGTGTATCTGCCCTGGAGCGCCTTCAAGCCCAAATCGTTGCGCACACCACTCGATCCGAGCACGCTTGAGCGAATCGGCGTCGCGGCGGCGGGCGCGGCCTTCGATGCAATAGTCGCGATCAGCCGGCTCGAACTTTTGCCCTAGCGTGGTGCCCTAATGTGCTGTCCTAACGGCGCGTGATCATCGCGCGGTCATGAGGTACATCGCCGGGAGCAACGGCAGCGTGGCGATGACCCCAACGTGATCCACCGTCGCGACAGACGACGGTAGTCCGCAGGGAGTTCGCTTAAAACTTCCGAGAAGACGCGGACGATCCGTTGCTGCGCCGCCTGCGTCGGCACGAGGAGGCCAAGCCAGATCGCGCCCGCGACGGCGAACAGGCACTGACTCAGCGCGAGCCAGCGTGTGCCGAAGATCGGCACGCCGGCGACGTAGTCATGCCGTACTCGCCCACCGCGAGCAGCGCGACGCCGCCGAGTGTGAGAAACCAGTCGGTGACGATCACCATGCGCGTGGCAAACGCCGCGATGGCCGGTTGACCTGTTCGATCCGCAAACACTTTCCAGACCGACGTGACGGTGACGTTGCCGACGAGCAGCACGAGACCGATGATGTGCAGCAGCTTGAAGACTGAGTACGGCACGCTGGGCGGGGCGGGGGGAAACGCATCCGGCGCAACCAACACGCGCGAGAGTCCGTGGGCGTCCGACTACGGGTGTTTTCGAGACGCCTTCGCCCGGGGCGTCAATCGCCGCAGGTCCTCCTTGTCTTTTGCACGCCCCGTCGCCCTTTGTTCGCGCGCAGCTCATCCAGCCCAATAATGAGTAAACGCTGACCACCGATGTCGGTCTCCACCGCTCCGTCCCGAACCGTTTCGAACGAAACGCCACTGATCGATGCCAGCAGGTCGATGCGGAACGGCTCGTTTCCGAGTTGCGTGACCGCATCTGGCGAAAGCAGAAACTCCGCATCGATCAGGTGGTTCCGCGCCCCGAACTCTTCTTAGGCCGCGCACAGTCGCGTGACGTTCTTCGGCGACTGCTCGTAGAGGAAATCGATGTCGCCGGTCGCCCGCACCACGCCGTGCCAGCCGACCGCAAATCCGCCGACGAGAATGAACACGACGTCGTGCGCGTTCAGCATCTCGATGCAATCACGGAAATCGCCCGCGAGTGCCGAGGTGTCGTTGGGGAGTGGAGACACTTACCGCCGCGACGCGCGGCGTGCGCTCGCGACCGCAAAGGCCTGCTCGGAGACCCGGGCCACAGAATCGAGTCCGGCGGCGCCTTGGTTCGTGTCCATCGGATCCGCTCCTTCCTCGGCAAGACGGATTTGTCGTCCGCTCCACGTCGTTCGGCGAATTGCCGCCCGCGCCGCGCGCGCTGCTGCCGCAGCGGCAGGATCACGCAGCTTATGGCTCGATCCTAGGGCATCGTCGAGTCGGACGCTCACGCCCACTTCGCTGAGCATCCGGAGCGCCGTCTCGAGACTCACGTTGGGACGTTCGCCGCGTTCCACTTCGGCCCAAAGTCGTTCCCTGACTCCCGCGCGGCGCGCGAGCTCCTTTTGCGTAAGACCGAGGGCCTTCCGCGAGGTCTTCAACAGGGCCCCGACCTGATCAGTCAGCATGCCTAGCCTCGAAGACGGAGCATCGCACGGACAGCTGAACGCTACGTACGCGATGTCCTATGTTCAGCCCTTTTATGTATGTTTCCACAGCATTCGGTCGAGGGTCGTCGTCAGCGCGCCGGCGCCGGCAGCCCAGCGCGGTAGCGCAGCGCAGCGAATCGAGGATCCTTGCGGATCAGGCCGACAAAAATCGGATACAGGAAAGTCAGGTACCGGTCGTGCGTGGCAATGGCGGTGTTAAGGCCGCGGACGGCGCCGTTGACGTCTCCGGGCGCGATCCGTTGTTCAGCGCGAAACGTCGGCGGCGTTCTCACGTCCTCGATAAGGACGTGCCGCACCGCATCACGACCGCCCGACTGGCAGAGTGGCCGGACAGCGTTCTTCATTGCCTGGTCTGTGGTGTGGCGGAAGAACCCACTCGAGTCCGCACGATCCAAATCTATGATACAGGCGTTGAGATTCGCCGGCAGAAAATCCGGATCGAGGGCCGGCGCATTTTCGAACCAGCGGTACGCTTCGTCGATCTGTCCGTTCGCCATTAACGCCCAACCAACGGTGTTGAGCGCGTTGGGCGATAATCGATCGATCGCGACCGCCCGTTGTCCCCTGAGGAGTTGCTCATCGAACCGACCAATCGCTCCAGGCACGTCTTCGTACCAGGAATACGCCGTCGAGTAAGCAGGACTCAAGGCAATGGTGCGACGGAAGGCGCTGTCCGCGGCCGCCCATTGGTACTCGAACATCAGGACATAGCCCAGCGTCGCCTTCGCCTCGCCGATTTTCGCGACGGAACCGTTCGGGTGACAACGGGCCGGTCAGCTCACGCGGGAGCACCTTGATCACGACGTCGCGGTGCAGCGCCGTACCCGTCGCCACGAATACGCGGTTCATGCCGCCACCCGCCAGCTCGCGCTCGACGACGTAGGCGTCGCCGGCGTGCGCAGCAGTTGATCGTGGAGAGCGGTGGAGATCAGCGGCGGCTCGCGGGAGCGAGATTTCGGAGGTTAGGCCAACCACACCGAAGCACTCCCGCCATCGCATCACGTCGTCGGACGAGCGCAGCGATGATACGCTCCACGTTCGCACTTATCGCCGAATCCATCGTCTGTACGGAGCAACAGCATTCGGTTCGCCTCGGCAAACGCGGCAGCGTCCGGGATGCGGCTCTCGAACTCGGCGAACAAGGCGTCCGCGTAGCTGCGCCGCAGCGATCGATGCGTCATCCAAGCCTGTGGCTGCGATTCGGTTGGCGGTTGCATGGTAAGAATCTCGCTGTCGGCATCAAGCGCGCGATCAGCCACGTAGGCGTGGCCACGCGTTCGCGACCTCTCCCAGTTCGCCATGTCGACGTCCGCGATTCCCGACGGCGCGATCTGACGAGAGGCGGGGCCGTGCCCGCATATTCAGCCGGATTCGTCGGCGCCGCTGTGGTCGCCGACGCGCGATACTGCTCTCCTCCAACTTCGAGTTCACGTCTGTGAAACGCGCATGCACTGTTGCTCTTGTCCTCGTCGCCAGCGGCTGCGTGTCAGCCCGGACCTCGCCCCCATCCGCTCCACTGCGCGGCACGTTCGACCTGCTCATCGAAAACGGCCGCATCGTCGACGGCACTGGTGCAGCGTGGTTTTACGGTGACGTCGCGGTCTCCGGTGATCGCATCGTCGCGGTGGCACCGCGCGGCACGCTGCACGCCGCGACCGCGACACAGCGCGTTGATGCCACGGGGATGATCGTAGCACCCGGTTTCATCGACATTCAGAGCGGCTCGACGGGTGCCTTTCTGCGCGGTGATTCGCGTGTCGTCAGCAAGGTGACGCAGGGGGTGACGACGGAAGTCTTCGGCGAAGGCGGTACACCGGCTCCGCTGAACGCCGAGATGCTGGCGCGTTCTGTGGCCGCGCTCGATCCGGCAGACACACTCTCTCGGCGACTGCTACCGCTTTTCGCGACCCCACATGGCTTCGCCGAGATGTTCCGGGTCATCGAACAGCACGGTGTCAGCGTGAACGTGGGCGCGTTCGTGGGCGGCAGCACGCTACGTGAATACGGCATGGCGCTTGCCGAAGGTGCGCCGCCAGCGGCTGCACTCGATCAGATGCGCGGCGCGGCGCAACGGGCGATGGACGACGGCGCGCTCGGCTTCACGACAGCGTTGATCTATCCGCCCAGCACCTTCGCGACCACCGAAGAGCTCATCGAAATCGCCAAAGTGGTGCGTGCGGCGGGTGGCATCTACATCACGCACATGCGCTCCGAAGGCGACAAGCTGCTCGAGTCGATCGATGAGGTCGTTCGCATCAGTCGCGAGAGCGGTATCGCGTCGGAGATCTATCATCTTAAGGCGAGCGGAATTCGCAACTTCGCAAAAGGGCCCTTGGCGATCGCGCGCATTAACGCAGCGCGGGCCGAGGGGCTCGATGTGCAGGCGGATATGTATCCGTACACCGCGGGCGCAACGGGACTGAGTTCGTGTTTGCCGCCGTGGAGCGCAGCCGACGGCAAACTATTCGACAACCTAGCCAGTGCGCCTGTGCGTGCGAAGATGCGCGTCGAGATCGAGCATCAGACGTACGATTGGGAAAGTCTCTGCGAACTCGCGACACCGCCAAACGTGCTGATTTCGCGTCTGCTCAAGCCGGAGAACCGGCAGTACGCCGGGATGCGACTGAGCGCGATCGCCGCAGCGAAAGGGAAAGACTGGATCGAGACAGTGATGGATCTCGTGCTAAGCGAGCACAACCGCGTCGAAACGACCTACTTCATGATGGACGAGGCGAATGTGCGACTGAATCTGAAGCAGCCGTGGATGAAGATCGGCACCGATGCTCCCGGCATCGATCCCGCCACGTTTCAAGGGCTTATGCATCCGCGCGCCATGGGCACGTTCCCACGGATTCTTGGCCAGTATGTGCGCGACGAACAGTTGATGCCACTCGAGGAGGCCATACGCAAGATGACATCGGCCACCGCCACTCGGCTTTCCCTGCATGATCGCGGGCTGATCAAACCTGGCATGTATGCCGATCTGGTCGTGTTCGACGCGACGACGATCAACGACAAGGCGACGTATGAGCAACCATTGCAACTCTCCGTCGGTGTACGTGAGGTGTTCGTGAACGGTGTCGGCGTGGTGCGCGCCGGTGCGCATACTGGCGCGAAACCGGGACGCATCGTGCGCGGGCCCGCCTACACGGGAGACCGCCGTTGAGACGCGACCGAGTGCTCTTGATACGGCTTGTTGCCGTCGCCATGATGACGCCGCTGGTGCAGACTCTATCGGCACAACGTCCAGCAAACTCCGTGGCCGACTGGCGCGCCCACAACGAACGAAAGATTCTCGACGAGTTGATGCAACTCGTGTCGCTTCCGAATGTCGCGCGCAACAGCGCCGACATGCAGGTGAATGCCACATTGCTCACGACGCTCTTCGAACGACGCGGGTTCACCGTGGAGGCGACGACTGGGCCGGGATCGCCGGTGATTCTCGCCACGCGCTCGGCGACGGCGCCACGCGGCACACTGACGTTCTACATCCACTACGACGGGCAGCCCGTCGATCCGAGAGAGTGGACCTTCTGCGGCCCGTTCGCCCCGTGCGTGCAAGGCCCCGCGGGCACGGTGACACTGCGCCCCGACACGAAACTCGATCCGGAGTGGCGCGTGTATGGACGGTCCGCGTCGGATGACAAAGCACCGATCGTCGCGCTGCTCAATGCGGTCGACGCGTTGCGTGCGACGGGCACGGGCCCGCAATGGAACATCATCGTGGTGCTCGACGGCGAAGAGGAGGCGGGGTCGAACAACTTCGAACAGTTTGTCGCACAACGCGGACGCGAGCTTTCGGCCGACCTCGCCATCACGCTCGACGGTCCGCGGCATCCCAGCACACGACCGACGATGTACTACGGCGTGCGCGGTGGCGCGAACGTGCTGGTCACGGTGTTCACAGCGCGCATGGACCTGCACAGCGGCAACTACGGCAACTGGGCGCCCGATCCCACCATGCGACTCGCGAAGCTGCTATCGAGCATGAAGGACGACGACGGGCGCGTCACCATCGCCGGGTTTTACGACGCGGTCACACCGTTGACGCCAACCGAGCGGCGCGCGCTTGCCGCGATGCCCGATGTCGAAACCATGCTGATGAAAGACTTCGGGATCGCGCGCCCTGAACGTCCAATGACGCGTCTGGAGGAGAAGCTCAACGAGCCGACGTTGAACGTACTGGCGATGGAATCCGGCGGCGGCTTCGCGGCCGCGCCGCGCACGGCGATTCCGGCCAAAGCGAGCGCGCGGCTGGCTATGCGCCTCGTGCAGGGCATCGATCCCGCGAAGCAACAGGAGCTCGTGGTCGCGCACATTCGGAAGCAGGGCTATTTCATCGTCGAGAGGCGTGATCCCACCGATGCGGAACGACTGGCCCATCCACTGCTTGCGCGCGTGGACCGCGGCGCCGGCAATGCGGCGTCACGCGTGTCGATGGATGAACCGTTGGTGAGCAGTGTCGTCATGGCGCTCACGCGCAACGGCGTCGCACCAGTACAGCTCCCGACACTCGGCGGGAGCATGCCGTTTGGCGCGTTCAGTGAAACGCTGAAACTGCCGACGATTGGCGTGTCGCTCGTGAACCACGACAATAATCAGCACGGCCCCAACGAAAATCTGAAACTGCGTAACCTGTGGGAAGGCGTCGAGATGCTCGCCGCGATCATGACGATGCCGAAAAGCGCGCCCGTGCCCGACTGAACCACGTAGCGCGCGATATTTCTCGCGGGTTACACCCGGCGCCGACGCCGAATCATGAAGCCCATCAGCGCGAGACCGCCGCTCATCAGCGCGATCGTCGAGGGCTCTGGCACCACACTGGTCCCACCGCTGAATCCCCGGCTGCCGAAATCTGTGCGACCCGTTGTATACTCGCCGCCATTCGCGCAGTCGTTCGAGATGGTGTTGTTGTCCATGGTCACCGCGGCCGTCAGCGCGATGGCGCGACCGCAGATGATCTTGGCCGACGTGTTCAGCGTGACACTTTCCTTGGCGATCACGCTCCCCATGAAGACGGTGCTGGTGCCGAGTGTCGCGGAACTACCGACGTCCCAGTACAGCCCGTCGTTCGCGCCGCCGTGAATGGCCGTGATCGAAGATCCGCTCGCGGTGGTCAACGTCGAACCGATTTGAAAGACAAAGCGTGCGTTCGAGTTGCCAAGGAAATCGAGGGTCAGATTGCCGGTGAGTTGCGCCGAAGAACTGAACCGGTAGACGCCCGGCTGGAGTGTCCGACCACCCCCCAAATCTTGCCCCGACAGGTCCGTCGTAAATGGCAGCGCCGCAAATACGCTGAAGGCGGAGTTCGCATCAGCCTGCGCCAGCTGCGCGACCGCATCGGTCTGATGCACGGCGCCGACCAAGGTGACGGTCCCGATGCCGGTGATGGATGTCCCTGCGTAAAGGCCGAGGTCGCCTTTGATCGTGGTGGCGCCGGTATTGGTGACTGTCGATGCACCGAGCACGCCGAACGAGCGGGCGGAGCCGAGGGTGTTCTGCGCCGCAGCCGGAATGGTTGCTGCGATGCAGACCATGGCGGTGAACGCGAGCGTCATGCGAACGACGCGTGACCGTCGCGCTGCTGATTGCGGTTCGCTCCGCGAGCGCGTGGAAACGATCCGCGACGCGGCTGATGATGGCGACATAGAAAAAGCTCCGACAGATTGAGTAGATGCATGAATTGCGGCCTGACACTTCGCGTGGCCGTGCAACATCCGTATGCATCAATCGTTCCGCGTGCGATTGCGCCACTTCGCGACGCGCGCACGTCTCCTATATGTCTCCGGGGTGACGGGCGCGTCGAGCAGCTGTCGCTTGAGTCCTGTGGTCCCCTCGCGTCGCTCTCGTAGTCAATGCTGCGGAACGCTCGTGCCTGGCGATGCCCGTGCGGCGTCCGCATGCTACGGCCGGTACCAGTCGTCCTATCCCGCGTGAGCGACGCGCACCGGAACTGGTAGATTGTCCGTCAGTCTTTCGGTGAAGGACGTGTCGGCGGCGCTGCAATCGTATCAGACACTCGGATTCACGCTGTTCTTCGGCAAGCCTGCCCGCGGATTGCGTCGTGCGGAGCGGTGACCGCGACGCGGCCAACCGCGCAGTAAACGTCGCGTTGGTCTACAGGACGACCATGTGTCGCGGCATCGCGCCGATGACCGCCGCTCGTGGAATCCCCGCATCGCACGTGACGAGACGACCACCGTGTTGCACAGCAAGTGCTAACAGATAGGCATCGGTGAGCTGTCGCGGCCCGTGCACCGGCTTGGCCGCGCGGACGGCGCTCACCGCGGGCGCGGTAAGCGCCTGACGAAGCAACTCGGACACCACTTGTCCGGCCGTCTTGTGTTCGCGACGGGCGCGCTCCTTGGCGGCACGCAGCACGTCATCGGCGATGTCGAGTGTGGTGCGCATGCATCAGATGCGATCGCATCAAACATCTGATGTCAATCGTGTCAGGGGCCCGATCCCGCCGCCGCTTCGCTCCCGAAGCCAGTGGCCTCGACTAACCGTGCGATCGCGCGCATGCCGTCGTCGCCAACATCAAGACTCAACTCGTTCACATAGAGTGCGATGTGCTGATCGCACACGGCGTCCGACATTTCCTGCGAGTTCGCGCGCACGTATTCGCGGCTCGCGTCACGATGATCGAACGCATACTGCACAGACGCGCGGATTGCCTGTTCGACAAGCGCGACGTCCGCGGCATCGAGATCGCTTCGTGCGCAGATGCCCGCCAGCGGTACCGGCAAGCCCGTGTGCTGCTCCCACCACTCGCCAAGATCGGCGACCTTGACGAGACCGTGATCCATGTACGTGAAGCGACTTTCGTGAATGATCAGCCCCGCGTCCATCGCGCCGCTGCTGACGGCATGTAGGATCTCGTCGTACCGCATTTCGATCATGGCGTTCGGCGACGGCGCGGCGAGCCGAAGCAGGCGGTACGCGGTGGTCTCGCGGCCGGGAATCGCCATGCGCGCGTTAACGGCCTCGTCGAGTGAGATTGGCGTTCGCGCCACCACCAACGGTCCAACGCCATGACCCAGCGCAGCGCCACTGCGGAGCATGCGGTAGCGATCGCCGACGGCGGCAAAGGCGCCGACGCTGAGTTTCGTGAAATCGAACTCCCCGGTATGCGCCCGTCGATTGAGCTCTTCGATATCGAGCAGCGCCGGCTCGATACGAAACGGGAGGTCAATGAACCCGTGCGTCAGCGCATGAAACGCAAACGTGTCGTTGGGGCAGGGGGAGTAGCCGAACGTCAGCGTACGCACGTTACAAACTCGGCGACAAGGCGCGGCGTGACCGCTGCGATGGCGGCAAAGGCCTCGGCGAACTTCCACTGCATGCGATCCGCTTCGTCGATGAAGTTCGAAATGGCGCGCACTTCAATGGCCGGAATACCCGCCAGCTGCGCCGCGCGGAGTACCGCGAAGCCTTCCATGGCTTCGACGTCGCAAATGACGTCGTCGTCGGCGTTCACCGTGCCGCCGACATAGGCGCTCGTGCCGATCACGCAGACGGAAGCATCGGGCAGCGCACGTCGGGCCGCAGCGATCAGCATATCAGACGCGTCAACCGTGCGCGGCGCCCACTTCTCCGGTACGCCGAGGTCGGTGTAGCGTGCGGACTGGCCGATCACGATCGAGGGCGGCTCGAGCCCCGACTCGGGGCGCGCCCCCGCGATCCCGACGTGCAGGATCATTGAGGGACGATCGGTCGCAATCGCCGCCGCGGTCGCCGCCGCCGCCTCGACAGGACCAACGCCGCAGCAGAGCGTGCGCCAGCCGTCGGCGGCGGCGAGCTCTCGCGCCGTCGCGGCAACGACCAGAATGCGCGCGCGCGGGTTCATCAGGGGGCACGGTGAGGGGGGACCGAAGTGCGTCCCCATGATGATAATCGCCAATGTCAACGCCAGCAGCCTGGCGCATCGGCCTTCGGCGCGCCCAAGACCGCGCGCAATGACGAATCGTGGTGCAATATGCGGGTGCCGAGCCTGTGGCCTGTCCTTCGGTATCATCTGACCGCCGATGCCTCCAGCCGATCGTAACACCGACGTCACGCCTACGCGAGCCAGATCACAGGCCGTCCCAGTGCTCCTGGCGCTCGTCGCCGGCATCGTGGTCGGTGCCCTGGTCCGCGCGAACGGCAGTGACGCGCTGATCAACGGTGTGGGCTTTTTCGATATCATCGGTACGCTCTGGATCAACGCCATTCGCATGACGGTGATTCCGCTGGTGGCGGCCCTGACGATCGTGGCCGTCGCACAGTCGGGCGACGCGAGACAGCTTGGGCGGCTCGGCGCATACGCGATTGGGGTGTTTGTCGCGCTGCTGCTCGCCAGCGGGGCCCTCGCCGCACTGCTCGCGCCGCTGTCATTCGAGCGTCTCGCACTCGCGCCCGACGTGGCGGCGCGCTTGCGTGCCTCGCTCGCGTCGGCCTCGAGCGTTAGCGTCACCGTCATGCCAACGCTCGCGCAGCGCATTGTCGACATGGTGCCGGCGAATCCGATCAAGTCCGCGGCGGATGGCGCCCTGCTGCCCGTGGTCGTGTTTGCGCTGGCACTCGGTCTTGCCCTGACGCGATTGCCGGCAGACCGACGCGATGCCGTGGTGATGCTCTGCCGCGGGCTATCCGATGCGTTGCTGGTGCTCGTGCAGTGGATCCTCGGGCTTGCACCGATGGGCGTGTTCGCACTGGCGGTCGGACTCGGCACGAAGATGGGGGCGTCGTCTGCGGGCGCGTTGCTGCACTACGTGTTGACGCTGTCGGCCATTCTGTTTGTATTCACGCTCTGTCTGTACCCCGTCGCATCGCTGCTCGGTCGAGTCTCCGTGCGACGATTCGCCGCCGCCGCGCTGCCTGCGCAGGCCGCCGCATTCAGCGCGCGTTCGTCGATTGCGGCGTTGCCCGCGATGATCACGGCCGTGCGTGATACGCTCGCCTTGAATCCACGCGCCAGTGGTTTCGTGTTGCCGCTCGCCGTTTCGGTGTTCCGCCTGAACGTCCCGATCGCCTGGGTCGTCGGACTGCTCTTCCTCGGCAAGCTCTATGGTGTCACACTCGGCGCGTCAGCGCTGCTGACGCTGGTCATGACCGCCACACTGCTGTCATTCAGCGTGCCCGGCCTTCCGTCAGCGAGCCTGTTTCTGCTCTCGCCGGTCTTGGCGCAATATGGTATTCCGGTGGAAGGCGTCGGTATTCTCATCGCGCTCGATGCAATCCCTGACATGTTCAAGACGCTCGCCAACGTCACCGCACATCTCACCAGTGCGGTCGTGCTCGATCGGGTGGACCGGACGTAGATAGGGCCCGACCAAACGGCCGGGCCCCGCCCAGTGATCGCGCTACATCACGCCGTACGCGAGCATCGCGTCCGCAACCTTCACGAAGCCACCGATGTTCGCGCCGTTCACGTAATTGACGAAGCCGTGGCCGTCGCCGCCGTACTTCACACAGGTACCGTGAATGTCGAGCATGATATGCCGCAACCGGTCCTCCACCTCCTCGCGGCTCCACGACAGCCGCATGGAATTCTGCGTTTGTTCGAGTCCCGAGACCGCCACGCCGCCGGCGTTCGCGGCTTTGGCCGGCCCGAACAGCACTTTGGCGGACAGCAATGCGTGCACGGCGTCTGGAGTGCTCGGCATGTTCGCGCCTTCGGCGACGGCGAGCACCTTGTTGCTGATCAACGTTCGCGCGTCTTCCGCCCCCAGTTCGTTCTGCGTCGCATTCGGGAACGCAAGATTGCACGGTACGCTCCACGGGGTCTTTCCCGCATGATACGTGGCGCCCTTGAAGCGCTCGACGTACTCTGCGATACGGCCGCGATGGACTTCTTTGAGCGCCTTGAGCCACTCGAGCTTCTCGGTCGTGATTCCATCCGGATCGTACACAAAGCCGCCGGAATCCGACGCTGTCAGGACCTTTGCGCCTAACTGAATCAACTTGTCCATGCAGTACAATGCGACGTTTCCGGATCCCGAGACCACCGCGGTCTTCCCTTCGATGCCCTCGCCACGCGTCGCGAGCATGGCCTCAGTAAAGAACACGAGTCCGTATCCGGTGGCTTCCGGGCGAATCGCACTGCCGCCAAAGGCCTTCGCTTTGCCGGTGAAGACGCCGGTGAACCGATTCTCCAGACGACGATACTGGCCGAACATATAGCCAATCTCGCGAGCGCCCACGCCGATATCACCCGCTGGCACGTCCGTGCGCTCGCCGATGTGCCGCGACAGTTCGTTCATCAACGACTGGCAGAAGCGCATGACTTCGCGATCCGTTTTGCCCTTCGGATCGAAGTTGGACCCACCCTTGCCGCCGCCCATCGGCAACCCCGTGAGCGAATTCTTGAACGTCTGTTCGAAGCCAAGGAACTTGAGAACGCTGGGTGTGACACTCGGATGGAACCGCATCCCGCCTTTGTACGGTCCGATTGCCCCATTGAATTGCACGCGCCATGCACGATTCACCTGCACCGTCCCACGCTCGTCCTCCCACGTCACGCGGAACGAGATCATGCGATCAGGCTCGGACATGCGCTCGAGGATCTTCTCGTCTCGGTATCGATGGTTCTCCAGCACCAGTGGCATGACCGATTCTGCCACTTCATGCACGGCCTGATGGAACTCCGTTTCGTACGGGTTTCGACCGATCACGTCCTTCATAAATTGCTCGACCGCGATGCGCGCTTCGTCAGACATATTCGATGGGGATCAATGGACGCGCGCACACATCGAGACCGCCACGCGAGCCGGTACGTGCACGCCAAGGAACGTCGGTCCTTCTATTTTGGCACGCGCCGGAGGTTCGTGACAGAGCCACTTCCCTACAATATTGCGCCCACGTGTCAGCGAATCGCCGATGCACGGTCCGCGCGCTGCAACATCCAGCGGTACAGGAAGAACACGAGGCCGATAAAACTGACGAGTCCGAGGATCTTCGCCGGTGCGAAGTCTTCCGGCACGATGGCCATCGGAGCGTCTGTCGCGAATGCGACGATGAGTCCGGCATTGAGCACACCGAAGAGGCTCTCACCGACAATGAGTCCGGATGCGACCAGCGTTCCCAGACGTTCCGCACGCTCCGGCTCTTTCGACACCAGTGCCCGCTTGTTGTACCAGTTGCCGACGATCGCGCCGACGACGACCGCGAAGGTCGCCGACATCGGCAGGTAGATGCCGATGCCCACCGCCAATGGTGGCAGACTGCCACGCTTCGTCGCTTTGAGCGTCGCGTTGATCACGATCAGCAACACGCCGACGACGGCGCCGATGCCGATCATCTTCCAATCGAGATTGCCGCCGATCACGCCCTGTGCGAGCGCGGAGATCAGCGTCGCTTGCGGCGCGGGCAGCGGATTCTGCGCGACGACGCCGATGTTCGGCGCGCCGGCAAATCCGTACGCCTTCGCCAGCAGATTCAACACCGACGGGATAACCGCCGCACCGGCCGCGACGCCGACTATCAGCGCGATCTGCTGCTTCATCGGCGACGCACCAACGAGCTGGCCGGTCTTGAGATCCTGCAGATTGTCATTCGAGATCGTCGCGCACGCAAACACGATCGCCGTGATGAACAGCGCGAACGCGACGAGTACTGAGCGATTCTCCGGAGTCGGCGGAACAACCAATGCGACGACGGTGGCACAGGTCACGATGCCGAGAATACCGATGCCGGAAATCGGACTGTTCGATGCGCCAATGAGGCCGGCCATGTAGCCTGCGACACCGGCGATCATGAAGCCAACGAAGAACACGAACGGCACGGCGACGAGTGTCAGCGCGATGGCGTGCGGCGCGAGCGACGACGCACTGGCGAAGGTGTACGCGAGGTACGCCGTGATCGCCATGCAGCCCAGCGCCAGCGAGATGATCCACGGCGGCGACAGATCGCGATCGGTCTCGTCACCCGTGGCCGCCGCCTGCGACGAACGCAGCGTGCTCACGAGCCCCGCGACCACCGGACGGGCGAGCGTCGCGAGCGTGAAGATGGCTGACACCCCGATCGCACCAGCACCGATGAAACGCACCTGCGTGCGCCAGATGGTCATCGTGTTCGACGTCAGCGACGCGGCGTCTACCGCGGGATGCATCGAGGTGAGGATTGGCACCGCGACGACCCATGCGATCAGGAGGCCGACGAGCATCGCCATGCCGACGGCGAGACCCACCAGATGCCCCGCACCGAATAGCGCGAGCGACCACGCCACGCTATAGCCGCTGGCCGCCGTCGCACCAAGTCGAAAGACGCCGGTCACCTCGGCGGCGAGTATGCGTGTCGCCGCGACGATCGCGAGTCCCGCCGAGGCCGCCGTGCCGAGGACGACGGCGGTGAGTCCTTCACGCGCTTCGGTGGCGTCCGCGGCACCTTCGCCGCGTGCACTCGAACCGACCTTCAGCACTGCTGCGGCCGCAACACCTTCTGGATATGGCAGATCGGAGTTCGTGACGAGCGCGCGTCGCAACGGAATCGTGAAGAGCACACCGAGTACGCCACCGCTTACGCAGATCAGGAACGACTGCCAGAATGGGAATCCGGTCCACCAGCCGACGATCACGAGACCCGGCAATACGAAGATGATCGCCGACAGCGTGCCGGCTGCCGACGCGACCGTCTGCACGATGTTGTTCTCGAGAATCGACGAATCTTTCACCGCGCTCAGGATCGCCATCGAGATCACGGCCGCCGGAATCGAGGAGGCGAACGTCAGTCCGACCTTCAGGCCGAGATACACGTTCGCCGCCGTGAAGACGGTGGTGAGCAGGGCGCCGAGGACGAGGCCGCGGAGCGTGAGTTCTTTGGGCTTCACAAGAGACATCGCGAACTCAGGGGACGAGTTTGGTGTTCACGTCGAGATACTTCGTCATCCAGCTGAACACGGACTCATGCCAGCGTTTGCTGTTGAGTGTGCCGAGCACCCAGTGTCCTTCGTCCGGGAAACTCAATGCTTCGGATGGAACACCGGTGCGGCGCAACACCGTGAACATCTGCAGCCCCTGATCGACCGGCACGCGGAAGTCTTGTTCATTGGTGATCACGAGCGTTGGCGTCTTGATGTTCTGCGCGAACAGATGCGGCGAGCACTTCGCAAAGTTGGCGCGCGCCTTGGGCGTCCACGCCGCCCCGCCGAACTCATGATCGGAGAACCACAGCTCTTCGGTCGTGAGCGCCATCGATTCGAGGTTGAACACGCCATCGTGCGTGATCGCTGACTTGAAGCGGTTGTCGTGCGCGATGATCCAATCCACCGCGTAGCCGCCGTAGCTGGCGCCGGCGATGCCCATGCGCTTGGCATCGACGAAAGGCATCTTCTCGACGGCGCCGAAGACCGCGTTCAGGTCGGTCATGACCTTGCCGCACCAGTCCTGCGAAATGTCATCGACGAACTTCTGGCCAAAGCTCGTGGAGCCGCGCGGGTTCGGCGCGATGACGACCCAGCCCTGCGAGGCCCACAGTGCCGGATTCCAACGCGTGGACCAGCTGTCGGCCCAATCGCTCTGCGGTCCGCCGTGAATCAGGAAGACGACGGGATATTTCTTGGTCTGCGTGAAGCCGGGTGGTTTGAGCAGCCAGTATTGAATGGGGGTGCCGAGTGCTCCGGCGACCTTTGCGCTGCTCACCTGCGGCATTTGCACGTGCGCGAGCCAGGCGGCGTTGTCCGACGTCAGCGGCTTGATGGTGCCGTCGGCACTCACACGATAGAGATCACTCGGGGAGGTCAGCGACGACTTCGCGACGACCGCGAATGATGGGCCGAGCGCGAACTGCGTTATCGTGCCACCCTTCGCCACGAGCTTCGGCGCTCCTCCGTCTATCGCGACCGAATACAGGTTTGTAAACGCGTGATCGCCCGCCGTGAACCAGATCGTGCGACCGTCGGCGGCGTAGCGAAAGTCGTTGACGGACAGGTCGAGAGTGGGGAAGAGCGTCCGGCGCGTGCCCGTCGCTATATCGTACAGATCGAGGTACCAGCGATCCGCCTCGTTCCCCGCGCGACGCTGCGCGCGCACCGCGATCGTCCGGCCGTCGGGTGAGAAGACCGGCTGTTCGTCGGCCGCGGGATTCTTTGTGAGCTGACGCAACGCGCCACCACTCACGGGCACGAGCCACACGTCGCGATTGGTGCTCGACATCTCCTTATCGCGCCCTTCACGATTCGACGAGAATGCCAGCGTCAGGCCATCGGGCGAAAAGGCGAATCCGTTGTCTTCGTAATTGTGTTGTGGCGCGTCGTAGTCCCCCGGTGTCACATCGCGTGTCGCCCCGCTCTCGAGATCGGTGACGAACACATGATGACGAATCGCTTCGCGCCATTCATCCCAGTGGCGATAGGGCAGACTCGTCAATCGGCGCATCTTGACGGGATCTTTCTCGATCGCGTCGCGCATGCGCGCGTTGCAGGCGTCGTCGGCGCACTGCGGGTAGACATCTGCGACATACGCGATGCGCTGGCCGTCGTTCGAGATGATCAACGGCGCCTGCACCCCGCCTGACACGGTTGTCGCGCGCTTGGGTGTCGCACCGTCGGCGCCGGTGAGGTACACCTGTGGTGCGCCATCGCGCGTCGAGATGAAGACAAGGCGTTGGCCGTTCGCCGAGAAGCGCGGCGTGTTCTCGCTTTTATCGCCGCCGATGAACAGGCTCGCCGGCGCGGATCCGTTCGACGGCACACTCCAGATGTCGGAATTGCGCTTACCCGTAGCGACGACGGTGGTGGTCCGTGTGAAGAGGACCCGTGAGCCGTCGGGGGCGAGCTGTGGATCAGTAAGCCGAACAGCGCCCAGCAGGTCGTTCAGGGCGAAGGGACGCGCGCTCTGTGCCGCGACGATGGTCGGCAGCAGTGTCGAGAACGCGAGTCCGAGCGCACGGACGAGCACGCTCGCGCGCGATCGCGCACATCGGGTATGTGGATGAACCATTGGAGTCTCCTGAGTGAAGCAGATGCCGCGTCAGCCGTCCTATGATGCACTGGGGGACGTGGGGACGTTAGTCGGGGCGAGCACGCGTGAGTCGAACGCATGAGTCGAACGCGTGAGTCGAACGCGTGAGCTGCACCCTGTCCCGGGTCGGTACCGTCGGATACGTTTGACTGCTGACCCTCTTCAGGAGTCGTCGATGCCGATCCGATTCGAACACGCGGAAACCGTCCGCTCGTCGCCAGCGCGCGCCTTTGCGACGATCGATAACCTGCCGCTCACGGCCAAGTGGCTGCCGCCCTGCGTGAGTCTGGAAAAGGTCGGCACGGGTCCCAACGCGGTCGGGGACACGCTGCGCTACGTCTACAAACAGGGCGGCAAGACGCACGAAATGTCGGGACGCATCGTCGCGCGCACGCCGGGTTCGCAGTTGCAGTGTGTCTATGACGACCGCGCGTTCGCGGTCTCGGTCGATATGCAGGTCGCGGCCGCTCCCGAGGGCGCGGTGACGACGCACATCATCGAGATCACGCCGAAGTCGTTCATGGGGCGCCTGATGTCACCGCTGATTCGCATGGGCCTGCGAAGGCAGACGCGCGATGCGGCGACGAATCTCAAAGCGCTGCTCGAATCCTGACGACGCGCGACCGGCTGAGCGGTCCTGACCGGGCCTGACCGGGCCTGGCCGCGCGCCGACCGCGCGCCGGCCCGTCGGGGAAACACTGATCCCCCCGGGGAAAATCCGATCGCAGCTTTCATTCAGGGCGGTCGGGTAGTATCGGCGCGTAGACCGTCCCCCACCGCGACCCCCCAGCCGTATGCGCGCACTCGTTCTGAACGGAGCGCTCGGGCCCGACCCACTGGTCGATGAGCTGACGGCGCGAATCGCGCGGGACCTCGAGGCGTACGACGACGCCTCGGTGGATATCGAAGTGCTGCGCGACGCGCACGTCGCGCACTGCCAGGGCTGCTTCGACTGTTGGACGAAGACACCCGGCATCTGCAAGATCAACGACGCCGGGCGGGATCTGGCGCGTGACTTTGTCGCGAGCGATGTGGTCGTACTCGTGACGCCCGTGCAATTCGGCGGCTACTCGTCCGAGTGCAAAAAGATGCTCGATCGCACGCTCGGCATGCTGCTGCCGTTCTTCCGGCGTATCGACGGTGAAGTGCATCACGCGCCGCGATATGCGCATCCGCCGGCGTTTGGCGTCGTCGGTGTGGTCGACCGACGCAATGCGGCATTGGAGCAGACGCTGCGCGCTCTGGTGACACGCAACGCCATCAACTTCGCGGCGCCGGCGCACGCGGTCGGGATCGTCGAGCGCGCGAACGCCGCACACCCGGCGTTCGGCGAGTGTGATACGGTCATCGCGACGCTCTGCGGTGCACGATCGAACGAGCACGTACCGATCGTCGATGTAGACTCACTGCTACCCGCGATGCCGCTATCCGGCGCGGGCGCCGCACCAACCGACGTGCTCTTACTCATCGGGAGCGCCAAACCGCGCGGCACGAGCACGTCCGAGGCGCTCGGCATGCATCTGCTCGAGCGACTGGCGCTGCGCGGTGTGATCGGCGAGTTGCGCCATCTACAAAAGGAGGCGCATTCGCCCGAGGCGTTGCGCGATCTCGTGGCCGCCGTGCGTGCGCACAGCCTGGTGATCATCTCCTCGCCGGTGTACATCGACGCACTGCCCGCGCTGGTCACGCGCGCGCTCGAGGCGATCGCCGCCGACCGCGCCCAGGATCTGGTGCGGACACCACTCACGATCGCGATGCTGCTCAACTGCGGCTTCCCGGAGTCGCGTCATGCCGCCGTCGCCCGCACGATCGGCGCGCTCTTCGCGCGTGCCACCGGTGCACGGTGGGCGGGCGCGCTGCAACTGGGCGGTGGTGGTGTGATCGATGGACGGCCCTTCGATGTCACGGGAAAGGTCGTCGCGCATCTGCCGGCGTTGCTTGATGAAGCCGCGGCCGCGCTAGCCGTCGGCCGCGCGATTCCGCCGTCGGTGCAGGAACGCTTTGCGCAACCGCTCATGGGTACGTCGCTGTACATGGCGGCCGGCGACGCGGGCTGGCTCTGGACCGCGGCGCACGAAGGCGCACTGACCAAGATGTGGCAACGTCCCGTCAATGCTGAGGGGACGTTGGCGGCCGGTTAGCGCTCGAGCAGCGGTGTCCCGAGCGTCGGTGTGTTAGATGAACGCCGCCGCACGCGTCAGCAGTTCGTCCAGCCCTGGCTCCTTCAGATTGCGCGGCTTGCCAGGGTGAATGATCGAGACTTGGCAACTCTCGGCCGCGTCGACGAGCTGCGCGTAGGTGCCGGCGTTGAGGTCGGCGATGTACGCCTGCTTATTCGCGTTATACGCGAACATCCTGTTGTTAAGCTGCGTGCACTCATTACAGGTCGAGCAACGCGCGGTCTCGATGTACGCCTCGTCGGATGTGCGCTCGGGCGCGACATCCGGGACGTCTCTCGTGGCAGCGGACGCGGCCGGCGGCATCCCCGCCGTAGTCGACGACGATGTGTCGGCGCGCGCCGAGTCGAGGGTCGTCTCCGCCTGCGTGCGCGCCTCCCACGCCTTGCGCTCGCGCGCCAGCAACTGTTCTGCATGGGAGTTATGCACGCCACCCAGCTCCTGCAGGCTGTGCCACATCTCGCGGCAGCGACGGGCCTCGCGCAGCAGGCGCTCGTCGACGAGCACGCGCTGAAGCGCGTCCTTGTCATCGACCATCAGCAGGGCGGGTACCCGATCCGGCAGCCCCTTCCTTTTGCAGGTGAGCGCCAGATCAACCGGGATCATGGTGCCGTTCCATCGCGGGCGCGGCACGCGTGCCAGGTGCTTCGCGTAGCGGTGGTCGCTCGCCACGAAGTCTACGTACGTGAAGGCGACGTCTTCGACGACGCGCTGCGACTGCAGATCCGCGTACTCGACGTGCTGAATCGGCCAGTCGAGCTCCACTTGCGCGTTCGCATCGAGACTGAAGCGCGACGCCCAATTCGCACCCGCCGACGGGTCGTAGCTGAAGGCGGGAAAGGCGCGCGACTCCATCGCGGCGGCCGACACCAGGTACGGTGGCAATCCCGACGATGCACCAGACGCGCCGGAGAAGACGCTGAACAGCGCCGTGCCCCGATACGATAAACCGCGCACGATCTGATCGCGGAATCGATACAGATTCGAGCTGCTGGACTGCAACACGTACACCTCGTTGAGTCCCATCGCCATGCTGGCGATCTGTCGGATTCGCATCCCTACGCTCAGGTTTCCCGCGCTGCTCGGCGCCTCTTCGAGAATGTCGTCGATCTGCAACATGACCTTGATCGGCAGTCCCGACGTCAGCAGTTCCATCAGCTGCGCGTGCTCGTCGGCGTGCAACAGCGCAGCGTTGATGCAGACGAGGTAGTCTGGGAATGGAGCGAGCTCATGCGGGTCGAGTCCATTGGCTCCGAACAGCGCGAACATCGCATCATGCTTGTCCTCGCGGTATTGCCCCTCGATCTCGAGTTCTGCGACGGCGATCGCTCCGGCCAGCGCGATCTGCGCTGCGCTCCGCTCGTGATAGGCGCGCAGCGCGTCCGCGCACGAGGTGAATACGAATGGATAGGGTGTCGTGCCAGCGTCCTTCGTGTTCGATGCGTAAAATCGTTGTGACTGCAGCGCCGCAATCAGCTGCGTAAGTCGTTGTCGTCGCGCCTCGGGAAGCCGATCTTGCGGCAGGGCGGTCGTCAGCAGTAACGACAACGCGCCGAAGTCGAACGCGCTGCCGAAGCCCACGCCGACGGATGCTTGGAGATGAGCGGCACTGCGGCCCTCGAGCGAGCGCTCGTGATCGGCGCGAAGGATATTCGAGAGACCCAACAACAGTGTGTCGATCGCGGCGCGAAATGCCGCGCCCTTGTCCTCTTGCACGCGCTGCCACGTATGCAACAGCAGTCGCGACGGGAGCTGGAAGTCGCAATCGACGAGGTCGCCGTTCAAGGCGATTGCCGTGCGTATCCGGGCGGCGCTCGCCATGAAGGCGTCGTCCGCCGTTGGTAAGAGATGCGTGATGGCGAGGTCCCAGAGCGTCGAGAACGATCCCGTCGCGCCCCCCACGACCAGCGTACGTATCGTCTGCTCGACACGTAGCATCTGCTTTCGCATCCGTTCGCCGTCCGTGCCGAGCGCCGCGGCGGTCAGCGCGTCATCGATCACGCTCGAAAGCGAGCGCACAAAGGGTGCCGCGCCGTTCGTCGTGAGCACGAGCGGAAAATCGTACCGCAACGCGGAGAGATCGCGATACCTGGCAAACAGTGCCGGGCGCAGACCGACTCCTTCGACGCTGTCGAGACGATCGCTGGTGCGACGACCGGTCAGAAAGAAGACAACATGCTCATGGAGATCCGAGTTCATGTGTCTATCCGCCCACGCTACTGCCGGCCATCGCGACACGGTCGCCGTGTCCCTGCGGCCAGACGGTGAACTTGTCGAGTTCGGTATTCAATCCGATGCGCGTCTGGTCGATGGTGCGCAACACGGTCGAGCGGCGCAGATCCTCGTAGCACGGCACCTCGGCATTACGATAGAGGATGCCGACCGGGATCGCGTCATCGCCCGTCGCCAGTTCGCGGGCGCGATGGATGTTCGAGGGGTCGTGCTCGAGCTGGTTCGTGTAGATGCGCGAAAGACCGGCGCTATACGGTAGTCCGTCCGCGTGGTGCAGAAGCCGCACTTTCGTCGGGTCCTGCATGAACGGGTTCAATGAGTTCGGTAACCATTCCGGGCATCGTTGCACGATTCGCACGAATGACAATCCCTTGTGATGGTACGCGGCCGACACAACGTCGTAGAGCATCTCCGGTATCCAATCGACCGCTTGTGCGACGAACGACACGTTTTGCACGCCCAGTGTCACCGAGAGGGGATTGAGCGCCTCGAGATAGCTGCCGCGCGGTGTCGTGTTGCTCTTGGTGCCGATCGGTGACGTCGGCGATGCCTGCTTCTTCGTCAGGCCGTAGATCTGATTGTCGTGCAGGAAGACGGTGATGTTCATGTTGTAGCGGAGCGCGTGAATCCAGTGCGCCGTACCGATGCTGCAGCAGTCACCGTCTCCGGTGTTCACGAACACCGTCAGGTCTGGCCGCGCCATCTTGACGCCTTCGGCCACCGGCAGGGCTCGGCCATGAATGCCATGAAATCCGTACGTCTTCATGTAATGCGGGAACCGGCTAGAACAGCCGATGCCTGACACGAACACCGTCTTTTCGGGGCGCAGTCCTTCATCCCGACACAGCCGCTGCACGGCGGCGAGGATCGCGTTGTCGCCGCATCCGGTGCACCATCGGGGGACACCACTCTGATAGTCCTCCAGCTGATGGTGCTCGTCGAACATCTGCAACAGGCAGTGGGTCGCGGTCGCGGTGGTCATCAGCGGCTCTCCTGAGTCGACGCCGAACCCTGAAGCTTGTCCAGCAGCACGCGGCGAATGGTGCGTGGCTTGATCGGCTGACCGCGGACCTGACTCCAGCAATCCACATCGACGAGGTATCGTGAGCGCAGCAGGATCGCGACGGAGGAATATCGGCGATTCGATTCGTCGATGATCGTGTCGTCCGGGCGATCGCTCCAATTGCTCTCGATCGTCATGACGTGCGTGAAGCCGCGCATAATCTCTTTGATGCCCGGCGGCAGCGGCTGCAGGAACTGCAAGTGCATCGATGAGACCTTGCGGCCGTCCTCACGCAGCAACGCGACGGCTTCCTCGATGGCGCCTTTCGTGCTGCCCCAGCCGACCACGAGCAAGTCACCGGTTGGGTCGCCAAAGACGGGCGGCGGCGACAGCGTCTTCTGTAGCGCCGCGAGCTTGAGACTGCGAAAACGCAGCGTCTGCTCGTTGATGTCCGGATCGTACGCCACGTGGCTATCGCGGTCGTGCGCGAGGCCGGTCAGTGTGTGCATGCCGCCCGGCTGCCCAGGGATGAAGCGTCGCGCCAGACCCGTGGTCTCATCCCAGTCGTAGGGCTTGGCACCCGGCGGGACGGCGCTCTGGTCGATAGGAGGCGCGACCCATGAATCATTGAAGTTCGGCCGTGGGAACGGTTGCTGCGACGTGGCGAGGGACGCATCCGACAGCACGATGACCACCATGTTGAACGTCTCGGCGATCTTGCGCGCGGTGATGATCGAGTAAAAACATTCTTCAATCGTGCCCGGCGCCATCACGACTTTCGGTGCATCACCATGGCTACCGAAGATGGCGGTCATGAGATCACCCTGTTCCATCTTCGTCGGCTGGCCCGTGCTCGGACCACCGCGCTGCACGTTCACCACGACGAGCGGGATTTCGGCCATTACCGCGAGGCCGATGGCTTCCTGTTTGAGCGAGAAGCCCGGGCCCGATGTGATGGTGATCGTGCACTTGCTGGCATACGACGCACCGATGGCGAAGGCGCAGGCGGCGATTTCGTCTTCGGCCTGGTGGACGATCCCGCCGACGTTCTCGAATACCTCGGAGAGGTAATGCGACGCCGACGTGGCCGGTGTGATCGGATACATCGCGCACACTTCCATGCCGGAGGCGAGCACACCGAGCGCAAGCGATGTGTTGCCGTTGACGACGATCTGCGGAACTGTCGATCGCGTCGCGGGAATTACGTATGAGAAGTCGAGATTCGACTTGGCCCACGCATGCCCAGCGTCGAGCAGTTGGATGTTGGCATCGACGATGCGTTGATCCTTCTTGCCGAAGGTCGTGATGATCTGGCCGCGTGCGAGCCCGAGATCCAGGCTGTAGAGCTGACAGAGCATGCCAAGCGCAAACATGTTCTTACCTTTACGCACATCGGCGACGTGCGTCCGGCACTCCCGTTCCATCGGCACTTCGTACACGCGATAGCCCGCATCGACAAGCCGGTCGTGTGTTTCGATGTATGACGCGACGACCGACGTGTCAGGATGTGTGCGCCACATGTCCTCGAGCAAAATGATGCAATCCGCTTTGAGCTCCTTCGCGCGAACACGTCCGAGCAGCACCTGTTCGTTGAACGCGATGACCAGATCCGTCTCGTCGCCACCGTTGGAGATCGGCCCCGCGCCGATGCGGATGCGATTCCCGCTTGCGCCGGCCACGCTGCGCGCCGGCGGGCGGATCTCGGCGGGAATGATTTCTGTCGTCCACACCCCGTTACCCATCTGCGCCGCGATCGTACCCAATGATTGCCCGCACTTCTGCGCCCCCTCGCCGGAATCGCTGATGATCTCGACGATATGTTCTTCGAGCCGGATTGGCACGTTTCGCGGGCCCAGCGCCTGCGTGTCGTTCACGAGATCGTCAACCGCTCGCTGTGTAATCACGTCAGTCATGGTCGTTCCAAGCCGCTGGTGAGATCGCGTCGGTTGCTCACGTGCACGCGCGCGAAGTTCCGTTCTTTGATGTCGATGCCGAAGAGTGTGTCGCTGTCGGCCGCGCGATCGGGCGCGTACGGTAGCCACGGATCGCGGATGCCGAGATATGCTTTCATGCCACGCGCGGCCTTGCGCCCTGCACCCATCGCCTCGATCACCGTCGCGGCGCCGGTCACGATGTCACCACCAGCGAAGACGCCGGCGACCGACGTAGCGCACTGCTCGTAGGTATTGATATATCCGCGCGCGTTGAGCGTCAGCTTGGACGTCTGGCCCATGATCGGGTTCGCATTCGTGCCGATCGCGTATACGACCACGTCCGCCTCGAACTCGAACTCACTGCCCGCGACCGGTACCGGGCGGCGACGTCCCGACCCATCCGGTTCGCTGAGTTCCATGCGCACGCAGCGTATGCCGCGCACGCTACCATGGCCGTCATCGAGCACCGCCACGGGCGCCGTGAGGAAGTGAAATGCGACGCCTTCCTGTTCGGCATGGTGCAATTCTTCCATGCGGGCCGGTGCTTCGGTGCGCGAACGCCGATAGAGGCAATACACCTTCTCGGCACCGATCCTGACGGCAACGCGCATCGCGTCCATCGCGGTGTTCCCCGCGCCGACAACAGCAACGTGTTTGCCGATCGGCATTGGCGTGTCGAAGTCCGGATATTCACGCGCGCGCATCAGGTTGCAGCGCGTCAGCAGTTCGTTGGCGGACAGCACGCCGTTGAGCGAATCGCCGGGAATGTTGAGCATCGTCGGATAGCCCGCGCCCACGCCGACAAAGACCGCGTCGAAGCCCATCTCCTCGATCATCTGTTCGATCGTGAAGAGACGGCCGACCAACGTGTTGCATTCGAACTTCACACCGAACGATTTGAGCTTCTCGATCTCCGCGTCGATGACCGCGTTGGGCAGACGGAAATCCGGGATGCCATAACGGAGTACGCCGCCCGGCAGATGGAACGCTTCGTACACGGTGACATCGCACCCCGCCTTTGCCATGTCCGCCGCGCAGGCCATACCGGCCGGGCCGGAGCCGACGACTCCAACCTTGAATTGATTCGGCTCGATGTACGGGATGTTGATCCAATGCTCCGTGATCGCACTGTCACCGACAAAGCGCTCGAGACGCCCAATTGCCACGGCCTGCAGCGTGTCACCGACCGTACACACGCCTTCGCACTGCGTCTCCTGTGGACAGACGCGTCCGCAGATCGAGGGCAGCACGTTGGTGTCCGTGATGACGTCGTAGGCGCCTCGGACGTTCTTCTCGGAGAGTCTCTGAATGAACGCGGGAATGTTGATGCCGACCGGACAGCCGGAGATGCACGGCTGGTCCGGGCACATCAGGCAGCGCTCCGCCTCGCGCATCGCTTCTTCTAGGCTATAGCCTCGCGCTACTTCATCGAAGTTGTGTGAACGCACGCCTGGATCCTGCTCGCGCATCGGCGTGCGTTCCTGTGGAATCGCGCGAATTGTCTTCTTCTTCGCCATCGCTTAGCCCCCGAGCGTCATTTCCGAGAAGTCCGGCCAATCGAGCAACTCGATTTGTGGTGCGGCAGCGAGCGCGAGTTCATGCAGCGCGCTCGGTCCAACGGTCTTCGTCATGCGGCAGCTTTCCGAAAACTTCTCGGCGGCGGTTGTTTCCGTCTGCGTATAGCGCTGGAGGCGCAGCATGAGGTCGTCGAAGTCGACCAGATGTCCATCGAAATCGGGGCCATCGACGCAGCCGAACTTCACCTGACCGCCCACCTTCACCCGGCAGCCACCGCACATGCCTGTGCCGTCCACCATGATCGGATTGACGCTGACCATCGTCTTGATGCCGTAGGGTCGCGTGGCATCGGCGCTGGCTTTCATCATGATCGGCGGTCCGATCGCGATGACTTCGTCGATGTCGGTGTGCGTCTCGAGCGCGACGCGGATGCCGTCGGTGATCATCCCTTTCATGCCTGCCGAGCCGTCATTGGTGCAGAGGATCAGCTCGTCGCAGCAGGCGCGGAATTTGTCTTCCCAGAAGACCAGATCTTTGTTGCGGAAGCCGAGCACGGCGATGACGTAGGCGCCCTGTTCCTTGAAGCCGCGCGCTTGCGGAAAGATCGGCGCGACGCCCAGCCCGCCGCCGACGCACACGACCTTCTTGGCGTGACTGACTGCGCTGGGAATGCCCATCGGGCCCACCATCGCGTACAGCGACGTGCCGACCTGACACTCGACCTGCATCTGCTTGGTCGTCTTGCCAACCGCTTGGATGACCAGCGAGATCGTGCCGCGCTCGCGATTATAGTCTGCGATCGTGAGTGGCGTGCGCTCGCCGTGCTCGTGCAGCATGACAATGACGAATTGTCCGGGCTTGGCGGCCATCGCCATCAACGGATGGCGCACCTCGAGGAGGAACGTGACGTCCGAGAAGTCTTCCCGGGCAACGATCTCGAAGTTTGGCATGACAGTCACCTTCCGGGGGGGGCGGTTGGAGGACTGGGGCGATGGTTGGTGCGGCGAGTACTGGAGTCCTAGCTAGTGATATGCGATTGCCACGGGCGTAGGGGATTCCTTGCCCTCATGTCGGATTTACCAAGCTCCGTGGTCAGATGCCTCGCGCCGGGCCTGCCTTCATCCGATAATTCCCACCCGATACTCGTTTTTCTCGCCTTGCCACGATCATAGGGGAAACTTCAGCGATGAACCGCGTATTACTCTCGCTTCACCTGCTCGGCCTGGCGCTCGGCCTTTCGGTGCCCTTCTCGAACATCGTCATGCAATCGCTGATCGCCAAAGCGGCCCCAGCCGAACAGCCCGTTCTCGGTCGATTCCCGCCGGCGATGATTCGCGTCGGCGACATCGGTCTCGTGCTACTCTGGATCACCGGACCGATCCTGCTGTTCACGAAGCACAATGGCTTCGCTGGCCTGTCACCGGCATTCCACGTCAAGCTGACGGCTGTCGTCGTGCTCACGCTCGGCGTGGGGTTCATTCACGGCAACATGAAGAAGGCGGCCACCGGTGATGCTGCGGCGATCTCGCGCGTTCAGACGACGGCGAAAGTCACGCTGCTCGCCGCGCTGACCGCGCTGGTCGGCGCCGTGATTACGTTCAACTGATTAGGATCAGGAGTGCGCTGAGTCTTTCGTCTTCCCATTTCTGAACGTGATGTTCCCCTTCGGCTGGACGCACTACCTGCTCGGCGGCCTCTGCATCGGCCTCGGCGTGTCGTTGCTGTACGTGCTTACCGGCCTCGTCGGCGGCATGAGCTCCGTATATTCCTCGACGTGGTCGTATGCAGTCGAGGCGCCGTTCTTTCACGCGGCGCGACTTGTGAAGAGTCGCGAGTGGCGCCTGTCGTACTCGACCGGTCTCATCCTCGGCGCGTCGATATGGTGGCTGCTGTTTGGACACGGCACGCCCATCGCGGTTTCGATCCCGTGGTGGCAACTGCTGGGCGGCGGCGTGCTGGTGGGCTACGGCGCGCGCCTGTCTCGAGGATGCACATCTGGCCATGGCATCTGTGGACTCGCCTCGTTGCAGCTGCCGTCGCTGGCGGCTGTGCTCACGTTCATGGCGACGGCGTTCATCACGGCGAACGTCGTGCTGCGACTCGGAGGCCACTGACTTGTCCACGTCGACGTCCTCCGAGGTGAAGCGTCCGCGTGCTCAGCGCCTCGCGGCACTCGCGGCCGGCATCCTGTTCGGCTTCGGGCTCGCGCTCTCAACGATGATTCGCCCCGAGATCGTGCTCGGGTTCCTGCGTGTGCAGGATATGGGACTGATGCTTGTCCTCGGTGGCGCCGTCGTCGTGACGTTCTTCGCGTATCGCTACGCGCCGCGCCTGATGAAACATCCGTTGCTCGGCGGCGTGTTCGGTTTGCACGAAGCGACGATGGAGCGCTCGACGATCATCGGTGCCGCGATCTTCGGCATCGGGTGGGGGATCACGGGTGTCTGTCCGGGTCCGGCGATCGCGGGACTCGGCGCGGGCATGTGGCAGCTTGGTTTCGCCATTGCCGGCATCGCGATCGGCGCGTTGCTGCAGGGCGTGACGACGCGCATGCCGGTCGACACGCACGTGCCGACCGAGAACGACTGAACGCTACGTTTCGTCGGTGCTTCTGTGTCGACCACGCGACACAAACAACGCCGTTCCGCTGCGGAAATCGTGACAATCGTGGTGAACTGTTTGGGTCCGCTTTGAGGGTTCCCGTTCACTTCACCTGAGATTTCTTGTATGAATCGTTCTGTTGCTGCATTGCTGTCCGCCGTCGCGATCTTGACCGCCTGCAGCGATCCGCCAACGGCTGTGCCCAGTCTGACTGCGCGTGCCGATCGCGAGCAGTCGACGCCGGTCGGCTTCCTCACATCGCAACCGGCGACATCATCCCAGGCACAACAGCAGCGTGGATGCCGACAGAGGTCGTGTCAATAGGTGTGTAAATAGGTTTCAAGCGGCGACACGTTTTCGGTGGCAGAAGCAGGCGCTCGAGCATCTGACGGCCGCGCTGCAAGACGGCCGCACCCAGCGTGTGGAGTCCCAATCCGTCAGCGCCGATCGCGCCCGCATCGCCGTGCTCGAAGCGACGATCGCGAAGAAGGATCGCGTCATTGCGGAAGTGTCCGAAGAGTACCTCGACATGAAAAAAGTATGGGGGCCCATGACCCCGCACTGGGTCCCGCCCGATCGCCGCAACGAGGTCGTGGACTGCGTCACGTCGCTCAGCACGCGCACCGCGGTGCAGACACCACACGGCCCGGTGCCCCGCGATCACTGGCGCACGCGCGCGGAACGCGACGGCATTCTGCGCGTTCACGAAAGGCATCCCATGGACGGCTATCGTCGCCTGACCTACCTGTTGCTGGACGCGGGTGACGTCGCAGTCAGTCCCACCTCCGGGTATCGCGTGCTCAAGGACGCGGGACGTCTGGATCGCTGGACGCGCACGCCATCGAAAAAGGGCACGGGCTTCGACCAGCCGACGCAGGCGCACCAACACTGGCACATCGATTTCACGTACCTCAACATCGCGGGGACGTGCTCCTATCGGTGCGCCATTCTCAACGGCTGGTCGCGCTACCTCGTGCACTGGGAACTCCGCGAGTCGATGACGACGCAGGACGTCACGACGATTTTGCAGCGGGCCCGGGAGAAGTTTCCCGACGCGTGCCCGCGCATGATTTCGGATAACGGCCCGCAGTTTATCGCCGCCTGCACAGTGCGATCGGCTACATCACGCCCGCTGACCCGCTCGCCGGACGGTCCGACGCCATTTGGGCGACCCGCGAGGCGCGCCTCGAAGCGGCGAGGGGCGCCCGGCGTCTCGCGCATCATCCGATCGCCGCGGAACATCACGTATTGCCCGTCCCGTTATTCCATTGTCCATCCACCCACGTGTCACATTCACGCTGAACCAGGACAGCCCATCTGTCGTTCAATTGCGCCACCGCCTGCAACGGCAACTGCACCCGCGTGGGCGCGCGCATCATCGTGCGCCGCACCTGATTGAGTTCCAGTGCGCGATACAAATGGTAGATGCGCTTGTGGTTCCACCGATGCCCGAGCTTGCGCAGGCAATTGCGATACTTCCAGAAACTCAGCGTCCCTCCTGCGCGATCATGACGTCAAGGCCGCGATGATTGGCGCATCGACGTCGTCCATCACGTTCAGAGGCCGATATTACGCGGTGTGCGTGCGCGGGACTGAAGCGACCTGCATGTGAGCCCGCCGGCGTTTACGCCTACACCAAAATCGGCAACCGTCGGATCTTCTCCTGCCACTCGCGCGGCCCTGTCTCGTGCACATTGCTGCCCGCCGCATCAACTGCGACCGTGACCGGCATGTCGTGCACATCGAACTCGTAGATCGCTTCCATACCGAGGTCCGCGAACGCGACAACGCGTGACGAGCGGATCGCCTTCGACACCAAGTATGCGGCGCCGCCGACGGCCATCAGATATGCGGCTTTGTGTTTGCGAATCGCCTCGAGTCCTGTCGGTCCACGCTCGGCCTTGCCAATCATCGCAATCAGGCCGGTCTTCGCAAGCATCATCTCGGTGAACTTGTCCATGCGCGTCGCCGTCGTCGGACCGGCCGGACCCACCGCTTCATCGCGCACGGGATCAACCGGACCGACATAATAGATCATTCGGTTCGTGAAGTCGACGCCGGCAGGGAGTCCTTCGCCGCTCGCGAACAAGTCGGCGATGCGCTTATGCGCCGCGTCGCGACCGGTAAGCAACTTGCCGTTCAACAGCAAACGATCACCGGCCTTCCACGACTGCACGACGTCCGGCGTGAGCGTGTTGAGGTCGACGTGCTTCGCGTTCACATCGGGGCGCCACGTGACATCGGGCCAGTCGGCCAGATTGGGCGTCGGCAATTCCGCGGCGCCGCTGCCGTCGAGCGTGAAATGCGCGTGACGTGTGGCCGCGCAGTTCGGGATCATTGCGATTGGCTTGGACGCGGCGTGCGTCGGGAAGTCAAAGATCTTGACGTCGAGCACGGTCGACAGACCGCCAAGTCCCTGCGCGCCGATGCCGAGTGCATTGACCTTGTCGCACAGTTCGATGCGCAACTCTTCGATCGTGTTCTGTGGGCCGCGCGCCTTGAGCTGGGCCATGTCGATGTGCTCCATGAGCGATTCCTTCGCCATGAGCATCGCCTTTTCGGCGGTGCCGCCGATGCCGATGCCGAGCATGCCCGGTGGGCACCAACCGGCGCCCATCAGCGGCACCGTCTTCATGACCCAGTCGACGATCGAGTCGCTCGGATTGAGCATCGCAAACTTCGACTTGTTCTCCGACCCGCCGCCCTTCGCCGCGAGCTTCACCTCGACCGTGTTGCCGGGCACGATTTCATAGTGCACGACCGCCGGCGTGTTGTCTTTCGTGTTTTTGCGCGTGAACGCCGGATCCGACACGATCGAGGCGCGCAACACGTTGTCCGGGAGCAAGTACGCCTGTCGAACGCCTTCGTTCACCATCTCCTGCACGGACATGGTCGCATCCCACCGGACGTCCATGCCAACTTTCAAAAAGACCACCACGATGCCCGTATCCTGACAAATCGGGCGATGGCCTTCGGCGCACATGCGCGAATTCGTGAGGATCTGCGCGATGGCGTCCTTTGCCGCGGGACCTTGCTCCTTCTCGTACGCATCGGCAAGCGCGTGGATGTAATCCAGCGGATGGAAGTACGAGATGTGCTGGAGCGCGTCCGCGATGGACTGGATGAAGTCGGCTTGTTTGATGGTGGTCATGGCGGAAAATAGGCGCGGTGAAGCAGGCTCGCCAATTCGATGACGGTCATGCGCCGCGCCGATGTGCATGCCGAAGCGGTCCACCCCGCCATAACGTCCGATTTCGAGATCTCGTGCGACACGTGCAGGATCTGCTCGAGGCCAAAACGGCACCGGTATGTCCCCTCACTCGGATGCCGCATTGGAATGTTCCGGACGGTACGACACGACAATCACATATGTAGACTTGTCCCACGGTCTGCGAAGAAGCGTCGTGGGACTTGCCACCAACTCTGCGTCGTCGCGCTCAGGCGTATCGAAGCAGGCCATCGCCAAGATGATGCAGGCGAGTATAGGACGCGTCATCGCGGTCGTGAGATCGGCGCAGTGACCCCGAGCAACAGCGAGATGAAGCCGACCAGAAACGCCGAGATCGCGGCGACACGGTAGGCGACATGAACATAATGTTGATCGGTATCAGCGCCGCGCATTAGCAATACCTGATCCGTCACCACCCAAGCTGAATAGACGCCCGCAAAGGCCAGCCATCCAATTCCCGGCAAGAGAGCCGCTCCGACCACGCCGGCAAAAGCGATGGCCTCGGCACCAAGGGCAAGCATAAGGTCGTCCTTCTGGTCTTCACATGGGTCTCCGTCCTCTTCAAGAGCCAGAACACGATCAGCAAACCATCAGTCCAACGGCCGCCCGTGTTCCCAGCCTGCGAGTAGGCGCAATTTACTTTCAAACATGTTCACTGCTCCCCGTACGGGTCGTCCACAAAGATCCGACGCAATCGCGTCGCAGAGTTTACCAGATGCGTCCGTTAGTCTTCGGCCAGACCAGATAGACTCCCGATCATCGGTGCGAATTGCTGTCCAAGCAAACAGTTATGTATGCGTCTTCGTTTACTATGGCGGCCTCGAGCTGCGCGCACCGCGCGGATCCCAAAGTCTCGAAAGACTCGATGACGTCGTCGAAAGTTCGAGCACCATTTGCGCCGCTTTCGTGCGCGTCGTCTTGCGTGTGGCTGAGTTGAGCGTCGCTGATATAGCCACTAGGTCGCGAGCATTCGCGCGGAAAGTAACGCAGCACGCGTCTGACAGTCGCACAGCCGCGCGTCGCTCTCAAGAGATAGCTGACCGAATCATGCCGTAACGGCGCAGAAGCGTGCGCAACAATAGGGGATGTCGGGCATCGTAATCATGCACTTCGTCGGCCGCGAACGCACGGTGGCGCGCGAGCCGCGCAGCGCGGTGATGTGGGCCAACGATCCGTACTATCGTCGTCCGTGGGGCGCGTGGGGCGCGTGGGGCGCGTGGGTGGGGCACGATGTGGGAGCCGGCGCGATATCGCACAGATATTACGGTCGTTGTCGAAACGCGTGTGTATTCACTGAAGCAAGACAAGCTGCTTTGGGCTGGCACCAGCGAAACGCAGAATCCGTCGGATGCGAACGCCGTGATCGCAGAACTTGCAACCCTTGTGTTGAAGGAGATGAAGAAGGCGGGCGTTCTCGCGAAGTAGCGGTGGGAATAGCGGGTGGCGAACAAGACGGCGTCGCCGGCCTATTTCGCCACCAACGCCTTCGATGTCAGAAACGTCACACTGTCGATTTCGAAGATCATCCGCTGTCCGGATTCCTCGCGGCCCGTCACAGATCCCGTACGCAGCTTCTTGAATGCGCCGAGCGCGGTCGCGAGTCGGGACGGGCTGACGTGCGCGGTATTGTGCGCCGGCAGCACGGTGGTCACGGACCGCGCGAGCGCCACGAGCTTCGTCATCGACGCCTCGTAACCATTGAGACTGGTCTCTGGCAGGTATAGCCAGATCGTGCCGTCGTAGTAGGTGTCTCCCGTCCACATCAGCTTGTTCGCACGATCGATCAGCGCGAGCGCGTCAGGCGTGTGCCCCGGTACATGCAGCACTTCGATGGCGCGGCCGCCAAGATCGATTACGTCACCGTTCTTGACTACGCCGCTCGATTTCCAGGCCCGCGTGTGGAACGTCGCGGTGTCCAGTTCTGCGGGCGCCCCGTGACAGAACGCCGCCGCTTCAACTTCCATCGCCAGCGCCGCGTGCGGAAAGCCCGCCATGTTCGCGCGCGTGTACGAGATGTCCATCGCGAGCACATGATCGAACTCTGCGTTGCCGCCGACGTGATCGTAGTGCGTATGCGAGTTGATCACGGTGATCGGCAGTGTCGTCAACTGTTCGACGACTGGTCGGATCGGCACCATGCCCAGTCCGGTGTCGAACAGGAGCGCCTGCTTCGCGCCGACGATGAGATACGAGATCACTTCCTGCAATTGATTCGGTTCTACGAGCGCGTAGACGCCCTCCGCCGCCTGATACACCTGGAACCAATCGGAGCGCACCGATACCGTTGGCAACGCCGCGTTCGCGGCGCGTGGCAACTGTGCGCACCAGCTCTGCACGGACTGCATGGCCGGTGGCGTGCCCGACGACGTCGCGGTCTTCGCGGCCGACGATCCATCCGTGCCGTCGCGCGTCGTGCATGCGCCCACTATCACCGCGCACACGACCACGAGCGTGGCCGATGTCGCATCCCGTGAACGCCTCATCACTTCGCTCCTTTTGGTCCAGTGTTCCAGTTCCCCATACTCCGCCGTCTCGGCGTGTGGGGGGCATCTACCTAGACTCGCTCGTGTGGGCCGTTCCCACAAGCGCTGGCCACCGGAGCGCGCGCGCGGCATCTTCCAGAATGCAGCGGATACGAGCGACGCTTCGTGGCCTCGCACTGTCGGTGGCGTCTGCGTCGCTGCTGCGTCACGCACAACCGGCGGTAGATCATTCACCGCACACGGTGCGCATGATCGCCGTTGGTGCCACGCAGTTGCAGCTATTGGATTGGGGCGGCACTGGTGATGCCATCCCCGCATCATCACCGCGTTCGTCGCTCCCGCGCTAACTTCACGACAAGGCGCATTCGACTCACTCGCGGTCCGTGATCGAGCCGTCGCAGGTTTTCATCGCCAGCTGACTCTCGCGCTTGTGTCGATCCAGACCTATGCTCTTCGTTGTGACGGTTCTCCCGGTGTGCGCCCCGTCGGCAGGCGGTGCGTGCGTTGAAGGTCGTTGGGCGATGCAAGCCTCCACGAGTTCGCGGAGGGCCAGCCGCCGTCTCAGTCCAACTATCACGCGCTGCGAGGGCGTTGAGACAATCTCCGCGCGTGGTGGGGGAACAGCCAACATGCAGAGGCAGCTATGCGACGGTTATTGCTGACGGTGTTCGTGCTCGGTACCGTCTCTTGCGGAGGTGGCGGCGACAACGGCCCGACCACTCCGCCCAGTGGCAACCCGCCGCCGGTGACGAACGGGACTCCAGCTACGATAATGGTGCAGTCCGGGGACGGGCAGCAGGCAGAGCCTGGCACAAACGTCTCGGTAAATCCAGTCGTGGCCGTCAAGAACGCGGCTGGCCTCGGGGTTGCTGGTATCACTGTCGGGTTTGTCGTGGATTCGGGCGGCGGATCACTGCAGAATAGTTCGGCGGTCACCGCGTCGGACGGGACAGCGAGTCCTGGTGATTGGCGGCTCGGCGCCAGCGAAGGGCGCAACATCCTGAAGGTCACCGCCGGCACCTTGGCGCCGCTCCAGATCGCGGCGACGGCGATAGTATCCGGGGGGACTTTTCCTTTAACCACGCTAGCGAGCAGCGGCGGGGCGGTCCTCGTCCGTCGACCGGGGCCGCTCAACGGCTTCTCGCTCAACGTCCCGGCCGGATCGTTCACCATGTCGACCGCGTGGACCATCTCGTATCGATCGGCGTCGACCATCGCGAAAACAGCCGTCTTGAATCCGGTGTCACCGGTCATTCACCTCACCGGCACCGCGAGCAGCTATTCCGCCAAGCTGCTCACGCTCACCATTCCCGCGACGATTGCCGCCAACACGTTTCCCGTGATCGTTCTCCGCGATCCGAGCACCGGCCTAATCGAAGCGCTGCCAACGATTGGTTACGACAGCGTGTCGGTCACCGCGGTGACCCGACATCTCAACGCGGCATTCTTGCTCAAGAACTCCGCCACCCGGTCGGGGGGACTCGTTGGATCTGCCGCGATACGTACCGGCGGATATGACGTCGAGGTGGTCGTCTCGACGCTGACGCGTGCGCAGCTCGATGCAGACATCGACACCGGATTCCGCCCAGGTGTAGACGATTGGGGCTTTGAGAATCCTGGCACGTATTTCCAGCCGGAAGGCATCTGTCAAGGAATGACGCTCAGCGCGATGTGGTACTTTGCCAATAAGAAGGCCGACGGTAATCTCTTTCATCGATTGGACCGCGCACTCGGCGTGCCACTCAGCAACCGTGGTGGAATTCGTTGGTCGTCGAAGGTCAACGCTGCGCAACCCCTCGGCGATATGGAAAAAGCGTTTGAGGCGGCGACCGAGTCGGCCAAGAATAGCCCTGGCGTCTCGGCCGGACAGATCCGATACGACATGATCAAAGCACAGTTACTTATCACACAGCTTCCGCAGCTGGTGGTCGTCGCAGGCAACGACATAGCACATGCCGTGATGGCCTATCGCACGGCGGGCCTCAACACCTTTGTCACCGATCCCAACGTACCAGGAGGCCTCAACCAGACAGTACGCTTCGGCATCTCCGAGTTCGTTCCGTATTACATGGCATCGACGACCGGCGCCGGTCCGCGTGTGCCGCTGCGCTATGTCGCGGGGATCGGGGCCAGTGCCCTATACGACTGGGGCAAGTTCCCCGATGAATACGCGCAGGCGGTCGACGGGACCATCGACGAGGCGGTCTTCCCGGTCACCGAAATGCGCAGCCGTTTCGGTGTGCTCTCCGACACGATCTATGTCGCGGACACGATGGCCACTTGGATTCAATGTGCGGCGTGCCAGTCGTTCCCGGCGCCGCCAGGGCTCACGGGTACCTCGGGACCATTGGCGCAGCTGGAGCTGTTCCGAAATCTAGGCGGCAATCTGGCCTGGAGTCCCCGCGGCACGGCGCTCGTCAATCTGCTGAATCCGTCGACCTTCCCAAATCCTGGAGATTTCCGGTACGGCTACGTCATCACGGGCAATGGCACCGACGGCGATCTCTGGATAGACTGGAAAACGTTCATCGTGCGCAAGCTGCAGGGGAGCATCACGCCCGCGGCACCCGCCGACATCGTCGGCAACCCGATCGCGCTCGCGATGAACGTCACGCCGAATAAGCTCCCCGCCAATGTGATCTATAAATGGGCGTTCGCCGACGGCGACGCGACCGTCAGCGTCAACAATAACAACACCGTGCAGCATGCGTTCCAGCGCGCGGGAGCGTATGCGATCACAGCCCAGATTCTCGACGGGAATACGCAGCAGCCGATAGCGAAGGCCAGTGCATCAGTCACGGTCGAATCGCCACAGGTCTACTGGAGGTTCACCTCTGCGACGACGACGATTAGCTCGGTGCAAGAACAATTACTCGGCTACGATGGTCGTTGGAAGGTTGACAGCACCATCCTGGCGCGAATGGCAAACGGTGGGAGTCAGGGCGGAATCAGGTTTGTTAGTGAGGCCTTCACGCCGACTGGCGCTCCGCTGCGGACGGCGCCCATTGGGCTCTACCTGCTCGAAGGTGCGTCGATCAACTTGACGACGCTTGGCGATCCGCTCACGCTCAACACTTTCAGTCTAACCACATTCCCCAATGCTCCCTTGAGTCTGCCTGCAGCGCCTCAGGTGAGCGGCTGGAACTTGGTGCAACAAGCGGCACCCGTAAATGCGTTCTGCAACGGCGCTGAGGACGCCTACGTACTCGACGGTACAATCACGAATGGACATCTGACCGGACTGCGAGTTCCACTCTGCGTGCAGAGCACGCAGCAGAATGTGAATGGGCGGCGTCTGATGTCGATGGATGCTGATGTGACGTTTGGGGCGACGAGCGCGACCGGCACGATCAGCGTGATCTACTACTTCTACGGCAATGGCTCGCCTGCGAACTTCTTCCAGCGAACGGCGCGTCTCACGTTTTCGGCAACTCGTGTGACACAGTGACACGTTGCCCTCGACGATAGTTTAAAGAAGCCCCGCAGTCCCCGGCGGATTTGTTATCAAAGCCCCGAAACCTCCGTTCAACCTTCCACATTCCCTTGGAACTCTGATGCCTGTGCGCCCATCGACGACGATCGCGGTTGTGCTCCTCGCCACAGTCGTAGCGCATACTGCGCTCGGCCAGACGTCGCCCGCCGCGAAGGCGTCCAGCGACTACCTCTACCTCTGGACCGCCTCGGCCGACAGTACGACGCCGGATTTTCTGGCCGTCGTCGACGTGCGCGCGAAGTCACCGCGCTACGGCACGCTGGTGACCACGGTGCCGGTACCCGGCGTTAACAACGGGCCACATCACAGCGAGCATGCGATGCCGGCCGACGGCCGCCTGTTCGTGAACGGCTTTGGCAGCGGTCAGTCGTTCATCTTCGACATGACGAATCCCGCGAAGCCAAAGCTCGACGGGCAGTTCGGCGAGATCGCCGGCATGATGCATCCGCACAGTTTCCTGCGGCTGCCGAACGGCAATGTGCTCGCGACGTTTCAGATGCAACACGGTGCGACGGGGATGGTGCCGGGAGGTCTTGCCGAACTGACCAATCGCGGCGAACTCGTGCGCGCAGTGTCGGCCAATCGTCCCGGTGTCGATCCACGCGTCCGTCCGTACTCGGCGGCCATTGTGAAATCGCTGGACCGCATCGTGACGACGACGACTGATATGGATGGCAAGGACGAGATCGCGACCGTCCAAGTGTGGCGCCTGTCGGACCTGTCGCTGATCAAGACCTTCGATCTGCCGAAGGGACCCAAGGGCAACGAGGGAACACTGACCGCCGAGCCGAGGCTGCTTAAAGACGGCAAGACGGTGCTGGTGTCGACGTTCCACTGCGGGCTCTACATAATGACGGGGCTCGAGGGCACCGCGCCGTCCGCGAAGTTCGTGTCGTCATTTCCGACGAAGCCCAAGACGTCGTGCGCAATTCCGGTGATTGCGAGCCACTACTATCTCGTCACGGTGCCCGCGTACAGCGCCGTGGTGAGCTTGGACATCTCCGATCCCTCCAAGCCGCGCGAGGTCTCACGTGCGGTGCTCAACGCCGCCGACGTGCCGCACTGGATCTCGCTCGAACCAAATCATCAGCGCGTCGTCGTGACGGGCTATCAGGCTATGGACAGCAAGGTCGTGCTGCTCAACTTCGACGAAGCCACCGGCAAGCTTTCTGTCGATCAACGCTTTCGTGACAACGGCGCCAAGGAGTTCGGGATGCGCATGGACAACAAGACGTGGCCGCATGGCGGAAAGGCCGCGGGCATTCCGCACGGGGCCGTATTCAGCAACGCCACTGGGACCAAGTCACCGTGAGGCGGTATCCGATGCCGCCACACGAGACGATGAATCTGGTCGTGCGCGGGATCGGCGCGTGGATGATCATGATCGGGCTCTGGTTCACCTTCGCGCTGGTCATGTATGGATTCGCGATCTGGCGCGACGGCGGCGTGCTCGATCTCGGCACGGTGATCGCGAACTGTTTGGTTGGCCTGTATTCCGGCATGCTGCTGATGCAGTGCCGAGAGCGCGGGCGGGTGCTGGCGGTCAGACTGCTGTTTTGGGCCATCGGCTATAACGTCTTCATGATTCTTCGCCCGAATCCCGTCGGCAACATCTCGACGCTCTCGCTCGTGCTCGTTGCACTCCTGAATGTGGCGTTGGTCGTCGTATTGCGACGGCCCGAAGCGCGTCGCATCTGTGCGCCGCCGCTGCCGCTCCCATGAAGATGAACGATCGCCCGTTCGCGACCTCCCGAAGCGGTCGACGTCGCATCCTGCTGATCACCGCGCTCACAGTCCTCGCAGTGGCGGCGAGCAAGCCTTCGATGGCACGGCTTGTGTCAAAGCGCTCGGCACGCGCAGAGGGGCCGTTCATCGCGCACGCGATCGACACCGGACTCACGGGCGGATATCAAGTCGTCGTGACGGACATGAATCACGACGGTAGGCCTGACATCCTCGCGATCGCCAGTGGATTGCACGAAGTCGACTGGTACGAGAATCCCACTTGGGTGAAGCACGTACTCGTGTCGGGCATCAACGCACCGATCAACGCCGCCGCGTATGACGTCGACGGCGACGGCATCCCCGAGATTGCACTCGCGCACGAATTCTCGAACGTGTACGCCGATGCGCGCGGTGCGCTCTCGATTCTTACACACGCGGCGGACGTTCGCGACCCGTGGTCCCGCCGCGATATCGATCACGTGCCCACGTCGCATCGCGTGCGATTCGTGGATCTCGACGGCAAGGGCACGAAGGTCCTCGTCAACTTCCCGCTCATCGGGGCTAAGGCCGTCGCACCGCAGTATCAGGACCATGTGCCCTTCCTGATGTATCGGCCCGGTGCGTGGTTGCGCGACACGATGAGCATGGCGGATGAAGGAGTGGTGCACGGCATCTGGGTCGACGCATGGGATGGCGGCGCACGCGAGGCGGTGCTGAGCGCGAGCTTCCTAGGCGTGTTCCTGCATCGCTACGTGACTGGTCGTTGGTCGCGCTCACCGGTCGTCAGCGGTGATCCGACGCCGTGGCCGAAGAGCGGCGCGAGCGACGTCGTCGTCGGTCATCAGGGTGCTGAACGATTCATCGCCACGATCGAGCCGTGGCACGGCAACGAAGTTGTTGTCTATCGCGAAACGCGAGGGCGCTGGTCCCGCCATGTGATCGACTCCACGCTGATCGACGGACACTCGCTCATCGTCGCCGATGTCGACGGCAATGGGCACGACGAGATCTTCGCCGGCGAACGCGATGGGAATCGCAGCGTGTATCGCTATCGGCTGACCGATCCGGGCAACGACGTCTGGACGAAGTCTACGCTCGACAATGGCGGGATGGCCGCGGCAGGATGCGCGAGCGCAGACCTCAACGGCGATCACCGCGTGGATATCGTGTGCATCGGCACTGCGACCGCGAATCTCAAGTGGTACGAAAATCACCTCACGTCGCGGTAGCCCGCGTCACCTACGGCCCCGAACCGCCTTTCCGACGGAAGCATGCAACTCACGTTCGTAAGCCTCACGGTGGTCGGCGAGCAGCACCCTGCGCGTGTCGGCGTACTGACCTCGCCGCTGGCGGTGCTTATAGGCAATTGCGCACCATCGCGCGTCGTGAGAGACCAATGGACTGGAACGGTGCTTCCGTAGAGATTGACAGGCCCGTTGCTTTTCTCCAATCCGGACTATCTATGCGAAAGATCTCTTCGGGGCTGTGCGCCGCCGTAATGGCCATAACGGCCGCCGCCCCGCTGCGCGCGCAGTCACCCGACGCCATTCCCGCGAAGTACCGCGACATCGCCAACCGCATCATCGCGGCGGCGCAGGCCGACAGCGCCGGTGCGTGGAATCGAATCGCTGAGCTGACCGATCGTTTTGGGCATCGCTTGTCCGGTTCCATCGCGCTTGAACAGGCGATCGATTGGACGGCGGCGGCCATGACGCGCGATGGGCTCGCGAACGTGCGCAAGGAAAAGGTGTTGGTGCCGCACTGGGTCCGCGGTGCTGAATCGTTGGAGCTGGTGGCACCGCGCCGACAGCAGCTGCCGATGCTCGGACTCGGCGGCAGCATCGCCACGCCGGTCGGCGGCATCACCGCCGAGGTGATGGTTGTCGCGAGCTTCGACGAGCTGACGCAGCGGTCGGCCGAAGCGAAAGGCAAGATCGTGCTGTATGACGCCGAGTGGCGCGACTACGGCTACAATGGCGCTTTTCGCCGCTTGGGCGCGATCGCTGCGGCGAAGGTGGGTGCCGTCGCGAGTCTTGCGCGAAGCGCGGGCCCGTACGGGATGCGGACGCCGCATACCGGTAGCATGAGCTATGACTCGACGGTGACGAAGATTCCCCACGCGAGTGTCACTGCCGAAGACGCGATGATGATGCGACGCATGATCGTCCGTGGCGAGAGGGTGCGTGTGACGCTCAACATGAATGCGCGCATGCTCCCGGACGCGCAAAGTCACAATGTCATGGGCGAACTGCGCGGTGGTGACAAGGCGAATGAGATTGTGGTCATGGGTGGCCACATCGACTCGTGGGATGTGGGGCAGGGCGCGATGGACGACGCCGGCGGTGTAGTCGTCGCGTGGGAAGCGCTCCGGCTTCTCAAGCAGCTCGGACTCACGCCGCGCCGCACGATTCGCGCGGTGGGGTGGACCAACGAAGAAAACGGCATGCGCGGGGGCAATGCGTATCGCGACGCGCATAAAGATGAGCCGCACCAGCTGGCGATCGAGAGCGATGGCGGCGTGTTCTCGCCGATTGGTTTCGGGTTCACTGGCTCGCCGGCTGCTCGCAAGCTCGTGGAGAGTATCGCGACGCTACTGGTGCCGATTGGGGCCAGCACGATCGGGCCGTCGGGCGGCGGCGCCGACATCGGCCCGATTATGGCGACGGGTGTGCCCGGCATGGGGCTCGACGTCGATGGCACGCGCTACTTCTGGTTTCACCATACGGACGCCGACACGCCGGATAAGCTCAATCCAGCCGAGGTGCAACGATGCGTCGCCGTGATGGCGATTATGGCCTACATCGCGGCCGACCTCGAGCAATCCCTGCGGTAACGTCGCTCTCCAGCGTCCGGAGTTTCGAATCGCAGGATGACTCTCCGCGAAAAAGAGGCAATTGATGGTGCTCAAGGCGCTCAGGTGCATGAGGTATTGTGCGGCGCTAACCAAGACGTCGAAACTGAGTGAGATTCAGCGCAGCTTCGATCGGTACTGAGATGTGCACCGACGCAGTTCCTTCTCTCTGGAGCATACGATGTCTGTCCGTCACGTCTCGTTCGCCGCGCTACTGGCGCTACTGGCCGCGTGCGCCGCGCCGTTGGCGCCAGTCGCTAGCGCGCCGACCGCTCCGTCCTATGCAAAAATTGACCCGGGCTACACCGCCTACGTCGACGGCAGTGCGATAGACGCCGTGACCTTGCCCGTGGGGGGCGCCTATCTCGGTGGTGGCGGCACAGACATCGACGCCGGCATGGTCTGGCTGATGGCGCAAGGCGGCACGCGCGCGCCGGGCAAGTATGGGGACGTGGTGGTGTTGCGCACGACGGGCACCGGCGCCTACAACCGATACCTGATCAATCTCGGGGCGAACTCCGTCACGACGATCGTCATCACGTCGATCATTGGCGCCAACAGCGTCTATGTGCAGGACGCGATCAGCAAGGCCGAGGCGATCTTCATCGCCGGCGGCGATCAGTCGACGTACGTGAAACTGTGGACTGGCACGTCGCTTGTTGCTGCGGTGAACAGTCGCGTGGCTGCTGGCTATCCGATCGGTGGCACCAGTGCGGGACTCGCCGTGCTCGGGTCGTACGTGTATTCCGCCCTCAACGTCTCGTCCGTATCGTCGGCCGTGATGGCTAACCCGTATGATCCGTCCGTGACGCTGCAGACAGCGTTGTTCAATGTCCCCGTCCTGAACAACGTACTCACCGATTCGCACTTCAAAACGCGTGACCGCATGGGCCGCCTGCTGACGTTCATGGCGCGATTGCAGCAGGACGGACTTGCGTTGTCGCCACTTGCGGTGGGCGTCGATGAACAGTCGGGGGTCGGCGTGTCGCTGAACAAGTCCGCGGTGGTTTTCGGCCCGGGTGCTGGGGCATACTTTCTCAATGTGACGAATACGACGATGCGCACCTGCGTGACCGCCACACCGCTCACGTACACGAACCTCGCAACGCAGCGTGTGTCGACGGGGCAGCCCTTCAATCTTGGCACGTGGTCCGGATCCTCGACCAACTACACGCTCTCCGTCAATGTCGGCGTGCTCTCCTCCTCCACCACCGCATTCATTTACTGATGCTGAGTAACCGTTCGATGCCGACACCGACGATGATCCCGGTGCTCGGCTACCCCGACGTCGGCGCGGCCGTCGCGTGGCTCGCGCGCGCGTTCGGATTCGTCGAGCGACTCCGCGTCGGCGATCATCGCGCCCAACTCACGCTGGGTGACGATGTCGCCGTTGTCGTCCGGACGCTGGACAAGAAGGCGGCGGCGACGACGAGCAACCACGCATTGATGATTCGCGTGGCGGATGTCGATATCCATCACGCGCGCGCCAAGCAACTCGGCGCCATCGTACTGCAGGGACCGACCGACTTTCCCTTCGGCGAGCGGCAATACACCGTCATCGATCCGGGCGGCCATCATTGGACGTTTTCCCAATCCATCGCCGACGTCGAGCCGGCGACGTGGGGAGGCGTGCTGCGTTGATCGTCGATCACCAGAGTGCGTAAGTGACCGTGACACTGCTAAACCCGCGCGATCTCGAGTTTCAACTCTACGAGGTGTTGCGCGCCGAGTCGCTGACATCGCGCGAACGGTTCGCCGACCATTCGCGTGAAACGTTCGACGCAGTGATCAACACCGCGCGGGCCTTGGCCGAATCGCACTTCGCGCCGCATCATCGCGAAAGCGACGAGCAGGAACCGTTCATGCGTGACGGACGTGTCGTCACGCCGCCGGCGGTGAAGGCGGCGATTACCGCGATGGCCGAGGCGGGCTTCATTTCCGCGACACACGACTACGACGTCGGCGGCATGCAATTGCCGCATGTGGTGGCGACGGCGGCGCTGCTTTGGTTCGACGCGGCGAACGTCGCAACGGCGTCGTACGCGATGCTGACGGCAGGCGTCGCCAACCTCGTCGCCGCATTTGGCACGGACGACCAACGCGCCCGGTACCTCGAGCCACTGCTGACCGCGCGCTACTTCGGCACGATGGCATTAACTGAGCCGGACGCTGGATCCTCGCTGGCCGATCTGCGCACGAAAGCCGTCCCGGCAGGCGACGGCCATCCGTCGAATTCGTATCGCATCAGCGGCACGAAGATGTGGATCTCCGGCGGCGAGCACGAGATGTCGGAGAACATCGTGCACATGGTGCTGGCGCGCATCGAAGGAGCTCCAGCGGGCGTGCGTGGCATCTCGCTGATGCTCGTCCCCCGCTATCGCGCAGACGCACTTGGAACCAACATCGCGAACGGTGTCGTGCTCGGTGGACTCATTCACAAGATGGGGTGGCGCGGCACGACCAGCACCATTCTTAATTTCGGCGAGCACGACGACTGCATCGGAGAACTGATCGGCGAGCCGCATCGCGGGCTCACGTACATGTTCCAAATGATGAACGAGGCCCGCATCGGCGTCGGTCGCGCCGGCACGGCGCTGACCTATGCGGCCTACCAACACGCGCGTGACTACGCGCGCACGCGGCGTCAGGGACGGTTGCCGGGCGAGAAAGACCCGGCGCGCGCACCGGTCGCCATCATCGAACATCCCGATGTCCGGCGCATGCTGCTTGCGCAGAAAGCGATCGCCGAGGGCGCGCTGGCGCTGGTTCTCGAGTGCTCGCAGCTGGTCGATGACGAACAGACGGCGCCCGACGAGGCGACTCGTCGCGAGGCGGCCGCGCTGCTCGAGGTGCTGACGCCGATCGCCAAAGCCTGGCCGGGTGAGGCGGGGCAAGAGGCCATCTCGCTCGCCATGCAGACGCTCGGCGGCTACGGCTTCGCGCGTGAGTATCCAATCGAACAGCACTACCGCGATAATCGTCTCAATCCGATCCACGAAGGCACGAACGGCGTGCAGGCGCTCGATCTTCTTGGCCGGAAGGTGCGCCAGAACGACGGCGCCGGGTTCACGGCCTTCGTCGCTCGCATGCGCGTCGTCACCACGTCCGTCGCCACGTTCGTCGCCGCTGACGCGTCTATCGCGTCCATCGCATCGCTCGGCACCGAACTCGCCGACGCGATCGCGCGATTGGAGCGTGTCACCGCGACGCTCGTGACGATGCGTGCCGAACCCGCGCGGGTGCTCGCAAATGCGACGGCCTACCTCGATCTCGTCAGCCGCACCGTCATCGCGTGGCTGTGGCTGCGACAGGCCACCGTCGCCGTACGCGCCCTGTCAGCGGGTGCGACCCGCGCAGACGAGGATTTCTATCGCGGAAAGCTGCAGGCGGCGCGCTATTGGTTCGGCTGGGAGTTGCCGCGGACCGTGCAACTCGCTGCATTGCTGGAGCGCGCGGACGCGACACCGTTCGAGATGCAGTCCAACTGGTTCTGAGGAAACCGATGACCGACGTGATCCATGTCCGCGAAGCGACTGACCACGATGCTGCGGCCATCGCGGCGATCTACGCGTACTACGTGAGCGAGACCATCGTCACTTTCGAAGAAGAGGTGATCGCAGACGCCGACATGGTGACGCGCATCGCCGACGTGCAGGGCGCGGGTTTACCCTGGATTGTCGCCGAACTCGATGACGCCGTGGTTGGCTACGCATACGCGACCAAGTGGCGGGCGCGACACGGTTATCGGTTCTCTGTCGAAACGACGGTCTATGTCGCGAACGGCCTGCGCGGACGCGGTATCGGATCCGCGCTGTACTGCGCGCTGCTGCCAATGCTCGTCGATCGCGGATACCACGCGGCAATGGGCGGCATCGCCCTGCCGAACGACGCGAGCATCGTGCTGCACGAGAAGTTTGGCTTCTCGCAGGTCGCGCATTTCCGCGAGACGGGGATGAAGTTCGATCGATGGATCGACACGGGATACTGGGAGAAGATCCTGCGTGCCAATGACGATTCCGCGCGTGCCGACAACCATTTCAGCACGGAACGCGTCACTCGAGGCGTAAAGTCTGTCCGACCGCGCGTTCCGGATAAATCGGACCGTTATTGACAGAAGGTTCAATTAGCCCGAAGCTTGGCCTGTGCACCGCGAGGAGTGATCACGATGACCGGTCACCTCGCCCGGCGCGCGATGGATCGCGTACCTACCCTCCCGTGGTTCCGCGACGTGACATCATGCTTTCCTGAGGAGGTTGCTGATGCGTGTTTGTCGTCGCATTTCGGTCGCCAGAATGTACGCGGGACTGACGGCGCTACTGTTGGCGGTCTCGAGTACCATGTTGCCGTCGATGGCGGCCGCCCAAGCTGGCACGGGAACCATCCGTGGTACTGTCACCAACAACGTCAACGGCGCTCCGCTCGCCAACGCGCAGATTCAGCTGGTTGGATCCACGAACGGAGCGATCACGAACGCCTCCGGGGCGTTCACGATGCAGGGCGTCGCCGCTGGTTCGCAGACGGTGCGTGCGCGATTGATCGGGTATCAGCCGCTCGACAAAATCCTGGTGGTGACGGCCGGCGCATCGGTGAACGTGTCCATCGGCCTGACGGTCAGCGCGGTGTCCTTGGACGAGGTGATCATCACTGGCACGGGCGGCTCAGCGCGTAAGCGTGAAGTGGGCAACTCCATCGGGCAGATCAAGGTTGCTGACCTCCCGGAAGTCCCGACGAACCTCTCGCAGATGCTCTCCGGTCGGCTCGCCGGCGTGACCGTCTCCGGCGGTGTCGGCAATGCCGGCGCTGGATCGGCGATTCGGTTGCGTGGGACGACCAGTGTCTCGCTTACCAATCAGCCGCTGATCTTCATTGATGGCGTCAGAACGCGCAGCGACGAGTATCCGCGCAACGGCATCTTTACCGGCACAACGCAGCGCGGTGCGAACTCGTACGCGAGTCCGCTCAATGACATCAACCCCGACGACATCGATCGCATCGAAGTGGTGAAGGGTGCCGCGGCCGCAACGCTATACGGCACCGATGCTGCCGCCGGCGTCATTCAGATCTTCACCAAGCGCGGCAGCAACGGCGCCGCGAAGTGGCAGGTCCGAATTAATAGTGGCGTGAGCAGCCTGCAGAAGTTCGGCACGGACTCGGTACCGCTCCTTTATATGGATCCGTTCCTGCGCAATTCAGGCGGCAGTGCCGTTCCCGGGCTCAACAACTATGCGGCGCGCTACGGGACGGCCGTGCAGGTCTCTGGCGGTACCGGCGACAACCTCAAGTATCTGCTGTCGACGAGCGTCGACAACACCGATGGTGTGCTGCCCAACGATCGGGACCGGAAGTATCAGATGCGCGCCAACCTCGACTTCCAGCCAACCAAAAAGCTGGCGGTGAACTGGAGCAGCGCGTACACCAACAACCTGATCAACGGCACGCCCGCGGGAAACAACGCGCAGGGCCTGACGTTGAACGCGTACCGACGGGACCGCAATTACTTTGGCACCGCCAATCCCGACACCATTCGGCAGGTGTTGCAGCAACAGCTGGCGACGACGATCGATCGCTTGATTATGGGTGTCACCGGTACGCTGACGCCGTTCGCGCGTTTTTCCAGCCGCCTCACGGTGGGACTCGATCGCGCGGCACTCGAGAATCGCAACGTGCGACCCTACGGATTCCCCGCCGCGCCACTCGGCGTGATCCAGAATCAGCGCTGGGCCAACACGACGCTGAGCGTCGACTGGGCCAACAACTACGAGTTCGAACCACTGAAAGACTTCCGCGTCACGACCTCGGTCGGCACGCAGTATATCAACTCGTTGGTCGGTGATGTGGTGGCACTGTCGGAGAATTTTGCCACGCCGTCCGAGCCAACCGTCTCCAGCGGTGCGATCAAGAATGCCGACGAAAATCGTCAGCGCGTGATCACCGGTGGCGCGTTTACGACGGCGCTGATGGGTTATCGCAATCGCTACTTCCTCACGGTGGGCGGAAGACTGGATGGCAACAGCGCCTTTGGTAAGAATTTCGGACTCCAGTGGTATCCCAAGGTGTCCGGGTCGTGGGTCATCTCGGAAGAATCGTTCTGGAAGGAATCGATGGGCACGCTCAAGTTGCGTGGCGCATTCGGTTCGGCGGGGCGCGCGCCGGGTGCATTCGCGGCAGTGCGGACCTACAACCAAGTCGGCTGGGGTGCGGCGACCGCCGTACGCCCAAACAACGTTGGCAATCCGAACCTCGGCCCTGAGCGCACGACAGAAACCGAGCTCGGTTTTGACCAGAATATCTTCGGCGGCAGGACGTCGATCGACTTCACGTACTTCAGGGCGAGAACGACGGACGCACTCTTCAGCGTGCGCTCGGTGCCAAGCCTCGGGTTCCTCAACAACACGCTGAACAACGTCGGCCAGATGCGTAAATCCGGTATCGAAGTCGCGATCAATCAACAGCTGATCAATCGCGAGTCGTTCGGCGTGAACGCCGGCCTCAATGTCAGCACCAACAACAGCGTGGTGGAGAGCCTCGGTGGGGCGCCCTCATTCAGCGTCGGAAACTCCGGCTGGGTCGTGGCAGGCAAGCCTGCGCCGGTCGTGCGCGGGAAGATCATTCGCAACGCCAACGAGCGCGGCGTCGCTCCCGATACGGCGTCAAACTATGACTTTGGCCCCAGTCAGCCGACACGCATCATCGGTGGCAATATCAACATCCGCGGCTGGAAGAACATCAGTCTCTCCGCTCGGGTCGAGTATCAAGGCGGCGCCTACATTGAAGAGGGCGCGTCGTTCAACGCGTTGTCGCGCTCGGTCCTCTGGCCGACGTGCTTCGATGCGTACGCGAACATTGCCGCGAGCAAGCCGATCACGGCGCGCGAGACACTGACCTGCATTCCGGCCAATGTGCGGTCGGACATGTTCATCTTCAAGGCCGATTTCTTCAAAGTCCGCGATATCAGTCTGACGGTGCCCCTCGGTCGGCTCATCCCGCGCTCGGCAGGCAGCACGTTCGTGTTCTCTGCACAGAACATTTTCCGACACAATTTCGGCATGCCGCTGTTTGATCCCGAGATGACGAACAACGACTCGTTCAATGCCACGGTGCGCGGCATCAACGAGCAGATCCCGGCGCCCGCCGTGTTCTTGGCATCCATCCGCATCACCTACTGAGGAATACGCCAATGATGACGACGATTTCCTCTCGCGCATTCCGACCCGTGGTGCGCGGCATTCGGCTCACTGCAACGGCAACGTGCCTCGCGGCGCTCGCCTCGTGCGCGCTGGACGCCACCAACCCCGGACCAATTCAGGCGGATGCCCTGAACGCGCCGAGTGCACTCGGTTCTATTGTCTCCGGATCCGGGCGCGATCTGGCCGAAGCGCTGAATTGGACCGCCTATACCGGTGGTGCTGTGGCCCGAGAGATATTCCCCGGTGGTTCATCGGGGGCGTTCGGTATTTCTGTGCAACAGCAGAACGGCCGGCTAACAGACGACGACGGCGGTACCTGGTGGGATTTTTCCCAACGTGCCCGTTGGACGGCCGAAGATGCGGTGGCGCGTGCGAAGGTCGCACTTGGCACGGCCGCGGCGACCAGCAGTGTGAACGCGCAAGCGTTGATCTGGGCCGGATACGCGAACCGACACCTCGGTGAGAACTTCTGCGAAGGGGTAATCAACGGCGGCGCCCCTGGACCGTCGACGATCTATTTCGAACGCGCCGAGAACAACTTCACTGAAGCAATTAGCGTGGCGACGGCTGCGAACAACACCACGCTGGCGCAAGCCGCGACGGCGGGGCGAGCCGCTGTCCGGTTGGCACGCAACAACCTGTCGGGGGCGGTCACGGATGCCGCCGCGATACCGAGCACCTTCGTGTATCGGATGCCGTATTACCAGAACGAACTGGATCAGTACAATCGCATTTTCTGGGCGAGCGCGAATCAGCCGTATCGCGCGCACACGATCTGGAACACGACGTACGAAACCATTCGCAAGGCCACGCGTGATCCGCGCATTCCGTTCGACAGCAGTGCGACGGTGCTCGTTGGCGACGCGGCCGTCGGTACGCTGGGCCGCGTGCGGTGGTATTTCCAGACCAAATATCCGGTGCTGACGTCGGCGATCAACCTGTCCTCGGGTTGGGAGATGCGACTGATCGAGGCCGAGGCCAAGCTGGTGGCGAACGATGTTGGTGGAGCTCTGACACTGATCAACGGCCGTCGGACAGCGCTGGCGCTGCCCGCGGCCACCGCGGCCGATATCAATGACGCATGGACGCTGCTCAAGCGCGAGCGCGGCATTGAGCTCTGGCTGGAAGGGCGTCGTCTTGGCGATCTGCGTCGGTGGGCTGCCCTCAGCCGCCCAGGCGTGTACGATGCGAAGGAGGAGCTGCCGGGGCGCAGCCTCTGCTTCGTGACTCCACTGTCGGAGAAGCAGACGAATCCGAACTTCCTGAAGCCCTGAGCTTCAGGTCGGCGCACAGTTGACGGACAATACAAAGGCCTGCCGATCAGATGATCGGCAGGCCTTTGTGCATATCAGTGCGGATGCGCGGCGGGGCGAGTGAATCTCAGCAGGACACGCATTTGTGACTATTCTTCGATCCGAGCGACTCAAGGAGTTTGACCGTATCGAGGTAGGGCGAAATGCGCTGCACCGGACCGTTGGCCATGTCCGCCGTTGTCTGCCCACTCCGGGCAAGCGCTTTCGCGTCGGCGCCCTTCGACACGAGATACGTGATCATCGCGTTGTCGCCGCGAGCTGCGGCGTGGTGCAGCGCCGTATATCCCGCGTAGTCGCGCGCGTTCACGTCGGCGCCGAGTGCTTCGATGAGGAACTTGACCGTTGGCAACCATCCATCGGTAACGTGCCGATGATCGTTGGCGGCGAAGCCCTGCCCGTAGCCGACTCCAGCGGCCGCGTGCAAGGGCAGCACCCCGAGGCCGCCGTCCACGGCCGGTGGCAGCCCTGACGGATCAGGCGGTGGCGCTGCGCCGGGCGTGGCGCCACGCCGCGCGCGCGTCGGTGGCTTGATGGTCCCGATGCGCGGGTCGGCGCCGGCGGCCAGTAGTAATTTCATCGCCGGGATGTCGGTGGCGTACGCGGCACGAAAAAACGGTGTGGCCCCGGCGAAATCGACGCGCAGGTTGTCGCGATTGTAGGTGGTGTACCACAACGACCGCTTGAGCCGCACGTTCGGATCAGCCTTCGCCGTGAGGAGCGCGCTCACGAGTTCGAGATAGCTGGCGCGCTGTTGCAGGTGATAGGCCGGCTGCGGCGTCCGCGTCGTCGGTGCCCATTCCTTGTTCAACACGCCATACAGCGGCGTGGCCCCGGCGTCGCTGGCTTGATTGGGGTTGGCACCCGCAGCGAGCAGTACCATCGCGACGTCATACTGGCCGTTGATCGCCGCCATCAGCAGGGGACTGGTGTGATCGCCGGCGCTGACCTGGTTCACATCGACGTGGCTCTCGATCAACGCCTTGACGGCACCTATCTGCCCTTCGCGCACGGCCAGTAGGAGCGCCGTGTGGCCGCCTTGCGGTCCGAGCATCTCGGTGTAGCCCGGCGTGTCATCATCGAGCCCTGGACCACCCTGGGCCGCAAGGCGGGCCTCTTCTGTCGCCGATGCGGCGGCCGCGGCCGCCAGCGCTGCCGGCGTGGCGCGTTCGCGCTCGACATCCAGCGCCGCCTTGACCGCGGTCTGTACCTGTTGGCTGTTCGGTCGCCAATTCGGATCGCTTGTCTTCTGCTGCGCCTCGCGCGCTTTCGCGAGCATCGCGTTCCGCATCTGCTTGGCCTGTCGGTCCTGCGCCGCGCTGTGCAGCGGGTCCATCGTCTTGGCGACCTTTGTGGCATCGGCGCCGTGCGCGAGCAGTGCGCGGACGGCGTCGGTGCGCCCGCGCGCCGCGGCCAACATCAGCGGCGTCTGGTTCCACGCCGGCTCAACCGCATTGACATCCGCGCCCGCAGCGATGAGGGCATCGACGATCGCCCGGTCGCCGCCGAGCGCGGCATAATGCAGCACCGTGGTGCTGTCTGTCGTCAGTGCACGTGGGTTGGCCTTCGCGCGAAGCAATGCGCGAACGACCGGGGCACTGGCGTTTTGTGCGGCGAGATGCAGTGGTGTGAGTCCACCGATACGGGTGGTCGCCGACACGTTCGCCCGCGCCTGCAGCAACACGCCCGCAAGGGCAGAGTCGCCGCGGTTTGCCGCCCAATGCAGCGCGGTCATGCCGTCGCCTTGCGGACTATTGACGTCGTTCCCCTTGATCATGAGGGCGCGGACGGCCGCCAGATCGCCGCGCATCGCGGCGTCCGCAACCGGCGCGAGTATGACCGCCGCGACGGGCCGGGTCACCGGCGCCGCGAGCAGAAACAGTCCGATGCCGAATCGCATCGATGGAGACACAGTAAATAGGATCACGACGCCTCGAAGAAGAGCGATCCGACGGATCAGAAGGTGAATTCGCCCGTGCTGTCACCGAACGACTGCAGGTCATCCATGCCAAGCCGATGCATCAGACTGAGCATCGCATTGGCCATCGGTGTACCGTCGGGCGCCTTGAGGTGCACGTTGCCTCCGAACATCCGGTTGGCACCGCTCAACACAATCAACGGACAGCGACGGTGATTGTGCGTGTTACTGTCGGACATCGGTGATCCGTACACGATCGCCGTTTTTTCCAACAACGACGTGTCACCGTCCATCGTCGTCTTGAGCTTGTTCAGCAGATACGGCAACAAGCTGACGTGATAGCGATTGATCTCGGCGAACTCGCGCACGCGCGCCGGATTGTTGCCGTGATGAGAGGACGGGTGAAAACCCGTCATCACGCCGCTGTCCGGGAACACACGTGCTGACGCATCGCGACCCATCTTGAACGAGAAGACCCGCGTCATGTCGCTCTGAAGCGCCAACACCTGCAGGTCAAACATGATCTTCACATGCTCGTCGAACGAATCGGGGACGCCAGTCGGTGCGCCAGCCAGTTCGCGTACCTCGCCACTGGCGTTGCGTGTTTCGACGTGCTGGATGCGCCGCTCGATCTCCCGGATGTTTTCGAGATACTGATCCATACGCTGCTGGTCGCCGGTCCCGAGCTCGCGTTTCAATTGGCCGACACGCGCCGTGATCCAGTCGAGCACACTGCCCGTGCTGCGCGTCCGCGCGGCACGCTCCGCGGCGGTGCCGCCGACGCCGAAGAGCTGTTCGAACGCGACGCGTGGATCGCGGATCATCGGCAGTGGTTCGGTCGGCGAACTCCAGCTGATCGAATCCGTGTACATGCACGAGTACCCGTACGCGCAACCGCCAGCGCGATCGAGCGGTTCAATGCACAGCTGCATCGACGGGATCGGTGTCCCTTGGCCGAATCGACGCGCGTAGATCTGATCGATCGACGTGCCGACGTAAATGTCGGAGCCTTCGGTCTGCTTGGGGTGTGACTGCGTGAGGAACACGGCGCTCGAGCGGAAATGGTCGCCGCCGATCTCCTCAGACATGTACGCTTCCGCCATCCGTACATCGGTGTTGCTGATAATGGTCAGATACTTTCGCCACGGCTCGAGCGGCGACAGCGACGTTGCGCTTACGTCGAAGTTGGCGCCGGTGACCGAAGGCGACCACAAATGCTCGGTGAGGCCAAACGGACTGCAGCCCGCCGCGCCGTGCACCATCTCCATGAAGAGGACGCGCGTCGGATCGGCGGCCGCGGCGGCCGCGCGCCCGATGGGCCGCATCGCTTCGAGGTAGGGCAGGGCGACCATCGCGCCCATGCCCTGAAGAAACGTCCGCCGATCCAGCGGTAGTCTGGTGTACATCGCCATGCGACGGCTCCTAACGGGATGAATGGTCGGGCTGCAGCGCCCGCGTGCTGTTCGTACCACCATCGACGCGCTGCATTTGAAAGGCGGGGCTGTTGACGACGCCAAGGATGTACGCCGACATGCGGTGATCTTTCCCCGACGCATCACGGACGATCTTGCGTACCGTTGGCATGTCAAACGCTTCGATACGCCGACCGGTGGCATACGCCATCAGATTGCGTGTGAACGTGCGCAGCAGGCTCTCTTGCCGCCGCAGTAATGCCGCCTGCAACTCGGGCAAGCTTGAAGCTTTGGTGCCATCCCACAACTCACCGCGCGAATCGATCGGCATGCCATTGTCGCGCACGCGCCAGCGCCCAGTGGCGTCGAAGTTCTCCATCGCGAGGCCGATCGGGTCCATCATCTTGTGGCACGAGCTGCATGCAGGATTCTTACGATGCTCCTCCATCCGCTCACGCACCGTCAGGTTTCGTCCCCCCTGCGCACCGGGGGTTGCCTCAAGGTCCGGTACCCCCGGGGGCGGTGGCGGGGGTGGGCTGTTGAGCAGCACCTCCATCACCCACTTGCCGCGCTCGACGGCCGACGTGCGCGTCGCGTGCGAGGTCAGTGTCAGCACGCTCGCGTGCGACAAGAGTCCGCGGCGGGTGCTGTCCGGATAGCGCACCTTTCGGAACGCACTGCCGGCCACGTTGGGCATGCCGTAATGCCTCGCCAGCTGCTCATTCACGAACGTGTAGTCGGCGCGATAGAGATCGAGGACGCTGTGATCCGTGCGCACGATATCGTCGAAGAACAGCTCCGTCTCGCGACGCATCGCCAGCCGAAGCTGGTTGTCAAAGTCTGGGTATTGCCGGATATCTGGCTGTACGATGTCGAGATCCGGTAACCGGAGCCATTGCGCGGCGAATCGCGTGGACAACGATGCCGCGCGTGGATCGGCCAACATGCGCCGTACCTCGCGCTCGAGCACGGCAGGTTTGGAGAGCTGCCCATGCGTCGCCGCGCTGATCAACGCGCGGTCCGGCGGGGCTGCCCAGAGAAAGAACGACAGCCGCGACGCCAGATCCACGTCGCGCAGCTTGTACGAGGCTCCTGGTGCGAGCCCGGTCGGCGCACGCTCGAAGCGGAATACGAAGTCCGGGCTCGCGAGCAGCCCCTCCAATGCGGACCGCACACCCGCCTCAAAGCCCGCACCATTGGCGCTGCCCGCATCATATAGCGACATCAGCCCCTGACGATCTTCGGCCGTCAGCGGTCGCCGATATGCGTCGGCCCCAAGGCGGTCCACGATCGCCTGCGCACATGATCGTGCCGTCACGGATGCGGCGGGCCGGCAGGAAAAAATCCGTCGACGCGTCAGGGTCTCGGCGACGCCGGTCACGGTCAGCGGCCCCTTGACCGTGAACTCGCGCAGGTGCGGGAGCTGCGAAAATCCGTACGCCGTCGCGTTGGAGGTGCTACTAAGTGAGTACTTGAGCGGCGAGATCAAATCTTGCGCCACCCCTTGAAAGCGCGGCGGTATAAACGCCGCCGCAATGCGATGCGGGCCAGCCGTTATCCGCACGGGCTCCGTCGCCATGGCGACGCCGTTCGGATCGGCCGCGTTCATGAAGCGATCGATCTCCAGCAACGCGGCGCGTTCGCCGTCGATCGAAATCTCGATGCGTTCGCCGCGCGCGAGCCCACCGGCAAAGGCGCCGGTCGTCTCGTGATAGAAGTTCATATCGAAGCGATAGTCGCCATCGGCCGGGAACGTATGCACCACCGCGATGCCGCCACGCGTGCCGAACGGCGTGCCGTCGACATGCTCGACTTGCGAGGTCAGCTTCGGGACCGTGAACGTGGCCGCCGCAGCTGATGCGCTCCGATTGCCCAGGGCGAGCCAGCTGATGTCGCTGGCGGCGCGGAGGTATCCGTCGAGCAGTGTCGGCGAGAGCGCCTGCACGTCGGCGATGTTGTCGAAGTTGTCGCTCTTGGTATCCGGAGGCAGGTACACCGCCGCGTCCACATCCACGCCCAACAGCGCGCGAACCGACGCCTGGTACTCGGCGCGGTTGAGGCGCTGAAAGGTGCGACCACCAGGATTGGCGTGCAGCGCCGCTGACGAATCGAGCTGCCGCTCCAGCGATGCGACGAGCGCGTCGACCGTGTCCGGCGCCGGCCGGGCCGAGCCTACCGGCGGCATCATACCCGTGCGCAACTTCGCGACGACTTTTTCGGCGATCTCGGCCTGCATCGGCGCCATGCCCGCGTCGAACGTCACCAGCGACAGATTGCCGCGACGCAGCGTCGGGTTATGACACTTCTGGCAGTACTGCTTCATGACCGCGTTGAGTTCCACGGTCGAGGGCGTCGTGGCGTGACCTTTCAAGTCGCGATGGGGCGTGCCATGAGGTTCGCGATGAGGCGCGACGCTCGGACTCGAGCGAGCCGTCGGCCGCGGCGGCGGCGGAAAGGCAGGGGCGGGGGCAGTAGTCGCGTAGGTGGGTGGCAGCACCACGGCACCAAGAACCACGCAAGCAGCAACGAGAGCTCGCACGCACATCCCCATTCACGGAGGGAGGCAGCTTCAAAGAGGCGGGAAAGTGAAATGTGCGCTGGGACTATGCGGTTGGGCAATGAGCGCGTGACAATGGTTGACGCGCACGGTGGTCTGGCGGAGCTTGAGGGACAAGAACGTCCCGTTGGCGAACCGTTTTCCCAAACTTCGGATTGATGATCAACCGTCTTCGCGCGTTGGTTCCGATGTGGATGGTGTGCGCGGCGATGGTCCTCGCGCCCGCCGATAAGGGTTTCGCACAGGCCGCCGACACGAGCGGGGTCCCGTCGGCGGCCGCGCTGGAAACGTTCGTGAAAGCGCATCTGGCAGTCGCCGGCTTTCGCGGACAGCTCCAGGCCGAACTGGCTGAGCCGAAGAACAAGAAGCCGGAGCTCCAGATGCAGCTTCACGAAAAGCTGCAGGCCGGCACCAAGCGATTGCTGGACCAGCACGAACTGTCCGCCACGGAATTCTCGCGGCTGACCCGACTGGTGAGCACGAACGACGCCGTGCGAAAGGACTTCGACGCGGCGGTCGCTCGGCTCTCCGGAGGTCGTGGCGGTGGCGATAGCGGCGATGCGCACCAAGCCCAGTGACGTCGCGGTGGCGACTACTCACCGCCCTGCATCGTCCACACGCCTCTCCTCAACTACATGATGGACATCACATAAATCGCGTATTCACATGTATCGCAGCCTCGGTTGCGATGCTGATAGTGATTAATAGAACATCTGCGTAACTCGCTGATACAAAAGCGCTTACGATGTTAGTAGTGAAGTAAATTCTCACGACTACCGAAGCCACCGTGAAGCAAAATACCTAGAACGAGTCGATCGAAACCCAACCGACACGCTCATGATGCTGTCGGTCGAAGGGCTCTACACGATTCAAGGCGGTCTCCCGATCATCGTCGGTCAACGCGCGCTCGCTTACCAGTCCGTCGGCGCGTAGTCTTTGAGGAACTTGCCCCAGATGTGCGTGCCAGTATTGATGCCGTCGATGATCGGATCGACGATGCGGGCCGCCCCATCGACGATATCGAGCGGCGGATGGAAGCGATGCTCCTCCACTTTGCGCGCGGCGATTTCGGCCGGATCCTCGTCCGTCACCCACCCGGTGTCGACGGCATTCATATGGATGCCGTCGTTGTAATAGTCCGCCGCCGCGGTGCGCGTCATCATGTTGAGCGCGGCCTTGGCCATGTTCGTGTGCGGGTGGCGCGTGGTCTTGAAGCGGCGATAGAACTGCCCTTCGACCGCCGACACGTTGACGATATGCTTGTCGCGGCCCGGCGTCCGCATCATCAGCGGCTTGAGGCGGGCGTTGAGCAGGAACGGCGCGACCGCGTTCACGAGGTGCACCTCGAGCAATTCAACGCTCGGGACCTCGTCCATCAGCATGCGCCAGGAGTTCCGGCCACGCAGATCGACCTGCTGCATGTCCTGATCCAGCTGCCCCGACGGAAACAGATGGGCCTGCGGCGACGCTTCGTCGGGCAACAGCGCGACCTGCGACAGTTCGGCCGCGTGAGTGAGGCCCGCCACTTCCGACAACCGCTTGGCTGTCTGCGTGCCGACGTCGGTTGCGAGCACCGAGCCGTCGGCCGTTTCACCGGCTTCGGGGAGCATGTTGTAGCTGCGGACGCCTTCGTAGGCGCCGAGCAGCTTGCGCAGCTGCTCCGGCATTTTGCCGAGTGATGCGGTTTCAAGCTCCATCATGTGGCGATAGAACTCGGGCGGGCGACGGACGGTCTGGCAGGCGTTGTTGACGATGAAATCCAGCCGGTCGTGCGTCGTGTTCAGCTGATGGCAGAAGGCTTCGACGCTTGGCGTGTGGCGCAGATCGAGTCCGAAAATCTCGAGCCGGTGACCCCACTGCTCGAAGTCCGGCTCGGCGGCGTAACGCGCGGCCGAGTCGCGCGGGAAACGCGTGGTGACGATAAGTCGCGCGCCGGCGCGGAGCAGCTTGATGCCGGCCTGATAGCCGATCTTCACGCGGCCGCCGGTGAGTAGCGCCACGCGTCCGGTCAGGTCGGCGAGTTCGGTGCGCTTGGTGTAGTTGAACGCCGCGCAGGTGGGGCAGAGCTGATCGTAAAAATGATGCAGCTCGCTGAACATCGTCTTGCAGACATAGCAATGCTGCGGCTCGATGGCTTCGCGGAAGTCGGGATCATCGACGGTATCCTGCGCATCGCTGCCCGGGAGCAGGTAGTTGGGCGTCGTGAAGACCGTCTGGCGACGCAGTTCGCGGATGCCCGTGCTATTGAGCTGGGCTTCGGCGGTGTCGATGTGATCGCGGCGGGTCTGCTTCTTTTGCCGCTTGGTCGCCTTGACCATCTGCCGTCGCCGGATGGCGTCAGGGCGCGAGACTTCGCCCGCCGCGCGGAGGAAGCGGTGCCGATCGTCTTCCGGGACATCGAGGAGCTTTTCGCGATTGACGGCGAAGTCCTCGAGGACGGCGATGGCGGCGCGGATTTGCTCGGTGAGGTCAGGGCTGATGGACATAGCCCTGCAAGATAGAGGGGGTGGGAACCCGTGGGTCGGGCGGGGGAGGCTGTCACCCTCGTAAATCCGATTCTGGGACGCGTTACGGGGGATTTAGCGAGGCTTTGACGCGACTCCGCTTTCTCGACGAGTGATCAATCTCATTCTCGAAAACGGAGACGTAACATGAAACGCCCTCTTGAAAAAAACTTGACCGTCAAGATCGCCACCGCGATCGCGCTCGCCGTCGGAATCTCCAGTATTGCATCCGCACAACCGCTGAACACCGGCGCTTGGATCCGGGTCGGCGCGGCGAACGTCGAGTCACCCCAGAACAAACTGACCGGCGGCATGTTCAACGGAAATTGCAATCTGTCGTCGGCCTGCACGTACGGAGCTGATTCCAATGGCGATTTTTGGAATGCGTTCAATCCGACGGGTGACACGAAAATTCTGTTCATCACGCGTGACAGACAGGTTTGGGCCGAGGCACTGTGGTCTACCGTAAATGCGCTAACCACGGCGTCGGCTGGGGTCTTTACACCAAATATTCAATGGATCAACGCCGGTCGAAACGGTGTCGATCTGGGCTCCGGCATCGTCGGCAACATTCTGATGCGATGCGTGCCATGCAATGGTGGGGACTCGTATGAGGATCCGTGGGTCACGCTGCAAGGCCCACACGACTACACAGACTCTCGGGAGATTTTGTGGGGCGAGGATAATTACAACAAGTCTGCGATCGGCACGCACCACTACGATCTGATGTTCGATCACGGCGGCTTGGATGTCTTCATCACCACCACGCCAGAACCGAGTTCCGCGGCGCTATTGGGCGCCGGTCTGCTCGCGATCATATGGCTCAGACGACGGGCGCAGATCCGGTAGTGCCACCATCGTGGCAGACGTCGACGGCGACAGGTGCTCGGAGGATCGGGTTTCGAACCTGAAACCCGGACCGTCTCAATTCACCCTGAGTCACCAGTCCGTCGGCCGTACCTTCGGTGTCCTATAGTAGTACCACTCGCGCTCGGGCGTCCACCCTTCGTCGGTCGCGTTCTCTTCGCCCCACAGGCAATCGTTTGACACGAGAGTCGATGCACGGAACCGGTCATCGGCGGCGTCGAGCGTCGTGATCAGCGAGACGTCGGCCACGAGCTTCCGCAGCCACTTGGCGATGCGGTGCCGGAGATCGAGATCATTCAGAAAGTCATCGAACGTCAGCGTGTAGCCGCGCTCGACTTCCATAGCGATCTGCGCCCACCGCTCGATCAGCGTGCGCAGCGGAATCTGCGCCGACGCGTGATGGCCCGACTTGTCCTGATCGTTCACGTGATCGCTCATGGTGACGGTGGCCGGTTGGCCTGACGACGGAAGTACCGCTCGCCGTCATTGGGTTTGAAGAACGTGCGAATCGTGCCATCGCGGTCGAACGCGAGGAACGCGCCGCTGCGTTTGTCGAAGCGCGAGACGACGCCGTCGTTCGGCCGCACGACTTCAAGGATGTCGCCACCGACCTGTTCGTCGCGCAACCTCTGCGCCATCGCGAGATACTGCGCTTCGCTGATGCCGCCGAACTCGCCGCCATGTTTCGCGAAGTGCTCGTCGAGCCGCTCGCGGTTGCGAAACCCTGTGCCGGATTCCGCGCGTGACGATCGACGCGACGCGCCACTGACCACGGGTGCGTCGGGAGAAGCCGCCGCTGCTGCCGGCGACTGACTCGGCACCGTCGCGCGTGAATCGGCCGAGGTCGATCCTTTGCGCAGCACCGCCCACGCCAGCAGCAGCGCCACGATAAATGCGAGAGTCCGACGCATCTACTTCCCCCGCATCAAGTCGTTCCGCGCGTGGATCATGTGCATCCTGTCACCTCTCCGTGGTTGCGGTGGCGTCGACGCGACCAATACGCTTGAGGATGTCGCGCAACGCGGCGAGTCGCTGGATGGTGTACGGAATAGTATCGAGTCCGGTCGTGAATCGCAGCACATAATTGTACAGTGCAATCAGCACGCCAGCCTTGAGCGCTTGCCCAGCGTACACGGTCGAGGCGAGCAGTGAACCGGCCAGCACGATCAGCACCATCAGTTCGGTCGCACCAAAATTCCACGCCTCCTGATTCGACAGCTTGACCTGCCAGTGCCGCAAGCGGTTGTAGTGCTCACGGATCACCACGGGATCGTTGGTCGTGATATAGTCGACCTGTTTCTCGAGCTCGTCGTGCTTATGCACGTTGAAGCGCGCCGACCGGCGTCCGTACAGTGCACTGAGCAGCCCGACCGGTATCAGCGCGGCCAAGCAGATCAGGACCACGACCCGGTCGTAGAACATCAGGATGATCAGCGATCCGACGACGTTATAGACCGCCTCGATCACGTAGACGAGATCGTACTGCAAAAACTCGATGATCTCTCGCGAGAGCGTCGAGTAGGCGCTGCGACGCGAGACATCGAGCCCTGCGAACGAGCGATCGAACAGACGCGTGACGAACGTCGTGTACACCGCGCTGAACGTGCGCGTGTCGTACGCGTGGCGGGCCATGCCGATCAGCAGCCAGGCGAGGTGCACGAGCACGAGGTCTCGGAGGCCATCGAACTGTCGCACCAACAAACCGTCGACCGCGGTGCCGAGAAAGTACGGTCGCATCAGACTGCCCAGCATCTCGAGCGCGAACAGCGTGTATGTCAGGATCAGCGACCACCGATACTCGTTGAGCACTCGGCGGATCGGTGATGGCGCCCGAACGTGCACCGACGTCATGTCAGCTCGCGCGAACTTCGTTGCGTGACCGAGTTGCCGGAAGCCCCGATGATGCGACCACGACAGATCGGCGCGCCACAGCGGCAGTCGAACGGTTCGCTCAGTTCATTCATGGCGGCCCCGTAGTCGAGCGTAAGTTCTTCGCCACGCGCGATGGGGCGCAGCGCGACCACGTCGAGTCCGTGAAAGGCAGTGTTCGGGTTGCATGAATGGTTCTGCGGGCGCCACGCGGTGGGATCGTCGGACCAGAGCGCGTACACGCTCTGACTGACAGGGTACGCGTATCGCCGGAACAGGAGCAGCTGTTCGGTGGTCCACGTCCGTTGGACGTGCGGCAGCGTGGTAATATTAAAGGGACGCTCCTCGCCGGGAAACACCACGTCGCCCGCGCCGAAGTCTACCACGGCGAACGTCCCGTAGCCGGCAATGGAGTCGCCGTGTACATCCGTGATAGGCTGGCGATGCGCGTGACGGGCGATTCCTTCCCGGATGATCAGCTCCAGAAAACCACGTGCGCCGATCCCATCGAATCGCAGAATGTGGTCGGCGGAGCCTTCCAATCCTTCTGGGTAGAAGACCGAACAGGTGAAGTTGATCTCGAGAAAGTAGAGCTCCCCACTCGCGTCTTGTCGAAAATCGAGGCGCGCATATCCAACGCCGCCGAAGCCACGGAAGATCCGCGTCGCTGCTTCGGTCAGCCGCGTCGCCAACGCCTCGTCGGCGACGGGGCGGTTCGCGTTCGGGTGTAAGGCCGACGTCTTCAACGCGTAGGTCTTGAAGCGTGGCCCGTCCGCGAAGTCGTACTCGACGGGTCGGAAGGCCCGCACCTGGCCGGGTTCGGTCGCCGCGACGAGTACTGTATACTCACGTCCGTCGATGTATTCCTCGACGAGCAAGGAGGGGAACTCGCCGAGCCAATGCTGCACCACGCGCTGCAGCGCGTCGGCCGATTCGACGCGCGAGTCGTCATCGACGCCGCGACTGTCGCCCGAATGCGACGGCTTCACGAACAGCGGATACGCCAGCGTGCGCGTTCGTGTGTCGTCGGCGTTCGTGACGACGCGATGCCGGGGCGTCGCGACACCGGCTGAGTACGCGACGTACTTCATCAGCGGCTTCGGCGGATCGTACAGCTCGGGCGTTGGCCCGGTGTACGGCAGCTTGAGCAACTCGAGCGCGTGAATGACGTCAATGGACGGCACGTCCCAGTCGAGATACCCTTCGCACAAATTCACATAGATGTCGAAGCCGTCGCGCGCGCGCGCCTGCAGCTGCCGGAAGACGGTGCGTTTGTCGAGAAACTCGTGATGCACGTCCGCGTCGGGCAGCAGTGGAGCCAGATCACGCGGAGGATCGTAATGCCGATAATCGACGGTCGACGAGCTGTAGTCCGGCTGCAGCACGCACACTCTCATGCGGGCACCGTCATGCGATTTCCGTCATGCGATTTCCGTCATGCGGCAGCGCGCAGTCGCTTGGCCCGTTTCGGCTTTTGCAGTTGGCGCTGCCGACGGCGATGGCGGCGTTCCGCATGGCGCAACAGCTGCGCGACGAGCGCGTGATAGGTGACACCGGCGAATCGCAGAATCGCGCCGATCGACGTGAAGTTCTCGTCTTCGGACAGTCCGCATTGCGCGTTCACCTCGAGCACGTATAACGCGCCCGTGTCCGCGTCTTCGCGCAGATCGACTCGGCCATAGCCGACGCCGCCCACCGCAACGTATGCATCCCAGCTGGCGGCCTTGATGCGCGCCGCCTGCGAGGCGCGGATGCGCGCATACTCCCAGAGATACTCCCCTTCGGGGAGTGGCGTTTCTTCTTCGTAGAACTCCCAGAGCCGATCGAACGACAGAAATTGCTCGGTCACCGGCAGTCGGCGGTTGAACACGCGCTCGACCGGCGGATACACACGGCGATGCCGAGGATCGTTGTGATCGCCGACGATGAAAGCCGTATACTCGCGACCGGCCACGAACTCCTCGGCGATCAGGCCGCCGGACGCGAGATCCCAGCCGCGATAGCCGTCGGTCAGAATCTGCACGCGCTTCGCGAGCTCTTCGGGCGTGTGCACGACGTTGTCGATGCTGATGCCGAGGCTGCCCGCCGAGACGGCCGGCTTGACGATCAGCGGTTTCCCTGGACGCACGAAGGGGGCGTCCCAATCCGTCTGCTTCGCGTCGACGACCGACCACGGCGCGTTCGGCACGCCGGCCTTGTCGAAGGCGCGCTTCATATCGATCTTCGAGGTCGTCAAATCGTAGAAGGCGCGATCGGAGCCCGTGTAGGGCAGGGCCGCGCGTTCGAGGGCGTCGATCACCGAGAGACCTGGCACGCCCTGCAGTTCGTCGCCGTCGCAGAGATTGATCACGCAGGTGACGCCGACGTGCACCATCTGCTGTACCGTCGAGTCGATCGTGGCGATCGTGACCGGTTGCCAATGCCACGGGATCCCAAGCGCGCCAAAGGCGCGAGCAAACTCCTCGCGCCCTTGTTCGAAATCACCGTAGTACTGCAGCTGCTCATCGTCGCTCGGCATCACTGGCACGAGGACCCAGACGAGGGACGGTGATGCGGCGTCGGTCAGCGACGCGATCCGCGTCGGCGCGGCAGAGGTGGGCCGAGTCAGCATGCACCATGCTATGGTGCAAATGATCGGGACACAACCATCTCGCGCCGACGAATTTTCGTGCATGGAGCGGCGAGCGGCGAATACATTCTCTGTGATCAGCCTGTCCGGTGAAACGACACCGCCACCTCTCTTACTCCACGCGAACGTGACCGTCATTCAGCAGCTGCTTGCACTGCTCGAGCTGGAAGCGCTCGAAGTCAACATCTATCGTGGTCAGAACCGCGACCTCGGCACAGGTCGCGTCTTCGGCGGACAGGTATTCGCCCAGGCGCTGGTCGCGGCACGTCGCACCGTCGATGCGCCTCGAGAGGCGCATTCGGTGCACGGCTACTTCCTTCGGCCGGGTGACCTCAAGGCGCCGATTGTCTTCTTCGTCGATCGGCCTCGGGACGGTGGCAGCTTCACGAGTCGTCGCGTCACGGCCATTCAGCATGGCGAGGCGATTTTTCATCTGTCGGCGTCGTTTCAGGTCGTGGAATCCGGGCTGGATCATCAGGGCGACATGCCGGAGTATCCTGCGCCCGAGACGCTTCGCCCCGAGATCGATCTCTTGCGCGAACGCTCGTCGCAGCTGCCGGACGCCATCCGCGAACTGCTCACTCAAGATCGGCCGATTGATTTTCGGCCCGTGCCGCCGGGTGCCGACGGTGATCCGCGTTCGCCCAAGCGCGCCGCCTGGTTCCGGACGATCTCGGCGCTGCCGGACGATCCGATCGTGCATCAGGCGATTATGGCCTACGCATCGGATCACGGATTCCTGCCGACGGCGCTCCTGCCGCACACGGTCTCGTACCGCGATCCGCGATTACAGCTGGCGTCGATCGATCACACGCTCTGGATGCACCGGCCGTTTCGCGCCGACGAATGGCTGTTGTACGTGATGGACAGCCCGTCCGCTGCCGGCGCGCGCGGCTTCGTGCAGGGACAAGTGTATACACAGAACGGCACGCTCGTCGCGTCGGTCGCGCAGGAAGGACTGATTCGGTTGCGCGCCGAGACGTGATGGTGGTCGGCGGCGAATAGCGGGGCGATCGGGCCAGCGGGGACGTACGTTTCCTCGGGTCCGTTCACCGTTCGCGCTCCGTCCGCGTCAGGATTCTCCGATGCCATCACGACCGTCGTTCGCGCTCCGACGCGCGCTCACTCGCGCGCTCACTCGCGCGCCCAATGCCACGCTCGCCGCGCTCACGGTCGCGGGCGCGATCGCGCTGCTCGCGCCCGCGTCGGTTGGCGCGCAGCGCGCCGCCGGTGCCGCGCCGCGCGATCCCATGCAAGAAGGGCTGCCGTTGCGCCCGACGCGTACGCTGACCTTCACGACCAGCACCGGACACTGGATGTCCGTCGACGCGAGCAAGGACGGCACCATGCTCACCTTCGATCTGCTGGGCGACATTTATACGATGCCGATCGCGGGCGGGAAGGCAACGCCGCTCACGCGCGGCATGGCATTTGATGGGCAGCCGCGATTCTCGCCCGACAGCAAAAAGGTCGTGTACGTGAGCGATCGCACCGGAGGATACAACTTGTTCACCGTGTCGGTCGACAAGAGAGACACCGTGCAGATCACGACCGGCAATACGAACGAGTACGAGTCGCCGGTCTGGACGCCCGATGGGAAGTACATCATCGCGACGCGCGGCACGAAGCTCTGGATGTTCCCCGCTGACGGTGGCACCGGTATTCAGCTGATTCGCGATGCTGGCGCCGCCGCAGGACGCGGTGGCGCGCCCGTGGCCGGTGCCGCCGACGTCGAACGGCAGGAAGGCGCCGCCTTCGGCAAGGACCCCCGCTACGTGTATTTCGCGCAGCGTCGGGGACGGTGGGTCTACAACACGCCGCTCGGTGACTACTCGCTCATCCAGTATGATCGAGAGACCGGCGACGTCAGCACGAAGGAAACGCGTTGGGGCTCGGCATTCCGGCCGACGCTGTCACCCGATGGCAAGTGGATTGTGTACGGCACGCGCTACGTCGACCAGACGCGACTGCGCATTCGCAATCTCGCCACGAACGAGGAGCAGTGGCTTACCGGCGCCGTCCAGCGTGACGATCAGGAATCACTGGCAACGCTCGATGTGTATCCGGGAATGTCGTTCACGCCGGACTCGAAGTATCTGATCGCGTGGTGGGATGGCAAGTTGAAGAAGATCGCGGTCGACACTAGGGCGGTGTCGGACATTCCATTCGAAGTCGAGGTGGTGCAAGCGCTCGGGCCGAAAGTCGCGTTCGACTATCCCATCTCGGATTCGGCGACGTTCGTCATCAAGCAGATCCGCGATGCCGTGCCAAGTCCCGATGGCAAGCGCCTCGCGTTTGTGGCGCTCGATCATCTGTACACGATGGCCTACCCCGCGGGCACACCGAAGCGGTTGACGACGTCGAAGCACGGCGAATTCCAGCCCGCCTGGAGCCCTGATGGGCTGTACATCACGTACACGACGTGGGCGGATACCATCGGGTACCTCGCGCGCATGAAGAGCGATGGCACCGGTGCGTCGCAGCGACTGACGCCCGAAGGCGGGTTCTGGTCGAATCCCGTGTACACGCCGAACGGACAGCGCATTGTCGCGACGAAGTCGTCGGCACGCGCCTTTCGCACGAGTTCGGGCGGCGGTGGCCGTGGCGGCGGCGGTGCGGAACTCGTATGGGTGCCCGCGGCCGGTGGAGCGGCGACCTTCATCGCGATCGGCGTCAGCGACGTGCATTTCTCGAAGCGCGATACAACACGCGTGTTCGCCTTCAACGGCCAGCGCGGATTGTACTCTTTGCGTTGGGACGGCACCGACGTGAAGAACATCGTGCGTGTCGCCGCCGTCGTGCCGCCGGGTGCCGGCGGCGGCGGTGGACGTGGCGGCGGTGCGAACTGGGCGCGCATTTCGCCCGACGGTCAACACGTGCTCGCGCAGGTGAATCTCGATCTCTATTACATCCCCGACATTCCGTGGCCGGGCGGCGCGGAACCGACGGTCACGGTCGGTGGGAACGCCGCCGCCGCCGTGCCGACGGCTGACTTTCCGTCGAAAAAGTTGACCGATATCGGTGCGCAGTTCCCGTCGTGGGGCCCGGACGGCAAGAGCATCCACTGGTCCATCGGCAATGCGCATGCGGTCTACGACATCGACCGCGCATACGCCTTCGATGACTCCGTGCGCAAGGCGAACCCGCGTCCAGCACTAGGTGGCGCTGGTGGTGGCGCCGGCGGAGACTCTGCCGCCGCACCGGCCGCCGCCGCTGACCGTGGTCGCGCGCCGCTGCCGACGTACAAGGCCGTCGAGACGCGTATCAAGGTCAATGCGACGCGCGACATGCCGACCGGTGTGGTCGTGCTGCGCGGCGCTCGGCTTATCACGATGAACGGCGGCAACGTGATCGAGACGGGTGACGTCGTGATCACGAACAATCGCATCACCGCGATCGGTGCCAGCGGCCGCGTGCAAGTGCCTTCGGGGGCGAAGGTCATCGATGTCACCGGCAAGACGATCACGCCGGGATTCGTTGACACGCACGCGCACTTGCGTGTGGCGCCCGGCATCCACCGCGATCCCGTCTGGAGCTACGCGGCGAATCTCGCGTACGGCGTGACGACCGCACGCGATCCGCAGACGGGCACAACGGACGTGCTCAGTTACGAGGATCAGGAGAAGGCTGGGCTGGTCCCCGCGCCGCGTATCTATTCGACTGGACCGGGCGTCTTCGGCGCCGAGAATATCCGGAGCCTCGACAACGCGCGCACGGTGTTGCGGCGATACGCCGAGTACTACGACACGAAGACGATCAAGGAGTACCAAACCGGCAATCGTGAAGTACGGCAGTGGGTCATTCAGGCCGCCAACGAGCTCAAGCTGATGCCGACGACGGAAGGCGGGCTCGATTACAAGATGAATATCACCGAAGCCATCGATGGGTACAGCGGGCACGAGCACACGATCCCGACGTATCCGCTGCACTCAGATGTGTTCAAGTTGTTGGCGGAGTCGGGGATCACCTACACGCCGACGATCATCGTCGCGTACGGATCGCCGTGGGCGGAGAACTACTGGTACGAGAAGATGGACTTGCTGAACGACAGCAAACTGCAACTGTTCACGCCATGGAGTGATCTCGAAGGCAAGATTCTGCGTCGAGGTGGATCGGCCGGTGCGGTGACCACGATGGGGCAGGCGGGATGGTTCCACGACACGCAGTATGGCTTCACGCAGATCGGCGGCGACATCAAGAAGCTGATCGATGCGGGCGGTCGTGCTGGCGTCGGCTCGCATGGCCAGCAGCAGGGCATCGGCTTTCACTGGGAGTTGTGGAACATCGGCATGGGCGACGGCATGACGCCGATGGATGCACTGACCATTGCGACGCGTCACGGCGCCGAAGCGCTCGGGCTCTCGAAGGATCTTGGCACACTCACCGTCGGCAAACTCGCCGACCTCGTCATCTTCGACAAGAATCCACTTGAGAACCTGCAGAACACGATGGCGATCAAGTATGTCGTCAAAAATGGTCGCGTGTACGACGCCACCAACCTCGACGAGATCTATCCGCGTCAGGTCAAGGGCGCGCCGTTCCCTTGGAACGACGATGACTCGCCGACGCGCGACCGACTTCGCAAGCGGTAAGGAGATCTCGTGATGTGCAAAGGTTTCGGGATGGCACCGTTCGTCGTCGCCGCGATATTCGGATCCGCCACGCCGTCGGCGGCGAGCGCCCAAGGCGGCCCGGATGTGACGACCATGCCGGCACGTCCGACGGCTCCGTGGATTCGTGATGCGGTGATCTACGAATTGAACACGCGCACCTTTTCAAAGGCCGGCACGTTCAACGGAGTCACCGCACGGCTCGACTCACTGAAAGCCCTCGGCGTCGACATTGTTTGGCTCATGCCGATTCACCCCTCCGCACAGCTCAAGAAAAAGGGGGGCATCGGGAGCCCGTACGCCGTCCGCGATTTCTACGCCGTCAACCCGGCCTACGGTACGAAAGCGGATTTCACACGACTGGTTGGCGAGGCGCACAAGCGCGGACTCAAGGTCATCATCGACGTAGTCGCCAATCACACCGGGTGGGACAACGTCATGATGAAGACGCCGTCGTATTATCGGCGCGATGCAAAGGGCAATGTGGTCTCGCCGTACGACTGGACCGACGTCGCTGCCCTCAACTACAAGGATGCGGGCCTTCGTACGTACATGACGAACATGCTGGTGTACTGGGCGAAGGAGTTCGAACTCGATGGTTTCCGCTGCGATGTCGCCGGCGAAGTGTCGACGGAATTCTGGGAGAGTGCGCGCGCGGCAATCGAAAAAGTGCGTCCGGATATCGTGATGCTGGCGGAGGCGAGCAAGCCCGAGCTACTCACGAAAGCGTTCAATCTCGATTACTCCTGGCCGCTGCATTCGGCGCTCACCGACGTCCTGATGAATGGTGCATCAGCGACGACGCTGCGTGACGCGTGGCAGTCCGAAGTGAAGACGTTTCCGAAGGGCGCGCTGCATATGCGCATCTCCGACGACCACGACGAAACGCGGGCGATCGCACGTTTCGGTGCGCGCGGTGCGATGGCGGCGTCGGCACTGATGTTTACGCTGGACGGCGTGCCGCTGCTCTACAACGGCATGGAAGTCGGCGACGGCACGGAGTCTGGTGATCCGGCGTTGTTCGAAAAGCTGGACGTCTACTGGGATTCGTACCGACGCCGCCCAAACGGATTCCGCGAGTATTACCGCAACCTCATCGCATTCCGCAAAAGCCATCCGGCATTGCGCCGTGGAACGCTGGAGTGGGTCGCGAATTCCGACGTGGATCGCATCGTCACGTTCGTGCGCAAGGACGCGAATGAAGAGCTCGTGATCGCGATCAACGTGTCGAACCGACCGTTCTCGGGGACCGTCGAGGCGAGCGGCGCGTTCACGGAGGTCACGCCGGGGAAGGGTGCAGACAAAGCGGCCGCGCTGCCGGGTGTGCTGCCGGCGGTGAGTCTTGACGCGTGGGGGTTCCGGGTGTTCCGGCGGGCGCGCTGACTCTGGTGCGGATCGGGGAACTTTGCGGCGGTTGAACTGCTAGGTAGTCGGTGATCGGTTTGGGTTTTCGGTGGTCAACTGGGACAGCAGGGGGGCATGTGCAAAGATTCAGGATGATGGCGGTGATGGGGATGCTGGCGCTTGGCGCGATGGCTGCCGGTGTCGTGGCGCAGCCGGCGAAGGCGGCGGCGACGCAAAGCGTCGTGTTCGCCGGTGGATGTTTTTGGGGCGTGGAGGCGGTGTTTGAGCATGTCAAAGGCGTGAAGAGCGTTGTCTCGGGGTATGCGGGCGGCAAAGTCGCGAGCCCGGACTACGGGACGGTGAGCACGGGACGGACCGGTCATGCCGAGGCCGTTCGCGTGGTGTTTGATCCGTCGGTGGTCACGTACGAGACGTTGCTCAAGGTCTTCTTCACTGTTGCGCATGATCCGACGGAACTCAATCGGCAGGGGCCTGACGTCGGCACGCAATACCGTTCGGCCGTCTTCACGACCGGTGACGAGCAGCTCAAGGCGACGAACGCCTATGTCGCCCAGCTGACGGCCGCCAAGACGTACGCGAAGCCGATCGTCACCCAAGTGGCACCGTTGGAGAAGTTCTGGGATGCTGAAGCGTACCACCAGAACTACCTGTATTCGCACACGACGCAGCCCTACATCGTGTACAACGATTTGCCGAAGCTGGATGCGCTCAAGAAGCAGTATCCGGCGTTGTGGGAGAATACGAACGGGAAGTAGATGCGCAAAGCTAGAGGTCGTAAAGCGTTCTGAGGCGCGCCCTATTGCCAACGTCGCGAGTTCCTGACATGATCCTGTCATGCGCCTGTTACGGGTCCGTCGCATCGGTGTACTGGTCGCGATCTGGTCGTTGGTTGCGAGCGGTAGTCCCGTGCCATTGCACGACTGCTCGGCGCGGAGTGTGGCAGGCGCGCATGGTGCGACTGACCACCGGCATTCCGGTGCGACCCGCGCCTCGCACGAAACTTCGCGACATCATGAGTCGCCGAGTGCGCCGGACCAACATGATTGTCGATGCCTGGCGTGTGCCGGTGCGTCCACCGCAATCGGATTGCCGACCCAAACGTGGGAGTTGCGTTCGACGACGCTTCGCTCGCGGCGCGTCGTCGCCGTTGCGGCGCCGCGGACACGTGTCCCGGTCCGCTCCGATTGGGAACGGTCCGCCACTCGCCTGAGCGCACGGCGAGTATGACTGCAGTGCGCCGCTGAGCGCTCTCGCGCCCCCCGCGAGACCCGCTCGAGTTGCTTCCACTGCGTCAGGCATCCGCTGAATCGTCGGGCCTCGGCCAATGGCGTGTGAAATACGCGCCGGTCAAACAACGCCTTTCGATTTGCCTTCGGCGCATCGCCACGCATTCGCGTCACCTTTCATCGACTCCAGCCGCGTGTGGTTCCCGGCGCGTCGGCTTCCATGAACCAACTGGTAGGACGTCTCTAACGCCTGCTGCAGCGACGACTCGGCGGAGTGCTCATGTCGCTGACGGCGTCGGCGACGGTTGCCGCGGCACAGCACACAGGCGCAACGCCAACTCGGCGGGCGGATTCCGCATCCACGGCGGCGGATTCACTTGGTCGTCAACAGCGCCTCAAGACCGTGACGATCGCCGCCTCTCCGCTGCGGCCCGATGCACCCTCTAACGGCATCCACTTGCCGGCCGCACGCTTCACCGACATGGCCGCCAACTCGCCGTGGGATGTTCTTCGTCAAGCCGCTGGCGTGGAGGTGCATCAGCAGGGGCAAGGCCCAGGCTTCGCCTCTGACGCTTCGATGCGCGGTTTCAGTTCGGATCACTCAACGGATCTCGCGTTGTGGATCGACGGCGCGCCGATCGACGAACCCGTCAATGGCCATGCCGAAGGCTACGCGGACTGGAATCTGTTATTCCCGCGCGCGATCTCCGGCATCGATATTGCGCGAGGGCCCACACGCGTGCTCTTCGGAGATTTCGCAATAGCGGGGAGCGCAAACGTCCAAACGAAGGAACGCATGCGCGGATCGATCGTGTCGTTCGACGGAGGCAGCAACGGCCGCGCAGACGCATCACTGCTCACAGGCTTCGATCACGGCGCGCGTGGCGGCGGCGTGTTCGGCCTACGCGTCGCGCGCGAGGACGGGTTTCGACCGAGTGCCGAAAGCCGTATCAAGCAAGCGCATGCCCGCGTAACGCACGATCTCAGCTCGATTGCGACCATCGATGGCGGCGTCGAGCTCTATGACGCGACATGGCACTCTCCCGGCTTCCTGAGTGAAGACGAATATGGACGCGGTGAGTACGGCATCATTTCGAATTGGAGCGACCGAGGGTATCGGCGTCGTGCGCAGGAACGCGTGAGCTTGCGCGTCATCCGTCACCGCTTGGTCTGGCGGACGACGGCATACGCCACCCAGAGTCGCTGGCAGCTGTTCCTCACGATTCCGCCTGCCGGTGGCCGCTTCGAAGGATCGGGAAGCCAGACGGAGGAAGAGGATTCACGGTACGGTCTGGGCCTGACGAGCGCCGCCACATGGTCACTGCCGGTTGGCGAGCTGACGATTGACGGTGAGTCCCGTTGGACCGTTGCTCGTTACGAGAAACTCGTACGCGCGACAGTACGGCGTCGGCCCTCAACGCGCGTCAGGGCGCGGGTGGGCTCTTCGCTGCCCTCGAATCTGATCGGTCTCGGCGATTCCACTTGTCGGTCGGCGCACGGGTCGATCAGCTCTCGACCACGTCAGTCCCCGACGACGCCGCGTCGCTGCATGCATCACACGGTACCATCTCGCCGAAGCTCGGGCTTTCAGCGTTGTTCGCTGACAACGCTACCGCGTTTGCAAATGTCTCGCGCGGCTTCAAATCGACGGACGGCACGATCAGTGATCCGACGTTGCCACTCATCCAAACGTGGGCGTACGAGACCGGCGTACGACTGCACCGCGGCGAGGCAAGCGCGACCCTTGCGGTGTACCGCATGGACGTGAACAACGAGCAGACATTCGATCCGCTGACCAATGGATCGTCGAGCGGTGGCGCGAGTCGCAGGCGAGGCATCGAAGTCGACTGGAGTGTGCCGATCGTGCCAACGATCACCACGCATGGTTCGTAGAGTTTCAACGACACGGTCTACACGTCGTCGGTCATTGGGGCTGATGACCCGACCGCGGCACCGACGGTCCTGTCCGGGCTCCGCGTGTACAACACCGCGAGATACGTTGGGTCCGCGGATGCCGAGTGGTCGAAGTCCGATCGCTTCGCAACGTTGCGTGTGGTCGGAACGTTCATTGGGTCCGACGCGCCGTTCGACGAACCAGGCGTCGCAGTCGGAGGGTATGGACTCCTGCATCTTTCCGGCAGTCTGCGCCTTGGACCACGCGCTTTGCTGCAAATGACGATTCGGACTGCGCTTGATCGGCGCTATCCCGAGTTGATTGCAAGACACATCGTCTCTCCAGGGCAGCCGCGCGCGCTCGGCGCCGGTTTTGACGTGACCTTTTAGCCCACGCGAGTGCCGGTCACGCAGCGTCATGCTGGCCGGCCGTCGAGTCTCGGTGCATCGCGCATGGGCCGCGTGGACTTGGTTACCCAGTTTCTGGATCTCGTACCACGACGGGAACGGGGGGTCGACTCGCTCTCAGATTGCGGATAACCACGGATTCGAGCGAGTCATATATTCCAGCCATGCCCCTTCGCCTATTCCGTCATGCAATGCTGGTCCTCGGCTCGCTGACGATCTGTGCCTCGATTGCGCCCGCGCAGTCATCGCGTAAACCGACCTTCGCGGCCTTCGTCGATCAGTACCTGAGCGATTTCGCGCGACGACATCCGTCGATCGCCGCTGGGAACGGTATTCACGATTTCGACGGCACGCTCGATGATTTTTCGGCCGCCGCGATGCAGCAGGAGATTGCGGCCCTCAAGCGCGACCGCGCGATGCTGCATGCGTTCACGCCGGCGCAGCTGACCGCCGACGAACGCGTCGATCAGAAGATCCTTGATGGCGTCATCGATGGCTGGCTGCTGGAGCAGGAAACGCTACAGAACTGGCGCCGCAATCCGATGATCTATGCGTCGGCGCTTTCAGACGGCGTGCACAACTTGATGACGATGGACAACGCGCCTGCGCCGGTCCGAATGCGGCGCATCATCAGCAAGCTCGCCAGCGTGCCGCAGTTGATCGCGGCCGCGCGGGCGAATGTCACGAACCCGCCGAAGCTGTTCGCCGAGCGCGGGGTCGTGATGTTCAGGGGCGCATCGGGGCTCTTGGCCAACGACGTCGTGTTGGCATTTGCTACGCAGAAGGGCACGCCGCTGATGGACTCGCTGACGCGCGCGACCGCCACGGCACGGCAGCAGCTCGACCTGTACATCACCTACCTCGATCACGATATCGCGTCGCAGGCGCGCGGTGATTTTGTTATCGGCGGCGACGCCGTCGCGCGACGCTATCGGGCCGAGGAGTTAATCGATCTGCCGCTCGATTCGCTCGTCCGCATTGGCGAACGTGAACTGAGAAAAGCGCAGTCCGACTTCAGGCTCGCGGCGGCCCGTCTCAAGCCAGGTACCGACCCGCAGGACGTATGGCGCGACATCCGGCGCGATCATCCGAAGCGCGGCGAGGTCGTGGCCTCGGCGCAGCGTATCGTCGATTCGCTGACCGCATTCGTCAAGGCGCGCGGACTCGTAGTGATCCCGACGGCCGAACGCGTGATCGTGAAGCCCGCCGAGCCATTTGATCTTGGACTCGCGTCGATGCACGCGTCGCCTCCGCTCGAGAAGACACCGGTGCAGAGCGTTTACTACATTACCGACGCGAATGCGAACGACACGCCGGAACAGCAGGAAACGTGGCTGGAACGGTTTAACTATGCATCACTGACGAACACGACCGCGCACGAAGCGATGCCGGGGCACTGGCTCCACTCGCAATTTATGCGGAAGACGCCCGGCAAGGTGCGTCGCATTTGGATCGGCCTCAATCCATTCCCGCAACCGTCGTCGGGCCAAGACGGCTGGGCCCATTACGCCGAACAGCTGGTGGTCGATGAGCACTATGCGAACGGTGATCCGCGTTTTCAGATGGCGCAACTGAGCGACGCGCTGACACGCATCTGTCGACTACTCTCGGGCATCAAAGTCCATCGGCGGCAGTGGACGCTCGCCGAAGCCCAGCAATGCTTCGAGAAGGAAGCGTACGTCGCGGCACCGGCAGCAAAACGCGAAGCCGAACGGGCGACCTACGATCCGACGTACGGCGGCTACTTCCTGGGCAAGCGCGGACTGCTGACGCTCCGCCGAGATGTGCAGGCAAAGATGGGCACGTCGTTCAATCTGCGCGCCTTTCATGAACGGATTCTCACCAACGGCATCGCGCCGATCTGGGCGCACCGGCAGCTGATGCTGCCGGGCGATACTCGGCCCGTCATTCAGTAAGAGGTTATGCGCATGAGCGGTACGAGCAAGGTCCGTGTCGGTGTCCTCGGCGCCGGTGCGTGGGCAAAATTCGCGCATCTCCCTGGCTACCAACGTGATCCGCGTTGCGAACTCGTGGCGATCGCCGACCCGATTATCGAACGCGCGCAGGAATTCGCGGCGGAGTTCGGGATTCCTCATGTGTATGGGTCGCACGAGGAACTGATCGCGCGCACGGATCTGCATCTGGTCGATGTGTGCACGCCGAGTGCGACGCACTTTGAACTGTCAATGGCGGCGCTCGAATCTGGCAAGCACGTGCTTTGCGAGAAGCCGGTCGCGTATGATTTCGCGGAGACGCGCCGGGCGGCGGCGTTGGCGAAGTCGAAAGGTCTCAAGACGAAACTCGGCTTCACCTTTCGCTACAGTCCCGCCATGCAGTTTATGAAACAGCTTATCGACGACGGCTTTATCGGCACGCCGTTCATCTTCAACGGCTACGAACAGAACTCGCAGTGGCTCGATCCGCAGAATCCACTGCGTCAGGTCGATCATGAGGCGGATCAGTCGGTGATCCAGGTGTCTTCGCTGGAGGGCTACGGCGCGCCGATCATGGATATCGGCCATCTCTTCATGGGCAGCCGTTTCAAGTCTGTCGTCGGCACGATGAAGAACTTCATCCCCGAGCGGATGGTGCGTGCGACGGGCACCATGATGCGCATGAATATCGATGACGGCGACATATTTATCGGCGAGTTCGACAACGGCGCAATCGGTTCGATTCAGACCAGCTTCGTGACGGTGGGGAACTATCCGGGCATCGAAGCGCGCGTCTACGGCAGCAAGGGCGCGCTGATCTGCCGGCTGGTCGAAGAGAACGGTATTTGCGAAGTGCTCAAGGCGGCGTCGGCGGACCAGGTGGAATTCCGCGAGCTCGAGGTGCCGGAACGGTTCTATCCACCGGGGGGCTCCAAGCACGAGTCCTGGCGTTCGCTCTTTTATGCAAACCTCGTGCATTCGTTCATTTCGGAAATCCTGAGCGATGGGCCGGAGAACGAAGGCAATTTCGAAGACGGCGCGCATGTGCAGGAACTCATTAATGCGGTGGAGCAGTCTTTCCGTGAACGGCGGTGGGTGAACATCCCGTTGACTGCGGACGGTGTGTCCTGAACGCCACGACTGAGGGTACCGCGCTCGACGCCTTCTTCGCGGACTACTGGGATCGTCATCCGGTCACGGCGACATTCACGGGGCTGCACGCCGACGATCATCGCCTGCCGGACTGGTCTCGTGACGCGCGCGACGCGGAGTTGGCCAAGTTGCAGATGCTATCGGCGCGATTGCTGGCAGAGCACCCGATGCCGGCTGATGGCTACGCCGGCTTGGCGCGTGATGATCGCGCAGTGGATGGCGAACTGGCGCGCGCCTATATCGACGTGCGCGTCGGCGAGTTCCGCAGCGGATTCTTTCGCGATCGAAATCCGGCGCTCTGGACCGGCGAAGCGATCTTTGGCGTCGTGTCACTGATGATCCGCCCGTTCGCGCCGGCCGCGGAACGTGTGACCAGAATATCGGCGCGGATGCGGGCGATTCCAAGATTCCTCGCGACCATGCAGTCGACGATTCAGGGGCCGGTGCCCTCCCTCTGGCGCGATCGCGCGCGGCGCGAGTGCACGGCGGCGCAGTCGCTGTTCGACGACGGCTTGACGAAGTGGCTGGCGGCGAGTGGCATTGACGAGACGGAGGTCGTGCTCGCCGATGCGGCGTTCGCCTGCACGGCCTTCGCCGCGGCCGACGCGTGGCTCGCCGACCTGCCGGCCGCTGATGCGACGGGGTATTCGTGCGGTGAAGAGCTGCTGGCACTGCTGCTCGCGCGCGGGCACTTCTGCGAGCAGTCGCCGCGAGATTTGCTTGCGCGCGCGGACGCGGCCATTAAGGTCGAAAACACTCGCCTGTCCGAGGCATTGCGCCGCGCGAACATGGACTGGAGCGCCGCGCAAGCCGCGATGGCGGCCCAGCACGCCGACGTCGACGACTACTACGCAGCGTTCACGGTGCGGTGGTGGGAGATCCATGACACGGTGATCGCGGCGGATGTCGTGACGTGGCCGGAGTGGCCAATTCGCTATGTGCCGATCCCCGATTGGGCGCGGGACGCACAACCGGCGTTGTACTGGCTCTTTTATCGATCGCCGGCGCCGTTCGATCCGTACACGCGCTACGACTATGTCGTGACGCCCATCGACGACTCGATGCCGGACGATGTACAGGCGGCGCGGCTCGCCGTCTGGAACGACAGCACGATCACGCTGAATCACGTCGTGCATCACGGCGGCGTCGGTCATCACGTGCAGAACTGGCACGCGATCCATCGGTCGACGTCGCGCATCGGCACGATCGCGGCCGTCGACGCCGCGAGCCGAATCAGCATGTTCCTCGGCGGTACCATGGCCGAGGGATGGGCGTGCTATGCCACGCAACTGGCGGAGGAGCTGGGCACCCTGACGCGGTTGGAGACGCTGTCCGAGCAGCATTCGCGCGTGCGCTTTCTGACACGGGCCATCGTCGACATGCGACTGCACCTTGGTGACTGGTCGTTTGCGGAGTGTGTGCAATACTACCAGAGTCAGGTGGGCATGAGTGTTGAAGTGGCGACCGCCGAGACCACCAAGAACAGTATGTTTCCCGCGACCGCCGTGATGTATTGGCTAGGAACGCAGGGAATCCTTGATCTGCGCGCGCAGATGCAGGCACTGCAGGGCGAGCGCTTCTCACTGAAACGTTTTCATGACGAGTTGTTAAGCCGCGGCGCGATTCCCGTGCCGCTGGCGGCCAATCTCATGCGAAGCGGGTTGGAAGGATGACGCGACGATCAACACGTTCTTGGATTGGTCAGCAGGTTGGCGTGGCCGCGGCCGGTGTCCTGCTCGCGAGTGTCGCGTGCGGGAAAGGGGACCAGGCCTCGTCCGGCAGAACCGATGCGGGCAGCGGTGCTTCCAACGAGCTCCTCATCGTCGGATACGATCGCGAACCTGACACGATGAATCGTTACGCGACGCACATCCTCGAGGACATCGAGTCGTGCGTCGTCGAGGGCCTCGTGACCAACGACGAACACATGAACGTCGTGCCGGTACTGGCCAGCGACGTGCCGACGATCGAGAACAAGGGCGTCGTGCTTCGTCCTGACGGCGGCATGGACGTCACCTGGAAGTTGCGCCCCGGCGTGACATGGCATGACGGCGTGTCGCACACGTCCGCCGATGTGAAGTTCACGGTCGACGCGATAAACAAAGGCGACTGGAAACCAGAAAGCGTCGACGGCTTCGATCGCATATCGTCGGTCGACACGCCCGACTCGCTGACGGCGGTGGTGCATTACAAGGAACGGTACGCACCGTACCGGCTGCAGTTCGTGCGCGGCACGCTGCCCAAGCACGTGCTGGCCGGACGCGACCTCAACTCGGCCAACGATTACAACCGCGCGCCGCTTGGCACCGGCCCGTACAAGGTCACTGAGTGGAAGACGGGCGAATATATCGCGCTCGAACGCGTGCCGAACTATTGGCGCGGTGAGGGGACGCCCACGATCAAGCGTATCCTGTTCAAGTTCCTGACGAATACGACGACGCGGATCAATCAGTTGAAGTCCGGCGAAGTGCATATGGTCGCGCTGGTGCCGTGGGACAAGGTGCGCGAACTGCGGCCACTCACGGCGCTTCGGCTCAGTCAGGTGATGGGGAACGGCTATGAGCACGTGTCGCTCAACCAGAAGCATTTTGCGCCATTCCGCGACGTGCGTGTGCGCCAAGCGCTCGCGATGGCCGTTGACCGGCCGCTGATCGTGCGCACATTGCTCGACGGTCTCGTCACCGTGGTGAACGGGCCGATTCAGCCATTGTCACCGGCGTACGAGTCTGGTGTGAGATCGTACGACTACGACCCGAATGCGGCCGCGGCCCTGCTCGACGCTGCCGGCTGGACGTCCGGCGCCGATGGCATTCGCATGAAGGACGGCGCGCGGTTGGCGTTCACGCTGGTTACGCAGTCGGGCTTCGCGATTCGCGAGAATGTGTCGCAGACGTTGCAACAGCAGTTCCGCGCGATCGGCGCCGACGTGAAGGTGCAATTGATCGACGGCACATCGATCAGCAGTGTGTGGTTCAATGGCGACTTCGACGCGATGCTGCACTGGTGGCAGAGCGGCGTCGATCCAGAGATCACGCTCTTCTTCGCGGCCGATCGCGCGCCACCGGCGGGTCGCAACATCAATTATCTCGTCGACTCCGCATTGACGACGCTGTTGTACACGTCAGATCGCACGATCAAGGAGTCTGATCGGATCGCCTTGTTGAAGGAGGCGCAGCGACGCGTGGCCGAACTGGCACCGGAGATCACGCTGTACAACACTGCCAAGATCGACGCCATTCCGGCGAGGCTGCAGCACTTCACCGGCAATCCGACGAATGCCGGCCCTTTCTGGAATGTGTGGCAATGGGAGATCGCGTCGAAGTGATGACCGCGTGATCGGCGGATGAGCGCATGCTGCGACTAATTACCCGTCGGATCGCGCACGCGATTCCGTTGCTCTTTGCGATCTCGCTGGTGCTCTTTGCCCTGCTCCATCTGGCGCCCGGCGGGCCGCTCTCGACGTATCTCGAAAACCCTAATGTGCGGCCGCAGGACATCGAACGCTTGAGACGTGCGATGGGACTCGATCGACCGCTTGGGCTGCAGTACGTGTCGTGGCTATTGGCCTTTCTGCGCGGTGATTGGGGCTACAGCTACGCCGACGGCCGACCGGTGCTCGATCGCGTGGTGGAGCGCATTCCGGCGACGCTCGAGCTGATCGGCGCGGCGTCCATCGCGGCGCTGCTGGCTGCCGTGCCGGTTGGGGTGTACTCCGCGACCACGCGTGGTGTCGATCGCGTCACGAACATCGTGGCGATCGCTGGTATTTCGCTGCCGGTATTCTGGTTCGGGCTGCTGCTGCAACTGACATTCGCGAGCGCGCTCGGGTGGTTGCCGTCGTCCGGGCGACAGTCGTTTGGCGATGGCGGAGTAGCGGACCAACTCGCGCATCTCGTGCTGCCGGCGACGGTGTTGGCGGTCGTGCTGGCGTCGGCGTGGTCGCGCTATCTGCGCCGCTCGATGCAGGAGTCGCTTGCGCTGCCGTTCATCGGGGTTGGGCGCTCGCGCGGGTTTTCCGAGGCGCGACTGACGTGGCGACATGCCTTGCTGTTCGCGCTGCCCACCTTCGTCACGGTGGTGCTGCTCGACGCGTCGATGCTGGCATCGGGCGCGGTGGTCACCGAGAGCATCTTTGCGTGGCCCGGGATCGGCAGCCTGTTCACGGAGTCATTGGCGAAGCGTGACTACGCGGTGCTGATGGCGTTCCTCATGATTGGGTCGGTCGCCGTGTTGTCGTTGAATCTCGTCGCCGATGTGGCGGTACTGTGGTTGGATCCGCGCACGCGACGAGAGCCGTGAGCGTCCGCCACCCGCGTGCTACGACCGTCGCCGCGCTGACGATCTCGCTGCTGCTGCTCGCTGCGGCGATCGCCCCGATCGTCGCACCCTACGCCGTCGACGCGCTCGACCTCGCCAATCGCCGCGCCGCGCCGTCGGGGGCACACTGGTTCGGTACCGACGAACTCGGACGCGATCTCTTTACGCGCGTGCTCTATGGCGCCCGCGTCTCGCTTGCCATCGGACTTGGCTCGGCGATGCTCAGCGTATTACTGGGCACGGCGGTTGGTGCCTCGGCCGGCTACGTCGGTCGATGGGTCGACGATCTGCTTATGCGCGCGACCGACGCGATGCTCTGCATACCGCGCCTGCCGATGCTGATGATCACGGCGGCCTTCGCGACGCCCAGCGTGCCACTCCTGATCGTCCTCGTAAGCATCGTGGGCTGGATGGAAACGGCGCGCGTGACGCGCACGGCCGTGCAGGCGATCGCGGCCGGTGACTTTGTCATGGCGGCCCGCGCAACGGGCGCCACGCCATGGCGCGTCGTGATTCGTCACGTGCTGCCGAGTATCACGCCGGTATTGGCCGTGGCCACCACGCTGGCGATCGGGCGCGGTATCCTCCTCGAAAGCGCGATCAGTTTCTTCGGTGTCGGGGTACAGCCGCCGACGGCGAGCTGGGGAAACATGTTGTATCAGGCGCAGACAACGATGACGACCGAGCCGTGGTTGGCGGTATTCCCGGGACTTATGATCTTTGGCACGGTGCTCGCGTGCAATAGCGTCGGCGAATCAGTAGGGAGTAGAGAGTCGAGAGACTGAGACTGGAGCCGGGAGACTCAGTAGCCACGCTCGCGGTCGACGAGCCATGGTGGAGTTTCGCCGCGCTCGAACGTCGAGAGGCATTCCAGAAACCCAGTCGCGGCGCCTTCCGTGGTCGTAAGGCCGGACATGTGCGGGGAGACGATGACGCGGGCGTCATCCCAGAGCGGGGAGTCAGGGGGTAACGGCTCGAGCTCGAAAACATCGAGCGCGGCGGCGCGGATCCATCCGCTGTTCAGCGCCTCGGACAACGCGCGCTCCTCGACGACGGCGCCACGACCGGCATTGATCAGCGCGGCGCCGTTGCAACGCGACAAAACATCGCGATTGAACAGATGCCGAGTGTCGTGGGTCAGCGGCACGGTCAATATGATCCACTCGAAGGGACCGAGCGCGGCGCGTAACTCACTCACACGCACGACGTCGGCGAACACGGCGCGATCGCCGCGTCCCGTGCGCGACATGCCGGTGACGTGAGCGCCAAGCGCCGCGAACAATCGCGCGACGTGCGTGCCGACATCACCGGTGCCGACGACGAGGATCTTCGATCCCCGCAGCATCACGGTATCGCGCGGTGCCCACTGGTGCGCCCGCTGTGCATCCTGAAGCGGAAGGATGTGTTGCGCGATTGTCAACGCGCGGGTCAGCGCCCACTCCGCGATCGCTGGGCCGAACGATTCAGACGTGCGCGTGAGCATGATTTCACGTGGCAACTCGGTCGGATAAAGCCACGAGTCCACACCGGCGCCGGTGCAGTGCACCCATCGGATGTTGCCCATTGTAGGCAACGGCGGACGACGGAATCCGATGTAGGTGTCACCCCACGCGAGGTCGTCCTCGGTGAGATCAGTATAGCGATTTCCGCGGATCTCGAGATCCGGCCGCGCCGAATGAAGCAGGGCCGTGAGGTCGACGTGGGCGTTCGCGCCGATGACGATGTGTTGGGGCATGGCACACGATGCGTCGATGCGCCGTTGGTAGCAAGTCGGTGCGGTCAGACGAATGTCGCGGCGACGCCGACGGTACCGAGGTGTACGGCGACCGTATCACGCACCTCTCGGCCGTACCCGCCGGCAATAGTGATGCATACCGGGAGCCCGATCTCCCGACAGGCCTGCAGCACCATCGTGTCGCGTCGACGCAATCCGTTGAACGACAACTTCAGCCGACCGAGTCGATCGCCTTCGTGCGGGTCGGCACCCGCCAGATAGACCACGAGATCAGCGCGTGCGGCACGCAGTACGCGCGGAAGGTGTTCATCGAGGAGTTCCAGATACGCAGCGTCGCCGGTGCCGTCCGCCAGTTCGACGTCGAGCGTACCCGGTACCTTGTGAAACGGGAAGTTCTTCGCGCCGTGCATGCTGAAGGTGAATACGGAATCATCGGCCGCAAAGCAGGCGTGCGTTCCGTTCCCCTGATGCACGTCGAGATCGATGACCACCGCACGACGGATCAATCCCAGCGCCTGCAAACGGCGAATGGCGACGGCGACATCATTAAAGGTGCAGAACCCTTCGCCACGATCCGGAAACGCGTGATGCGTGCCGCCGGCAAGATTCATCGCGACGCCATGTGTCAGTGCGGCCTCACTGGCCTCGATCGTGCCGCGGACGACCCGCCACGCGCGCTCAACGAACGATGCACTCCACGGCAACCCGATGCGTCGTTGTTCAGCGGGGGGCAGCGTGCCGTCCGTAACCTGCTGCACATACGGCAACGTGTGTACGCGCAGCAGGTCCTCGACCTCCACGCGCATCGGATCGTGGAGGTGCTCGCGTCGCACGTAACCGTGCGCGAGTACGCCCTCGCGCAGTAGCGCGTACTTGGCCATCGGAAAACGATGGCCGTCCGGCAATGTGATCGCATACTGGGCCGACGACCAGCAATGAAGAGGCACGGTGCTCAGAGCTCGTGCAGCAGGTCGGCGGCCGCGATCGCGCGAATCGTTGGCGCGATCGGATACGAGTGGGTTCCTGCATGAACGACATCCAGTCGATCGAGCTCGAGATCCACAAGCGCCGAGCGCATTGATGGCGTGACGGTCGGCGCGCTGTTGCGCTTGAATTCGAATCCACGGCGCTTGCCGCCGATGTCGACCAGCAGATCAAGCTCGGCCCCGGCATGCGTCGCCCAGAAGTAGCACTGCTCCGGTCGAGCCTTGAGCACGTCCACCACGGTCTCCAGCATGAATCCCTCCCACGAGGCGCCGACCTTCGGGTGGCCCGCGAGCTGATCGGCGGACTCGATATTCAGGAGCGTATGCAACAGGCCGCTGTCGGCGATGTATACTTTGGGTGCCTTGACTTGTCGCTTGCTGATGTTGACGTGATACGGTCGCAGCGTGCGCACCATGAATGTCGCCTCGAGCGTCTCGAGGTATCGACGCACGGTGGTATCGGCGACGCCAAACGCGCGTCCCAGTTCAGAACTGTTTAGGACACCGCCATGGGTGTGGGCCAGCATCTCCCAGAATCGGCGCATGGTGCCGCCCGCCGTGTTCACACCCAGTTGCGGCAAATCGCGCTCCACGTACGTGCGCACGAAGTTCTGCCGCCAGAGCATGCTCTCGGCATCTGTGCGCGCGAGATATGCGCGCGGAAACCCGCCCCGTCGCCAGCGCTTGGCCAGCGCGTCAGTACCGAGCTCGCGCAGCGAAAACGGCCTGAGCTCGTGAAAGGCAATGCGGCCCGCCAGCGACTCCGCACTCTGCCGCAACAGATCCGGCGAGGCACTGCCAAGCACCAAGAATCGACACCGGACAGGTCGCCGGTCGGCGAGTACGCGGAGTGCCGGAAACAGCTCTGGGCGTCGTTGGATCTCGTCGAGCACCACGAGGCCTCGGCAGTCGGCGAGCGCGAGCATCGGATCCTCCAGCCGCGCCACATCGCGCGCATCCTCGAGATCAAAATGCGTGACGGGCCCCCGCCACGTCGCACCGATGTATTTCGCCAGCGTCGTCTTGCCGACTTGTCGGGCACCGAGCAGCGCCACTACCGGCGCCTGGCGCAGCAGGCGCCGGACGGTGGTGTCGGCATCGAGACGGAGGAGGTCAGTCATACCTTGAAATCTCGGTGTGATGCGCCGAGATTTCAAGGTACCGCAGAGCGAACCGGAGCTATTTGCCGGTACGTCGGATCACGCGCCCGGCTCGCTGCCTGACGGTCGCTCCGTCACGGAAGACCAGCTGACCGTTCACCCAGACGGCCGCGATGCCGGTCGATACGAGATGCGGTTGGGCGAACGTGGCGTGATCTGCCACCGTATTGGGATCAAACAGCACAAGGTCTGCGAAGTTGCCCGTCGCGATCGTGCCGCGCTTCGAGATTCCAAGGTGAGCGGCCGAAAGGCTCGTCATCTTCCGAATGGCCGAAGCGAGCGGCACGACCTTCTCGTCACGCACGTATCGGCCCAGGACGCGCGTGAAGGCGCCGAAGCCGCGCGGATGTGCTCCATCGAGCGCACCGTCGGAGCAAATATTAGAGTGATCCCACGCGATCAGCCGACCGACGTCCTTCTCGTCCATACTGGTCGCTACGACGCTCTCGCCGGTGTCGCCGCTGTGCGTTTTTGCCCACACCTGAGACTCAGCGATCAGTCCCATAAGTGTCGTCGCCGCGTCCTCCTTACGCATGACCGCGATCTCCGCGACCGTCTTTCCTTTATACGATGGGTTCGCATCGAAGTCGCCGAGCAGCAGGCCCTCTGGCCTGGCGATCTCGCGTAAGATTTTGTCGGTTTCGGCGCGGTCAGTAAAATCACGCTTCGGGTACAAGACGGTCAGGCCCGCCTGCCAATACGTGTAGGGATACACGTCGGCCGTGATGTCGATGCCGCGCGCGCGCGCGGAGTCCAGCAACGCGAACAGCGAGTCCGTTCGTCCCCAGAGCGGAATCATGGCGAGCTTGATGTGGCTGACCTGCACGGGCAGCTTTGCGTCGCGTCCGATCGTGATGACTTCGTCGATGGCGTCCCAGAACGTCCGATCTTCGCTGCGGATATGACTGATGTATCGGCCACCCGCCGCCGCGGCGACTTTCGCGAGTTCGAGAACTTCGGCGCGATTGGAATAGATGCCCGGATCGTATTCGAGGCCGGTCGAAAGACCCAGCGCACCGGCATCGAGTTCCTGTTTGAGCAGCGCTCGCATCGAATCGATTTCTTTCGCCGTTGCGACGCGTTTGTCGTCGGCGCCCATGACGGCATCGCGAATGGAGCCGTGCCCGGCATACGACGCGACGTTGATCGCCACGCCGGCCTTCGTCATGCGGTCGAACGCAGCACCGAGCGGCATCGATGAACTGCCGTCGTTGCCGACGACGATGGTCGTGATCCCCTGACTCACCGCGCCGAGTGCGTCGGGCATCTTGAGTAACGAGCGATCGTGATGACTGTGCGTATCGATGAAGCCGGGCGCGAGCGTGAGCCCCTTGCCGTCGATGACCGAGTCGCCGCGCAGCGGTTTGAGGTCACCGAACGCGACGATGGTGTCGGCGACGAAACGCACCGCGCCGCGAACCGCGGGCGCGCCGCTGCCGTCGAGGATCGAGACGTTGGTGATCGTCGTGCCCGCGGACGCGGTCGACCTGGCTGCTGTGCAGGCGCCGCCGAGGCCGGCGACAAACGCGAGTGCGGCGAAACGATGGAGCGCGGTCATTGCGGTCTGGTCAGGGCTTCTTCGTGAGCAGCGACGGCTGGTTGGACATCAACATCAGCGAGCCACGGCGAGGGCGGCAGGCAGGCGCATTCGCGACAACATGCGGCGAAATGCACCGTCTCGCGAGGTGTGTCGCCGTCACGCCAGACCGGCAAGCTCGAGCGCGGCGGAATGATCGGTCTTGCCGGCAATCGGTTGCCCGCCAGATGCCGCCCCCATCGTACGTTCGTCGTCATGCCGATGACCACCGCACTGCACTCGGCAGTTACCAAAGTAGCTTCCAGAAGCTACCTTGTGATATGCGCGCCGTGGGCCTCAAGGTTCTCAAGAACAAGCTTAGCGAATACGTTCGGCTGGCGGCCGGTGGCGAGACCGTCCTAGTGACCGATCGCGACCGCGTCGTGGCCGAGCTCGTCCCCCCACGAGCGGGACGGAGCGCGCTGCTGGCCGACGCGATGCTGGCGGACGCCGTTCGCCAGGGGTGGCTCACGCCGCCCGTCATGCCCGGTATGGGCCCGCCGGCGAGCGCGTCCGTCGCCTCACTCGGTCAGTTGCTCGAGGAGCTGGCGCAGGATCGTGGCGAGCGATGATCTACCTCGATACGTCTGTCGCACTGGCGCAACTCTTCGCGGAAGATCGGCGTCCCCCAGACGCGCTCTGGAGCGAGACGCTCGTGTCCAGCCGGCTGCTGGAGTACGAACTGTGGACGCGGGTGAACGCGCGCGGACTCGCCCGGTCACACGACGAGCAGGTGCGAGGCCTGCTCGGGCGGATCGCTTTTCTCGAACTGTCGCGTCCTGTGCTTGCCCGCGCGTTGGAGCCTTTTGCCAAAGTGGTGCGCACCATCGACGCCTTGCACCTGGCATCGATGGACTTCCTGCGGCAACAGGGACAGGAGGTGCGACTGGCCAGCTACGATGAGCGGCTAGTGGCGGCGGCGCGGCAGTTGAAGTTTGAGGCCGTGGCGTTGTAAGCAGCGACGCTCGAACCGTGAGGGCATCGGTGAAGTCGGAGAGAGGGCCAGTCATGTACGCTGAAAGCGCAGCACGCTAGAAGGCCGCCGCGCCCAACGTCTTCGCCATCTTTTGATAGTACGCGAGCTGCGAACGCTGATCCGCCGTCGGTAACCCCGTCCACCGGCCGCTCGCGTTGTACAGTGTACCGATGCGTGCGAACAGTTCACCGGCCTGTCGCTTGAGATCGCGTGTGGCGCTATCGGTCGCGGTGTTACGGCGAGCACGGTCCGCCGCTGGCGCGAACGTGGTCGCGAGCGATGCAACTTGACGTTGGAACGCCGTCCACGCAACGCGTGTTGTCGGCGCGATGGTGAGCCGAGGGTCTTCCTTCACGATGACGTGTTGCGTCGTCGTGACACCACCAGCGTCGAGTTTCACCGTGTACGTGCCGGGCAGCACCAGTGGCCCTGGCGACGCACTGCGCGGACCGTCGTCGTCGTCTTCACCGAAGCCGCTACGTAACGGCACGTCGGCGTCGCGCAGATTCCAGACGACGCGATTGATGCCCTTGTTCACCGTGGGCTTAAGCGTCTGCACGACCTTGCCCGTCGCGTCACTCACGGTCAGCGTGGCGCTGCCACCCCCACTCGCGAGCCAGTAATCCACGTACGCGCCGTTCGCCGGATTCTCGCCGCGAAAGATCATGTCCCCGGTATGCGGTCGCAGATTCGTCGTGCGGATCTCGTACGCCGGCTGCATCGTGAACAAATGCGACGCCTTCGCCGCGACGGCTGTCGTCAACTCCTGCAACGCATTGATCTGGTCCATGATCCAGACGCCGCGCGCGTGCGATGCCAGCACCAGCGCGTTGTCACGCGGGTGGATCTGCAGGTCATTGAACGGCATCGTGGGCAGGTTGTTCTTGAGCGCGACCCACGTGCCGCCCTTGTTCGGCGACATGAATAGACCGAACTCCGTCGCGAGATACAACAGGTTCGGATTGCGCAGATCTTCGCGCACGGTGCGCGTACCACGTTCGGCGGGCAGATCACCGACAATCGACGTCCACGTCTTCCCGTAATCCGTCGTCATGTACACGTAATTCTTGAAGTCGTTGCTCCGATGGTTGTCGACCGTGACATATGCCGTGCCGTCGACAAAGTGCGACGGCTCGACGCCCGCGAACCACGAATCCTTCGGCAGGCCGGGGAAGCGCGTCTGCTGGTCATCCCACGTAAGGCCGCCATCGCGCGACAGGCGGAATCGGCCATCATCGGTGCCGGTGAACAGTAGTCCTTTGCGCCGCGGCGATTCTGCGAGCGCCGTGATGCCAGGGAAATACGGCACGCCATCGTCGATCGACAACGTGAACTCCGTCGACTTGCGCCCCATCAACGGCAGCATCGAACGATCAACGCCGGTCGTCATGTCGCCAAGGTCGTTCCATGTCATGCCACGGTCACGCGAACGGAAGAGATGTTGCATGCCGACGTAGATGGTGCCCGTGTCATGCGGCGAGAGCACGATCGGCGAGTCCCAGTTGGCCGGATGCATCGCGTTGCCGAGCGTCTGTGAGGCGCCCGGCTTTCCCCACGTGTCCCAGTTGCGGCGGCCGGAGATGTGCCCCTGCGGATCGCCCGGGCGGATGTCCTGCTGTTCCCACGTCTTCGTGTCGCTGCGCAACAGTCCGAGGAACTGCGAGCCCGAAAACACAACGCCGGGATGCGTGGGGTCGGCCACGGACGAGAAGCCGTCACCACCGCAGAGACGCGACCACGCGTCGTTCAAAATGCCGTTCGTCGTCCAGCTGGCACTCGGCCCCGTCCAGCAACCATTGTCCTGCAAGCCGCCGTAGACATTAAATGGCACGGCGTTGTCGACAGATACGCGATACCACTGCGACAGCGGCAGCGACGTCACGAAGAGAAACTTGTTGCCGCGATCGTAGCTGATACCGATGCCGCCGTCGTCCAGCTTGATGACGTGTCGGCTGTCTTTCGGATCGACCCATACAAATCGATCATCACCGTGTGTAGTTGTACGTGGCGCGGCGAACGTCTTGCCGCCATCGTCGCTGAACGAGTAGGCGTTCAGCATGTAAATGCGCTTGTCGTCGTTCGGATCGACGATGGGCTGACTGGCATACATCGGACGCGGATTCCAGTCCGACATGAACGTCCACGATCCGCCCTTGTCGTCGGTGCGATAAATGCCGGCTTTGCGGATGATATACGCCGTGGACGCGTTGTAACGTTGTCCTTGTTCGATGCTGACGTAGACGACGTTCGAATTCTTGCGATAGATCGAGATGCCGATGCGACCGAATTCACCAGTAGGCAGACCATTACCCGTAAGTTTGGTCCACGTCGTGCCGGCGTCGGTGCTCTTCCAGAGTGCGCTGCCTGGACCACCGCCATCGAAGCCGTACGCGCTGCGACGACGCTGATACGACGCGGCGTATAGCACGTTGGCGTCACTCGGATCGATCGCGACGTCGGTGACGCCAGTTTCTTCGTCAACGAACAGCGTGCGCTGCCATGTGCGTCCGCCGTCCGTCGTTTTGTACAGTCCGCGATCACCACCCGCCCCCCACACCGATCCCTGTGCCGCGACATACGCGATATCGGGATTGGACGGATGCAGCACGATGCGGCCGATATGCTTGCTCGTGCGCAGGCCGACGTTCACCCATGACTTGCCCGCGTCAGTCGACTTGTAGACGCCATCGCCCCAACTCGCACTCTGCCGACTCGCACGCTCACCCGTGCCGACCCAGATGATGTTGGGGTTCGGTTGAAAGACCACGACGTCGCCGATGGAGTGCACTGGCACGGCGTCGAAGATCGACTCCCACGTCACGCCATTGTCGCGCGTCCGCCAAAGGCCACCGGTCGCACCGGCCACGTACATCGTGTACGGGTTCGATTCGACCACGTCCATGTCGACGACGCGTCCGCTCATCGACGCGGGGCCGATATTGCGGAGGCGAAGGCCACTCAGATCCTCCGAGGTGAACGGTGCCTGCGCCCGCGCCGCGCCCGAGGGCACGAGGAGTGTGGCGCCGATGGCGAGGCTGAGGGCACCGCTGAGTATACGGCGCGGCGTCATCGGGCGGCGTGAGTTGAGACCCAGCATGAGCGGGTGGGGCGAGGGGGCGAGACGGGGAACCAGCCAGATCCAGAGACGTTGCGGCCTCCCGCGTGGGCGAGCAAGTGTCGCGTCCACGAAATCCGTGTGCAAGTCTGGCCAACCCGGACGTCTCCCACCAGACGGGCCTTCGGTTCACTTTTCCACACGCGATGGACGACCTCGACCGGCTGTTTCGTAGCTATCACGCACCAATCGTGCGCTATCTGACCCGACGACTCGGTGATCGTGACCTCGCCGAAGAGTTGGCGTCGGAGACGTTCGTGCGCGCCATGCGCTATCTCGAAGAACATGGATCCGTGTCGAGCGAGCGTAGTTGGCTCTTCGCGGTCGCGACGAATCTCGTGCGAGACGAAGCCCGTCGGGACACCCGCCAGCGGCGCCATCTCGAACTGCTGCGTGCCGAAGGGGCGGGTCAGGTGCAGGAACCGGAGCCGACGTCACTCGAGCGGATGCAGGAGGCGGCGCTCGCACGTCGCGCCATTGATGCGCTGGTCGAGCGCGATCGAGTCGCGCTGCTCATGAAGGAGGAAGGGTTGGACTATCACGAAATCGCCGCGGCGCTCGGACTCTCTGTCGGATCGATGGGCACGACGCTCTCGCGCGCACGTCGACGGCTGGTCGAAGTCTACGAAGCAATGCAGCAAGAACAACGTGGCGCGGGAGGCAGTCATGTCGGATAACCTGATGCCCATCTTCTCGGACGACGGTCACGTCAACGAGGGGACGATTCATACATGGCTCGATGGCGCGTTCGACGCCGCCGCGGCGTCGGTTGTGCAGACGCACGTCGATGCGTGCGCGACGTGTCGGGCTGCGGTGGCTGAAGCGCGTGGCTTTATCGCCGGCGCGTCGCGGCTCACACGCGCCTTGGATGTCGTGCCGTCAAAGATTGTGCCGAGTGATGATGTCGCGCGCGTTGCGTCACGAATCGTGGCGGTGGCGGCGCCCGTGTCGGCGATGGCGGCCGCGCCAGCCACGCCGCGACCGCCGCGCCCGTGGTATATGCAGCCGATGTTTCGCGCGGCCGCCGCGTTGTTGGTCGTGGTCGGCGGTACGACCCTCGTATTGCGTGGCGGCGGTGTGCCGACCGTTGCGGTGGTGGGCGAGCCCGTGAAGGATCGCGCGGACCGCGTCGCGTCGGCCGCGTCGACGTCAGGCACCTCGGCACCAGCGCCGTCCCAGGTCGCTGAACCGTCACGGCCGAAATCGGCCACGCGCGCGAAGCCGGACAAACGCGCAGTGCCGACTCCGACAGCATCACCGAGTGCTCCACCGCCGTCCATCGCCTCCGTACCTGTCACCGACGTGACACGCGATGCAACAGTCGATCCGAAGAAGAACGAATCTGCGGAGAAGAGCGGCGCGCGGCCCACGGCGATGAACGCCGTCGCTGCGCTGAAGGCCGACAGTCGTCGTGACGAGGTCGGCAGCCGCGATTCGTCGGCGGTGGTGATCGGCCGCGTCCTCGGCGGCGGCAATCGTCCGCTTCGTGACGCGCCTGGCGCGAACGCCGCAACGATCCAATGTTGGACGCTGCGCAGCGACAGTCCGACCGGCCCGCAGCGAATCCCCGCGCACCTAGAGACCCCCATGCTGCATTCGGCGAGCGGACTGTTGGTACGACTCATCGGCTGGCCCGATTCGACCTCGATGACGAGTGCGTCCGCGGCCATCGACGCGAACGGCGAATTCTCGCTCGTGCGGGTGTCGGGCGATCGCGCCGTGAGCCTCACGCTCCGACGCAGCGGAATCGAGTGGCGTGGCAGCGCGATGCTCGCCGAACGCGCGACACGCAACACATTCGCGGTCACGCTGACACCAGTCAACGCCGCGGTGTGCAAGCCGTGACGTGAGCGTCGTCTCCCAGTGGAAGGTCGAGTTCACTTCACACTGGGAGACTACACTTATGCGCTACGTTCCGCTGCCTATACTGCTGCCATCGGTCGGCGTCGCCTTTGCCGTATTGACCGCGTTCGCGTCACGCGGCATGCCCGTCCGCATCGATCCCGACATTACCGCGCCGCCGGATCTTGCAACACTCGCACCGACGTTGATCGGCACCGTCACGAGCGCGACCTCGGGGAAGGGTATCGCCTCGGCGCAGCTCCTCGCGACCGTCGACGGGCGCTTCGGGTCGAGCATCGCGATCACCAAGAGCGACGGCACGTACCGTCTGGAACTCCCCGGCGCGACGAAGGGCGCGAAGATCGCCGTCAAGATCCAGCGTATTGGTTACGAGATGGTGCAGCTACAGACCATCGTGAACTCGGATTCTGTACGACTGGACGCCGTCATGCGTCCATCGACCAACGCGATCGCACAGGTCGTCGCACAGGATGCTGCGCGCGCCACCAAGGCGACCGGCTACGTTCGTGAGGCAGTTGGACCACGCAACGCGCCATCCATGATGGCCACTTCGCCCGCACCATCGCAGGGACGTCGCGATGCGGGGCGGCAGGAACGCAACGCGACCGATCGCTTCGCGCCGGGGGATTCCCCCGTAAATCCGGATTGGAACCGCGAGCAATACGATCGCATTCACGACAATCCGTTTCTCGCGGTGCGCAACAATCCGCGCTCGACGTTCTCCGTCGACGTGGACCGCGCGTCGTATGGCAACGTGCGCCGCTACCTCACGCAGGGCACGACACCGCCCGCCGATGCGGTGCGTATCGAGGAGCTGATCAACTACTTCCCGTATCACCTCGCGGCGCCACGTGGAGACGCGCCGGTAAACATCACGACCGAAGTGATGCCCGCGCCGTGGCAGCCGAGGCACGAACTCGTGCGCATTGCGCTGCAGGCGCGACGCATCGAGACCGACGCACTGCCGCCGAGCAATTTAGTATTCCTGATCGACGTCTCGGGTTCGATGGAGATGCCGGACAAGCTGCCGCTCGTGAAGGAGTCGCTGCGTCTGCTAACGCAGCAGCTGCGGCCGCAGGATCACGTAGCATTGATGGTGTACGCCGGACAAGCGGGCGTCGTGCTTCCCAGCACGTCGGGATCCGACAAGGCGCGTATCATGGAAGCGATCGACCGACTCGAAGCCGGTGGTTCGACGGCCGGTGGCGCCGGGATCGAACTCGCCTATCGCACCGCACGCGAGAACTTCCTGCGCAACGGCAACAATCGCGTGATTCTTGCGACCGACGGCGATTTCAACGTTGGCGTCAGCAGCGACGGGGCGATGGAACGCCTGATCGAAAGCAAGCGCAACGAAGGGATCTACCTGACGGTTCTCGGCTTCGGTACAGGCAACTATCAAGATGCCAAGATGGAAAAGATGGCCAAAGTCGGGAACGGTAACTACGCGTACGTCGATGACATCAACGAAGCGCGGAAGGTGCTGGTGCACGAGATGGGTGCCACGCTCGTCACGGTCGCGAACGATGTGAAACTGCAGATCGAGTTCAATCCGGCGCGCGTCGCAGCGTATCGCCTGATCGGCTATGAAGACCGACTGCTGCGCGACGAAGACTTCATCGATGACAAGAAGGACGCCGGCGATATGGGCGCCGGCCACTCGGTTACGGCGCTGTACGAAGTCGTGCCGGTCGGCGTCAAAGGCACGATCGACGAGCGGCGCGTCGATGGATTGCGCTACGAAGTGCCGGCACCGTCGGTCAAACGCCCGTCGACTGAAACGGACGAGCTGCTGTTCGTGAAGCTGCGCTACAAAACGCCGGGCGAATCGGTGAGCAAGCTGCGTTCGCAGGCCGTGCGCGACGGCGATGTGCGTCGGCGCGATCGCGATGACCGGCGAGCCTCGGAGGACTTCCGCTTTGCTACCAGCGTCGCCGCCTTCGGCATGCTGCTGCGTGGCTCGGAGCACAGGGGCTCCGCGAGCGTCGCGCAAGTGCTCGAGTTGGCACGGGGTGCGCGCGGCGATGATGCGGGCGGCTATCGCGGCGAGTTCATTCGATTGGTCGAGCGCTATCAGGAGATGTCACGCGGCATCGCGGAACGTCGCCCGGGCATCCGGTAGTTCAGGGAAGTCGAGCGAGGCAATGCCTGACAGTTCGGCCCGTTGGCCGAACTGTCAGGCATGATTCATTGTTCGAAACTGCGCAAGGGCACGCTCTCCGGGCTGGTCACCGATCAGGCCGACCGATCGAGGACGCCGACGTGTTGCTGTATCGGCAACAGAAGCGCATTCGCTCGCGAAAGGACGGTTCCTTCCTGTTCGACGCGCTCGAGTCGGGCAAATACACGATCCAAGCGCGGCACGTGGGCCGCTCGATGGCATTGTCCACGGCGATCGCTGGAGTAGCAGGAAGAGGTGCCCGGCGCCCACTCGTCCGCGCAGGATGCCGACCTCGGCGGGTTGCCCGGCGGCGCGCAACAGCAGGGGGCGGTCGCGAAGCTGGCGGACTCGAAGCGAAAGGCAAACCGGCGTCCAAAATCGACCTGCGGCGTGGCGTTGCTGGCTTGGCAGAGAAACTGAGGTGCCTCCCCAAAGCGTCCGGTGTGAGCCATGTTCTGCGGGACCCCCTGACGCGAGAGCCATCGCGTCATCCGTGTTGACTCCCACGTCCTTGGAACACTCATGTCTCGATCCTCGGCGTTCGCCCGCGCTACATCCGTCGTCGCGGCAACATCGGTGCTCACGATGTCCACCGCGTCGCTACTCCACGCGCAGGGCGCGGCGACACGTGCCGCCGCCACAGCGCCGATTACAGCAAGCATTGCCCCCGACGTGTACAAGTCGCTCCCGTGGCGCTTCATCGGGCCGGAAGGCAATCGCTTTACGTCAGCCGTCGGCATTCCCGGTGATCCGTCGACGTACTACGTCGGCGCCGCGTCTGGTGGGATTTACAAGACGACGGACGGTGGCGTGCACTGGGCCTCGTTGTTCGATGAACAACCCGTGCAATCGATCGGGTCGCTCGCGATTGCGAAGAGTGATCCGAACGTCGTCTGGGCCGGCACCGGCGAGGCGCACATTCGCAGCCACATCTCCATCGGGCAGGGCGTCTATCGTACGCTCGATGCAGGCAAGTCGTGGTCGCTGATGGGGCTCGAAAAGACCGGTCGTATTGGTCGTGTCGTCATTCATCCGACCAATCCCGACATCGTCATGGTGTGCGCATTGGGCACGGCGTACGGTCCGCAGCCCGAGCGTGGCATCTTCCGCACGACCGACGGTGGCACGACGTGGACGAAGACGCTCTTTGTCGACGAGAACACCGGATGCTCCGACATCGTCATGGACCCGCGCAATCCGCGCATCGTGTACGCGGGCATGTGGCAGTTGGTGATCCATACATGGGGCCGCGAGAGCGGTGGACCGGGCAGCGGTCTGTTCATGTCACGCGATGGCGGCATGACGTGGAAGCGCCAGACCGGACGCGGACTGCCGACGAAGCCCGTCGGAAAGGTGACGCTGGCCATTGCGCCGTCGAATCCTGATCGCGTCTTTGCGTTGATCGAAACCGGCGACGGTGTGCCGTGGAAGGGAGAAGCGACGGAGTCTGGGCAGCTCTGGCGCACGGACGATGCCGGCGACAGCTGGCGCATGATCACGGCCGATCGCAACGCCATGGGCCGAGCGCATTACTACTCGCGCATGGCGGTCTCGACCGACAACGAGAACGAGACGTATTTTCTGACGGCGTCGTTCTCGAAATCCATCGATGGCGGACGCACGATCACGGTACTCACGCGTGGCGATGCCCCCGGTGGCGATCACCACGACATCTGGATCGATCCGACCAACGCATCGCGCATGATCGTCGCGCATGATCAAGGCGTGTCGATCTCGACGACACGTGGCAAGACATGGTTTCGTCAGCGTCTGAATAACGCGCAGATTTATCACGTCACCGTCGACAACGAGATCCCGTACAATGTGCTCGGCAACAAGCAAGACGAGCCGTCGTACCGCGGTCCCAGCAACAGTCGATTGGAAGGATTCGGTGGCGGCGGCGTCATTCCGCGCGCGATGTGGCATTCGGTCGGTGGCGGTGAAAGCGGGTGGGCCACGCCCGATCCGACGAACTCCAAGCTGATATGGTCGACGGCCTCAGGCTCAGGCATGGTCGGCGGCATTGTGGTGCGCTTCGAAGAAGACCGTCGCCAGTTCCGCAATGTCGAGGTGTGGCCGCAGCAGTTGAATGGACCACCGGCCGATCTCAAGTACCGTTTCGTTTGGGATGCGCCGCTGCTCATCTCGCCGCACGATCACAACACGCTCTACACCGGCAGTCAGTACGTGCATCGCACGCAGGACGGCGGGCAGAGCTGGCAGGTGATCAGCCCCGATCTCACGCTCAACGATAAGAGCAAGATGCAGAGTTCGGGCGGGCTCACGGCCGATAACATCGGTGTCGAGTACTCCGGCGTCGTGTACGGAATCGCCGAGTCGCCGCGCGACAAGGGCGCAATTTGGGCGGGCACCAACGACGGACAGTTGCAGCTGACGCGCGACAACGGCGCGACGTGGACGAACCTCACCAAAAACATCCCGGGTTTGCCCGTGTGGGGTTCGTTCCGCAGCATTGTACCGTCGAAATACGATGCGTCGACGACGTACATCACGGTTGATTTCCACCAAGAGAACAACCGTGATCCTTTCGTCTATAGGACGACCGACTACGGCAAGACATGGCGCGCGATCACAAACGGTCTGCCTCGTAACATGGTCAGCTACGCGAAGATCATCCACGAAGATCCTGTTCGTAAAGGGCTGCTGTACCTCGGCACGGAGAGCGCGATCTACGTCTCGTTCGATGACGGTGATTCATGGCAGCCGCTGCAGAACAACCTCCCGCATGCACCGGTGTCCGGGATCGTCGTGCAGGAGCACTTCAATGATCTGGTGATATCGACGTACGGTCGCGGCTTCTGGATCATGGACGACATCACACCGTTGCGGGAATTGTCCGCGGCGACAATGGCGAAACCGGTAAACTTCTTTGCGCCGCGCGCGGCGTATCGCTTCCGTCCGATCACTGCGCCTTCGACGACGTACGACGACCCGACCGTCGGCGACAATCCGAAATACGGCGCCTCGCTCACGTACTATTTCAAAACGGCGGTCACCGGCCCCGTCACGTTGACCGTAACCGATGCCAAGGGCGTGTTCGTTCGCACGTTGTCTGGCAGCAACGCGGCCGGACTTAATCGTATGTACTGGGATCTGCGCTATGAACCGAGCGCCGAGGTCCGTCTCCGGACCGCGCCAATGTATGCGCCGGAATTGGCCCCAAGTCCTGACGGGCGTGTCGCGCCGGGTACGAATCAGCTGAGCATTCTTGCGCCTCCGGGTGCTTATACCGTCACGTTGCGAGCGGGCGGCGTCGAGCAGTCGCAGAAGCTGGAAGTGCGCAAGGATCCCAACTCGGGCGGCACCGAAGGCGATATCGCGGCGCAGACCGCCGCACTGCTCGCGCTGCGGACATCGCTCAATCAGGCGGCTGATGCGGTGCATCGGGTCGAGTCCGTTCGCGTGCAGCTCGATGCGATCGTGCGCACAGTCGACGATGCCGCGCTCAGGAAGGCCTCGGTCGATCTTGGCGCGAAGCTGGTCGAGGCCGAGATGGACATCGTGGATCTGCGGCAGACAGGAACCGGACAGGACGGTGTACGGTTTGGTTCTAAGTTGATCAGTAAGTTGGGCTATCTATCTGGCGGCATCGCGGCCAGTGATTACAAGCCTACCAACCAGCACGACGAAGTCCGTACGATTTTGGTCGAGGAACTGCGTAAGGACCTGCAGCGGATCGATGGGTTGCTCGGTGCCGAGCTCGATCGGTTGAACGCGCTGCTCAAGTCTCGGAGTGTGCCCAATGTCATCGTGCCAACGCCCAAGCCGATCGGCTTATGACCACCAATAGCTTTCGCGCTCCCGACTCCTTCACTCTTCTGCGATCCCTCATGCGATTCCCAACACGTGTACCGCCGATCGGCATCACGGCGGCCCTGATGGCGCTGGCGCCGGCACTTCACGCGCAAGCGGCGAAGAAAGCCTCCAGCGCGGTCCCCGCCGCGATGTCGGCGATCAAGGAAGCCGACATCAAGCGCGACCTGTACGCGATGGCCTCCGACGGCATGCGTGGCCGCGAAGCCGGCACCGTCGACGAAATGCGCGCGTCGGTCTGGGTGGCCGAGCAGTTACGCAACATCGGCGTGAAGCCGGCGGGGCAGGATGGCAGCTACTTCCAGTGGTGGAATATGCTGGTGACGCGCGTCTCGACGGTGTCGAGTAGCGCGACCGTCGGCGGCAAGGCGCTCACGATGTGGAAAGACATCGTGCCGCTCGGCAACACCATCGGCGACGCCACGGGCAATACCGTCTGGGTTGGCGACGGCGCCGATAGCACCATTGATGTGCGCGGCAAAATCGCCGTCGCGATGCTGGTCGCGCCGGCCGCATCGGCGGTACGCACCACGACCAACTCGTACGAGGTGCGTTACGCGCAGGCCGCCATCGCCGCGACCACCGCGCGGCTCTCGCGTCGCGGGGCGTCGGCGATCATCATGGTCGCCGACTCGGTGGCGGATCTCGCGCTTGAGCCGCTCGGCATTCTCCGGCAGCGCGGCACGCAGGATGTCGTTGGTGGGGCGCCGCGCTTCGCCAATCAGCAGCCGCCCGCTCCGGCGACCGCGCCGCAGCCGCGTAATGCGCCAACGCCATCGTTCCTCGTGCACAGCTCCATGGCCGCGACGCTGCGTGGTGCCGAAGTCGCCGCCGATTTGCACGTGCGCATCGAACGGTTCGAGACGCCGTCGTGCAACATCGTGGGCATCATTCGCGGCACCGACCCGAAATTGCGCGACGAGTATGTGCTGTACAGTTCGCACCAAGACCACGACGGTGTGCGCTATCTGATTGGCGCGGACTCCGTGTGGGCCGGCGCCGACGACAACGGCTCCGTCAGCGTTGCCGTGCTCGCGACGGCGCGTGCGTTCGTGAAGCAGCCCGCTAAGCGGTCGATCTTGATTGTATTTCACGGTGCCGAAGAGCGCGGCCTGCTGGGTTCGCGCTATCACGCGGCGCATCCGGTGGTGCCGATGTCGCAGATCGTTGCCGTGCTGAACGGGGACATGATCGGCCGCAACCACCCGGACTCGGCGAGCTTGCTCGGTATTCAGCCGCCGCATCGCAATTCGTCAGAGCTCGTGGAGTTCGCGCTCAAAGCGAACGACCTTACCGGCAAGTTTAAGCTCGACTCGATCTGGGACCGGCCGACGCATCCGGAAGGATGGTACTTCCGCAGCGACCACGTGCCGTATGCGCGCATGAACGTGCCGTCGATCGAGTATTCGACGAACCTGCATCCGGATTACCATACGCCACGCGACAAACCCGAGAACATCAACTATCCGAAGCTGACGCGCATGACGCAGTGGATGTATCTGACCGGATGGTTCGTCGCGAATGCGGCCAAGCGGCCTGGGATCGATCCCGGATTCAAGCTGGAGCGCTAGACCGATGCGTGCGACGATATGGGCGCGTGGCGTTAGTACGGTGGCCGTAGTTGTTTGCGCGTCGGCGACGAGCGTCGCCCACGCGCAGAAATCGAAAGCCATCCCGTCGCCCGCCAGCATTCTTGGCTGGGAACCCGGCACCGATCGCAAGCTGCCGACGTGGAAGCAGGTCACCGACTACTTCAGCGCGCTCGATAAAGCCAGCCCGCGCGTGTCCGTGCGCACGCTTGGCCCCACGACGCTCGGGCGACCGTTTCTCGTCGCCTTCATCAGCGACTCGGCTACGCTCGCCAATCTGCCCAAGTATCAAAAGATCCAGCGACAGTTGATGGACCCACGGCTGCGCGTTGGCGCCACCAAAGCGGCGCTGATCGCGCAGGGCAAGAACGTCATTCTCATCACGTCCAGCATTCACTCGACCGAAGTCGGTGGCTTCCTCACGCCATTCGTGCTCGCCGATCGCCTCGCGCGCGCTGACACGCCGGAAGCGAAAGAGATTCTGGCGAATACAATCATCATGCTTGTGCCGAGTCAGAATCCCGACGGCGTTGATATCGTCGGGGACTGGTACCGCAGCTCCATCGGCACCCCGTATGAAGGCAGCACGCCGCCCGAGATCTATCACCACTACACCGGGCACGACAACAATCGCGACTGGTACGCCTTCACGCAGAAAGAGACACGCTACACGGTCGACTCGCTCTACACGCCGTGGGATCCGCAGATCGTGAACGATATCCATCAGCAGGGCAGCAACGCGGGACGCATCTTCATCCCGCCGTACATGGATCCGGTCGAGCCAAACATCGATCCCGTACTGACCGCGAGCACGAACGCCCTCGGTATGGCCATGGCGTGGCGAATCGTCGCTGAAGGCAAGACCGGTGTCGCAACAAACGCCTCGTACGACGAGTGGTCGCCGGCGCGCCAGTATTCGCTGGTACATCGAGGTGCGCGATTGCTCACCGAGACCGCCAGCGCTCGGCTCGCGTCGCCGATGGACATTCCGTTCTCGCAGCTTGGCACGGGACGTGGCTACGATGCGCGCGTGGCCACGTGGAACTTTCCGTCGGTCTGGCCCGGCGGTACGTGGGGCATCGGCGATATCGTCGCCTATCAGACGAGTGCCTCGTGGGCGCTCCTCGTCGAAGCGGCGCGCAATCGCGCCGGCTGGCTGGAGAGCTATGCCGCCCTCGGCGAACGTGCGTTGGCGGCGGATCATCCGTGGACCACGACCACGGTGCCTTCGGCGTTCGTGATCCCGAAAGCGCAGAAAGATCCCGCCGCGTTGCAGCGGCTGATCTGGACGTTGCAGCATGGTCAGGTTGAGGTTTTCAACAGCGCGCCCGATGGCAGCTACGTCGTGCCGATCAATCAGCCGTTCGGATCGTACGCAAAGACGCTGCTCGAGCGTCAGAAGTATCCAAATCTCTCGGACTATCCCGGTGGTCCGCCGAAGCGTCCGTACGACGTCACGGCGCACACACTGCCGCTGCTCTTTGGCGTCGACATGCAGGCGGCCACGAACCCGAGGCTCACGATGGGATCGCTCGTGAAGCCCGTCGTCGAGCCGACATTCAGTGTCGCAGGCCTGACGGGGGCGAGCACGAAACGCGTCGGTATCTACGCGAGCTATAATGCGTCGATGGACGAAGGCTGGACGCGGTGGGTCTTCGATAACAACAAGATCCCGTTCACGACGCTGCACGACAAAGACGTCAAAGCCGGCGGACTGCGCGCGAAGTTCGACGCCATCATCCTGCCTGACCAGAACACGAATCAGTTGCGTCGTGGCTTGAGCGCGCCGTACCCCGATTCGCTGCGCGGTGGGCTCGGCGAGGCCGGCGCCGAGGCGCTCAAGGAGTTCGTCAATGCGGGCGGCACGTTGCTGACGTTCAACGACGCGAGTGAGTACGCGATCGAAGCGCTGGCACTGCCGGTCAAGAACGTGCTCTCCGGCGTGAAGAACACCGATTTCTACGCACCGGGCTCACTGCTCGCGGTCGAAGTCGACAAGAGTCATCCGCTGGCCGCGATGTTCACCGCGCCGGTGCCGGCGGTCTGGTTCGAAGACAGCCCGACGTTCGAGATCACCGACGCGACCAAAGCGACGGCGGTCGCGAAGTATCAGTCGGCGGGGGATCCGCTGCTCTCAGGCTGGTTACTGGGCGGCGTGCGTCTGAACGGCAAAGCCGCAATGGTCGACGTGGCGGTCGGGCAGGGACATGTGGTGCTGTATGGTTTCAGGCCGCAGTATCGGGCGCAGGCAAATGCGACGTGGCCGTTGATTTGGGCGGCGATACTGCGGTGACACGACGATAGGGGACCACGACGATATCAGCTAAACGAGATCAGATATCAGATATCCGATCTCGTTTAGCTGATGTCGTTGTTGTCCATATCGCTGGAAAAGTCGCTATCCGCTCAGTGAATGGATTCAAACACCCCGATCTCGCGATTCTTGCGGACATTGTCCCACGGGAAGCACCGTCCGTTCATCGCGACGTAAACTCCCGTCGGCAACGCCTGGACGAATGAGAGCGCGCTGCCGAGGTTGAACAGTCCGTCCGAGCTGCCGAAGGCCCACGGAATCATCGCCCCGGTCAACACGATCGTCTTGCCGGTGACGCTCGCGGCCAGCGCGGTCGCGGTTTCGACCATCGTATCGGTGCCGTGCGAAATGACGATCTGCGATTCGCGGCATCCCTGACAGGCCGCGACGATCAGGCCGCGGTGCACGTCGGTCATCTCGAGACTGTCGAGCATCAGCAGGACGTCGATCGCGACGTCGAGACGGCAGCGACCGCGCTCGAGCATCTCCTGCACGTGCGTGTCCTTGAAGAACAGCTGCCCGTGCAGCTCGTCATACTCTTTGTCGAACGTGCCGCCAGTGACGAAAATGCGAACGGTCATGATCGCCTCAGCTCACTGCCGGCATTGCGCGTGCGGATCTTTCGGCTTGGGCACGTCCGACTTCGGACGCATCGGCGCGTTCGCAATCAGCAGCGCGGCGTCGAAAACCATCCTGCTGACACGCTGCAGGTCGGGATAGCTGATGTACTGCGCTTCGTCGGTCACTTGATGGTAGTCTTGATGCTCACCGCGTGAAAATGCGACCGCTGGTATGCCGTAACGAGCGTAGTTGTAGTGATCGGCCCGGCAATAATACTGCAGCGGATGACCGGGCGCATCGAACGTGACGTCAAACACAAACGGCACCGGCTGCTTCGCGTTGGCCTGTTCCAGCATTTCACCAAACTGTTTCGAGATGCGCTTCGCACCGATCACTTCGAGATAGGTGTCGCTGCCGGCGCCGGTACCGCCACGCGGAAAATCGGTCGCTGTCCCGCGGCCCACCATGTCCTGATCGATCTCAGCAACGATCGAGTCCGTCGGAACGGTCGAATGATCCGTGAACCACGCTGATCCCAGCAGCCCCGCTTCCTCGCCAGTGTGGCTCACGAACAGGATGGAACGCTTCGGCTTGACCAACCCGCGCGAGAACGCTTCGGCAATCTCGAGAATCGATGCCGTGCCCGAGCCGTCGTCATCGGCGCCGTTGCGGATCGAATCGAGACGTTTGCCGTAGAGACGACGAAGGCTGTCGAGCTTGAACCGAATGCGCGTCCATTCCGCGCTCGTCGGCTCGCGCACCGGCGAGTCGGCGCCCATCGGGCGGATCACGGTGTTGAACGCGCGGAGCGAATCATGGTCAACCGGGCTGTGATCAAAGCCTACATGGTCGTGATGCGCCGTCAGCGAGACATACTGCGAGCGCAGTGCCACATCTGACCCTCGGAGAATGCCGACGACGTTGCGAGCCTGTGCCGGGAGTGCGGCACGCAGATAGCCAAAACGGCCAGTGAGTGCGCGCCCTGCCTCGCCGGGTTTCGCCGTCGCGATGTCGTGACCAATAATCGTGTTCGCGGCTCGGCGCGTGACCCAGAGCGACGGCAACGCGACCGGACTCTTGGACGAATCAGTTACCGGCCGGCCTTCACGCAGGCGCGCAACGGTCTCCGCCGGCACGTCTTCGAGTCCCACGATGATCACCGCCAACGCAGAACGATAGCGCGCGGCCAACGGACCGACTGGTCGAAACGAGGTCCCAGCCGGCACCTGAATGAGCACCACTTTGCCCTGCGCACGAGCCGGCGCGATCCACTTTGCCGTATCACTGATGGAGCCAGCATAGATGACGGCCGCGCCGGTCAGGGTTCTCGTGGCCGCGACTGAACTGGAGGGCATGAAGTCCTTGAATACCGTCAACGCGCCGCCGCTCGCCACTGCAAGTGTTGACGACGGGTCAGCGGCGAGTTGCCACATCGGCAGCACTTGGAACCAGCCGCCGTTGTCGCCCGCTGGCTCAAGACCCAGTCGCGCAAATTCCCCCGCGACGTATGCCGATGTCGCAAATGCGCCGACGCTGCCGGTCTCCCGACCCATTGTGGAGTCGTCGGCGATGCGGAACAGACGCTCCCGGAGATCAGCCGCGCTGATCTCTGCCGAGGTGCCGCCGACTCGCGGCGCCGCCTTCGTTGCTGCTGCAGCAGGACTCGCCGGGCCGCTACAGGCCAGTGACCACCCGGCAACGCTCCCTAGTGCGAGTCTCCAGACGGCCATGGACAAGCGGGTAGAGCGCGAGATGGTTGGCGCGAGTGAACGATGCATGGCGGGCTCCGGGAACGAATAAGGGCGAGAACGGGCATTTCGTTTGCGCCACGGCGGTGTGACCTCCAAACTATGCGATTGCCGCTCGCGTGTATTGGCGCGATCGCACGGTACCGCCGAACCGGCGGTCTCTCCCTTCGCCTCGCTGGAGCCCCGATGTTGCTTGGCTCGCGTCACCTCTTGGTTCTCTCGGCCGTCTCGTCACTCGCGGTGTTCGGCACGACATTGGCCCAAGGCACCCCCTCGGCTCCCGTCGCGCCGGAGTTCGAGAAACTCCACTTCCGGTCGATCGGCCCCGCGACGATGTCGGGACGTATCTCCGACATCGCCGTGTATGAAGCGAATACGGCCATCTGGTACGTCGGATCCGCGCACGGAGGCTTGTGGAAGACCACGAGCAACGGCGCCCTTTTCACGCCGCTCTTTCAGGATCAGGGACTGATCTCGGTCGGCGACGTCGCCGTCTCGCAAAACAACCCCGATCTCGTCTGGGTCGGCGCTGGCGAGTCGAACAATCGTCAGAGCACCTCGTGGGGCGGTGGTGTCTACAAGTCGACCGACGGCGGCAAGACCTTCGCGTTGATGGGACTGCCCAACTCGAAGCACATCAATCGCATTCTCATCGATCCGCGCAATAACGATGTCGTCATCGTTGCGGCGACCGGCCCGCTCTTCGGTCCGGGCGGAGAACGGGGTCTCTATAAGACCACCGATGGCGGCACGTCGTGGAAGCTCGTCCTCACGGGCGACGAAGACACCGGCGCGAATGACCTCGCGCAATCGGCGAGTAATCCCAACATCCTCTTCGCGACGATGTATCAGCGGCGTCGCACCGCCTGCTGCATGAATGGCGGTGGACCGGGCAGCGGATTGTGGAAGTCGACCGATAGCGGCGATACGTGGACGCGCATCAGCAACGGCGGATTTCCCGGCGGCTCGCTTGGTCGCATTTCTGTTGATGTGTATCGGAGCAACGCCAACGTCGCGTATATCGCAGTCGAAGGGCCCGCGGTCGCGGGTGGCGGACGCGGCGCCGCGCCGGCGGACGAGAGCGCAGCGGCGGCACCCGCGCGCGGTGCCGATCCGCCGGTCGGCGCCACCGGTGTGTATCGCACGGATGACGGCGGCGCGACGTGGAAGAAGATGAATTCGGTCAATCCTCGCCCGATGTACTTCAGTCAGATGCGCATCGATCCGACTAACGCCGATCGCATCTACATGGGTGGCGTCGGCCTTCATATGTCGGTCGATGGCGGAAAGAACTTCGAGCCGGATGCCGCGCTGGTGACGCACGACGACATTCATGCTATCTGGATCGACCCGCGCAATCCCGACCACATGCTGATCGGTAACGATGGCGGCGTGGCGGTCTCGTACGACATGAGCCATACGTGGACCTTCATTCCGACGATTCCGGTCGGCCTGTTCTATCACATCGGCTTCGACATGGAGTGGCCGTACAACGTCTGTGGCGGCATGCAGGACAACTACGATTGGTGCGGCCCGAGCGCGTCGCGCATGAACTACGGAATCTTCAACTACGACTGGTTCCAAGTGCTTGGCGGCGATGGGTTCGTGGCGATTCCCGATCTGAAAGACTCGCGCATCGTCTACACCGAGTCGCAAGATGGCAACATGATTCGCCGCAACAAGGTGACGGGCGAATCGAAGTCCATTCGGCCGACGCTGCAGAATGTGACGAACGCGACGGCTGGCGAACAGTATCGCTTCCACTGGGACACCCCACTCCTGCTCTCGGCGAATAACAGCGACGTGCTGCTGGCCGCGGCCAATCGCGTGTTTCGCAGCACGAATCGCGGCGATTCGTGGGAAGCGATCAGCCCCGACCTAACGAAGAACGAAAAGCGCGATGATGTCGTGACGATGGGTCTCAAGGGCAGCGAGATCACGATCTCGAAGCACGATGGCATCTCCGCGTGGCCAACGATCGTCGCGCTCGCCGAGTCGCCGAAGCAGGCCGGCGTTTTTTACACGGGTACGGATGACGGCACCGTCAGCATGACGAAGGACGGCGGCACGACGTGGACGAACATCACGAAAAACCTGCCGGGCTTCCCGGCGGGACACGCGTTCGTGAGCCGAGTCGTCCCGTCGCGCTTTGATGCCGCGACGGTGTACGTGTCGGTCGACAATCACCGCTTGAATGACTTCGCGACCTACCTGTGGGTCAGCACGGACTACGGCGCGACGTTCACGTCGTTGACGATGTCGCTCAAGACCGAAGTCGTGAAGACGCTCACTGAAGACACGCGCAATGCCGACGTGCTCTACATCGGCACGGAGACGGGCATCTTTCTGTCGCTCGATCGTGGCGCCACGTGGCGCCGCTTCAAGGCCAATCTGCCGACGGTGCGCGTCGACGAGCTGACGATTCACCCGCGCGACAACGCGCTGCTCGTTGCCACGCATGGGCGCGCGCTCTGGATTCTCGATCACCTCGAGCCGATCCAGGAGTACGCCGCGGCGCAGAAGGCCGACGCGGCGCTCTTCACGCCAGGCCCGTCGTTGCAGTGGAAGTCAAAAGACGACCGCAATGAGGAATTTTGGGGGCACCAGTTCTTCGCTGGCGAGAACCCGCCGATCGAAACGGTCCTGCAGGTACACCTTACGAAGGCCGCGACGAATCCGTTGCTGCGAATCAGCGATGCGTCGGGCAACGCGGTGCGTGAACTCGTCGTACCGGCAGTGCGCAACGTCGCCGGCATTCAAACGGTTTGCTGGGATCAGCGTGTTGAACCCGTGCGTGACGCAGCGCCTGCTGCTCCTGCCGGCGGTCGTGGTGGTGGTGCGGGTAGTTTCGGCGCAGCGGCACGTCAGGTGATTCCCGGCATTCCGGCCCCGCTGCCGACTGTCGGCTACTTGCCCGAGAATCCGTGCGCACCCGCCGGTAACAGCGGTGGCGGTGGCGGCGGTGGAGGACGCGGCTTTGGCGGTGGCGGCAATCAAGGGCCACAGGTGATGCCCGGCAAATACACCGTCGCGCTCGTCGTCGACGGCAAGGTCGTCGAGACCAAGCCGCTGACGATCGTGATGGATCCGCAGGTGCAGCTTAACGGCGATGCACGCAAGAGGTACAACGCGCTGCTGATGGAGCTGCACACGATGCAGCGTCAGGGAGCCGACATGGCAGCACAGCTCACGACCGTGAACGGTGAACTGGCCAAGGTTGCACCGAAGGTCGACTCGAGTACCGCACCAGCAGATGTGAAAGCGCAGTTCGCAGCGCTCCGAAAGGACTTCGACACGCTGCGACAAAAGTTCGGGGTCGGCGCCCCGTCACTCGGCGCATTCGGTTTCGGTGGTGGTGGTGGCCGCGGGGGCGCAGCGGCGGCGCCGGGCAACGTGCTCGGACAGCTGTCCGCGGTGAAGGGTTCGATCATGAGCGTGTGGGAATCACCGAGCGACGCGCTGGTGAAGCAGGCGAATGTCGCCAAAGCCGCGGTACCATCCGCGATCGATGCAGCAAACGCGTTCCTCTCGAAGGCGCGCGCGATCAGTCAATCATTGTCGTCACACGGGGTGACGATGCTCGTACCCAACAACGCGGTGAAGTAGATGACGATCTCAAACACACAGGTGCGGCGGTTCGCGATGGTGATGTCCGCGATGCTCCTCGTAGCTCCGCAGTTGGCGGCGGCGCAAGGCGGGACCGTCGACCCGACGGCGGCCTTGCTCCAGGAGCTCATTCGCGTCAACACGAGCAATCCGCCTGGGGTGACACTGCCCCTCGCGGAAATCCTGAAGAAGCGCTTCGAAGCGGTCGGCTATACGGTCGAGATCTTCCCGACGCCGGACGCCGGCAAAGTGCACTTCATCGCGCGGCTCAAGGGCGACGGCAGCAAGAAGCCGATTCTCCTCGCGGCGCATGCGGACGTCGTTGGCGTCGAGCGCGAGAAGTGGACCGTCGACCCATTTGCCGGCGTCATCAAGGACGGCAGCGTGTACGGCCGCGGCGCGATCGATTTCAAGGGTGGCATGGCGGTCTTCGCCATGGCCGCGCTCAAGCTGGCGGAAAACAAGGTGCCCCTCGCGCGCGACGTGATCTTCATGGCCGAAGCCGATGAGGAAGGCGCGCCGATGAATACTCTCTGGCTCGCCAAGGACCACTGGGCCGCGATGGACGCGGAGTTCGCGCTGAACGAGGGCGGGTGGATCATGAAGAACGACGACGGCACGGTGCGCTACGTCAGTATCTCAACGGCCGACAAGTCGTCGATATCGGTGTTGCTGACGTCAAAAGGCACGTCGACGCACTCGTCGATGCCGTTACCGGACAATCCGCTCGCATCGCTCGGCGCCGCCATCGCCAGAATTTCTGCGTACGAAGCGCCCGTCCAACTCACGACTGAGAACAAGCAGTTCTTCACCGCGCTCGGCAAATCGAGCACTGGCGCAACGGCTAAGTATTTTCGCGATCTCGTGAACGGCACACCCGCGCAGGTCAAGGCGGCGGACAAAGTCATTTCGAAAGACCCGCTGTTGCACGCGATCATGCGCAACACGTTCGCGCCGGTCATCATGAGCGGAGGCTTCCGCGCCAACGTGATTCCCGGCTCGGCAGACGCAACGATCAATCTGCGCCTGATTCCGGGCACCGATCCGAACGAAATGATCACGCTCATCGAGAAGTTGATCAACGATCCGCGGGTCACGGTGAAACTGGGCGCAGGTCAAACCGGCAAGCCGCCCGAGCCTTCGTCGACGCGCACTGAGTTGTATCAGGCGCTCGCGCGCGAGTCGAAGGCACAATGGCCGACGGCGGAAGTCACGCCCTACCTGTTCCAGGCGGGCACGGATGCGGCGGCGTGGCGTATGCGCGGTGTGCCGGTGTACGGCATCTATCCGTATCCGATCTCGAACGATGAACTTCGGCGCATGCACGGCAACGACGAACGCGTCAGTATCGAGTCGTTGAAGCAGGGCACCGAGATGATCTACCGGACGCTCGTCCGCGTGGCGGGGAAGGGTAAATGAGTACGGAGTAGGGAGTCGTCAGAGCTCCGCTCGTCACTCGCGGGCTCCGGCGCTGAGTAGTAGAGACTCTAGCTCAGTTCCGACGCGGTCGGTCCAGTAGGAATCGACGGCGGCTTTACGCGCGAGGGCGAGCGGGGTTCGTCCTCGCGCGTCGCGCGTGTGGACGTCTGCGCCGGCCTCCAAGAGTGCTCGCACCGCTGGGATGTGCGCGCGCCATGCCGCCGCGTGCAGTGCCGTGCTGCCGGGCGCGAGGCTCCAATAGCCGTCGCCGTTCGCCGAGCGCGCGTTGACGGGTAGGCCCAGCGCGATGAGCGTGCGGAGACCGTCGGCGTTGCCGACGCGCGCGAACGCGAGCAACAGGTCACCGGCATGCACGCTAAGCATGCTGAGCGCGCCGTCGTTGCTCGCCGAGAGCAGCTGTGCGCCGGCAAGATCGCCGCGCGCGCAGTGGGCCAGCAGCGCGTCGGCGCCGGCGGTTGGCAAGGTGGCTCCACGCTGAACAAACAATTCGAGTGCGTCACGTCGACCATCTCGTGCCGCCTGCACCATGCAGGAGTGAGACGTTGCGCCCAGCGCTGGATCACCACCAGCGTCGAGCAAGCGCGTCAGGATCGGCAGTCGATTGTCGCGAAGGGTTGACTGAAACAATGCGGTCCGCCCCCAGCGGGTCAGGCGATTCGGGTCGGCGCCGTACGCGAGGAGACGTGCGACGCCATCCTCGTCATGCCAATCACACTTGCGTAACAGCATCGTGGCAAGACTGTCTTCGCTGAGCGTGCCGTGGTCGAGCAGGAGCTGCAGTGCTTCGTTGTCCGACGTTTCCGGCGCGTGGTAGATAACTTCCTCGTCATTGGCATCGGCGCCGTGGTCGAGCAGCACTCGCGTCACGCCGGCGTTGTGCGCCACGCCAGCGGCGCCGTACAACACGCACTCAAACTCCGGCGGATAGTTCGGATCAGTCGAGCGAAAACCTGTTGTGGCGCTGGCACCAGCGGCAAGCAGCAACTGTGCGGTGCGCGCGAACGCATCAGCCCGGGTTGTGTCGTGCTGCAAAAAACGCGAGAAGCAGAGATAGGTGAGCGGGTCCCACTCGTGCGGCCCGCCATGTGCCGTCGCGAGCTCACGCCGTGCCGACGGGTCGGCCGGGAGCAGCGCTGCCAACCGCGCGTCATCGCCGACGACGACAAGGGTGAACACGCTCGCCTGCGCAATCGCCGGGGTCTCCGCGATCATGGCGGCGGCGCGATCAAGCGCACCCGACGAGTGCGACGCATTCAGCGGAACCGTGGCCGCCACGAGAAACTCCGAAACCAGATCGTTCATTTCCTAATTCTACTCGCCGGACGTCGGCGCGAACGTCAGATTGCGATGGCGCCGCTTCAATTATCGTTTCGCGACTCATCTCATCGATCACATCGGCATGCTGCCCGAGACTCCGCTCGAACGCTCGACCTTTGCCCGCGTCTCCTCGCGACTGCTGCCGTTGCTCTTCAGCTGCTATATCGTCGCCTATCTCGATCGCGTGAATGTCGGCTTCGCGAAGCTGCAGATGGTGAAGGATCTGCAGTTCTCAGACGCGGTGTACGGATTCGGCGCTGGCATCTTTTTCATCGGCTACTTCCTGTTCGAGGTGCCGAGCAATCTGATGCTCGAGCGCGTCGGCGCGCGTCGATGGATTGCGCGCATCATGATCACGTGGGCGATCGTCTCTGGCGCCTTCGCGTATGTTGCACAAATACCGTGGGGGCCGCTGCCTGCGTGGTTCGGTATCCCGCGCGTGCAGTTCAGTTTCTACGCGCTGCGTTTTCTGCTCGGCCTCTCGGAAGCGGGCTTCTTCCCGGGGATCATCCTCTATCTCACCTATTGGTTTCCGGCCGCGCGCCGTGGACGTGCCATCGCGCTGTTCATGACGGCGATTGCGGTGGCCAATGTCGTCGGCTCGCCGCTCTCCGGCGCGATCATGCAGTACGCCGATGGCCTCGGCGGTTGGCCAGGCTGGCGGTGGCTCTTCGTGCTCGAGGCGATCCCGTCACTGCTGGTTGGCGTCGTGGTCCTACGGTGGTTACCGGAAGGACCGACGACCGCGACGTGGCTAACCGACGAGCAGCGCAACGTCGTGCGAAACGCCCTCGCCGCCGACGTCAATGCGCGCGCCGCTGCGGTCGACGGTGCGCGCGATACGCACACGGTGCGCGCAGCGCTGACAAGTGGTCGCGTCTGGGCGTTGGCGTTCGTGTATCTCACGAGTACACTCGCCCTCTACGGCGTAAACTTCTGGATGCCGACGCTGGTGCAGGAACTTGGCATCGAGAAGACGGATTTTCTTCGAGTTGGTTTGGTGTCGATGATTCCATGGGGGATCGCGGGCGTGGTCATGGTGCTCGTCGGTGTGCACTCGGATCGCACCCGGGAACGACGGTGGCATACCGCGATCTCGTTGATGAGCGTTTCCGCAGGCTTGATCATGCTCGGCGTCGTCGGGCATGCGGTCGTGCTCTCCATCGTGGGACTCACGTTGGTCAGTTCCGGCGTTCTGGCGTTCATCACGTCGTTCTGGGCGATCCCTACGGCATTTCTGCGCGCGTCGGCCGCCGCCGCCGGAATCGCATGGATCAACTCGATCGGCAATCTGGGCGGACAGTTCGGTCCTGATCTGATCGGTCGCATTCGCACCGCGACCGGTTCCGGTGACATCGCCTTCCTGTCGCTGGCCGCATTGGCAGCCGCCGGCGCCGTGGTTACGCTGCTCGTGACGCGTCCGGCGACCGGGGGCGTTGCGCGGCCGACCGGCGCATGAGTCGACCGCACAGTTCCCGCCAGCGCTACAACGAATTCGTTCGATCGTTCCGTGCGCGTGAACTCGACGCCGAGGGGCAGACCGACAGCAAGAAGCCATCTACTGACCCGCACGGCGCGGACGCGCCGCCTGGCGACAAGAAGCCCACATCGGTCAAACGCCGCGCGCTCTTCCGACGTTTCCTGCCTCTGCCGCTCCCACGTCTCTGAGAGATGAAGACGGGCGGCATTCTGTCGCGGCTCACGGGCGATGTCGACACGACGACCGGGCTGCTGCAGATGGCCGTGGTGTCACCGGCGCTGTAAATCATCAGGCTCTTGGTCGCGATCGGCATTCAACTTTCGATCAACTGGCGGCTGGCGCTCACGGCGATCGCCGTCATTCCCGGCGCGATGTTCATCAGCTTTACCTCGGCGAAGCGTATCCGGCCCATCTACCGTGCCGTGCGCAAAGACGCGGAGCGCATCGATGGTCGCGTCGGCGAAACGTTCTCGGGTATCCGTGTGGTGCGCGCCTTCGGGCGCGAGCGCACAGAGCTGCTCGAGTACATGCGCGACCGGCATTCCGTGTTACGCAAGGAGTTGTTCGCGAGCCGTCGTGAACTGTATGCTCTGGAGCTCGTGGGGACTGCTGATGAGCGTGGTGAATGTCGTGATCGCCTGGTACGGCGGCGCGCTCAATCTCAAGGGAACCGCGACAATCGACGACATCATGGCGTTTCAGTGGTACACATTCCTGCTGCTCACTCCGGTCTGGAACATCGTGAACTCGTTCTCCGAGTTACAGCGATCGCTTGCGGCCATGGAACGCGTCTTCGAAGTCCGCTCGCTGGATGACGACAAGCCGGATCGCCCGCATGCGGTCAACGCGCCGTCGATCGTGAAGGATCTCACGCTCGAGTGCGTTGAGTTCGAATATCGCGACGGTCTGCCGGTCCTACGCGATGTCAGTGTCAACGTCGTGGGCGGTACGGTCGTTGCCAGCGACTCGCGATCGCGCGCGCCATCCTCGCGGCGCCGCAGATCCTGATCCTCGACGAAGCCACCAGCAATCTTGACACCGAGAGCGAGCAGTTCATACAAGGGGCGCTTGATACACTGCTCGCCGGGCGTACGACGTTCGTCATCGAGCGCGGTACCCACGAGTCCCTGATGGCCTCGCACGGGCAGTACTACGACATGGTGATGCGGCAGATCGAAGCGAGTGGGGAGGAGCGGGTCCTCGCCCGAGGCGTCTGGCAAGCTCCTCTACATGAGCCCCTGCATGGGTGATCTGGCCCCGACGCCTTGAGTGCGCCGCCGGCGCTGGCCGTTTCGGCTCTCGACGGCCTTGCGTCGGACCGAAGGGAGCAGCAAGGCGAGAACGGGGTATGGAGGCGCGAACCAGGTGCGTCCACCGGGCGGCGACCGCTATTTTCCCGACAATGGCGGACCGCGGGTGCACCGCGCTAACGTTCCATCCCCACCTTACCTCTCACCGAGACGAACACCAATGGGACGCAACAAAGGCTACGTGTTGGCGGTTGTGGCGCTGATGCTCGCGCCGACGATGGCTTCGGCACAGGGCGACATGGAGAAGTCGCGCACCGTCGCTGGTGGCGGCATTACTGCAGCAGGCTGGATGGGCAAGGTTGATGCGAAGGAAGCGGCTGGGGGCCTCAAGCTCGAAGACGCGAAGTTCATGGCCATGGGCAAGGACTTCATGGTCACGACGGGACCGGCCACGACGTACTGGAATCCCAAGGGCATGCTCAAGGGTGACTACACGGTCAGCGCCACCTTCAAGGAACCGAAGTACATGAACGTCAACACGCATCCGCATCCGTACGGGATCGTGATTGGCGGCAACGATATGGGTACCGACAACGCCAGCTTTCTGTACTGCGCCGCGTATGGCAACGGCACGTTCATCGTGCGTGGCTTCGGCCCGGCATCGTTCCAGATGAATGGTGGACGTGGCGGCGCTGATCCGGCCGTCAACAAGGCCGTCGAGAAGGGCGCGCCGGTCGAGCAGCTGATCGCGGTGTCCGTTAAGGGCAGCAAAGTCGAGTGCGCCATTAACGGCAAGACGGTTGCGAGCTACGACAAGTCAGCAGTTGTCGGCGACGGTAAGCTTAAGTCGACCGATGGCGTCTACGGTGTCCGATTTGCGCACAACACCGATGGCATCGTCACGGGCCTCACGGTTACCGGCGGCAAGAAGTAAGCTCGCGGTTCGTATACACCAATCGACGGACGCCGCATGCTGAAGACGTACACCGCACGCGACGTGCACGACGCACTTGAGTGGAATTCTTTGGCAACGGCGCTCACTGCAGCATTCGCAGTGGGCGCCGTTGTGCCGTTACGTCACGTCCACGCGCTGAGCCGCACAGACACGCTGCTGCTTATGCCGGCGTGGTCCAACGACGTCATCGGGCTGAAGCTGGTCACGGTGATCCCCGGTGCGCCCGCCCTTGGCTCACCGACCGTCGGCGCGACGTATCTGCTGATTGATCGCGCGAGTGGCGAGCCACGCGCCGTGCTTGATGGCGACGCGCTGACGGTGCGTCGTACGGCAACCGTTAGCGCCATCGCGACACGACATTGCGCGCGCGCGGACGCGCACCGGCTTTTGATGGTCGGCACCGGACATCTCGCACCGTGGATGATCCGCGCGCACTGCGCGATCCGTCCGCAGATCGACCGCGTCTTGCTCTGGGGCCGCGGCGTCGAGCGCACCAAGGCACTCGCGCGTGTGCTCGTCGACGAAGGGCTGCCGGTCGACGTGACAACCGACCTCGAAGCCGCGGTCCGTGCGTCGGATATCGTCTCCTGCGCCACCACCTCCAATACGCCGATCGTACATGGCGCTTGGGTACGGCCGGGTACGCACCTCGATCTGGTTGGTGGCTTCACGCGTGAGATGCGCGAGATCGATGACGTCGGTGTCGCCCGCAGTCGCATCAGCGTCGATAGCTACGCCGGTGTGCTCGCCGAGGCGGGCGATATCATCGTGCCGATGGAGCAGGGGCTGATTACGCGCGACTCTGTCGTCGCCGAACTGGCGCAACTTGTTCGCGGAGAACGACAGGGGCGCACGAACGACGACGAGATCACGCTTTTCAAATCGGTCGGCACCGCGCTGTCAGATCTCGCCGCGGCGCAACTCGTGGTGCGATAACGGCCTCACGCCGCGTGCCACTTTTCCTTCGCCATCACGTCGAACACATCGCGCAGGATCTGCACTCCGTTCATCGCCGTCTGCTCATCGAGCGTCAACGCCGGCTGCAAGCGGAAGTGCGGGCTATACGCCATCGTCATCAGTCCCGCCTGCACGAGCGCATCGAACAGTCGGCCGGTCACTGCGCGGGGCATCGGCTCACGCGTCTGCTTGTCGACGACCAGCTCCATGCGCAGCATCATGCCTGAACCCGTGACCAGCCCGACGAACGGATAGCGCTCGACGAATGGCTGCAGTGCCTCGAGCAATTTCGCGCCGACCGCGCGTGAGTTCTCAACGAGATGCTCGTTCTCGATGATGCCAAGCGATGCGGCACCGGCGGCCGCCGCGAGCGCGTTCCCACCATAGCTCGACGACGAACCTGACTCGTTGCTCCACGGCTTCGCCTGCGCGATCTCGGTCGTCGTCATCACGCCCGTCAACGGAAATCCGCCGCCGAACGCCTTGCCAATCGTGACGATGTCAGGGGTCACGCCGGAATGGTCGACGCCCCACATCGAACCGGTGCGCCCAAAGCCGGTGATCATCTCGTCCGCAATAAAGAGCGCGTCGTGCTCCTTCGCAATTGTCGCGATCGCCGGCAAAAATTCCTTCGGCGGTATGATATTGCCCGCCGTCCCCTGCATCGGCTCGATGATGAACGCAGCAACGGCGCCCGCCGTCGTCACCTTGAGCTGCTTGCGCACCAACTCCGCGCAGGCGACACCGCATGACGGATATTCGAGCCCTATCGGGCAGCGGTAGCAATCGGCGTATGGCACCTGATGGGCGCCCGGCACCATCGGTCCGATCTTGTGCTTGAAGGTCGAACCCATGAGCGAGAGCGCGCCCATCGTCTTGCCGTGAAATCCACCCCAGAAGCTCACGAACTCGTACTTGCCCGTGTGGCTCTTCGCGAGACGCAGCGCGCTCTCGACAGCTTCGGCGCCGCTGGAGTACAGCTGCGTTCTCGTGATATTTGGCGACGGCTTGAGTCGCGAAACACGCTGCAGCAGATCCACGCGCGCCTGACTGCCGAACGTGCCGGCCGACGCTTTCGTCACCTGAGTCTGGACCGCTTCGACAAACGTCGGATGCGAATGACCCAGTGCATTGACCGCAATGCCGCCGATGAAGTCGAGGAACGTGTTGCCGTCGATGTCCGTGACCGCGCTGCCCTTCGCCTGATCGACGACGATGCCGGCGCGCAGTGCATACCCCTGGGCGCCTGGCGCGAGCATCGTGTCTTCCAGCACACGCAGTTGCCGACTGCGCGGGCCTGGCACCGCCGTCTTCAGTTCGACGTGCTGGTTCTTCGGTTGCGATGGATTAACGGCAGGTGGCGACGCGACGTTCACGCTCATGAGGGCATTTCGGAGGTCAGGACGGCGCCCGGCACATGTGGTTGCACGTGCGTGTCATAGCGCGAGGCCGATGGCGCTATATCGATAGTCGGCACGGGGGCTGGCGCCGCCGCCGCTTCGTTCAGCGCGCGACGTATACGCGACATGCGGCGCAAGGCAGACGCATTGGCGATGATCGCGATCGCGCCGATCACCGCCACCATCGGTGCCTCGCGCAGGAAATGGAGCGCCGTATCCGGCAGGATGGAGCGCGTGAACGGCACGAGCCCGGCTCCGACGAGCATATACGTCGCGCGTTCGCTTCGGCGCATCAGGCCGCGAGGCGGCGTGATCTGCTGCGCTTCGGCCTTCGCCGTGGTGTAGCTGACCATGAACGCGCCAACCAAGGCGAGCGCTGTCATGGCGCTCATCGTCGCCGAGTAGCGATAATGCACCATCGCACCGGCCAGAAAGGCGGCTTCAGCGTAGCGGTCCACGATCGCATCGAGGGTTTCGCCAGACTCTGATCCGGTGCCGAGCAATCGCGCCAGCATCCCGTCCAGTGAATCGCAGAACGCCGCGATTGTGCCGAGCAGCGTCGCGGTGCCGAACCACCCGAACGCCAATGCCACACCGGCACCGATGCCCGGCACGAGCGAAAACCAGGTCACCCCATCAGGAGTTGCACCGAGCTTCGCCAACAGCCCCCCCACGGGCGTCAGCATCCACAAGCCGAATTCCACGAGGTGCTTCGAGAGCAACACGCTCCCGCCTTCGCGATCGGCGCGAGCACTCGTCGCACGCCCTTTGACCATCACGCGCACCGTGTACACGGCGAGCAGGCTGAGCACGATCGCCCAAGGGATGATGCCAATGATGAGATCCATTATCGCGCCCCAGCCTCGATGGCGATGGAGTCCACCAGATCGCCACTGTCGGGGCGCGCGATGTGCAGATCACGCGACTGCGCCCCGGCCGACGCATACGCGGTCTCGATCAGGCGAATGCACTCGAGGGCAGTCTGCGCGTCGGCGCCGACAAAATCGTCGGTCTCTATCGCGGTCTTGAAGTCATCGAACAGTGAGTTGAACCAACTGGCGTGACTGGAGTCCATCCAGTCAGAGCTGATCTCTCGGCGCTCGAACTCCCACGATCCCTGATACGACTTGGTCGGGTCATCGCGCATGTGCGCGACTTCGATGTGATCATCTTCGACGCGAATCGCGCCGCGATCGCCATGGAGCGTATACAGAACTTTCCGGACGCCAGCAGTCCAAGTCAGATGCACCGTCGCATATCCATTCGGGAAACCGATCGTGCAGTTGAAATCCTCTTCCGTGTCGTGCGCGCCCTTCGCCAACCGCGCGCTCACGCTGGTCGGAAAGGCCCGCAGCCAGTCGAAGATCAGGTAGAACGAGTGGCTGCCGTGATCCATTGCAATGCCGCCGCCAGAGTACGCGCGCTCGCGGCGCCAGTCCGGGCGCCATTCAGCCACGCCACGGGCGTGCGTGTTACGGAACGTCTGCAACGTGACCATCTGGACGCGTCCAATGACGTCCGCGTCGAGTAGTTCACGCACGGCTTTGATGACCGGCGCGTGTCGATAATTGTGGCACGGGAACAGCACGCGCTCCGACTTCCGCGCCTGCGCCAGCATGGCGTCGGCCTCATCCACGCTGATACACAGCGGCTTCTCGCAGAGCACATGCACGCCAGCGTCCATCGACGCGATGGCAATGGACGCATGCGACGCCGGCGGCGTCGCGATATCGACGAAATCGAGCGACTCGGCTTCGGCAGCCAACAGCGCAGCGGCGGAATCGTACACGCGCGCGCTGGGAAACGCTGCCTGAGCCGCGTCCCGCCGCGCGGCGCAGATGTCGGCAATCGCCAGGATATCGACGTCGCCGCGCGTCTCCGCCCGACGACGATACGCCTCGGCGTGACCGCGCTCCATGATGAAACCGAAGCCGATCAGGGCGCCGCGCAAGCGATCAGGCGATCGACGGTTGAGCGTCGTCAATCGTATCTCCTCGACGTGGAAATTGTGCTTCGAGGAAATCCGCGACGATGTCGAGGGTCTCGAAGGGGATATAAGAAACGTGGGAGCGATCGCACCACGCGCTCAGTCGTTCTCGCGCGAAGAGCACGTCCGCGACGTGGGCCATGCACCGGTCCGCATTCCCATCGCCGATCGCGATGACGCGGTATCCGTCCTGCTGCAACTGGCGAATAATCGCACCTTTGCAGGAGCCACACGACCCACAGCTGCCGGGAGTATCAGAATATGGAAAACCGATCGTCAGCCCGCCGGGGCGGGGCTCGGCGGAGTTTGCTCGTAGGGTCACATCTGCAACGAGATCAGGCGGCAGCAACTCCAACGCCGGGCGAATGTAGATGTCGAGACCACCCGAGGCCAGCGTGAACGGAACCTGAAGTTCTCGCGCGACTTCCATCAGGCGAACGAATCCGGGACGGAACTCCGCGTACGCATGCGTGAACGTCCGAATTTCATCGTGCGACGCCGCGATGGGCTCAAAAAGCTCATGCAGGAGTTCGCGAAAGGTGATTTCGCCGCGCTCGTACTGGCTGTTGACTGCGCGGAACCGATCTTCGCCTAGGTATCGGAGTGCGAGCGCATCGGCGATATCACCGAGAATCGCCGTGCCATCGAAGTCGCACACGACCGCCCATGGCCCGGGCGGGGCCGTGAAAACATCGGCGACGGTCTCCATTCTCGCGACGTCAATCATGCGGACGCAGGCCGATCATGAAAGACGAAATAGCGATGTGCGGGGTAGTTCCAGGCGATCCCGACGACGATCGACGACGCGATGACGCCGGGCACCTTGGCCATGTGCAGGCCGTCCACCAGCGCATACGCGACCGCCAGGTTCCACACCAACGACAGCGCCGACGCGGCGAGATACCGCAGTCCTTCCGAGTGCACAGCGCCGATGGTCCCACGTTCGAAGGCCCAGTGCCGCTTGATCGCAAAGTCCATGATGGCGCCGAGTACGGCGCCGACCGTCGCCGCATACAAGTAATGCACGTTCAGACCGACGAGGACGGTGATCAGCACCCATTCCAACAATGACGCCCCGATGCTCGAGCCATTCGCGCGCAGGAAACGCCGCAACTCCAGCCCGAACGTTCCCCCGATCGGGGGCTCGCCGGTCTGCGTCACGCGGGCGTACGGGGCTTCCGCCCTTGCTGGGCGACGAGCGAATTCTCGGTCATCATATCGGCTGTCAGGGCGCGCATCGAATGGGCGGATCCGGCGCCTCACAGAGACTCGGCCACGGTGACGATCAGACCCGGCGATCGCCCGCCTGACGCTGGGGCCGGGTGGGATATCGAAAGATCGATACCAAGCTGCGACGAATCAAGCGCCTACGGGCCCTTGCGGGGCCTCGGGGGCTCTCATTTCGAGACAATTAACGCCGTCTGGGAGCTCAGCCCCCAGATCCGCCTAGAACACGGTGGGCGGGCCGTGAGGGCGACGGTCAGGCCAGAAGGCCCCGGCCACCATCACTCACGAATGACATCCGCGCCTTTACCACGGCCGCAGCTGGGCACGTCAACGCAGACGGCGATCGCCACCGGCGCCTCGTCGGGTGGACGCCCGTGGGCGCGATTGATCGCACTCCGCACCGTGACCGCTGACTCCGAGGAGTTCGGCGGCACCGTGCCAATTCCGGCGCCGGCCAACTTCGGGGATCTCCCGGGGCTCGAGTCAGGATTCTTCGCGCCGATTTCAATGACTGACGGCCAGTCGTTCAAGGCGGGCAAGGCGTACAAGGACTCAACGCTGCGTAACATGATCATCAGCCGAGAGCTGCATCGCCGCGATCACACGAGCACGGGAGCCGTGTGCAACCCACTGTATCCAGGTTGTGTCGCCGACACGGCCCTCTTTCGCGACACGCCAAAGTGCTTTCAGACGATCTTCCCGTGGTTCCGAAGAACATCACGTCGGTCTAGTCTGATATCCGACATCCGATGTCGTTTGTCCGATATCGCAGTTCCTCGCAGTGCTACCCAACCCGCATCGACACACTCGATTCCAATCGCAACACACTACACACAGGATCGCTCGGTTTCTCGGGAATCGTCACGACAACGCCGCGGTCGACCTTCTGCATTGGCAGTGGCATTGCGCCGGCGCCCATCAAAGTGGCGCGCGCGGGCAACGCGCGAAGTCCCGGGAAGAGCACTTCGCGATCTGATGGCCACACCGAAAAGAATGCGTTGATCCGGTCGTTTGCGGCCGAGCGGGTCGCACGGTAGGACGTGTTGTCGAAGGGCGAGGCCTGCGTCGCGTGAATGGCGTCGCCATGGCGATCCATCCAACGGGCGAGCCCTTGCAGTCGGTCTACGCTCTCCGGCGGTACGGCGCCAGACGCCATCGGTCCAACATTGAGTAACAAGTTGCCACCCTTCGAGGACGTGTCAACGAGCATCGACACCAATTGCGCAACGGACTTGAAGTCTTTGTCGACGCGATTGTAGCCCCAGTTCTGGTTCATCGTGATGCAGGATTCCCAGTCGACACCGGGCAGTCCCTTCGCCGGAATGTTCTGCTCCGGCGTGCCGAAGTCGCCGACCGCGCCGGTCCGCGCGTCTTCCATGCCGCCACGATTCGGCGCGACGCGATTGTTGACGATGACGTTCGGCTGCAGCGCGCGGCACTTGTCCATCAGCGCGGCACCGAGTTCACGCGTCCACGTGCTTTCCCATTCGCCGTCGAACCACATGACGCCGATGTCGCCGTAGTTCGTGAGCAACTCTTCGACCTGTGCGTGCAGGAAGTCGACGTAGCGCGTGAATGACGCGCCGTTGATTGGCCGTTGCGGTGCCTCCCAGTCGCGGCGTGGCAGGTAGTCGTTATGGTGCCAATCCATGATGGAGTGGTACCAGCAAGGCACGATGCCGTGCCGACGACAGGCGTCGGAGACCTCTTTCATCATATCGCGCTGATCGCTCGCGCGTGACACGTTCCACGCGCCGTGCTTCGACGGGAAGAGCGCGAACCCATCGTGATGCTTGGTCGTGATCACGAGGTATCGCATACCCGCGCGCTGCGCCAGCCGTGCGAGCGCGTCGGCGTCGAACGCATTTGGCTGCCAGCGCGAGAGCAGCTTCTCGTACTCGTCGACGGGAATCTTCGCGTTGGTGCGAATCCACTCACCGTAGTGCGTCTTGCTGCCCCATTCTCCGGCGAGAATGGCGTAGAGGCCCCAGTGCACGAACATGCCGAAGCGCGCATCACGCCACCATTGCATCCGATCATCGCGCATCGTGGCGATCGGATCGGCCGGAGCGAATGCGGTCCATGACGCGGGCAGGCGACCGAGCAGGCCAGCGCGTTGTGCCGCGGTCTGCATTGCGCCCTGCATGGCGCCGGCGGCGAGGGCGGCCTGCGCGCCCGTCCGGAGAAAGTCGCGTCGTTGCATAGTGACCGAAATGCTACGACAAGATCGGGCAACGCGCGAGACGTGACATGGTTGTCGCCAATTCGAGACGCCGTCAGGGCGCAGTCATCACAGAGCCCGCCAATCATGCACGGGCTCACCCGCTACCGTTCCCCTCCCGGAGAAAGTATGACGATCAACCCTCGTCCGAATCGACGCCGACTGGCACGTGTCTGTGCCGCGGCGTCTGCATTTATGGTCTTTGCCTTCTCGCAGACGTCGCACGCGCAGGCCGCGCCGACGCCGCCGAAGAAGCCGACCGCGCGGGACTCCGCGCAGCAGATGGGCAAGATCCTCGTCACCGGCGTGACCGGACGCGGCAGTGCACGTGCCGCCGCCGTCGTGGACAGTGGTGCGCTGCGTAGCGCTGCGCCTGGTACAAGCGCCCTGAAAGTCATCGAACGCCTGCCTGGCGTGAATATGCAGTCTGCCGACGGCTACGGCATGTATGAATGGTCCAATCGTATTACGATGCGCGGCTTCCAGACGCAGCAGATCGGCCAGACCATGGACGGCATTCCGTTGGGCGATATGTCGTACGGCAATTTCAATGGCCTCGGCATCGGTCGCGCGGTTGATCAGTCCAACCTCGTGTCAACGTCAGTGACGCAGGGCACGGGTGCGCTCGGCACGGCGTCCGGCAATAACCTCGGCGGTGTCGTGCAGTATGCGACCGCCGAACCGTCTGCAAAGCAGCAGTTCATGTTGCAGCAGATGGGCGGCCAGTACAACGCACGTCGGTCGATGCTGCGCTATGACCTTGGTCTCAAGCAGTTCGGTGAGAATGGTTTCAATATGTTCGTCTCGTTCTCGCGGTTCGATACGAATAAGTGGAAGGGCGGCGGTAATCGGTTCTCGACATTTCCCGGTGAAATGAATCTGCTCGGCCAAAACGGCTTTATTGGCGGCGCCGGACAGACGTGGCACGAACAGGTCAACCTGAAGGCCTCGCTGTTCATGGGCGCCAACAAGATCACCGCCTTCTATGACTACGCAAACCGCAAAGAGAGCGACTACATGGATCTGTCGCTCGGCGTGTTCAACCAGACGGACAAGGTCGCGGGCGTGAACCTCGGCCCGATGCTCGACTACCTGACCGATTGGAGCCAAGCGAAGCAGTTCGCCACCAACGCGTCGCTCGTCGATGCCGCGTACTACAGCAGCGCACAGGGCGCGCGCCTTGATCATCTGGCGTACCTCAAGGGCGAATTCCAGCTGGCCGACCAGTTGCGCCTCGAAGTGCAGCCATATCTGCACATCAATCGCGGTGCGGGCGATTGGCACGCGCCGAGCTACGGAGCGAGCTACAGCCCCGATCCGATCATGTTCCGTCAGTCGCAATACCACTCGAATCGCGGCGGCCTGCTCGGCAAATTGTCGTCAACCTTCGACCTTGGCGACGTGAAAAATCAGGTCGAGGTCGGAGGCTGGTATGAGTCGAACGACATCAACATGCGCCGTCCGCGCTGGCGCATGAAGAATTACGCGACCGGCCCCGAGGTGGATTTCGACAACGTATTGCGACTGGACTACGACCGCAACGGTGCCATCAAGACGCAGGTCGCGTACATCCAGAACACGTCGACGCTGATGGATAACACGCTTTCCATCAACTACGGCGCGAAGTATCTGCACGTAGATGCGGACTACAAGAACAACGGCAACACTCCCGTGAACGGCAAGCTTGCCCCGAGATTCGCCGATCCGACGCGTCCGAGCCTCTCGGCGCCGACGAAGGGCGGTTTCCTGCCGCAGGTCGGTGCGATCTATCGCGTCAGCGACGCGGACGAGGTGTTCGCGAATTTCTCGCAGAACGTCAATCAATTTCCGTACAGCGCGTCAGGCGGTGTGTACAACGCGAACCCGGCGACGTTCGTGTTCTTCAACAATGATCCGTCGATCTCGAGCGACCGCAAGGTTAAGAACGAAAAGGCGACCACGTACGAGCTCGGCGCACGGACCCGACGCGGCAACATTGAAGCCGGCGCGACGATCTACAACATCGACTACAAGAACCGGTTGCTCGGCATCGCACTCTGTCCGGCGACGGTGACCTGCGCCACGGGCTTCGGCAACGTCGGCACCGTCAAGACGTCCGGGATCGAAGGTGTCCTGAACGCTGATCTGACGCGGGGCTTCCGGCTGTTCGCATCGGCGTCGCTCAACTCGTCGAAGTTCGGCGAGAACTATCTCTCGAACCAGAACGATTCCACGTCATCGGTGAACACGAAGGACAAGAACGTTCAGGACGCGCCGAAACAGATGGCGAACATCGCCTTCTCGTACTCGACCTCGAAGTTCAACGCGTCACTCGGCGGTCGCTTTGTGGGTGAGCGCTTCTTCACCTACACGAACGATCTCAAGGTGGCGGGCGACGGCGCCGGCAAGGTGCCGGGGTACTTTGTGTCGGATCTCTCAGCCCGGTATCGGCTTGGCAGCTTTGGCGCGCTCCGTTCGCTCGAACTGCAGGCCAACGTCAGCAACCTGCTCGACAAGCGCTACATCGCGACGATGGGTTCGAACGGCTACGGCGCGTTCGGTGACAACCAGACACTGCTGACTGGTGCCCCGCGACAGCTGTTCGTGACGCTCAGCACAACGTTCTGAGTGCGTACAGGGACGGCGGGGCTGGCTGCGGAGGGGCAGTCAGTCCCGAAAACCCGAACCGGGAACCGACTACTTGGCAGTGCCGTCTACGTCGCTGATCCGTTGCGCGGCGACCCGCCAGTCGACGGTCGGCGCCACTTCCTGATCCCCGAGCGCGAGACTCGCGAGCGCGCGTTCGATGACCGGCGCGCCGAGTTCTGGCGGTAACGCGTGACCGAACGCCAGTTCAGCACGTCGGCAGAGCCGTTCTTCGCGTGGAAGATCGTCCTCCCCACGTTCGATGCCCATCGCGTGCACGCGGGCATGCACCCCTTCGTGCAGAATCGACGACGCGACCGGCGCCGCGGTGATATCGCGGCGCGCGAGAAAGGTGAGCTCGGTGATGATCGCGCGGTCGCCCGGCACAAAGGCGCCGCGACAGGCAAACCGCTCGACGCGGATCGCGCGCACGTCGCGCTGCAGATGGCGCAGGCGCCACGGCTGGTAAGTCACGATGAGATCCAGCGACTCCGTCAACCGTTCGAGGACATCGTGCGTCGCGATATCCGGCCGCGTGTTGTTCACTTCGACGCGGACGCCATGAATGACGAACGTCGACGGGGATGCGCTGCCGTCGCTGCCGAAGAGCGCGGCGACCTTGGATAGGAAAGAACGGCTCATCCTTCAAATACGCCATAGCCACGTGGCGAAGCAAGCGGGTGTCGCCGGCTGCTTCCGTTGCGGCGATCGAGTCACGTCACAACGTCAATCGTCAGAATGCCAATCGTCAAAACGTCAGGATCGTGCGCATCGTGAACACGCTGCCGCTGCGCATGTCGAAGGCGCTGTCCTGGCGACGGACAGACTGATAGTCCGCGACCACCGAGAGATGCGAAATGATCGGCAACTGATAGTAGATTTCGCCGATCGTCTCGTGTCCACCAGCCCACGCGGCGTGCGTGACACCGAGTCCGAAGAGGTCGGAGGCGCGACGGGCGAACAGGCCGGAGAATGTCAGTCCGGCCCCCTCGTGTTCATGCACGGCCTGCACGTCCGGAAGCGCACGGCCAACCTGCACATAAGCGGCGATCACCGGCTTCGCGTCGTCACCTTCCTTATGCGCGGCGCCCTGCCATAACGTCTGGTCAAAGGTCGAGTACCAGCCGCGCGTGCCCTGTACATGCGGTTCGGTATCATCTGCATCGTCGGCGGCCAGAAACAGCCCGGTGTGGCGCCAGGCACCGACGCCGAAGCGACCAGCCAGTTGCTGACTGCCAAGTGACCACGACTGATTCGCCTGTGCGATCTGGAAACGCGAGCCGTTCGCCGTGCTGCTAGGTGCGCTCGGCGACCCGTCGAAAATCCCGACGCTGAGCGTCAGGTTGTCGCGCGCATTCACGAAGACATTGACGGCGGCCACCGGCAACGGAAACGTCGGTGCAGCGGTGATCGCCGGCGAGTATCCCATCGACGCATTCAGGAACGAGCCGCTGTGGTCCGTGGCGGCGAATTCGGCATTGAAGTCCAGCCGGCCGACTTTGACGCGCAGCTTGTCGCTGAACAATTTCTGCTCGACAAAGACTTCGCCGAACGAGTTGAAGTCCGCCGCGTCGATGTTCGAATAGTTCTGCACGAACGACGCTTCATCGGACCCGTTACGGCCCGTCCTTGTCTTGTGCTGCGCGTAGGCACGGAAGCCGCGCCAGCTGGCGAGCGAATCAAAATCCAGCGCGATCGAGACGTTGTTGTGTGTGCGCAATGCCCGCGCACCAGCCATGGAGGCGGTCCCTGATGACGCGTCGGTGATCTGCTGCGCAGCAAACCTGACGCCGGGGAGACCCACTAGGGTACGCCAATCGAGTGGTGACGTGGCCGGCCGGCCGACCGCGACGCCGGTTCCCCCACCGACTGCAGCGGGTGCGGTGAGAACGGGTGCGGTGGGTGCCTGCACAACTGAATCGATAGCGCTCACAACTGACGCGTCGGCGACTTCGGTGGGCGCAACATCGGGAACCACGGCGGAAGCGGGCGTCGCCGCGACGGCGATGGGACGACCGTTGGTCGTGCGTGACGGCGCCGACACTGTCATGTCTGGCACACGATTCGTTTCGTCAACCGCGCCCGACGTGGCGCCCGGCGTTGCATCGGGAGTTGCAGCGACGCTTGATGTGGATGGCCCAGGAGTCGCCGAGACGGACGCTTGATAAGCGACCATCGCAGCTGGCGTCCTCAGGAGAGCACGCGTGCTGCCAGCGACGATGATCGCGACCAGCGCGACCAGCGCCGCCGACAAGTGTGCGCACGGACGATCCCGCACGAGGCGGCTTCGGCAGCGTCTGGGATGAAGCACGACGACTCCGATTTGCAGGCAATGCCAATGGGCATTCAAACGTCACCGTCGTCGGCGAAAGCTTCTCCTACTCTATAAAGTCGACTCAGCTGCAGCCTGTATTAACCCGTTGCAGGCGCGAATTCGGGAACACCCGCTCAGATCGTGATAGTTCGTGCCACGCGAGGCGGGGCACGCGTCACGATGTCATTCAAGTCGCAATCATTCTCGAGGAACAGCCACTTATTCGTACGCCAGTGCGATCGCTGCGGGGACCGCCGCCGCGCGTCGCGCCGGCCAGCCGCTCGCCACGATCGCCACCACGACCGAGACCAACCGCCACGCGCCGGTCGAAAATTCGGTGCGTCATGGCGCGGCGCATCGTGTGGCGGCGACGACGATCACCGTTCGCGCAACCGCGCACGGTGGACGATTGACGGTCCACGTGCAGGACTTTGGCGATGGCCCCTCGACTGATAGTGATGACAACGTCCCGTCGGTTGGCTCCGGCTTGGCTCGACTGCGGGAACGACTGCAGGCACTGTATGGCGCGGCAGCAGCGCTGACGACCCAGCGCGCTACGGACGGATTCGTGGCGACGCTCGGGTTGCCCCTGCGAGCAGTGACGGAGGCACGGCCGTGACCTCGAGCGGCGCGCAAGTGACGGTGCTCATCGCCGACGACGAGCCGCTGGCACGAGCGGGACTGCGCGATGTCATCGACAGTCTTGAGTGGTTGCGCTGCGTTGGTGAAGCCGCAAACGGGTCGGCGGCCGCTGAGATGATCGAACGACTCAAGCCGGAACTCGTGCTACTCGACATCCAGATGCCCGGCCGTTCCGGGATCGACGTCTTTCGGCGACTGGCTCATCAACCGTACGTGATCTTCACGACGGCCTAGGCTGAACACGCCGTGACGGCGTTCGAATTGGGAGCGGTCGACTATCTGCTGAAGCCGTTCGGTGCCACTCGTCTGCTCGCGGCGCTCGATCGCGTCCGTGCTGCGATTGGCGAGCCAGTGGCCACGCCAACGCTCGAACGCCTCGCCGACGCGCTGGGACACGGGCCGATTTCGCGCCTGTTCGTCAGGTCTGGCCACGCGCTCGTGCCGGTCCCGGTGGACTCGGTGCTCTGGTTCGAAGCGGACGGAGACTACGTGATCGCGCGCACCGCTCGTGCAAAGCCTCTCATGCACTTGGCGCTTTCGCGGCTCGAGGCACGACTGGACACCGCGCAATTCGTCCGCATCCATCGGGCGCACATAGTGAATATGGCGCACGTTGTTGCCTTCAAACGTGACGCCGCGGGTCGTGTACATGCCGCCATGTCTGACGCACGTCGCTGCCCGTCAGCCGCGCGCGGGCACAGGAGCTGCGCGGCCTCGGCGCCTGATCCGCCGAACCGTCATCGTTCCGTCATGGTCGAGCGTAAACAGCTCAGGGATCGGTCGTCCGCGAATTGCGCTTTGGCCTTGCGAACACGACAATAGAAGGGTCTCTCCCACCTCTGCCGACTCATGGTCTCACTTCGCATGGCTGGTTGGACGGCGAGTTTCGCTGTCCTCAGCACCGTCTCCGCGCCGGGCTTCAGCAAGGCGCAATCCGCTCCTCCTCCAGCGACGTCGTCCACCAAGCTCTCGGCCGCAGACATTAGGAAGCTTGCAGAAACGCAAGTTGCCATCTCGATCGCGCACGACTCGCTGGACGCCCAGCTGGCGGCACCGCGCAACAAAAACGTGCAGGCGCAGCAGGCGCAAAAAGAAAAGCTGTTGGATCAGTTGGCGGACATCCTCAAGAAGCACGGCTACTCGGACGCCAGCTTTCAGACGCAGCGATTCCTTGTGTCGAGCGACTTAGAAATGCGCAAGCAGTTCGATACGTATGTGGCGCAGTTGACGGGGCAGCCGCTACCGGGAATTGCCGCGGTGCCGGCAGCCGCTCCGCCGCAGCCGGTCATCGCGATTCCGGCCGGCGCCGCTGGCGTGCACATCGGACACGTGGCGGTGAAGTTCTTCACGACGCCCGATAGCGCCGGACTGCTGGCCGTCGCGTTCCTCGAAGCGCGAATCGCGATCCAACATGCCGGATTCGCCGCGCGCCCGAACACGGCGCTTACGGCGATGCAGATGCATGCCGGCCACATCATCAACGCGCTCGATCCGACCATCGTGGTGGCGGGTCCGGGGAAGGGCTTCGGCCTGAAAAAGGCTGCCCTCGGTATGTCGACACACATCGAACTTGCCGCGAAGTCGGACGGCGCATCGGCGAACATCAAGATGCACGCGACCCACATCGCAACAGCCGCGCGCAGTACCGCCGCGCGCGCGGACCAGATCATCGTCCTTGCCCAACAGGTGCAGAAGGCGACTGATCAGGCCGAAGCCGCAAAGCTCATCGGCCAGATTCAGTCGCTGTGCAGCGAACTGGTCGCCGGTCTCGACGTGAACGCCGACGGCAAAATCAGCTGGGACAAAGACGAAGGTGGACTGCAGCAAGCACAAGACCATTTGAACCTGCTACTGGCCGGCGAAAAGAAGGTGCCCAGCCAGTGAATGAAGAACGGGGGGCGCCCGCAAAGCGGGCGCCCCCC
>JANLPE010000094.1:0-6741 GCA_031366985.1 Gemmatimonadaceae bacterium
GCTTCCCGACGATTTTCGCGACCTGCTGAGCGCGTTGATGGACGAGCATGTCGACTTTGTGATTGTTGGTTCGTACGCGCTCGGTCGCTACGGGGTCGTTCGCGCGACGGGCGATATCGACGTTCTCTATGGCGCCTCCCCGGCCAACGTCGACCGCATCGTTCGGGCACTATCGGAATTCGGGGCGCCTGATCATTTGATCGTGACCGCCGACCTGCTCACCCCCGATATGGTCACGCAAATCGGCGTCGAGCCGCTGCGAATCGACCTGCTGAACGCGATCTCCGGCGTGACCTTCGACGAGGCGCACGCGTCGGCCGTAGCAATCGCGATCGACGGATTGCAGATTCCCGTGATCGGTCTGTCGCAACTTCGCCGGAATAAGCAGGCGACCGGCCGACCGAAGGACCTCGCCGACCTCGACGCCCTCGCGCGACTCGATCGCAATACCGGAGCCTCGTGAACCTGCCCAACGCCATCACCGTCGGACGCATTGCCCTGACGCCGCTGATCGCGTGGCTACCGTTCACTACGTCGTGGACCACGCGACTGATCGGATTCGCGCTGTTTCTCGTCGCCGCGATCACCGACTACTGGGACGGCCAACTCGCGCGCGAGCGCAACCTCGTCACCGATCTGGGCCGACTGCTTGATCCGCTTGCCGACAAGTTGCTGCTCGTCGCGACGCTGATCCCGATGTACATGTTGCAGCGGCACGCGACGTTCATCGTGTGGCCAATGCCCGGCGTGCAGTCCCCGGAACCATCCGCGTTCCTCTTCGAAACACCGTGGTTCCGCGTCGCGCTTCCACTCTGGATCGTGCTCGTCGTGCTCGGCCGCGAAGCCTTCATGACAATCTTCCGTCAGCTGGCGGCGCGCCGCGGACTCGTCATTTCCGCGATCGGGCCCGCGAAGTGGAAGACCGCATTCCAAAGCATCTGGCTCGGCGCCGCGTACTTCTGGTTCTTCGCCGTCACGCTCGCCGGACGTCAAGGTTGGACCGACACGAGCACATGGCACGCCTTCGCGCTGTTCAACGGATGGGTCGGCGTTGTGAGCATGACGGGCGCGGTGGTGCTGACGTTGTGGTCACTCGTGCTCTATATGCGGAAGTATGGGGCGAAGGTCGTACGCGACTCGGTGCACGCGGGGTAGAGTCAATCTCTCGCTCAGCCTCAACAACTGGGTCGCAGAGAATGCGCCGAACTAGGGCGTCGGCTACGGCGCGTTCGGTTTCCACCGTCGTACCGGAACCCAAAACACGCGATGCCGGCTTGATCGTGTCGCTCCCGACGCGCACATTTGAATGATGTCCGCACCGATTATCGACTTCAGTCATCTGACGCCAGAAGAGCGCATCGAGCTGGCTGAGCAGCTCTGGGACAGTTTCCCGGTTGCTGAGTACGCAATCACAGATGCGGAGCTCAGCGAGCTCAAACGTCGTCACGATGAACTGGATGCGGGCGGCGATCCGGGTGAACCGTGGGAGCAGGTCATTCGCGAGATCGGGCAACGCCGCGTGTGACGCCGCGCTACACCCCGGCGAGGCAGACAGAGATCATCCCCGCTGTGAATTGGCGCGAGGGTTCCAAAGTCGCAAACTGATGAGGCGATCGATGGACGATTTCCTCTTTCAGGATGACGACAATGGACAGCTGCCTCTGGGCGACGGCTGCAGTACTGCTGGCATCGAATGCCGCCACGCAAATCGGAACGCTGGTCGGTCACGGCGCCGACGCCGACAGCAGCGATACGCGGTCATCGTCGCACGTGTCGCGCGGCATGCCGACGGCCGATCTCTGTCGACGCGAAAACATGGCCGCCGGTAGCGCGTTCATGTTCAGTACCAGCAGCGTGCGACGCGCGCCGACTGCGCGCGCACAACGCTTCGGACCTCTGAGTGCGAACTACGCGCAGGTCATCGACGACAACGCGTGGACCGCGGGAACGACCGCTGATCTCTTGCCGACCGACGTCGCACCCACGACGGAGCGCGTTGCAGCGCCGAACGCCGTCTCAGCACGCTCCGTCGCGTCACGCACACCCGAAGTGATCACCGCAGTGGAACTCGGCTTCCTCCGCGACGCGTCATCCGCCCGTAAGTGGCAGAGCTCATTGGCGGGCGAGAAGCGATTCGTCGCATGGACCACGGACGGCACGCCCGGCGTCGATACTCGCGCCACATGGAATGGCGGGGACGCCGAAAACGAGCGCGAGATTCAGACCATGCCGACCAGCTTCGGCGTCAAGAACGGCAACTCGGGATCTGGCGACGTGGAATCGACGCCTCCGACCTTTAACCGCCGCGTGATTCCCACGACGACGCTGGCACCGCTTGGGCAGGATATCGTCGCGGCTGATGTGTCCGTGGTGCCCGAGCCGGGCACGTGGATGCTGATGGCGAGCGGGCTGCTTTCGCTGGCCATGGTATCCGCGATGAACCGACGGAAGCAGCTGCTCCGCACAAAGTAGTCGCGGCGCTGTTTGTAAGCGAACCAGAGTGTAAGGAGCGCGCCGTCTAAAACGACGGCGCGCTCCTTACACTGTAGGCCGAAGAGGCCTCAACATTTGAATGCGACAATCGAATGCGCGTTGCGAACCAGTGTCTGTGCCTCCCAATGCAAATGCGCGCGAGATATTCACGCGAGTAGTGCGATGCTTGCGAGCAACGGTGCTTGTGGCGTCCCGTACACGGTTCGCTCGAAAGCTCATGTCAAACCGTCGTCAAACGGCATGTCCAATGAGGGATTGACGCTCTGTTTACGAATGGACCTCAACTTGCGGCGCTGTCCGAGAAGGCGACCACTCGGCACGCGGTCTAGGTCGATGAAGATCTGAGCTTACGCGGAGTGCCAACGCCAGTATGATGACTCCCCAATCGAGAGGATGTTGTATGAAAAGAAGTTTGATTGCCGTCGCGGCGATGCGGTCGTCCACCCCCCAAAGCTTTCGGAGCTTAGCCATGAAGCGGAATGTGTTGTTGGCAGCATCAATGTTCTTCGTCGGTGCCTCGATCGCGAGCGCTCAGGGTGCCCCGTGCACCGCTCCGGCGAACGTCTACACGGGCAGCGGAATTCCAACGGTCAACTCGATGTGCGGCGGCGCAGCCGGCGTGAACCTGTACCTCGGCGTTTCGCAGCGATACACGAGCCCTGCCCCAACGACTGACGGAAACGGCACTTGGTCTGCGCTGACTGGAGACAGCAACGGAGCGCTCGTCAACGCCGGGTTCGCGAAGTGGAACTTCAACTTCGCGACCACAAATGCTGGCAGCTCGCTTTTCAAGCTGACCATTTCAGGTGTCGGCCTTACTCCTCTGTTCAGCGTCTGGACCGGTAACTACGGCGATTCGTCGAATCTGGGGTATCTGATCGCGCTCGGGTTCAACAACAATGACGTCAAGACCTTCACCTTTCGTTTGGACCAGTACTCGTCCACAGATTTGAACCGAGCACAGAGCATGGCATACATCCAAGAGGTTGTGAATACCTCCACGGTCCCTGAGCCTTCAACGTACGCGTTGATGGCGGCCGGACTTGCGGTGCTTGGCGTCGTCACTCGCCGCCGTCAGCTGGCTCGCAGCGTGCTGTAGCGCGGTAAGGAGAAGTACAGTTAAGCACCCGCGAACTCTCATGCGTTCGCGGGCGCTGGCGAGTCCCGACGTACGAGTATCGAATGAGTTCAAGACCGGAATGATCGAGCACACGACGCAACACCCTGTGGGTATTGGTAGTCCCGCCAATCAAACGGGGGGTTCCCCGCGAATGAGCCGCGAAGCCGTCACCGTCGGCGACGAGATCCTGCCCCTCCGCATGTCCGGTAAACTTGCCGGCCTCAGCACCCCGCTCGGCCCGCGGGGCGCGGCTCCAAGAGCGGACAGTCGCTCCAATTGGTTCCTGCAACTGAGGGATTTGCCTATCTATCAACCGCGGGGATTTTGGTGCACTTGCCCGCCGACTCGGCGTACCGGAACCAATCAAGCGTCGCGACTCGCGCGACTCGTCACGCACCCCGTGCGCGAACCACTCCCGAGAAATACTCGATCGTCCGCTATAACCCTTCGCGCAGTTCGACCGTCGGAGACCAGTCAAGCTCTGTGCGCGCTTTGCTGATGTCGGGCTGACGCACCTTGGGATCGACTTCCGGCAACTCGCGATACACGATCGGCGCCTTGGTCCCCGTCAGCTCGACCACCAGCTCGGCCAGTTGCGTGACCGTGGTTCGATCGGGTTGTCGATGTTGGTCGGCTGGTTGTCGCCGAACATGAACAGTCGGTATAACCCCTCGACTTCGTCGGCGACGTAGTAGAAACTGCGCGTCTGTGAGCCATCTCCATAGATCGTGATCGGCGCACCTTTCAACGCCTGCACAACAAAGTTCGACACCACGCGTCCAACATGCGGACGCAGGTGCGACCCGTACGTATTGATAATTCGAACGATGCGCGTATCCATCTTCTGAACGCGGGGATACGCCATCGTGATCGCTTGGGCAAAGCGCTTGGCCTCGTTGTACACACCGCGCGGCCCGACCGGATTCACGTTGTCCCAATAGCTCTCGGGCTGCAGATGAATACGCGGATCGCCGTACACTTTCGACGTCGACGCGAGAAAGCACCGCGCCCCGTTGGCCGTCGCGAGTCCGAGCGCGTTGTGTGTGCCAAGTGCACCGACCTTGACGTCGGGATCGGATGCTCGAGGTAGTCGATCGGGCTCGCGGGTGACGCGAGGTGCAGTACGCCATCGAGTGGGCCTTCGACGAAGATGTAGCTGGACACATCATGGTGCACGACGCGAAACGCTGGATTGCCGGCACGATGCGCGATGTTGTCCGTGCTGCCAGTAAGCATGTTGTCCAGTCCGATGACGTCGTGTCCGTCACGAAGAAAACGGTCAGTCAAATGTGACCTCAAGAATCCCGCGGCGCCGGTGATCAGAACCCTGATGCCTGCGGTCTCTCGATGGGGGAACGAGCGAATCCACGCGTCGCCATCTTCGCGGGAGTATTAAAGAGGGTGCCAGTACCTCGGTCTGCAGACCGCAGGCCCGCCCGGCAGTTATTTTCCGTCCATGAACCTCGAAATCGTCACCATCGGCGACGAGCTCCTGCTCGGCTTCACCATCGATACCAACGCCGCCCACATCGCCCGCCAGCTCGCGGGACTCGGCGTGCAAATCGTCCGCCGCGCCACCTGCGGTGACGAACCCGAGTCCATCGCCGCCGCCGTCCGCGATGCCTTGGACCGCACCGGCGCCGTGATCACCACCGGCGGCCTCGGACCCACCGCCGATGATCGCACCAAGCCCGTCATCGCCGAGCTGTTTGGCCGAGCGATGGTGCTCGACGACGCGATCCTCACCAACCTCGAGCAGCGTTGGCTTACGCGCTTCGGCGTCGCGATGCCGGAGTCCAATCGCCAGCAGGCGATGGTCCCCGAGGGCGCCACGATTCTCGTCAATCGCCACGGCTCGGCCCCGGGCATCTGGCTCGAAGACGATCGCGGTCGCTGGGTCGCGATGTTCCCCGGCGTCCCGCGCGAAATGCGCGGCATGGTCGCCGATACACTCATCCCGCGCTTACGCGATCGCATCGCCCCGGGTGGACCTGTCGTCCGCTCGCGCACGCTGCGCACTGCCAGTATCTCCGAGTCCGCCATCGCCGATCGACTCGGGCCGTTGGGCCGCGGCGTCGATGGCTTGTCGCTCGCATTTCTTCCCGGCATCGACGGCGTCGACCTGCGACTGACGTCGAACAAATATCCGGCGCGCGAAACCGAAGAGCGATTGACCGCGGCTGCCGCCAAGCTGCACGAAAAAGTCGGCAAGTTCGTCTACGGTGAAAACGACGACGATCTCGCCGCGCTGATGTTGAGTGAATGCGCCGAGCGAAAGGCGACGATCGCGGTGGCCGAGAGCTGCACTGGTGGACTGCTCGGTGGTCGCCTGACCGCCGTGCCGGGCTCCAGTGTCGTCGTGCAGGGCGGCGTGATCGCGTATGCGAATGCGGTGAAGGTCCGCGAACTCGGTGTGCTACAGCGCGACCTCGACGAAGAGGGCGCCGTCAGCGAACCGGTCGCGCGTCAGATGGCCGCGGGCGTGCGCGCGAAATTCGGCACGACGATCGGGATCGGTGTCACCGGCATCGCTGGCCCGGATGGCGGCACTCCGGACAAGCCGGTGGGTACGGTCTGGATCGCCGTCGATCTGGACGGTGACGTGCACGCAATCCGCGCGACGATCCCCGGCGATCGCAATGAAATCAGACAACGGGCGGCGCAGTTGGCGCTCGATCGGCTGCGACGTGCGTTTCAGCACGATGCTGATTCGGCCGGCTGGACGGTCCGGGCATAGCGCTCGGCGAACGGCAAACAACAACAAACTACTTTGCCGCAGAAACACGCGGATAAAGCCGTAAACAGCGCGGATACAGCAGCAAACAAACAAAGTAAAGCCGCCGCAGATTCAACCAGTCAGAGCAACCGCCTGTGCAAAGCGAGCCGCCGGCGTGCGAAAGCCGAGGATTTTGCGTGGGCGTGTGTTCCGGTGCATGGCGATCTGATGCAGATCGCGTTGAGTGGAGACCGATAGATCGGTGCCGTCCGGCAGAGATTGGCGCAGCAGTTCATGGGTCTTCTCGTTCGTGCCGCGTTGCCACGGACTGTGGGGATCGCAGAAGTACACCGCGACATCAGCCGCCACCGGAAATCGTGCAGGCTGGGCCATTTCCAGACCGCGATCCCAG
>JANLPE010000054.1:0-6675 GCA_031366985.1 Gemmatimonadaceae bacterium
ACTCGCCGCGCAAATCCGCGAAGCACTCGAAGTGCCTGGACAGTCGTACGAGCAGGCACTCCGCTTCCGCAACAAAGACCTGATGAAACAGGCGCTCGCGGCCGGCGGCGTGCGCGTGCCACGACATGAGGTCGCGACGACGGCGAGGGAAGTGTGGGCGGCCGCCGAAAAAATTGGCTACCCATTGATTATCAAGCCGATCGCCGGCGCTGGCTCGATGGATACGTTCCGCTGTGATGACGCGGACGCCGTCACCGATGCGGTCGCGCGACTCGGACATATCGCCGAAGTCAGCGTTGAAGAGTTCATCGATGCCGAAGAGTTCACGTTCGATACGATCTGCGCGCGTGGCGAGATGAAGTACTTTCACATCGGCTACTATCGTCCTCGTCCGCTGATTGCCCGCACAAACGAGTGGATCAGTCCGCAGACGCTCAGCTACCGTCACGTCGACGATCCGTGGGTCGCGGGCGGCCGCGCGATGGGGGAGAAAGTCTTGAAGGTCCTCGGATACGACACGGGATTCACCCATATGGAGTGGTACCGTAAGTCCGACGGCGAAGTCGTGTTCGGCGAGATCGCGGCGCGTCCGCCCGGCGCACGCACGGTCGATCTGATGAACTTTGCCAGCGATGTCGATCTCTTCGCGGGATGGGCCGAAGCGGAGATCAAGGGCACGTTCTCGTTGAAAATCGAGCGCAATTACAACGCCGCATGCATCACGAAACGCGCACACGGGCAAGGGCGCATCTCGCGTATCGAGGGGCTCGATCGCCTACGCGAGCGCTTCGGCGAATGGATATGCACGATCGACCTGTTGCCGATCGGCAGTCCGCGACGTGACTGGAAGAGCACGCTGTTGTCGGATGGCTACGTAACGATTCGTCATCCGGACTGGGAAACAACAAAAACCATGGCCGACATGGTCGGCACGCACCTGCAGATTTTTACGCACTAAAGCGTGCAGCGGCCGCCTTCCAGGCGCTGGACAGCGGTCACCGGACGGCTGGCGCACCTGCGCCGCGCCGTCCGATTGTGGCGTGAAGACCGCACAGACAGTGGTCCGGAGGCCACGCTTCGTGAGATGCCGTTTCGTGTTGCGGGGCAAATGGATGGCTAAAGCACGGCACGCACCTTGCCCTACTGGTTGTCGGAAGTGCCTCGTACTCGGCGAGCCACCCTCAACACCGTTCGGACACGCCCATGTCGAAGATCCTCGAAGAGCCGCCGGTCGATCCCGTCCGTAGCTACTTCTCGCAGCTGTGCGTGCTGCTTACGGGTGTTGCCTCCGGTGTCGTGGAGCCGTCCCCAGGCGAGCCGACGCGCTCGTCGGCATATCAGATGGGGCGGCGCGACGGTTATCACGTCGTCGTGGCGCACCTGGCATCGAGCCGGTCGCTTCGGGAAGCCGCGGATAAGTGCTTGGCCTTCGGGCGAGGAGTCGATGAGCGCGCCGAGGCACATCCCTATGGCCCCGACTGGTGCCATGGATTCGCGCAGGCCACACTGGATGCCGCGGGCGACATCGCGATGTATGCGGCCACGGAGACACTGCCCTCGATCGACAAGGCGCGCCTGCGCACCGCTCGGACGGCTGCACGGCACCTCTCTCCGCTGTCGAGCTTGTGGCCCTCGCGCCCGGCCTCCAACGATACGCCGCGCAGCCACCACGAGTGGTAGCGCTCTGACGTGGCAGCGAATCACAGCGCCGTGGCCACTCGGTCACGGCGTTCGTGTTTCGCTCCGCCCCGTGCGCCCTACTCAGTACTCGCAGTGGGCCGATATATTGTCCGGTCATGACCACGAAGCCTTCCACGGTGCTGGACGCGCGCGCGCTTGATCGCACGCTGCGTCGCATGGCCGATCAGATAATCGAATTGAATGCCGGGACCGACGGGTTGGTCCTCGTTGGCATCCAACGGCGCGGCGTCCAACTGGCCGAGCGCATTGGGCGCATCATTGAGGCGCAAGAGAAGGTGACGGTCGCGCGCGGCGCGCTCGACATCACGCTCTATCGTGACGACCTGCAGACGGTCGGCCCGCGCCCCGTCGTGGGCGCGACGCACCTGCCGTGGACACTCGACGAGCAGAAGGTCGTCATCGTCGATGACGTGCTCTATACAGGGCGCACGGTACGCGCGGCGCTCGATGAACTTGCCGACTTCGGTCGACCGTCGCGCATCGCGCTGGCGGTGCTCATCGATCGCGGCGGGCGTGAGTTGCCCATCCACGCCGACATCGTTGGGCGCACCCTCACGATCGAGCCCGGTCAGCGCGTGGACGTGTTCGTCGAAGAACTCGACGGTCACGATGAAGTGGTCATCGCCTCGCGCGCAGACGTGAGCTGAGTCATGCTTGGTCCTCTTGGCAAAGACCTGCTTGGCTTGGCCCCGCTGACGGCGGATCAGATACGGCTGATCCTCGATACCGCGGTGCCGTTCCGCGAGATCTCTGAGCGACAGATCAAGAAGGTGCCGACGCTGCGCGGGATGACGATCGTCAATCTCTTTTTCGAAGCGTCGACTCGCACGCGCATTTCGTTCGAGTTCGCGGAGAAGCGACTGAGCGCGGACACCGTGAACGTCGCCGTCGCCGGATCAAGTGTTGCCAAGGGTGAGACGCTCGTGGATACCGCGCGTAATCTCGAAGCGATGAAGATCGACATGGTCGTCATTCGCCACCCGGCGTCCGGGGCGGCGCAGTTTCTCGCCGAACGCATCGAGTCGAGCGTGATCAATGCCGGCGACGGCACGAACGAACACCCGACGCAAGGCCTGCTCGACCTGCTCACGCTGCGTGACCGGTTCGGCGACCTCTCCGGAAAGCGCATTTGCATCGTCGGTGATGTGCTGCACTCGCGCGTCGCGCGTTCCAACATTTGGGGATTGACCAAGCTTGGTGCAGATGTCGCGGTGTGCGGACCTCGCTCGCTGCTGCCGAACGCGATCGGTGAGATGGGCGTGACGGTGTTCGACCGCGTCGAAGAGGCGATCGAGTGGGCCGACGCGCTGAACGTGCTGCGCCTGCAACTCGAACGCATGGAGTCGGGCTACATCCCATCGCTACGCGAGTACAACCGCGTGTTCGGTATCACGAAGGCACGATTGGATCGCGCGCCACGCGACATTTGTATTTTGCATCCTGGGCCCATGAACCGCGGCGTTGAAATCGACAGCGACGTGGCCGACGGCCCGCATTCTGTCATCCTAGCGCAGGTGACGAATGGCCTCGCCATTCGCATGGCCGTGTTGTACCTCCTCGCCGGCGGCAAGCCGGAACTCGCCGAAGCCGCCAAGAAGGGAGTCGTCTGATGTCGCGTGATCTGCTGTTGAAGGGTGGGCGTATTGTGGATCCGTCGCAGGGCCTGGATACGGTCGGTGACGTGTTGTTGCGCGATGGTGTGGTCGAGTCATGCGGCCCCTCCATTGCGACGCCCGATGGCGCCGAAATGATTGATTGCGCCGGACGCATCGTCGCCCCCGGTTTCATCGACGTGCACGTGCACCTGCGTGAGCCCGGTCGTGAGGACGTCGAGACGGTCTCCAGCGGTGCCCACTCGGCGGTCGCCGGCGGGTTTACCGGCGTCTGCGCGATGCCAAACACCAAACCGGTCACCGACAATCAGGCCACCGTCGGTTTCGTGAAGCGCCAGGGAGAAGCGGCTGGATTCGCGCGCGTCTATCCGTATGGCGCCATCAGCGTCAGTCAGAAAGGCGAGACGCTCGCAGAGCTTGGCGAGATGGTTGGCGCCGGAGCCGTCGCGTTCAGTGATGACGGTCGTCCGGTCGAAAGCGCACACTTGATGCGCACCGCGCTCGAGTATGCGCGCGCATTCAACGTGCCGGTCGCCGAGCACTGCGAAGACATGTCACTGGCGCGGGGCGGCGCGATGAACGAAGGCATCGTGTCTGCGCGACTCGGCCTGAAAGGAATTCCCGCCGAAGCCGAGGAGATCTACGTCATTCGCGACATTCTCCTCGCGCGCCGCACCGGTGGACATATTCACCTCTGCCACTTAAGCACCAAGGGCTCGGTGGAACTGGTGCGATGGGGCAAAGAGCGCGGCATCAATGTGACGTCCGAGGTGTGCTCGCACCACATCTCGCTCACGGAAGCAGCGGTCGAAGGCTACAACACCAACGCGAAGATGAATCCGCCGTTGCGCACCGCCGCTGATGTCGAGGCGTTACAGCAGGGGCTCGCGGACGGCACGATCGATCTCTTGGTGACGGATCACGCGCCGCATCACTACGACGAGAAGGAACGTGAGTTCGCTGATGCACCCAACGGCATTGTGGGCCTCGAGACCGCACTCGGCGTGAATTGCACCCACCTGCTGAACCGCGGCATCCTGTCGCTGTCGCAGATGATCGATGCCATGAGCTGCAAGCCGGCGCGTGTATTTCATCTGCCCGGAGGATCGCTGTCGCGCGGAAGCCTTGGCGACGTCGCAATCTTCGATCCGACGCGGCGTTGGACGGTCGACGCCGCGAAGTTCAAGTCGAAGGGGCGTAACACCCCGTACGGCGGCCAAGAACTCAGTGGACAAGCATTGTGCACCATCGTCGGTGGCCGGGTCGTGTATCGGCTTGACAGCTGAGTGACCATGCGGTCCAACGCAGCACCAATCACGGACCGCGAGATCGCTGAGCACGCCGAGGCATTGGCGGCGTGCTGTCGGAGGCTGCATGCCCGCGGCCTGCTGGCCGGCGCGGAGGGCAACTGTTCGCTTCGGCTGCGTGATGGCACGGTGCTGATATCGGCGTCCGGCGTCGACAAATCGACGATCAACGCCTCCCATATCATTCACCGACACACGGATGGCACAGAGTATCACGCCGCCGCCGCCTCGAACCGTGTGGGTGACATTCCCCGGCGTGACAGTCAACGGCGCCCGTCGTCGGAAATGCAGATGCATCTGACATTGTATGCCGCCCGACCGGATGTGTCAGCGGTGGTGCACGCACATCCGCCGGTCGCGACGGGGTTCGCAACTGCGGGAAGGACGCTGCCGCACAATGTGCTTCCCGAAGTCCCCGTCGTTATTGGTCCGGTCGCGTGGGTGCCGTACGGCCGCCCAGGAACGGCGGCGCTGTCGGAGGCGATGCGCCCGTTTATCCACGATCACGAGGTCTTTCTGTTGGCGAATCATGGGGTCACAACCGTCGGCCGGTCACTCGCGGACGCCCTGACGCGTCTCGAAAGCGTCGAGCAGGCCGCTCGAATTGTATTGACCGCCGAACTGCTTGGAGGGGCGCGGGTATTGCCGGAGGCTGAGGTTGACGCCCTCACCTCGCTTTGGCAGCGTCCCGTGCAGTGAACGTTGCAGCCGCTTTACGTGCGATGTACGTCACAGTTGCCCCTCGCGGCGCGTGCGCTGGTGCTGCAACGTTTCCTTTTGATGCCCTTTCATGACGGAGACACGCGACGTGTCGATTGATGAAGTACGAGCGCTGGTCGCCGAACGGCAGCGGTACGATGATTGGCTGAGCGCACTCGATGCCAAGCGTGCGGGCACGCCGGTGCGCGTCTTCGACCGCGTCCACGGCGATTACGTGGCGCGCCGGAAGGACGTCCAATCGCGCGTGAGCGAACACGTCGACTCGCTCGCGAGCATGGGAGACGCACTCGACGTGCGTCTCGCGACGCTGGAGTCGCAACTGAGCACGCTGGAAGACGAGCGCGCCGAAGCGATGCTGCGCACCGCGGTAGGGGAGTATGACACCGAGCGCTGGGAGCGCGTGCGGCAGGATGTCGAAACGCAGATCAGTGACCTCGGCGGTCAACGGACGGCGTTGCTGAGTGAGGTGGACGAGGTTCGCACGCTGCTGTCGAGTGCGCGAACGGAACCACCCATCGAGGCGCCGGTTGAGGCGCTCGTCGAGGCGCCCGTCGAGTCAGAAGCGATCATCGAAGAAACACTCGTGCCTGAGGCGGTTAATTCGGCGGTGAATTCGGCGATGGATTCGGTGGTCGAGCGGGACATCGAGTCGTTCGAAGCGCTGGATATCGAGCCGACCGCTGCCAGTGCGGATATGCTATTTGGCGGGCTCGGCATCACGCATCAGCCGCAGGACACCTTTGAAGATCTTTTGGTGGATCACCCCGGCATTGATGCGCCTCGGACTTCATCGGCGGACGAGATGGCTGATCTCGACAACGCGTTAGCGCTCTTCTCGAACGACGCCCCCGCTGAAGTATTCGTCGCGCCGACAATACCAAGCGGCCCAACCGGGCTGCCGAACTCGCTCGATGGCGTCGATGTCTTCGACGACGAAGAACTTGGTGATCTGCGCATGGTGCCGCCCGCGATCACGACGGCGACCGCGACCCCCACCCACCTCGGAAGCAGCACGGGCACCTCCCCGCATGCGCCGAACGATGCTCGCGATGGCTTCGATGATCTGGCGTTTTTGCGGTCGGTCGTTGAACCCTCTGCGCAAGCGGGTGCGGTTCGGGCGCCGTCGTCGGGCGATCAGCAGAAGACGTTGCGCTGCACAGAGTGTTCGACGATGAACTTTCCCACCGAGTGGTACTGCGAGCGCTGTGGCGGAGAACTCGCGGCGTTTTGATGCAGGGCGGGGAACTTACGAAGAAAGCGGGGGCCGGAATCTGAGATTCCGGCCCCCGCTTTTCTTGATCAGCCAGCGATCCGTTGCCGATGCGATTACGCGG
>JANLPE010000111.1:0-106333 GCA_031366985.1 Gemmatimonadaceae bacterium
ATCAGGGACAGCCCACGCACTTCGCGGCGCGACGGCACTGGGGGGTCTTCGCGGTGAAGGTGCCGGCTGATTTCGGTGAGAAGAAGCTGATCTGGACACTTAGCGTGCGCGGACAGACGTACGCGATCCCGGGAAGTCTCCGCCCGGACTGGGAGATCGATGCGGTCGAAGGCGAGGCGTCGGCCGACAACACGCCACCGCGCGTGACGGTGGCGGACGGACCAGAGGCGCAGGGGCCGGCTGGCAGCACGACGGCGCCGATGACCATCGGGGTCGGCAAGCCGCTGACGCTCAACGTCAGCGTGCAAGACGATGCAAAGGCCGAGCCGATCGCGAAGTCCGCGATGCCGGTCGAACTCACATGGTTCCTGCACCAAGGACCGGGCGCGGTGACATTCGCCCCGCCCACCGCGAAGCTCACTCCGACAGGAGGCACATCGATGACGACCGCAACATTCAGTACACCCGGTGACTATCTGTTGCGCGTTCGCGCGAATGACTCGCCGGTGGTCAGTGCGGGCCATTCGCAGTGCTGCTGGACCAATGCGTATGTGGCGGTGAAGGTGACGCCATGAACCGCGGGCTAACTACGAGAACTACGACATCAGACACACGATGTCAGATGTCGGAGATCGGATGTCGCCGTTCCGCTATTCATCGGATATCGGATATCCGATATCGTTTGGCCGATATCGTAGTGATCGCCGTTGCCGCAGTCCTCTGCAGTACCCCCACAGTCGCGCACGCGCAGCCGACGTATACCAAGCACATCGCGCCGATCCTGCAGCAAAACTGCCAGCAGTGCCATCAGCCGGGCTCTATCGCGCCGATGTCGCTACTGACCTACGACGACGCGAAGAAATACTCGACCCGCATCAAGAACAAAGTGTCGCAGCGGTTGATGCCGCCGTGGCACATTGATCGAACGGTCGGTATTCAGCAGTTCAAGAACGATCGCAGTCTCACCGATGCGCAGGTGCAAACGATCGTTGACTGGGTCAACGCCGGCTCACCGCTTGGCGACCCGAAGGACATGCCGCCGGCGATTAGCTTCCCCGATCCGAATCGCTGGCAGTTGGCGGAGAAGCTTGGCCAGCAGCCGGATCTCGTTCTCAAGTCCAAACCGTATACGCTGGCCGCTCGCACGCAGGACAAGTGGTTCCGGCCGGTCATCGAAACCGGCGTGACCGAACCGCGCTGGGTGCGCGCGATCGAAGTGAAACCGGCGCGCGATCGCGATCGCAAAATCGTGCACCATGTGCTCGCCTATCTCGTGCAGGATGAACCCGGTGGCGTGACGGGACTGGCCAGCACGGCGCACGATCATCAGGGGAACGCCGGATTGTTCATGGAATGGGCCGTCGGCAAGACGGGACAGGTCTTCCCGGAAGACGCCGGCAAACTCATGATGCCGGGGTCGAAGATCCGGTGGGAAGTCCACATGCACGCGATCGGCGAAGAGTACAAGGACAGTCAGGTCGAGATGGCCGTGTACTTCTATCCGAAAGGCTTTGTGCCGAAGCATCGCACGGTGCTACAGATGTTCAACGTCGCGCGCGGCAGCGATCTGGACATCCCGCCCAACGAAAAAACCATTATACAGAACTTCTACACCCTGCAGGCGCCGGCGCGCCTCGAGAACTTTCAGCCGCACATGCATATGCGTGGCAAGGCGATGTCGCTTGAAGCGATCTACCCAGACGGTCGCAAAGAGCTGATCAGTCAGGTCAGCAATTTCCAGTGGAACTGGCACATCAACTACATCTACGCTACCGAGGTCGCGCCGTTGCTGCCGAAGGGCACCACGCTCTCGTTCACCGCGTGGCATGACAACACCGCAGCGAACCCACTCAATCCGGATCCCAATCAGTGGATCGGTTGGGGCGACCGCACCGTTGACGAGATGGCCCACAACTGGATCGACGTGACCTATCTGGAACAGGACGAGTTCGACAAGATGGTGGCCGAACGTAAGGCCAAGACGACACGCAAGGTGGTCCCGTAGTGAGAGCCCTTCGCACAGCAACGTGTGCCGTCGTGGTATGCGCGCTCGGCGCGACCGCGCCGCTGCACGCGCAGATGACGACGGCGAAAGGGGAGTGGCCGAGTCACACGGGCGATACGCGTGGGTCACGGTATGCGCCGCTCGATCAGATCACGGCGGCGAATTTCAATACGCTTGAAGTCGCATGGCGGTTCAAGACCGATTCGCTCGGACCGCGTCCGGAGTTCAAACTCGAGGGCACGCCGCTGATGGTTGGGGGTGTGTTGTATGCGACCGGCGGCACGAGTCGCGGCGTCGTCGCGCTCGACGCGGCGAGCGGTGCGAAGTTGTGGACGCACGTCGAGGACGAAGGCGCGCGCGGTGCCGCGGCGCCGCGCCCGCTATCGGGTCGTGGGTTGTCGTTCTGGACCGATGGCAAGAGCCGTCGCGTGCTGTATGTCACACCGGGGTATCGACTGATCGCGCTCGACGCGAAAACCGGCGCGCGTGTCACGTCGTTTGGCGACAGCGGCATGGTCGATCTCAAGACGGACATCGACCAAACGATTCTGCCGGATCTCACCACGGGCGAAATCGGGTTTCAAGGCGCGCCCGTTGTGGCACGCAACGTGATCGTCATTGGCGCGGCATTCCGCGAAGGCGGCACGCCCAAGTCGATGCGCAACAACAAGGGATACATCCGCGGCTACGATGTGCGCAGCGGCAAGCGACTGTGGATCTTCCATACAATTCCGCAGAAGGGCGAGCCGGGCTACGACACATGGCTTAAGAATTCCGCCGATATCGCCGGTAACACCGGCGTCTGGACGCAGCTCACAATCGACGAGACACTCGGCCTCGTCTATCTGCCTGTTGAATCACCGACGGGCGATTACTACGGCGGTCATCGCCCTGGTAACAACCTCTATGGCGAAAGCATCGTCTGTCTCGATCTGAACACCGGTGTGAAGAAGTGGCACTATCAGATGGTGCATCATCCCATCTGGGATTTCGATCTCGCCTCGGCGCCGATCTTGGCAGATGTGAACGTCGCGGGGCGCGCGATCAAGGCCGTCGCGGTACCGAGCAAGCAGGGCATTCTCTACGTGTTCGATCGCGTGACCGGAAAGCCCGTGTGGGCGATCAACGAACAGCCGGTCGAGCAGGGTACCGTGCCCGGCGAGTGGTACTCGCCGACGCAGCCGATGCCGACCAAACCGAAGGCGTTCGCGCGCAACGGTGTCACGCTCGATGACATCATCGATTACACACCCGCGTTGAACGAGGCCGGACTCGCGATCGCTAATCGTTTCAAGCTCGGCCCGATCTTTACGCCGCCGATCGTGAGCACGCCCGGCGGTCTGCTCGGCACGCTCTCGCAGGGACCGACCAATGGCGGCGCGAACTGGGCGGGTGGATCCTACGATCCCGACACGCACATTCTCTATGTGTCGGCGTCCAACTATTCGCCGTCGATTCTGGGACTCGTGCCGCCGACGAACGGCGCATCCGACATGGACTACGTTCGTGGATTCACGCCGGCAGCACCCGGCGCGCCGCGGTTTCCCGGCCTGTCCGTGCAAGGGTTGCCGCTCTTCAAGCCGCCGTACGGCACGATCTCAGCGATCAACCTCGACAACGGCGAATTTGTCTGGCAAGTACCGCACGGCGAAACGCCGGACGCGGTGCGCAATCACGAAGCGTTGAAGGGCACGACTATTCCGCGCACGGGACAACCCGGATATGTGGGCACGCTCGTGACGAAGACGCTCGTGATCGCCGGCGATCCTGAAGTCACGACCCTGCCGACGCGACCGCGCGGCGCGATGCTGCGCGCGTACGACAAAGCAACCGGCCGCGAAGTGGGAAGTGTCGCGATGCCTGCACAACAGAGCGGCTCGCCGATGACGTACACCGTGAGCGGCCGCCAGTACATCGTCGTCGCCGTGAGCGGTGGTGCGTACTCCGGCGAATACATCGCCTACCGTGTGCCGCAGGGCGCCAGTAAGTGAGCGGTTCGTTCCGGACGACCGCACTGTTCGGCGCATTGATACTCCTGCCGACATACGCGTTCGTCGGCGCGAACGACGCGTCGCCTCACGATGGGCGTCGCTCGCTCACCACATGGGACAGCGTCTTCAGTGCCGAACAGGCGACGCGGGGTCAGCTGTTCTACGCGAAGAGCTGCCAGCGTTGCCACACGGCGACGCTGACGGGTGCCGATGAAGCCGCGCCGCTGGCTGGCGGTACGTTCATGAGCAATTGGAACGGACAGACGCTGCTTACGCTACACGACCGCATCATCTCGTCGATGCCGAGTGATACGCCCGGCGTTTACAAGAAGACGGACGTTGCCGATGTCGTCGCGTACATCCTGCACTTCAACGGGTTCCCGGCCGGAAAGAATGCGCTGCCGGTCGCGGATGATTCACTCAAAGCGATTGCGTTCACGTCGACGAAGCCCTGACGAAACGAGTCCGCGCTCACGTCGCTTGATCCGTGTCGCAGGGCGAGTCGGTCACGTTCAGCCCCGTCCACCTTTCCCCGGCGATCACCTGATTATTCTCGTTCTCGCTGCTTCTGAGATCGAAGACGTCGGCGTTGACCATGTCAGGTTTTTCGGGTAGCCGGTCACAACGTCGAGGCGCATATTCTGCCCAAGTTCCCCACCCGTCCCCTCCACGTTCCCTCCAGCTCCGAGGCGGTCTTGCGACTCCACCACCTGACGCGCGTGCTGTCGATGGCGCTCCTGAGCGCAGTGCTCGGTCGGCCACTCCTCGCTCAGAATACCATCACTCTCGAAGGATCCGTCAAGGGCGAAGGACAACTCGTCGCCGGTGCGCAGATCACGGTCGTCAATGTCGCGACCCACGAAACCGCTCGGACGCTCACGCGTGCCACCGGCGACTTCCGCGTGCTTGGCCTGTTTTCCGGACAGTATACGGTGAATGTGAAGGCCATCGGATTCCGTCAGCGGACGGATACGGTGCAACTCGTGCTCGGCCAGCGCGCGCGCCTTGAGTTCACACTTGAGAAGGGTGCGGCGGAACTCGATGCGCAAACGGTGACCGCCGAACGCGTGAGGCAGGTCGAAGTGCAGCGCCTGTCAGTCTCGGCGCCGGTCATGAAGGATGAAATCGAGAACCTGCCGCTTAGTTCGCGCGGCATTATGAATCTCGCCGGCATCGTGCCGGGCATCAAAACGTACTCGCCGCAGTCGGGGCGCACGCTGCCGTCCGGCGGCGCGGCTCCTGACCTTCGCTTCTTCAACGTCTACATGGACGGTGTCGAAATGAAGAGTCTCTTCAACGGCAACATCGTTGGCCTCGGTCAGACGGGCTCGCCGCTGCCACAGGAAGGACTCGAAACGTTCCGCGTTTATCTCAACCCATATGACGCGGAATACACGCGCGCCGGCTCGTACGTGATCTCGGCGGAAAGCCGTCGTGGCACGAACACGTGGCAGGGATCGGGCTTCGGCTTCTTCCAGAACAAATCGATGACGGCGCGCAACGCGTTTCTCTCGCCGACCGCCGCCACGCCGAACTTCGGCCGGACACAGCTCGGGCTCAACATCCGCGGGCCGCTGATCAAGGACAAGCTCTTCCTCGCGGCCAGCTACGAACTGACCGCGACGGATTTCTATCTTGACGTGAATCCAGTGAGCGGCGCGAACTGGGCAACGTACAAGGGGGCGTTCCTTGCGCCCAACAAGAATCATTCCTCGTATGCGCGCCTGACGTATGTGCGGAGCCCGCAGCTGACCTATGACTTCATGGGCTCGGCCCGTTTCCTCGACGGCGAAGGCAACTTCGGCGGCCGCGTCTCGCAGGACGGTGGCATCTCGCAGAACTACAAGATCTACACGGCGCAGCTGCGCCAACGCTTCATCTCGAAGAGCGGCAATTACATGAACGAAGCCAGCTTGCAGCTCGTGAACTGGAATCACAACGAAGCGCCGCTGAAGCCGGGTCCGCAGCTGTCGTACCCGGGCATCGTGTTCGGCACGGCGGGCTTCCCGCTGATCTTGAAGGAAACACACCTGCGCCTCGTCGACCGCGCCACGATGAACGTCGACAACGCGTCGGGATCACACGTGATCAAGTTCGGCGCGGAGTTCAGCAGCATTTCCGCCACGCAGAACCAGCCGAACAACACGAACGGCACGTTCAATTTCCTGACCGATACGTCGTCGCTGCCGAACACTGCCTCGATCGCTGTCGGCTTCACCGATCCGAACGGCACGAGCGATGCGATTGCCAGCGCCACCGGCTACACGACAGGTCTGTACATCAACGACGAGTGGCGCATCAAGCCGAACTTCACCCTGTCACTCGGCCTGCGTCACGACGCCGAGCTGAACACGATGAATAACAAATACACGGTGCCCTGGGCCAATGATGCCGTGCTGCAAGGTATTCCGGAGCTCGCGAACTACCTGAACAAGGGCAACCGCAAGAATCAGCTCGGTAACATCTCGCCGCGCGTGTCGTTCTCGTGGGATCCGCTCAAGAACAATAAGACGTTCGTGCGCGGTGGATTCGGCATCATTTACGACCGTGTCACGAGCTTCATGGGCTTTCAGGAACGCCGCAACTCGACGTGGCGCACGTACAACTTCACGTTCAACAATACGACCAACCTGCCGACGAAGGATCCGGCGGTGCTCCGTCAGCGTGTGATCTCTGGGCAGTCGGGCTCACCGGCGCCGATTCTCATGAACCTCAGTATGAAGACGCCGCACAGTCGCCAGATGTCGATCGGTTTGGGGCATCAGTTGACGCCGGAGTTCGGACTCAATCTCGACTACGTCGTGCAGCACATGGACAACCTCTATGTGCAGCGCAATCCGAACTATCTCGACAAGACCGTGACGCCGAGCCGCCGCAAGCTGACGCCGAACTACGGCGACATTCTGTTGTGGGACGACATCGGTCAGTCAGACTACTCGGCGGTCATGGTGCAGGCGACCTGGCAGCGCAACAAGACTCGCGTAAATCTTGCCTACACGTTGGGCTTCTATCAGGGCGACTTCGATACGGCCGGATTGCCGAACTTCGCGTACCCGTTCCTCTTCAACCGTCAGCGGACCTCGGGCGACGAGCGTCATCGCCTCGTGATCTCCAACATCACGCCACTGCCGTTCAAATTCCTGTTTTCAGCGGTGTCGACGTTCGCCAGTCCGCGCCCGTTCGGGCAGATTGACGGACGCGACATCAACCTCGACAACATCACGGGCGACGACTACCCGGGCGGCACGGTGAGCTCGACCGGTAACCGCACGGCGCTGCCGGTGAACGCATGGGTCAACTGGTATCGCACAGTAGACGTACGCCTCGCGCGGCCGTTGTACAGCTGGAACGGCAGGAAGGTCAGCGTCTCGGCCGAAGTGTTCAACGTATTCAACTTCAAGAACAACCTGTCCTACGGCGGCACGCAGTTCACCGCCACCGGCGCCGCTGTTGCGACGTTCGGCGTTCCGCTCAGCGCATTCGGTGCGCGGTCCGGTCAGGTTGGTATGAAGGTCGAGTGGTAGCCGTGTAGCACGGTCGTCATTGCAACGTGGCCGCGGACATTTTTCCTGTCCGCGGCCACGTTGTTTTTTCGGGTGGCTGTGCAGCGGCTAGTGATACAACAGGTAGGGCTTCACCTGGGTGGCGAACTTCGCCGCATCGGCATCCCACTGCTTGATGAGCGCATCGATCGTATTCTGCTCGACGGCCTTCGTGAGCTGATCGGTGCCGGCGAGACGATCGATCGAGCGCACGCGACCCGCGGCATTCACCGATGGTTCGCGCCACTTGAACTCCGTCGGATGATGCGCGTAGAACGCGCGCAGCATGCGGATACCGACTTCGACCGAACGCACGGCGTTCCGGTTGGTCACGACGACGTGAATCATCGGGATGGTCTGGCCGGCGAACTTGTACCCCGCCTCGATGGTGCGTGTCGCGGTGTCGAAACGCACACCGGGCAGCTTGAGCGCGTTGAGTTCTTTCGCGATGGCCGCGTGGTCCGTCAGGTACGCCGCGCCGATCAACGTGAACGGCGCATCGGTACCGCGACCTTCGGTCGCATTGGTGCCTTCGAAGAACACCGTGCCCGGATAGAGGAGCTCGGCGTCGAGCGTGCGCAAGTTCGGCGACGGATTCACCCGTGGAATGCCGGTCTCGTCAAACCACATGCTGCGACGATAGTTTTTCATCGGAATGACCGTCACCGGCGCCTCCAGCGCCTTCGTGCCGACGAGGAAGCGCATCAACTCGCCAGGCGTGAGCCCGTAGCGCAGGGCCACCGCATGTTGGCCGACCAGCGAGCGAAAGTGTAGATCGAGAATGTTCCCCTCGATGCGATCGGCGCGAATCGGGTCCGGGCGATCGAGTACAATGATCGATTTCTTCGCCGCTGCCGCCATGAGCGCGAGCGTCCACTGAAACGTGTAGACGCGTGCGCCGACATCCTGAATGTCGTACAGTACGACGTCGACGTCCTTGAGCATGTCGGGCGTCGGCGTTTCCACGTCACCGTACAGCGAATACACTTTGACACCCGTCGCGGAGTCGACACCCGAACTCACTTTTTCGCCCGCTTTCGCGATGCCGCGAATGCCATGTTCCGGTCCGTACAGCGCGGTGAGCTTGACGCCGGCCGCCTTAAACAGGCGATCGATCGTGCTGACGCCTTGCCGATCACGACCGGAGTGATTGGTCAGCAGCCCGACGCGCTTGCCCGTGATCAGGTGGAGTGAGTCGGATAGCAGGACTTCGATGCCGGGGATGACGCCCGGTTTCGCCTGCGACGTGAGCGTCGAGGGGAAGAGCAGGCTGGCGGCGATGACCACGCCAGCGACGACAGGACAGGAGGAGGGATGGAGAGAGCGCATAACAAAGTCTGCATCTCGTCTCCCGTGCGCGTCAATGCGTCACGTCAATGCGTTTCTTCCATGCGCTGCGCGCGACTCGGCGAACACCGGCGACATCAACCCCTCACGCGACCGCCCGTGCGGGTCTTGGCCGGCGCGGATCTCATTGACCATCTCGAGTGCGGTTGTTTCGCACGGCGGCATCATCATCGTGCTTTCACCGAGTGGCGTCACTCGGCCTCCCCAGCGCACCAGCAACGCGCAGAAGGTGAGTCCGCCGCCGAACGCCGGCATCAACAGCAGGCTTCCCGGTTTTACACGTCCTTCGCGCAGTGCCTCGACGAGACTGACCGGAACTGTCGCGGCGCTCATGTTGCCGTATTTGTGTACCGTGACCACAACGCGCTCCATCGGCACCCCCGCGTGCTTCGCCACCGATTCGATAATGCGCAAGTTCGCCTGATGCGGCACGACGAGGTCGATGTCATCCGCCGTCACGCCATGTTCGCGCATCACACGTTCGGCCGCGCCGCTCATGCCTTGGACGGCGCGCTTGAAAATGACCTGGCCGTCAAAATCCCAGAGCATGTCACCGAAGGTAACGCCGTGCCCGGTGTAGCCGGTGCCCATGCCGCGCACACGAAGACTCTGGCGCGCCTCGGCGTCGCAGCCTAGCACCGTGCCGATCACACCAGACTCTTCGTCCGACGCCTGTAATACAACGGCCGCAGCACCGTCGCCAAAGAGCACGGCGACATTGCGGTTGCTCCAGTCCATGTAGCGGCTGATGAGCTCTACGCCGATCACGACGGCGTTGCGCACGACGCCCGACTGAATCATCGAGGTCGCGGCAGAAAGACCGTACAGAAAGCTCGTGCACGCCGTATTCAGGTCCATAGCCGCGGCGTGCGTGGCACCCAGCGCGATCTGCACCCCGGAGGCACTGTTTGGCACGGTCTCTTCGTTGCTGCAGCCGCCGTACACGATGAGATCCAGCTCCTTGGCGTCGAGCCCCGCACAGGCCAGTGCCCGTGACGATGCCAGCGTCGCCATCTCGATCGCCGAGACATGCGAGACACGCCGCTCCTTCATGCCGGTCCGCTGCGTGATCCATTCATCCGACGTCTCGAGGAAGGTCGAGAGATCGTCGTTGGTGAGCACGGCGGGCGGCAGCGCTTCGCCCCAGCCCGTGATGGCAGCGTATTTGGACGGCATCATCGCACGAAAAAAGGGACCTCGAACAACCCCGGAATGATCAGTAGACGATAACGGCCGGGCGTGGTCTGTCGCCAGTAGAAATCGCCCGGCTGTGTCCGTGGCAAAGTTGTTTGTTGCGGTCGTTGATCTGGCTGAGATATGGAGCTGACGAAAAAAATGCGGGGCCGGGAAACGAATCCCGGCCCCGCAGTACTTCAGCGACGTGTGTTACCGATCAGGGCACAGTCGACTGCGCCGCCCCGGACCCGCCCCACGTATACAACGCTTCACCCTTCACGCCAAGTTCCTTGGCCGGCACGGGCATTTCATGCGGCGTGCCTTCAAGGAGCCCATCCGTGCGACGACGCCAGTAGTACGGCGCCGGGCCAAGGCCGAGCAACTCGACTTCCATTTCGTAGCCGAGCTTGGTCGTCAGACCGCCGACACCGTCACCCGCCGCGGCGGCCGACAAGCCGCCACGACCGACGCGCGTCTTGTTGATCAGCGTGGCTGCCGTCGCGAGCGAACCGCCCGTGCGGATCAGCGCTTCCGCCTGCAATAGATCGTTCTGAATCGCCGTGATGACCGGCGCCGGACCGTATCCGCCGTAGATGCCCGACGGATCCTGGTTCTTCGACAGGTCGTAGCGCATGTGTCCGATGTTCGACTGGTGGTACAAGCCACGGCTGGGGCGGAAGATTTCGTCACGTGAGTAGACAAAGTCCGTGCCGCCCTTCGCCGTCACCGGATTGGTGCCGAAGCCGCCCACGATCGACGCATCACCAAACGAGCCATCGCCCAAGCGCTTGTCAGGTGAATTCGGGACCGGGTTGCCACCCGCCGGATATGGATGCCGCTGCGTAACCGGATCGAGCAGGTTGGCCACGCGCGTGCTGACGCGACCACCGTCGAATCCGTCGAACCACGCCAGCATTTCGTGGCACCATGCTACGCAGCCGTCACCAACGAACACGAAGTCCACCGGTGTGCCGGAAGACATGCCGGCCTGCGTGAACGTCAGCACCTGCGCCCAGTTCACCGCCGCATTTTCTGCAGCCGTACGCGGGTAGTACGCCAACGTCATGGCCGCCATCGTGCTGGCGATCTGCGCCAACTGCGTGCTGCTGTACACCACACCGTTCGTCCATGAGGCCGGCGTCGTGAACGTCGCGGCCTTCGCCGCGTTCGCTGCCGACGTCAACTTCGCCACGGCCGCGTCGCGCATCTGCTTGCGATTCGAGTACGCGAGCGTGGCCGGATCGGTGGTTTCGTCGATGATGTATCCCTTGTCGTAATTCATCGAGATGTACATCAGGCCGGCGCCCAACATGAGCTCAGAGATCACTTCCGCGCGCTTCGTATCACCCGCGTTGTTGATGACGGTCTTGTTGACACGAATGGCCTTCAGCACGTCGACAGCTGACGACATCGAGGAGTACATGCCCGTCCAAGGCACTTCCATGGACGTGCGGCCGGCCGCGGCCGGATCGTTCTGCCACGGACGCGTCAGGCGCTTGCCGTCGGCGTCGATGCTGGAATAAAAGTTCATATTCCAGTTGTTCCACGAGGCGGAGAACGTCTGCGCCTGCGTGACGAGCACGCAATTGCCTTCGCACCCGTCGTACGCGTTGAACCAGGTGCGCATGGTGCCGCCGGCGACCGCGTTCAACGCGTTCGGGTCGGCCAGTGCGCGCTTGGCGTCTGGCGAGTTCGGGTTTGCTACATCAAGCGAGTTGCAACCTGCTAGGGCCATGGCACCCAGCACGCCGACTGCTCGCAAAAATCGCGTCATCTGCATGAAGTTAAATCCTGTGGTGGCGGGTGGTCAGTAGCCGAGTTCGAGCATCAGCGTGAACGTGCGGTACGCGGGATACGTGAAGTAATCCACGCGGTATCCGAACGGGTTGCCGCCGGGTCCCGACACATCCGGATCGTAGCCCGAGTACTTGGTCGACGTCCACAGATTGCGGCCGACGAGACCGAGGCGTGCCGTTTCAAACGTCGTCATGTGCGCCGCCTTGATCAGTGCTTTCGGCAGCTGATAGTTGAGCGCGAGCTCGCGCAGACGGATGAAGCTGCCATCCTCGACGAACTTGCTGTTCGGATCGAAGTTGTTGTAGAACGCTTGGAAGAAGCCCTGTGACTTCTGCTGCGCCGCGGGAACTCCGCGCTGGTCGAAATCCTTGTCGCGCAGTTCGTTGTACGGCCACTGACGCGTGTAGTTGTAGACCTGACCACCCTTCTGCCACGTGAAGACACTATTGAGCGAAATGCTCTTCCACTGAATCGTGTTGTTCAGCCCGAACGTAAAGTCCGGGTTGACGTCGCCGATTGGGTGCAGCGCCACGCCCTTCTCGTTGAAGTACTTGAGCGGGCGTTCCAGCTTGGTGCCGTACGCCGAATTCGCGACGTAGTAGCCCAGTTCGTTCAGCTTGTAGTCGGTCGCCGCACCGGCCAGTTTGCCGTTCGCGATGTTCGTCGCCAGATCGGCCGCTGTCTGGATCCACGACGAGCCGTAAATAACCCCGAAGACCTGATCCGGCGCGACGCGGAAGATGGACGGGCCACCGGACGGGCCGGTGAGGTACGGGCCAACGTTGAGCTGGGTGATGCGTGAGCGCGTCTTGTCACCTGTGATGTTCAGGCGCCAGAAAAAGTCCTTGCTTGACGCGAGGACCGCACCAAAGGCGGCTTCGTGCGTATTGCCAGCCAACGTCGCGGCATTCGCCCACGTATTGCGATAGCCAGAGGCGGCCGACAGCGGGACCTGGAGGATCTGGTCGCTTGTCGTCTTGCTCGAGTAGCTGTACTCAAGGGTGTAGTTCTTGAGAAAATTGAGGTTAAACCCAATTTCCGTTTCCTTCGAGAACGCCGGCTTCAGGTTCGCGTTGCCGAGCGTCACCTTCGACGGGCTGCCGCCGGCCACCGAGAACACTTCATACTGCGCGTCGAACTGCGGACGCAAACCGGCCGTGCCGTACGACACGCGGAACTTGCCTTCGTCGATGCCCGGGATGTTGAAGTCTTGGGTGAAGCGATAGGCCAGTGATGCACGCGTATACGTCGCCTTGCGCTGCTTCGCGCCGAACAGCGACGATTCGTCCTGACGCACCAGACCGTCGATGATGTAGCGGTCCTTGATGTCGAACGTCGTGATGGCGAACAGGTTACGGTTACGGATCGTGATCGTGCTCGAACCCGGAAGGTTCGGCGTGTTCGGATCCTGCGACGCCGCGCCGAATTCTGTCACGCCCGGCACCGTCAGTGCCGTCGCCGTCACGCCAACACTATTCGCGCTCTGGTCTTCGTACACGTAGGCGAGCTTCGTCGTGTTGTTCAGCCAGCTGGTCCACGCCCTGCTTGCGGTCAGCGTGCCGCCAGTGTTGAACGAGCGCTGGCCCGTGTAGCCCTGCGATAGGCTGCCGGAGCCTTTGCCGCCGGTGGAACCGAGGTAGCCGATCGGCACGAACGATTTGTTGTTGTCGGCCGACTGGTCGTAGTTGAAGTTACCTTCCGCCGTCAGCCACTCGAGCGGGCGGTAGTTGATCTTCAACGAGCCCGTGAAGCGATCGCGATCGTCCGAGACCTTTTGATTGTTCAGACGATAGAGCGGGTTGGACACGTTGCCCGACGAGGGCGGTTGACGAATGATGGCCTGATACGGCGAGCCATCTTTGTTCGGCGCGGTGATGTCGATATTCGGCTCGAGGAACCGGATACCGAAGAACAGATTGCCTTCATTGGTCTGATCGGCACGCGAGTGGCCGTAAAACATGCCGGTCGAAACGTTCAGGTTGTCAGCGAGGGCCTGATCGACGTTGATTCGGAAGTTCTGACGGTTGTACCCCTGCAGCAGGTTCAAGACGCCCGTTTCCTTGATGTTCTGGATCGAGGCATTGAAGTTCGTTGAACCCTTACGCTGGCCGAGCGAGATGTAGTTACTCATCGTCGTGCCCGGCTTGAAGACGTCGCTCAGTGCGTCAAAGACGAACGGGTATCCGTTTTTGGAAACGTCGTCCGTCTCCGAGATACGGTTGCCGTTCGCGTCGAGCTTGAAGCCCTTGAGCAGGCCGTTCGGGCCGCCCGTCGTGTTCGTCGGATCGAGCTGGAAGGCGGTCGACGTGTTGAGTCCGACCTTCTTCGGCAGATAACTCTGCCCGTACTCGTTACGGAAGGTGAAGTTCGTCTGGCCTTCGGCCAGGTTCGACCCACGCTTCGTGAAGATTTGAATAACGCCGTTGGCGGCGTCCGATCCGTACAGCGAGCTCGCCGCGGCGCCCTTGATGATCTCGACGCGTTCGATGTCCTGCGAGTTGATGTCGGCCAAGCCGAGGCGCGTGATCGTGCCGTCAACGATGACGAGCGGATCCTGGCGACCCGCCAGCGACGTCGCAGAGCGCAGACGAATGGCCGGCTCGGCGCCCGGTGAGCCTGACGATACCGTGACACTGGCACCGGCGACTTTACCGGCAAGGCTGCCCAATGGCGAGATCGCCGGCGCTTCCTTGATGGCGTTGGCGTCGACAACCGCGACGGCGAAGGCGGTCTTCTTCTGCGACGTGGCGTCGGCAACGCCCGTGACAACGACCTGCTCGAGACTCAGTACGTCCTTCTCGAGGTCGTAGTCCTTGTCAATACGGCCAGCGGCGATCGTGATCGGCAAGCGCTTCGGCTTGTAGCCAATGTAGCGCACGACAAGGTTCACCGAGCGGCCGCCATACTTGGAGACATCCACGGTGAACGTGTACTTGCCATCAACGGTCGTGATCGTGCCGGCTCCGATCTCGGGAATGCCGACATTGGCGCCACCAAGGGGCTGTCCGGTCGATGTCACCTTGCCGGAAAACACCTGATTCTGCGCCTGCGCCGCGCTCGCGAAGACGGCAACTGCCGCGATCGCCGAAGCAAGACGCAGAGACCTTCGGATCAAGACACCATCCATTTCGTAACCTCGTGCGGTGGAGGGGAAACGTGTACGACAGGTAACGTGCCAAGCGGTGGGGGCAATTTCGGAGACCCCCGGGGTACATCCTCGAACCGCGAACGGGAATTCGGCGACCCTTGGTCCTATCAACCAGACGGAACGCTTCGCGACAACGACGGCTGCTCACTGGCACAGCGATGCGCGTCCGGTATCGGAGCCGCAACGTTTGAGCACCAGTATGTTGTCCAACAGTGCGACGTGCAATGGCGTCACGCAGGGTTTCGTCCCAGATAAATCGCCGCTCGTGGAACTTCCAGTGTGCCTTGACCCGCGCCGCGCCGGTCGCAACGTTTTTGAGCATGCGGTCCCTCTGTAACAAAAGCCTCGGTCAATCCATGCGCACATTCTGGATGAGTTTGCCATTTCCCATCTCGGTCGCACTGGGCGCCGTTGCGACGTCGGCGAGCTCAGCTTTAGCGCAGCCCGGCTCGGGTCGTTTGCGCGGCGTGATCGTCGACAAGTCCGTCAGTAGCCCGTTGTCGGCGGCCACCATCGTCTTCCTCGGCGACGGACGCGCGGTGACCACGGACTCGACTGGCGCGTTCGCGTTCGACAAACTCCCGACGGGGCTGCTGCGATTCTTGGTGCGCGCGAAGGGATTTCCGTCCGCTGGCGTCGTCATGGCCTTTGCCAAGGGTGATATCCTCGAGCGTCGAGTGGAACTTGATTCCTCAGCGGCGGCACTGCAGGCGGCTGTCCAAGGAGCGCCATCGATAAGCTCGGCACAGCGGGATTCGACGCGCCGAGCTCAGCCGTTGCCGTTGGTCTCAGTCGAGGCGGCGCCAAGCCGTGGGCAACGCTTCGCGAACTTCGAACGCCGGCAGAAGACTGGCGCTGGCCACTATATCGTGCGCGAAGACATCGAGCGCGGGCAATTCTCGTCGTTGCAGGATGTCGCCCGCACCCTGCGCGGCGTCACGGTTGATTGCGGCGGCGGACTCGGCTGTACGATTCGCATGGTCCGCGCGCCGATGCGCTGCACACCGCAATACGTGGTCGATGACAACGTCGACAACTACTTCGGACCGCAGGTTCCGGTGCGCGACATCGAGGCGCTGGAGATCTATACAGGCCCGACGGACGTGCCGGGCGAGTACGCGGGGCGGAACGCGGGCTGCGGGGTCATTGTGATCTGGACGCGTTCGGGTCCGCCGAAACGCAAGAAAGGATAGAGCGTTACGGCATCGCAACCGTGATGGAGCGCTGTCCGGCGACGAGCGGCACGGTCTGCTCATGACCCGACGGCGAGCGCACCCACAACGCCGTCGCGCCGGTGGGCAACGCGAGCACCTGCGTTGCGGCGTCCATCGACCAGTAGCTGCTGCCCGCGTGAATCTCGCGAAGCGGCCCCTTGGCGCCGTTGGCGATGACACGCAGTTGCACGCCGACGCCAAGTGGATTCGCGACTGGGCCGCGTACCGTCACGCGAAGCCCGGGCGCAGCACCGAGGTTATGCCAGAGCGTCATCGGCGCGGCATTTTGCGAGACCGCGAGATCGACGCGCCCATCGCCATCGTAGTCGGCGGCCGCCGCACCGCGTGAATCGCCAAGGACCGAGATACCGCTCGCCTTGACGCTGAGCGGCGTGAAATGTCCGCTCCCATCACCGAGCAAAATCAATCCGGCGCCCGCGTCGAAGCGCATCGTGTTGATCTCAGTCGGGAAGAAGTTTTGCGCGAGGAAAAGATCTTCGCGGCCGTCGCCGTTGAAATCGGCGACAACGGCGGAGAACGCCGGCGCGAGTTGCGCCATCGTCGGCAGCGCGCGCACCTCGAAGTGATCACCGCGATTGAGAAAGAGGGTGTGATCGAACGTTGTCGCGCCGACGCGGATGGCGTCTTTCGCCGCTGGTCCGAGCACCGCATCGACATCGGCCTTCGCAAACTCTGCAAACGTCGCGAAGCGCGCTTTGACCGATGGCATCGCGGCGCCGATGCGCGCGAATCCATCAAGCGGCATCTCGCGCTTCGTGATCGAGTCGGCGCGCGCCACGATCAAGCCCAGTCGATCATCCTCAACGCGCGCGACCGCGAGCGTGTACGGACGATCCGTCGACGTGTGCCACGCGGTGTTTCGTCCCCAACTCGTGGCGACGATATCCAGCCGGCCGTCACCGTCGAAGTCGCCCACGCTCACCCCGTTCCAACGACTCGACAAGTCGGCGAGACCCATGCTGCGGGTGACATCGCGGAGCATGCCGCTCTCGTTGTGGAGCACGCGCACCGGCCCGAATTCGGTCGCGACGATGAGCTCAGGACGGCCATCGTTGTCGAGATCTGCAAAGATCGCCGATGCGATCAGTCCGAGCGCAGACACCGCCGTGACATTGCGGGGATCATCGACGTACGTTCCTGACGACGTGCCGAGCAGCAGTCGAGATTTCGCCGGCAGCGGCCACGCACCTGCGATAACGCGCGTGCCGATGAACAGATCGAGAATGCCGTCGCCGTTGACGTCGGCCATCGCGATGGCGCCGACGCTGGCGCTGTCACCACCGACCACTGATGTCGCGGCGCCAACGCGCGTTGCCGTGCCCGTACCCGCAATCGGGAAGCCGATGACGGACGGCGCACTGAGCGCGGCCGTGATATCGGACGCTTCGTAGTTGGATTGGCCGACGAACAGCGTCATTCCGCCCTTTCCATCCGGCGCCGGAAGCACGCTGGTGAGATCGAGCGTTTGCACGCCGCCCGGCACCACGAGCGCGCTGAACCCCGTCCCTGTGTTGCGCAGCACCGTCAATCGCCCACCGCGACCGCTCGAAAACACAAGATCGTCTCGGCCGTCGTGGTCGACATCGATCCAGCTGACACCGGGACCGAGTTGGCTCAATCGCGCCGGCAGCAATGGTTGGCGTCGGAAATCGGCATAGAGGGAATCGACGTGCGTCGCGCCGCCGAGTAACGCGCTTGCCTCGGCAAAGAGCGGTGGTGTTGAATCGGTGGTGGCGGTGGTCGCGTGTCCCGTGGCCGAGGCTTCATCAATTTCATACAACCGATTGGCGCGGGCGACCGTCACGATACTGTGGCGACCGCTGCGCCAGCGCACGTCAATCGTGGCGGCGCTGTCGGCCGATGTGGCGAAGACGAGTTCCGCGTCGCTACCGGACAGGTAATAGCCGCCGGATGTCATCTCGCGCGATTGCACGGGCCGTCCCGGCGCACGCACGGTGATCGTCGCACCGATCCCGTGGCTGTTCTGTCCAGCACCCCGCAGGCGCACCGCGATCCTTGGCGCCGCACTCGTGTTGCGATAGACCACCGACGGTGCGTCGAGCCGCGTTACAACAACATCGAGCGCGCCGTCGCCGTCGAGGTCCGCAAGTGCCATGCCTTGCGAGATCGCACTGTCGACACCAAATCCCCACGCCTGACTGACGTCTTGAAAGGTGAGATCACCGCCGTTCCGGAACGCGACGCTGCGCGTGCGCAGCGTCGGAAACTCTGCCGATTCTTTGTTCCATGGCACGCGCGGGAAGGTGTTACGGATCCGATCGTACGGATCCGCCTCGCGCACATCGTATCGATGACCGTTTACCGCGAGCAGATCTTCAAAGCCATCGAGGTCGACGTCGAGGAACGCCGAGCCCCACGTCCAGTCCGTGGCGCTGACGCCGGCGATATCGCCGACTTGCGCCCACGTGCCGTCGCCACGCGAGAGCTGCAGCATATTCCGCATCCACTGTGTGCGCTCGGGAGACAGACCGACGGGCTTCTGCAGTGGCGTGTGCGTCGGGATGCTGCGCTGCTGCGCGGCCAACGTCGGCGCGAGCATGTCCGTCGTGAAGATGTCGACGTACCCGTCGCGATTGACGTCGGCGAAGTCGACCGACATACACGTATTGCTCGTGACGCGCAGTGCGAACGTCGGCGCGAGTTGGAAGTTGCCCTTGCCGTCGTTCAGCCACAACTGATCCGGGTCCTCGAGATCGTTGCAGACGTACAGATCCGGTGCGCCATCGCCGTTCACATCGTAGAAGCGTGCGGCCAGGGTGAAGTAGTCGGGATCGATCGTGAGCGGTTTGCCTTTTTCGTCGCGAAAGCGGGGGCCCATCACGGGCGTGCGTGTGAAGTGCCCGTGTCCGTCATTCAGAAAAAATAGATCAGGTTCGGCACGTTGCGACCGCATGAAGCCGCCAAGATCGGGACGCGAGTCCACGCGATACTCCCGTTTCCACTCGTCGACTACGACGACGGAATCGCCGACTTTTTTGAGGACCTGATCGAACGTGCGCTGCTGCGGCGTGTAGGCGTCGAGCGCGTTGTGTGTCTTGTACGTGGCGACATACAGGTCGAGTGACCCGTTACCATCGACGTCGGCCAATGTGATGGTCGTGGCGTTGTAGCCGCCGGTGAGGCCGCTCGATGCCGTCGCATCGGTGAAGTGTCCTTTGCCATCGTTGAGATACAGCTTTACCGGTCCACCGAAGGTGCCGACGATCAGATCCAGATCGCGGTCCCCATCGACGTCCACGAGCACGACGCTGGTCGTCTGCAAGCCGGTGAAGTCAAGACCGCTACGTGCCGTGACATCGGTGAAGTGGAACGCGCCGTCGTTGTGGTACAGCGCCGCCGGCTTCTCTTCCGACGCGAGCACGACGTCCGGAAGCCCGTCACCGTCGACATCGCCGAGTGCGACGCCAGCGCCGTCGAGTAGTCCGCGGTTCGCGAGCCCATGTTCGATGTCGATCGTGTTGACGTGCGTCAACCCGGTCGACGACGACGTGAGCATCGCGAAGCCCGCACGCCCAGTACGCGGGACCTGCAACGCGCGCCAGCGATAGCCTGATTCCTGGTGCCAGCTGGTGTCGATCGTTGGGTCCGTGCAACCGATGCCGACGAACGAAAGTGCGAATGCGACGGCGACGTGGTGCCGGAGTGGACGTCGCATACGGCACCACGTCACGGACTGCGCCTGGTCTTGAGCGCGGTGACTTTGCGGCCGATGCACTGGCCTTGCGTCAGGCCATCGACGACGGCAGGGAAGTAGTGCACGCCAGCGTAGACGCGTGACTTGGCGACGTCATTCTGCGCGGCGGAGAACGATGCGAACCGTCGCGGTGGCTGCCCGATGTCGACTTGCGTCGAATCCAGATATGGAATGGTGTCGCCGAGCATCGCGATCAGCACGCTGACGGCGGCGCCTGATTGCACGGAATGGCCCGACGGATACTCGGGGAAGGGCGGCGTCGGAATGACCGTCTGAAATGTCGGATCGATGACGCGCTGCACCCACGTGACGGGCCGCACGACATTGAAGCGAAACTTCTCGTGCCAGCAGCCGATGAAGGCGTCCGCGATGGCGATCGACGTCAGGGCATAGAGCGATACGGCGTCGTCGGCACTGAGCGCACGACGTGCAACCATGAGGTTGACGACACTGATCCAGTGAAAACCGGGCGTGCCCGTCGCCACCGGATTGTCCGCCCAGAAGAGCGCGGTCTGTTTTTGCTCAGGCGTGAGCGCCACAATGGTGTCGTAAAACTGTCGCGCCATCTTGTCGAAGGCGGAGCCGCGCTGCTCTGAATACGCCGGCGGGGGTGGCGGCGCGCATTCATCGCCGGCCTTCAGTACAAAGGGACGCAGATGGCCCCAGTACGGCTCCGTCGGTTTGATCGGGTTGAACGACGGCAGCGTGGTCTTGCCCTCGTCTTTCGGACGATTGGTGAACGTGCCTTTCGTTGTGGCGTTCTCGACGTCGGTGTGCACGTTCGGATTGGCGAGTTGCACGAGATCCGACTGACTCGAGAGCGTTTGCGGTATGAACTGGGAGACGTTCATCGTGTTCGTCCACTCCTCGTGCTGGCCCGACGGCGCCCACGGACGTCCGCGCGTCGAGAAGAAACTATCGGTCGCGGCCCACGCGAGAATCGCGTTGCCGAGCGCGCGTCCATGCGCGATGGCACGATCGCGCGCGGCGGCGTTCACGCCCGCGGCCAGACGCGCGGCGATCTGCGTCGCGGCGAGCGAGTCGATGGTGCGGTGCGTTCCGGGCAGGCCGTCGCGGAAGAGCGAGTCCATCACGACGCGTTCCGCTTCGGCGGCAACGACCGGGCCATCGAGCGGAGCTCCAGCGGGGGGCGTAGGCAATGCGCGCAGTCCGTTCAGCTGTCCGGCGAGCGTTTGCAGCGTACCCCGCGAATCTGCGGCATAGCCTTCATACAGCGCGAGCGCACTATAGGCCGATATGCGTGATGCGATAGGCGGACCCAAACGTTCGCTGCGAACGAACGCCAGCGAGGTGCGCATCCACTGTGAGACCAGCTGCGGATCGACCGGCGGTCGGTCGGCCATTCGTCCCGCTGAGCAGCCGGCGCCGATGCCGACGGAGACGAGCCCGCCGATGATGGCGCGAGCCGCCCATCGCGAGCGGCGTTTCTGGCTGTTCAGCATGGCGAGCGACCATGAAGGTGGTGCAGCCTGGACTTCGCTGGTTTCGGTACTTGTTAGCATGCAAAAGCATACGAAGAGTGGGCGAGCGTCGATAGGTATAGTACCTTCCGTCATGCTACAGTTCATTTCTCGCACGTGTGTGCGATTGCTGCCGGCGGCGTTGCTGATCACGACGACGGTAGCGGCCGAGGCCTGCGGCGACCGGCGGAGCGCCGCCGCCGAGGTGTCGAAGGAAGACGTGCGCCGTCTTCCGCCGGAGCGGAAGGCGATGCTGCCAGACATCACGATGCAGGCGGCGGATCGCGGTCGTGTGCTCGGCGACAGTGCGCATGCGCAGATCTTGGTGATCAGCGATTATCAGTGTGCCTCGTGCCGCCAGTGGTTCGAGCAGACGTTGCCGGTGCTGCGCCGCACGTACGTCGATACGCATCAGGCGACAATTACGTGGGTGCACTACCCGCTGCGCGAGCATCCGAATGCCGTCCGGGCCGCGAACGTCGCGATGTGCACGGCGGTCGAAGGAAAGTTTTGGGAGGCGAGTGCGCGCCTGTTCGCTGCGGTCGATCGATGGAGCAACGCCCCGGATGCGAAGGCGATCATCGATTCGATTGGCGGCTCGACCGGCGTCGACGCAATGAGGTTCTATGATTGCGTAAAGAGCGGCCGGATACTGCGTCAGATTCGTGGCGATATTGACTGGGTCGACCAAGGCACGCAGGGGCAGCCACTGACGGTCGTGGTGGGGACGCGTCGGCTGGCGTCGACGGCGTCGATCGGGACGCTCAAGGCGACCATCGACTCGGTGCTCGCCGGGAAGTAGTCCGGTGGGTAGTTTCGCGACATGACTTTATTCTTGTCGGTCTCGACTCGGCGCGTGGTGATGACCACGGTGTCGACCCTGACGTTTGTCGCGGGATGCTCGACGGCAAAATCCACGACCGGCGGGGCGCCCTCGTCTGGTCCGATCTCGGCGCCGGGGAAAGCGGGGCCCGTCTTTCTCAATGGTCAGGCGCAGGTCGCGCCGGCATTTCAGGATGCGACCCAGTGGGTTCGACAGGAACTCTGGGTCGAGACCGATTTCGACTCGGATAACGACGGCCGGAAGGATCGTGTGCATGTCGACGTGACGCGCCCGCGTCAGACGGAGACTGAAGGGTTGAAGGTGGCGACGATCTATGAGTCGTCGCCGTACTTTGCGGGAACGGCAGGGCAGGCCGGCACCTTCTGGGATGTGAATCAGGAGCTTGGCGCCACACCGAAGCCGCGCGTGCCGCAGGTGGAGTTGCCCTTCCAACCGGTGCGACCGCGTATCGGCACCAGCGAAATCGGCACGTGGGTACCGCGCGGATTCGCGGTGGTGCATTCCGAAGCCACTGGCACCGGTCTCTCGACCGGTTGTCCGACCGTCGGCGACATGCCCGAGCAGTTTGGACCGAAGGCGGTGATCGACTGGCTGAACGGCCGCGCGAAGGGCTACACCGCCGTGAACGGTGGTGACACGGTGACGGCCGCATGGGCGACCGGCAAAGTTGGCATGATCGGCACGTCGTACAACGGAACGATTCCACTGGCCGCGGCGACGACGGGTGTTGCCGGACTCGAGGCGATCATCCCGATCGCGCCGAATACGTCCTACTATCACTACTATCGCAGCAATGGACTGGTGCGCCATCCCGGCGGCTACCTCGGTGAAGATGTCGACGTGTTGTACGACTTCGTGCACACGGGCGATCCGGCGTTGCGCGCCAAGTGCAACGCGACGTATCGCGACGGACTGTTCGCGTCTAAAGAGGATCGGCGCACGGGCGACTACAACGATTTCTGGGCGACGCGTGATCTGCTGACGAAGATCAAGGGGGTGAAGGCGGCCACGTTGCTCGCGCACGGTCTGAACGACTTCAATGTCGTGCCCGAACACAGCATGCGGATCTACGAAGCGTTGAAGGCGCAGCACACGCCGACGCAGCTGTATCTGCATCAGGGCGGTCATGGCGGACCGCCGCCGCTCGACATGCAAAACAAATGGTTCAGTCACTACCTGTATGGTGTTGACAACGGAGTCGAGACGGATCCGCGTCTATTTGTCATGCGCGAGGGCGCTGTACGCGGTACGCCGCCGACGGCATACGTCGATTATCCGAATCCGAATGCGGTGGCGACGACGGTGTATCCGCAGGGCGACGGCAATGGCGTCGGAGGACTCGCGCTCGCCGCGGTGACGACGAAATCGACTGAGATGTTCGTCGACGACGTACGCATGAGCGGCTCTGCGGCCGCGTCGGTCGCGCAGTCGAAGAACCGTCTGTTGTATGCGACGCCGGTATTGAAGGAGGCGTTGCATCTGTCAGGCACATCGACGATCACGATTCGGCTCGCGTCGAGCAAAGCCGCGGCAAACCTCTCGGTGTGGCTGGTCATGTTGCCGTACGACAGCGCGCGCGCGGGCTCGGCGAGCCATGCTGGTGTCGTGACCCGCGGATGGGCGGACCCTCAGAACTACAAGTCACTGACGCGCGGCGGCAACTACGATTCGAAGCTGCCCGGCGAGGCGCTGACGCCGGGCGCGTTCTACCCGTTGACGTTCGATCTGGAGCCGGATGATCAGATCATTCCGGCTGGTAAGCAGCTGGGTCTGATGATCATGTCAAGCGATCGCGAGTTTACGCTCTGGCCAGCGCCGGGGACGGAGCTCAGTATCGATGTTGCGAGCACGAAGATCGTGCTGCCCGTGGTTGGCGGCACGGCGGCGTATCGGAGGGCGGTCGGGGCGCCGTAGCTCAGTTTCCACATACCATCACCAACAAACTGCCAACAACTTTGCCGAGGAAACACGCGGATCAACTGCCTGACAAAGCGCGAATACAGCGGGAATACAGCGGGTATGATTGATTTTCCGCGTCTTTTCCGGCTGTTGATCCGCGTGTTTCCGCGGCAAAGTTGTTTTGGTGTTTGAAGTGCGATGTCGTCCTGAAGCGTTGCGGTGAACACCTTTTTGACTTGGACTGGATCCATGATTGGAACACTCGCAACCGTGCGACTGATCGCGCGTCGTTCTGTCGGCGTGGCGATCTTTGTGGTGGCGTATGCTGCACCACTCGCCGCGCAGACCGCGGAGGCGCCGTTTCTGCGTGTGCGCGTCGACGAGGCGCGCAATCGCGCGATGCTCGAGATCCCGGTGGCGCAGCTCAATCACGACTTCCTGCATCAGGTCACGCTCGCGACCGGTCTGGGCACTGGCAGTCTCGATCGCGCGCAGATGGGGCAGAGCGTCGTCGTGCGATTGGAGCGTCGAGGCGCACGCGTTTTGATGGTGCGCGACAACTGGAGCGTGCGCGCGCCGAATGGCGATGCGGCAAACCAGCGAGCCGCCACTGAAGCGTTTCCGCGGTCGGTCGTCGCGAGTTTTCCCGTGGATGGCGACGCGAACGGCGTGCTGACGGTCGATGCGACGTCGTTGTTCATGAGCGACGCATATGGCGTGGCCGATGGGCTGCGTGGGGGTGGGCCTGGCGGAGGTGGCGCGCCTGGCGCGGCCGCTGGTGGTCCGTACCGCGTTGACGCCGCACGCAGCTGGTTGGATACGGCGCGCACGAAAGCATTCCCGCGCAACGCCGAAGTGCATGCGGTCCTGACCTTCGTTGCAGATGCACCGAATCGTGCGATCGGCCGCATCGCGCCCGATGCGAGGGCGATGACGTTCGAGGAGCATCATTCGCTCGTCATGCTGCCCGAAACGGGCGGCTATCGCCCGCGTGAGTATGATCCCCGCTATGGTTTCGGCGGCACGCAGTTCGCCGACTTGTCGCAGGGCGTGGATGGCGACTATCGCAGCGGATTCATCAATCGCTGGCGTCTCGTGCCGAAGGATGCAGCCGCGTACTCTCGCGGTGAGCTCGTCGAGCCCGTCACAGCGATCACGTACTACCTCGACCCCGGCATTCCGGCGCCGTACCGCGAAGCGCTGCGCGAAGGCGGCAACTGGTGGGCCAAGGTCTTCGAAGGTGCGGGATTCAAAGGTGCCTTCCGTGTACTGGATCTACCGGCGGGCGCTGATCCGATGGATGCGCGTTTTAACATGCTGATGTGGGTGCATCGCAATGGGCCCGGCCCGAGCGTGGGGCCGAGCTACTCGGATCCGCGCACGGGCGAAATCGTGCGAGCGATCGTGCGTATCGATGCGTGGCGTTCGCTGATCGATTACAACATTTGGGCGGGCACTGTGCCGGCCGCTGGTGCCAAGGGGCCCAACGTCGACGCCGAAACATTCGCGATGATGCGCCGTCGGCAGCATGCGGCGCACGAGATCGGGCACACGCTCGGCCTGCAGCACAACTACATTGCGTCGACGCAAAACCGTTCGTCCGTGATGGACTATCCGTTCCCGATCATCACGGCGAACGCCGATGGTACGCTCGATCTGCGCGATGCGTGGCGAAAGGGACCGGGCGCGTGGGACTCGCTCGCGATCAAGCTGGGGTACACGTGGTATCCCAATGCAGCGGCGGAAAAGTCCGGACTCGATGCCATCATGAAAGACGGCATCGGCCGCAACGTGCGCTACATCAACGACACGTACGCGGGCTCGAACACGTCGAATCCGTACGTGACGCGCTGGGAAGAAGGGGCGACGCCACTTGACGGTATCGAGCGCGCCACGAAAGCCCGTCGCATCATGATCGATAAGTTCGACGAAACCGCGATCAAGCCGGGCGAGCCGATGGCGCTGCTCAACATGCGCTTTGCGCATGTGTATTTGCATCACCGCTACTCGCTGGAAGGGCTCGCGAAGTACGTCGGCGGCATGGACTTCACCTTCGCGTTGCGCGGCGATGGGCAGATGCCGACACGCGTGATTCCGGCCGCCGAGCAGCGCAAGGCGTTGAACCGAGAGCTGGATGCGCTCTCCCCGTCGGAATTGACGGTGCCGGAGCGCGTCGTCAAAATGATTCCGCCGCCACCGCCGGGCTTCAACACCGATCAGATGTGGCTCGAGACGTCAGGGTTCACGGCGTTCGACCCGATCACGCTGGCCGGTGGCCTCGCGACCGAAGTGATCGGCTATCTGCTGGATCGTGAACGCTGCGCGCGTCTCGTGATTTTTCAGGCCCGCGATGCCAGCGCGCTGAGTCTCGACGAGGTGATGTCGACGATTGTACGGCGCACGTGGGGCGCGCCGGTGCCAGCGTCGTCGGCCGAACGCGCGGTGCAACGGGCATCGCAGCGCGCGGCGCTCGATGCGCTTCTCGATCTCGGCGGGGACGCGAAGGCGTTGCCCGACGTCCGGGCGCACGCACTCACGCACCTGAAGGCGATCGAAGCCCGTCTGGCGGTGAGTGCCGGTGCCGACGCGTCGGCGCGTGCGCACGTCACCGCGGCAAAACGTGACATCACTCGCTTCGTCGCCGGTCAGGATGTGCCGGCGTCGCGTCCTCGCTATCCCGTGATCACCTTACCATGGCCATGATTGCCCAGCATACTCGACCCATCACTCTCAACCGAGCATCCATGCGAATGAAGTCACTCGTTGCTGCGCTCGTGCTCGCGGCCGGCGTAGCACAGGCGCAGGCCCCGACGCACCCCCTCGACGGTCTATCGGCTCGCGAACACTGGGCCGTGTACGACGCGTTGGTCGCGTCGGGCAAGACGGACAGCACGACGCGCTATCTGTACATGGGGCTCCATGAGCCACCGAAGGCCGAGGTCGTCGCGTGGAAATCAGGGCAGCCGTTCCGTCGTGAAGCATCCGTGCACCTGATTCAGGCTCGTCGCGGCTATGAGGCCGTGGTCGATGTCACGGGCAAGAAAGTGCTGAGTTGGAAGGAAGTGCCGGGCCGTCAGTATATGACGAGCCGGTCGGAGGGTGAGGCCGCCGACGGCCTCGCGATGAAGGACGCGCGCGTGCGTGACGCCATCAAAAAACGCGGCATCACCGACTTCACGAATGTCGGCTGCAGCCCGGCCAATCATGGCTACTTCGATCTGCCGGAAGAACGTGGGCATCGCGTGGTCCACCTGACCTGTGGCGATGAACACAACCGTGTCTCCGGTTACGAAGAGGCGTTCGGTGGACTGGTGGTCGTCGTCGATCTGACCGATATGAAGGTGCTGCGCGTCGTCGATACCGGCGTGCAACCGTCGACCGGGCCGTTCGGCGATCACGATGCCGAGGCAGTTGGAGCGACGCGCGAGACCAAGAACCCGGTGTCGATGATTCAACCGCTTGGGCCGTCATTCGTGTTGAACGGTCAGCAGGTCAGCTGGCAGAACTGGAAGTTCCATTTCCGCGTTGATCAGCGTCGCGGCGTTGTGCTGTCGATGGTGAAGTACACGGACGAGGGGAAGGATCGCTCCATCATGTACGAAGGCTCGTTGTCCGAACTGTTCGTGCCGTACATGGACCCGACCGACCCGTGGAACTATCAGGGTTACTTCGACCTCGGCACCTATCCGTCATCGTTCGGTGGCATTGCCAGCTCGCTCGAGCCGGGCATCGAGTGCCCGAACAACGGCGTGCTGTTCAACTCGATGATCGTGACGGAGAAAGGCCGTCCGCGCGAACGTGTGCGCACGGCCTGTCTGTTCGAACGGAGCGCCGGTGATGTCGCATGGCGACATGCGCGTGACGCGACGGCGACGATCGAAACGCGCGTCAAGCGCGATCTCGTGCTGCGCATGTACATGAACGCCGGCAACTACGATTATCTGTTCGACTGGGTCTTTCAACAGGACGGCACGCTCAAGGTGAATTTGGGCGCGACCGGCATGGATCAGATGAAGGGCGTGAGCGGAAAAGGAAACGAAGAAGAGTTCGGGCGCATGATCGCGTCGAAGCTGATCGCGGTCAATCACAGTCACTTTTTCTCGTTCCGCCTCGACATGGATGTCGACGGTCCGAACAACTCGCTGATGGTCGATAAGCTCGTCGGGCAGCGGCTACCCGAGTCGAATCCGCGCCGCAGCATCTGGAAGGTGCAGTCGAGCGAATCGAAGACGGAATCGGACGCGCAGCGCATGTCGTCGATGGCGACGCCGGAAGTGTGGCGCATCATCAACCCAACGGTGATGGGCCCCTATGGTACGCCGGTCGGGTATGAAATCGAAGCGATGGGCGCGATGACGCTGCTCAGCCCCGACGATTACATGCAGCGACGGGCGGGCTTCACGAATCACACACTGTGGGTCACGCCGTATCGTGCCGATGAATTATTCGCGGGTGGCGATTACCCGAGCGTGAGCACGGAAGGTGCCGGACTGCCGTCGTGGACGAAGGCGAATCGCCCCGTCGCGAATACCGACGTCGTCGCCTGGCTGACGCTGGGTTTTCACCATCTGCCGCGACCGGAAGATTTCCCGGTGATGCCGGTGGCGTGGCACAGCTTCGAGATTCGACCGGTCGGATTCTTCAAGCGCAATCCGAGCATCGACTTGCCGAAGCAACCGTAATCTCTGCGCTGCGTCGTGAGTACGGACTGTCGCGCACTGACGGTGCGACAGTCCGTACTCGTTGTACGTTACTTCGGGAATCCGTCCGTCGGCACCTTCGGCAGCAACTTGAGCGCGTTCTGGTAGTACACCTTTTTGAGCACGACATCAGGGAGATCGATGCCGTACAGTTTCCAGAAGGCGTGGTAGCCGCGGTAGTAATCGAAGTAGTCATCGCGCGTTTCGAACACACGCCAATAGTACGAATACTCTTCCGGCTGGAAGGAATCTTTGCCGAAGAGAATGCGGTCTTGATACTTGATGAAGAAGTCGTGCGCCGCGCGCGGCTGACGGCCAATGTCGTAGAGCACCGCGCCAACTTCGCCGTACATGTTCGGGTATTCGTCGAATAATTTGCCGAGCACCTCGAGTTCGTTCGCGTGCCAGCCCATGTGCGCGGCCACGAATTTTGTTTTCGGGTGATGCTTGAAGAGGTTGTTCCGTTCTTTCGCGAGCGTTTCAAAGCTCGGGAACTTGTCCTGCGGATAGCGACGCTCGGGGAAGAGCGACAACTCGAGCCAGCGCTCGTTGTTGTTGTTGATCTCCTTGAAGAACTCCTGTGGATCGGCGGTATGAATGAACACCGTGAGTCCGAGACGCGCGCAGGCATCCCATACCGGATCGAGTTCCGGGTCGTCGATCTTGAGACGGCTGCCGTCGACCTTCTTGTACGTCAGTCCCAGGCTCTTCGGGATTTCACCGACACCGACCGCACCCGCAGCGACATCGGCTTCGAGCTGCGCAATCGCTTTCACGGCCCAGCCTGGGCTTCCCACTCCGTTGAAACTGATGCCGGCCAGCGCACGCACGCGATCTTTCATCGTGGCCGATGCGCGCACGGTGTCCATCACGCGTTTTAGGCGGTCACCGGAGACGTTGTCGGCGGCGATCATGGTGCGCACGTTCAGGCTGTCGAGCGACGCCTGCATGCGCGACAGGCTTTCGGTCGACGACAACAGCTGCTGCGGATGTCCGTGAAAGTCAATGACGGGGAACTTGGCCTTGGGCACCATGTGCGTCGGTGCGGCCAGCGTCGACTTGGGGCGATAATCGAGAATGCTCGGCGCCGGCGCGTCGGGGCCGAGACAATTGCGCGGGCGGACTTCGGTGGTGCCCGGTGGGCACGGCTCACCGGCTTTGATCGTGATGCCGCCACGGAAACCGCCAGCGCCACGACCGTTGGGGGGCTGCTGCGCCGCGAGTGGACTGCTGAGTAGTGGCAGGCTGAGAAGCAGGCCGATGAAGAGCGACGTGCGGTGCATCAAGACTCCTGAATGCTTCGGGTGGTGAATGGCGTCGGGGGAATTTGGCGGGTGGGTTGGATTCGGATAGGTGGGGGCGGCTGGACGCCCGTCGGAGGGGAACTGCGCGCGATCAGAGCCCAGCACGGCATAGAGCCGAGAGCTCAGACGGAGTTCTCCGTTCTAGGCGGTGCTGGGTTCTCACCGCGCGCAGTTCGGTGCCGACGAGCCTCAGTCGTACCAGCCCTGGATGTACCACGACTCCGCCTCGCAATACACGAGTAGTTCGCCTTCGGTGCGCGCCACGCACCGCCAGTAGTCGCGGGCAAACATATCGGCCCGCCACCAGTCGCCGGTCAGTCGCTCGGGACCATCGGCCGATGTGATGTCGAGGCGCCGGCCGCGCCACCACACCGCGTCGGGGATCCCGTGCGGCGCTTCGACGTCGATGTCCTCGGTGGCATCGAGCAGACGGAGGACGGCGGGCATGAGCGGGGCGTCTGCGGCCGGGGGTGGCGCAGAAGGAACCGGCGCGGCGGGGACCGGCGCCGCGGCCTGCGCCATCGCGTCGGCGCTTTCCCATCGGCCGGTGGCTTCTGGTTTGTGGCCATCGCCTTTGACGGCGCGCACGATGACGTCGCCCGCATGATCGGGATCGAGCGCGGTGCGCAATCGTGCGAACACCGCCTCGGCGTCCATCGCGGCATCGCGCCACGAGGGGACGAGCAGATCGCCCTGATCGGCGGCGAGCGGTGCCGTCGCCGGAATGCAGACGGTCACGCCGATGATCGGTGCCGGAATGACCCACCGTTCGAGCAGCGCGCGGCATTGGTCGAACAACGGATCCAGTCGCGCGAGCGGTCGTGCTGGTCGCACCTCGCGCGTGATGCTGCGTTGCGGAACACTCAGCAACGACTCGGCGCTGCGCGCAGTCGGGGGTGCGATGACGGCATCGCCGCCCTCTTCCAGTGGCCACTGCCGTCCCGCATCGAGGATCAGCGTGATGGAGACCGACGCGGCAGCGCGTCCATCCTCGACAAGTTCACGAATCAATCGTTCAAGTTGTGCGCGCAACACGAACAAGACCGGCTCGGTGCTTTCGACCGCCGCCGGCAGTTCGACACTCGTGCTGCGCGCCGCTTCGACGCGCACAAGTCCGGGCCGTCGTGGATCATCGCCATGGGCGAGTCGCCACGCAGTGAGTCCCTCGGCGCCCCAGCGTCGTTCGATATCACCGGCCTCGAGCGCGGCGAATGTTCCGACGGTGCGCAGGCCGAGTGATTTGAGCGCGTCACGCAGATCCTCGTCCATCGGCACGAGACCGAGTGGGGCGGGCGCGAGATACGTCGCGCACTGACCGGCGGGGATGATCGTGATGCCGTCTGGTATGCCGTTCGGCATCGCGAGGGGATCGCGTTCGCGCACCACTCGGCTTCTGGCCTGTGGTGCCCACGTGGCGGCACGTGCCGCCACGCACGAGTCGGCGATGGCGACGCGCGCATCAGGATGCCAACGTTGTGCGATGGTAAGCAATGTGCATGCGAGTGCTGGTTCGCCGCCCAACGCATTGAATCCCGTCGCGCCCACCCACCACATGCCGGGCGCGCCGCTGACGGGTGTCACTTGCGGACTGGCGGCGAGCATCGCGGTCGTCGCGGCAAGGATTGCATCGGCGATCGCGTGATCATCCCATGTGCGCACTTCGAGTGCGGCGCAGCGTGCCTGCGCTTCGGTGACGGTCATGCCGGCGCGCACGCCCGCCTGTCCGGCGGCGAGCGAGACGGCGCGCAGTCGCATGTCAACCGTGAGTGCGCGCGGCTGGGTGTCCCAGTGTTTCTCCGGGGGCGGAGCTGAGCGACGAGGTCCCGACGCGTTCGCGTGCGTGTTCGCGTCGCGACGGGCGTCCGTAGGTGGACTCGGCGGCACGTCGTCGGCCGCGATAGCGTGTCCAGTCGCGAACACGCTTGTCGAACGCGCGGTCGAAGCGCTCGCGGTCGATGGTGCGTTCACGCTCGCGGTCGATGGTGTGTTCACGCTCGTCATCTGGTCGTGGAACGCGAGCGCGAGTTGGGTCGCGATGGGCGGGCGTGGTGCCGGTGGTGTGGTCACTTCTCGGCGGGCCGTAGATGCTGTCGACGCGATCGTCGTGCGTGCTATGACGCGCGCCTCGCTGCGCGCTATGATGCGCGCCGCCGGTGCCGACACTGAGTCCGCCCCAGGTGATGGGTTGTCCGACGCCGACGTCGGACGTGCCGCCGACGGCGGACCAGGGACGACGCGTGCTGCGCGCCACCCCGCGCCGATCGGGAATCTCGGAATCCGTACACACGCGACGCGCCACGACGACGACATGATCCACCTCGATCGATCGAACAGGTTTACGAACGGCGCCTTTTTCCACGACGATGGCCATGCAGGGCGTTGCTGAGTTGTGCTCTGATGCACTGCGCGCTGATGTGCGTCCGGACGCACTGCGTCGAGATTCCACGCGTAGTCGCACAGCGCCACTCACGCGACTGGGCCGAGCATCATCACTGAGCACGACACAGGCGGCATCGCGTTCGCGGGCGAGTTGCGCGAGACGCACGCCATGCACGCGTGAGAGCGGCGGCGCGCCATCGAGAATCACGAGCGCGAAGACGCCGCTGCGGAGCAGGAGATCGGCGGTCCAGGCGCTGCGTTTGGTATCGCGTGGGCGGACGACGACGAGTCGGTCGCCCAACTCTGCGAACGGTGCCGGAGCGAGAGTGCGACGGGCGTCGATCCACGCGACCCACCCACCGGCGCGGAGCACGCGCGTGGCGACCTGTCGCAGCAGCGAGGTCTTGCCGGAGCCCAATGCTCCGACGACTTCGGTAATGCGGCCCCGGGGCAGCCCACCGCCCAGCGCACGATCGAGCGCGCCGACGCCCGTCGCCCACGGCTCGCCGGCCTTCCGCCCGCCCGCGACCACCGCCTCGAGCTGCGTGCGGAGCGAGGCCAGCTCGAGAGCCGGGGCTTCGTGGGTTTCCGGGCGAGAAAGAGCGACGGCGATGGGCATACCGAATAAATACCGAAGATTCGCCGGATGGCTAGGGGATAATATGGATGAGTTCGGTTTGGCCAAGCTGAACCACCTTGCCACGGGCACGACTTTGCGCAAACAAACGACTCTGCCGCGGAAACACGCGGATAACTGCCGGATACCGCGCGGATCGCTCCGTGAGAACGACGGGCGACGGTGCGGCGTCGGTGAGATCGGATTTTTAGGGAGTGGTCGGCGCTCGGTGATGCGTCCGTGTGATCGACGCCCACCCCCCAAAATCAATTGCGTCTGCGACCGTCGCTCTCAGCTCGCACCGGTCAATCCGCGCGGTGTCCGGCTGTTATCCGCGTGTTTCCGCGGCCAGTCGTTTTTCGCGGCAAAGTCGTTTGTTCGCGGCACGGTCGTTTGTGCTCAGCGTGGTGGCGGCCCGCCGCGATCATCTGGCGGTAAGCCGCGGCCGTCTCCCGGCGGACGACCACCCTCGCGTGGCGGCGGCCGGAACGGATCTGGTAACCGCCGCGCTTCGTCGGCCAACTGGGCGCGTTGTGCCTCATCGAGTAACGGCGCGAGCGTCGCGCGCAGCGTATCTAATTGCGCACGCAGACGACCGTGCGCGTCGTCGATGACGCGTTGGTTCTGGTCCGCGCTCGACTCAAGCAGCGGGCGCACGGTCGCCCGCTGGTCCGCGCGCAGTTGCAGCACCGACTCCATGCGCGCCACAAACCCCGACGGTCGTGCGCGTTCGCCATTACGCGGACCGCGCGGGTCGTGCATGGCACGCTGCAGTGCGCCCTGACCGATCAGGCCGATCGCGACGCCGAGGAGCAACGTGGCAATCAGAATCACCGACGATTTCGTTTCCAGTTTCATCGAGTCATCGCCCCCATTCGGAGAGATCGTCATCGAGCGACGAGGTCGACGCCACGGTCACCGTCGACAGGCCCAGCATGCGATCCACCAGCGGTTGCCGGGTGGTGCGTGAGGAGAGCAGGTTCATCGTCGCCAACACCAGTACGGCCGCGATCGCCATCGGCATGACGCGCATGAACACCGTGTACAGGCCGTCGGCGAGCCCGCGGGAAGCGGCCAGTCGCGCCATCACGCGATCGGTAAAGCCCGCGTCGAACGCGGCCGCGCCCGCACGCGCACGATAACGCGCCATGCGCGCTTCCAGTGCAGCATCAGGTGCATCATCAGGATGCATGTGATCCCCCAATTGTTGACGCGGTGCGGGCAAACGGCGCGAGACGACGCGCCAATTCAACCATGCCGCGCGACAGGCGGCTCATGACGGTCCCCGGCGGTAATTGCAATGCCTTGGCCGTTTCATTCGTTGACAGCCCTTCGAGTAACCGCAGCACGACGACCGGACGGTGCTTCTCGCCGAGCTGTGCGACCGCCTCGCGCACTGCTTCCCGACGTTCAATCTGTTCGATGTCGATGGCGTCGATCATGGGTTCGTCGAGCGGCGTTGCGGATGCGTCACGGCTGATGAGCCGTGACCGCATGCGTTTGCGACGCGCGAGCGCGTTCAGCGAGAGGTTCATGGCAATCTTGCGCAGATAGGTACTCACTGCGGCGTCACCACGGAACTGATCCAGCGCGCTGTGAAAACGGATAAACGTTTCCTGGCCCACATCGTCCGCATCATCGCCGGCTCCCAGCATGCCGATCACGACGGACGCCACGATCGGTTCGAAGCGCACCACCAGCGCACGAAAGGCGAGCGCGTCGCCGGCCCGGGCGCGCGCGACCAGCTCGTGGTCGGTCGGCGCGCCGGGCACGGATGTCTGCGCAGATGCGCCAAATCGTTCGGACATTACGCCGTTGGTCTCGTGTCAGGTAGATACGCACGATCTGTGGACAAACGGATCGACCGATTCATTCCAACACGCGTGGTGCGGTGTGGGAAAACCCGTTGGAATGACCGGGAGCATGCCGTTGTCCAACAGCAAACACACCCGAACCCTGGAGACCCTATGCGCCCGATGCTGACCATGCTGAGCCCCCGGACCACGGCCGTCACGTTGACCACATTGTTCGTTCTGGCCTGCGCGAACGATGTCACGTCCGCCGAGAATACGTCGACCACTACCACAACGGCCTCCTCAAACGAAGCCGCTTTGGCGGCGGCGAAATGGGGGACGAACGTGACCGTCACCTTTGCCAACGGCAAGATGCGCTATCGATCCAATGGCCTGCCGAACCACGCGCGTCAGGCGCAGTATGCGCTGCCCACTGGTGCGACGCGGGTTCCGACGGCGGCGAGCGCGTACGCGGCGGCCGATCCGAGCCGGACGCAGTCCTACGACGTTCAGATTCCCCTGACGCCCACGAAGGCCGCGACACCCACGTCGACCAGCCTCGGTACGATTGGTGTGATGATCTCTGGTGCCGCGCTGTTCAATCCGTATGAAGGCGATGGCGTGACCGTCGCGACCGCGAGCAACTTCTTCGTCAAGAACAGCGCCGGCGAGAATGTGGCATTTCTCGATACCTGCAACGGTCATCCGACGCCATTCGGCATGTACCACTATCATGCGCTGCCTCCCTGCGTGACCGCGGCAGTCGACGTGGCGAACGGCCCATCGCACATCATCGGGATCGCGTTCGACGGCTATCCGATTTACGGTGATCGGGACATCGATGGAAAGCCGATCACGGCGTCACAGCTCGATCAATGCAACGGCATCACCAGCCCGACGCCCGAGTTTCCTAAAGGGACGTACCACTACGTGCTGCTCGTGGCGGCGAACTCGACGTCGTCCATCCGCTGTTTCTCCGGGACGGTCAGCGCGGCTGTTTCGTCGTCCATGTCCATGTCGATGTCCATGTCGATGCCCATGTCGATGCCCATGTCGACGCCGGGGATGTCTCATTGAACACGAACGCCATACGCCCACCGCACGCGCTGACTGCTACGCTGCTACTGCTCGGACTGCTCGCGGCATGTAGCAGCGACAGCAGTACCGCCACACCAACCGTCACGGTCCCGAGCGCGCCGACGAGTGTCCTAGGCAGCGGCGGCAACACGACCATCAACATCGTGTTTAATGCACCGGCGTCGAATGGCGGTACTGCGGTCACCGGCTACACCGCGACATGTTCGGCCAATGGTAGTGGGCGCACCGGCACGGCGACGTAGAGTCCGATCAGCGTGACCGGACTCACGAACGGCACAGCGTACACGTGCACCGTCATCGCCACGAATTCTGCCGGGTCAAGCTCCGCGTCGAGCGCGGTCACGGTGACGCCGCTTGGCGTGCCGGCGGCACCGACGGGTGTGCTGGCCTCGCCGGCGCAGACGAGTGCGAGCATCGCCTTCACGGCGCCCGCCTCGATTGGCGGCGCGCCGATCACGAGCGACATCGTGACGTGCACGGCGACGGGCGCATCACTCACGGGAGCGGGAGCTCCCAGGTGTCGTCGCCTCCATCAGTGCCGCGGGTACTGGAACGGCGTCGACTGCGGTGTCTGTCACCGCGACTCAAGCCGCAACAGGATTGACCTCGGCGGTTGGCTGCACGCTGAGCTTCACGGGCTTCAACAACAGCCCGAAGGTCAACAACAACAGCGTGTCGTCATGGTCGTGCAGCGGCACGGTTCGCGCGCTGTCGGGCAACGGCATTCCTGATCACGCGGTGGTCGGCGGCAACTTTGCGACGCCGATGCGCGCACAAATGATCACGCAGCAGTTCTCGCTGAATCCCGTGAACACGGGCACCGTCACCTCGGCGATGATTGTTGGCTACGCGCTCAACAGCGTGAAGTTCGATCCGGGCACTGCCGGGACATGCGCCTCGAATGCGACCTCGACGACACCTAGCGGCGGTTGTGTCGCGATCGCCGGACAGGACCCGTGGCGCATCGAAGCGCGAGGTGGCGCGTTCACCTTCGGAACGGACGAGAACAACGCGCATGTACAGCCTGATGGCGCGTACCACTATCACGGCATGCCCGTCGGCATCATCACGCGCGCCAATAAGGGAGAGGCGATGACGTTGGTTGGTTGGGCGGTCGACGGTTTCCCGATTTATGCGCGGTAGGGCTACGGCGTCGCGAACAATTCGACTTCCGCCACCATCGCGATGCGTGGCAGCTATCAGAAAAAGGCGACGCCGGACGCCGGGCGTCCCTCGGTGACGATCTTTCCAATGGGCACGTTCCAGCAGGATTACAGCTACGTGGCCGCGTCGGGCGATCTCGACGAATGCAACGGACGCACTGGTGTAACGCCGGAATTTCCAAACGGGATTTATCACGACTACATCACCGACACGTATCCCTACATCCAGCGCTGCATCAAGGGGACGCGACTCGGTGGTGGTGGGCCACCTCCCCCGCCACCAAGCCGGTAAATGCGCAGCTCGCTACTCACGGCTGCGGCGATACTCGTGGGTCTGCTGACGCTGGCATCGCGTGCAGTGGCGCACATGATGCCTGCGCCGCAAGGCACGATCAACATCATCGATAGCGCGGTGTTCTCGGCGTGGTCGCTGCCGCTCTCTGCGTTCGTTGGCGCGGACGACAATCACGATGGGCGATTGTCGCAGTCGGAACTGCAGCACCACAGCGCCGATCTGCAAGCACAGATCGGCCGCCGAGTGCACTTCTACAACGACTGCTACAGCGACTCCTGCCACGGTGCGAGGGCGGGTCGACTGGAGCTGGTCATGCCGATGGTGGAACCGGACGAGCGTGATTCCACGTCGATGGCGGGCAGCACGCACGTGCTAGTGCTCATGAAAGCCACCTTCGACGCTGCACCGCAGTCATTGCGCGTCGAGACGGATCTCTTCGGGACGGCCGCGAACGAGCGTCAGTTCACGATCAAGGCAACACGGGGCACGGACGCCGAAGTCGTGGCGCTTACGCCTGCCCGATCAGCGCATGCTTTCTTCCGTTCCGCGTGGCAGGTCTTGGCCAACTACGTCGCGCTCGGCATCGAACATATTTTCGGCGGCACCGATCATCTGCTGTTTCTGCTCACGATCATCGTCGCCGCCGCCGGATGGCGCTACTGGTTCGGTGTGCTGACGAGCGTCACCATCGCCCACAGCATCTCGTTGTCACTGGCGGTGCTGGGACGCGTGCGCCTCTCGGCCGCGATTGTCGAGCCGCTTCTCGCCGCGAGCATTGTCGTGATGGCGGTGCTCAATCTGCGCCAGCGCGCTGATGTGATGCTGCGGCGGCGCATGGCCATCGTGTTTGCGTGTGGACTGCTGCATGGGCTGGGGTTCGCCTCGGCGCTCGCCGACATGGGACTACGTGGCGCGTATCGCGTCGCGAACGTGGTGGGCTTCAACGTGGGGATCGAGGTCGGACAGGCCTCGCTTCTGTGTGCGGTGCTTGCCGTGGGTGCGTTCCTGCGCCTCGTGCACTCGGCGTGGATTGCTCGCCGTGCGGCGCCGTCGATGCACATGATGTTGTCGGGTCCTAAGCCGCTTGCCATGCCACGCGTAGTGTCGTGGTCGGCGGCGCTGCTCGGACTATGCTGGCTCCTTGACCGGCTGGGTGCGTCGGCGCCGTTACTGGCGCAGACGGTGATGTGCTGACTCAGTGGTCCAACCGCAATTCGAGTTGCGCCGAGGGCGGCAGCGGAGCCTCGACGACGACGTCCGACTCGCCGAATGAACGGCAGATAGCGACGGCGCGTCGCGGACACCGGACTTTGCCGCGAACAATCAACTGTGTCGCGGAAAGACGTGGATGGACTGCCGGACAGGCGCGGATCGCTCCGTGAGAATGACGGGCGACGGTCTGGCGTCGGTGGAATCGGATTGTGGGGGTGGTCGGAGCTCGGTGATGCGTCCGTGTGATCGACGCCCACCCCCAAAGGCCTTGGGTCCGTGACCGTTGCTTTCAGCTCGCACCGGCCAATCCGCGCTGTGTCCGGCCGTTATCCGCGTGTTTCCGTGGCAAGGCGTTTGTTTGTTGCAACATTGTTTGTTTGCGGTGACTCAGCCGCCGGGCCAATGCCGAAAATCAGCGGATGGCTATGAGGCATGGATGGGTTCGGTTTGACCGAACGGAACAACTTTGCCACGGACACAGGCGGATGACGGCCGGACACGACGTGGATCGCTCCGTGAGAATAACGGGCGACGGTGTGGCGTTTGCGGCCGTCGCTCTCAGTGCGCACCGGTCAATCCGCGCGGTGTCCGGCTGCTAACCGCGTGTTTCCGAGGCAAAGTCGTTTGTTCGCGGCAAAATTGTTGGTTCGCGACCCATCAGCCGACCGACACTCACCGACGAAAGCCGAGACTGCAAGCTGAACCGTGACACCACCAGAACGAGTTGCTGGTGATTTCCCACCGTCAACGCATTGTCACGAGGCCCGGAAGACTCTATCCTCATATGCAATGCCATCACTCTCTGATATCGAGATCCAGCGCGGACTGGGAGCGCTCCCGGGCTGGTCGCGTAAGGGGAACACGCTCGTGAAGAGCTATCACTTCGCGGCGTTCCCGGACGGGATCGCGTTTGTCGCGAAGGTCGCGGATATCGCCGAAGCAATGAGCCATCACCCCGATATCGATATCCGCTACACGAAAGTGCACTTCGCGCTGAGCACGCACGACGCCGGCGGGATCACGACGAAAGATCTCGAACTCGCGAAGTCGATCGAGGCGCTCGCGGCGCTGTAGCGTTCGACCCGCTCGATTGGCGCTAGTTCTTGCGCAGCGTGATGCCGCCATTGACGGTGCTGGCCCGCAACCGCGTGCGACCGTCGCCGATCGTGCCGCGCAGCCGCTTCCGGGAGAGCGTCCCGGAGACCGTTACCGGAAAGTCCGTCGTCACACCCCCGTTCACGGTGCTCAGTTCCACCTGCGCGCCGATATTCGCGGGCAGTTCGATCGTGATAGCGCCGTTGACGGTCTCGTACTCGAGATCATCGCCGTTGCCGATGGATCCCATCGAGACCTTGATCCCGCCGTTGACGGTCGTCGCGCGCACGGGTCCGCCGGCACTGCGCGCGTTGATGCTGCCGTTCACGGTGGCGGCGCGGACTTCCGTCGTGACACCGTTGATCTCAAGGCCGCCGTTGACAGTCGATACATCCACCCGCACCCCGTCTGGCACCTTCACCGTGAAGTGCACGGACACGTCATTGCGGTCGTTCCACTTGTTGTTGCGGCTGGAGTGCATGCCGTTTTCGTCGCAGCGTGACGCGTCGCCCCACAACGCGCAGACCAATACATCCTCGCCGATCTTCTGCTGCTCGATCCGCACATCGTCCGGATTGCCGCGACGCCAGCGCTTGTCCGCCGTCACTTCGACTTTGCCGCTGCTGCTATGCACGACGTCGATGCCGCCGTTGATGTCCTTGATGATGATGCGTTTGCCATTCGGAATCACGCCGGCCCAGTTGAACGTGTTGTCCTGACGCTGGTCGGAATCGCGATCACGGTCGCGGTCACGATCACGTGACTGCGCCTGCACGCTCAACGATAACATGGCGAGTGCACCGAGCACGGTCAGCATGGTCATGCGGCAACGGCGAACGGATGACGGAATGTGCATGCAAGACTCCAGGGAAAGCTTCGGAAATGATCGTGTGGTGGAACGGGTTGCACGATCAGACGGTGCAGACATGACAAAGGTTTGAACTGTTCACTCGCAACTACTGCTCGTTGCGCCGCCGTCCGCCGCGCTCGACGGTGACATCCCCATTGAACGTCGAGATCGTGATGCGCGCGCTCCCGCCACCACCGAACTCGAAGCGTCTCGGCGCGCGGTTGTTGCGGTTCGCACCACCGACACTACCCGTACCGCCAGTCGGCAGCAACGTCATGCCGTCCCCACTGACTTCGCCGTTGAATGATTCCACATCCATGATGCCCCCCGTTGATTCTGGCAGGCGCAGCACGACATCGCCGGAATGCGTGGTGAACGACAGCCGTGCATCCGGTGCGAGCGCACCGTTGAAGCGGATGTCGCTGCTCACGCCGTTGACGGTCACACGCGTGGCGCGTTCGGCTTCGAGTACGACCTCGCCACTGGTGGTGCTGACATCGATGGTGCCGCGAATGCCGCGCGCATCGACGTCGCCGCTGACCGTGTTCACGCGCAGGTCGCCGACGCCGCCCAGCACCTTCACATCGCCGGAAAGAGCGTCGAGAATTGCGCGGCCACCCACGGACTCGAGCGTGATGTCGCCGCTGAGCAGGTGCACCTCGATGTCACCGCCCACATCGGACACGCTGACATCGGCCGACTGCCCGTGGACCATCAGTCTCGTCGCACGGGGCACCGTGAGTTCGATATCCGGCTCGTCACCATTGTCACGACGACGTCCGCTCTCGCGGCCCCGCCGACGATCCATGCCTTCGGTCACGTCGAGGGTCACGCTGACGCCCGACGATCGCAGATCGAAGGTGGTGCTGTTCGTCCGAAGTTCGGCCGTCGCGCGATCCGTTCCGCGCACGACGAGACGTCCGCGACGCACTGTGATATCGATGATGCTATTCCGCGCGACGGCGAACGATGTGTCGGGACGGGACTGGGCATGGACTGCGGCCGGGATGGCTCCAGCGTAGAGGACGGTCATGCCAAGCGCGGTCGCGGCGCGCCACGAGGATACATTGCGCGCCGCGATCATAGCAGTGCCACTCGACGCATGAGCGCCAACTTGGATTCGAGCGCACGATCCAATGAGGTGGACAACACGCGACTGTTCGGATCCGTATCCAGCGCGGCTCGGCTGTCAGCGATCGCCTTGTCGATGATCGCGATGTTTCGGCGCAGCTCACTGACGGTGGTCGAATCCAGTTCGGCGAACCGCGCGTTGACGATGGTGCGGAGCGCGCCGATCTCGCGCTCGTAGACGACGTCGGCGTTCGCGACCGGAATGACGCCGCCGCCAGCGCTGGGATCGAAGACGGGCGCCGTAACGGATTCGGGTTTCGCCGGCGTCGTATTCCCGGCGACGTTCGTCGTGGCGACGACACCGGAATCCGCGCGCGAACCAGTGTGTGTGCGCGCGACGCGCCACGTGATGGCGGATGTCACGGCGATCAACAGCGTCGCCGCGAGCGCAAAGACGCGCACACTGATCGTGCGGCGCGCGCTCGGTCGCGATCGCGAACTTGGAGGCATGGCGCGGGCCGCGTCGGACGCGTTCGCGTGCAGCGTCACGACGGGTGTATCGAGCCGTTCGGCGATTCCGGACCAGAGATCTCGTCCGGGGGTGATCGGCGGTAACGCGGCAGCCTGCGCGACCACGTCGTCGAGATCGCGCACCAGCGCATCGCAGCGGGCGCACGATGCGCGATGGGCGTCCATCCACGCCCGATCGGCCGGCGCGAGCTCACCTTCGAGATACGCCATCAGGCGCTCGTCGAAAGTATCGCACGCCGGATCGGTGGGTGCAGGATGTGGTGTGTGCTCAGTCATCGGGGTTCTGCTCCAGGCGTTCGGCCCGGTTCAGTGAGATGGTCAACGAAACACGGTCACGTCGTCAACGCGAGAGCGCGGCGCGCAGCAGCATGCGGGCACGATGTAGCTGTGCCTTGCTGCCACCCGGCGTGATGCCGAGTTGCTGGCCGATCTCTTCGTGCGTAAAGCCTTCAACGTCATGCAGAACAAACACGCGTCTGGCGCCGTTCGGCAGACCAGCGATCGCGGCATCCAGGTCCAGCCGATCGGCGACATGCGCTGGGCGACCGGGGGCAGATTCCACCGCCTGTTCGTCGTCGACAGTACGCCCTTGCTGCTGTCCGGTGGTCTTGCGTCGCGTGAGCACGACGTTGACGGCGACCCGATGCAGCCAGGTGCTGAAGGTCGAATCCCCGCGAAAGCTGGGGAGTTTCTGCCAGACGCGCACGAAGACATCCTGCGTGACTTCTTCGGCCAGGCCCGAATCGCCGAGCATGCGCACCGAGAGTGCGTACACCCGATCGACGTGGGCCTGGTATAGCCGCTCAAACGCACGACGGTCTCCGGTTGCGGCAGCCGACACGTCCTCAAACCCCGGTCGGAAAACCGTGGCGGTGGGAGCGATCGGATGGTCGAAACGCGGTTCGGTCACGTGCTGAGCGAGCATGGTCTCCGGGAGCGATGCACCACTTGGATGCCCCAAAGACGCGAAGGGTTTAAAGACCCGACAAATCAATCGATAAACGGACCGTCAGCCGATGCGATCGAACCCCGACACGATGCTCGGCAAGTCGTCCATACGGGCCAACCAGTAAGTTGGGTTCGATGGGGCCAGCTGCTCATCCGTGAACGGGCCCCACTGGGCGGCGGCCGTGCGCACCCCGGCCGCCTGCCCAGAGAGCATGTCGTGGGGGGAATCGCCAACGAATAGTGCGTGCGTGGCCTCGATACCGAGCCGTTTGAGCGCTAGGTGCACGGGATCCGGCAGCGGCTTGTGTCGCTCGGTCTCCTCGTAGGTCACGATGGTGTCGAACAGCCCGTCGAGTTTGACGCAGCGCAACGACCGGTCGGTCATGACCCGTCCCTTGCTGGTCACGATACCGGTCGCATGCCCGGCATCACGCGCCCACGCAATGGTCTCGGCGACGCCGGGGTAGATGGTGGTCATCGGTTCCAGATGACGGTCCTGATATTCACGATAGCGATGCAGCAGCGCATCGATCTCGGATTCCGTATCGCACCATTCGCCGAGCTGGGTTCGAAGCGGCGTGCCAATGGTGACGGTCCATTCCGCGCGCGATGGCCGTCGCACCCGTCCCGCGAACGCATGGTCCATGCAGTCGAGCAGCAAGCCGATGGAGTCGATCAGCGTTCCGTCGAGATCAAACAGCAGCGCGAGGCGCGTCGCAGCGGGTGGCGTCATGCGGGAAAGCTAGCACGGTGCAGCACCAGCACCGCCTCGCAGCGTGCGGAGATCGTCGTGGGTGACGGCGATTGCGATTGCGGCAGCGATTGCGCGGGCGTCGCGTCGCAGAGTGCGGGGTAGCTGCCCCACCGCACGAGCCACGCGTCGACCGATCGCGGTGCGCATTCGGCCATCCACGATCGCAACGCTGACTCGGCCGCCGCGCCGCGCACGCGATCGAGCATGGCACGCGCTGCAATCCACGCCGCGCGAAGTCGCAGGCGCTCGACGGTCGACTGGTCCGCGAGCGTACGGATCATCATCACTCGCGCTGCACGAACACTGTCTGACTCGACGATCGCCGACATCCCGAGTTCTTTGCGCAACGAGCGCCGGTGCAACGCACGATCGACGACGCGTTCGATACCTGCGAGCCGCGAGGCATCGACGGCGACGTTCGTTCCGGGTCGAGAGGCTGATCGCATGACGCGCCACAACGCACGCGGGGAGGACGAAATCCGCAGCCTCGGTCGATCACGGTGCGCCGTCGCGCGCCAGAGTCCAGCGAGCAGTTCGCTGCCGCCGTCACCGCGTCGGACCATTGCCAGAAAGCCGGCACGCGCGCTGAGTGCGCAGGCGACGAGTGGCGTCGGTTCATGCGCGTTCGTCGTGATCGTGATACTGATCGTGTCGTGCTCTCCCCATCGCTGCAGCATCGCGCGCACACGCGTGGCGGCCTCGGCTACGCTGATCGTACGCGCGCGTCGTGGAGCCGTATTGCCCCCAGCGGAACGGGCGCCAAGGTACTGCGCCGCGACACGGGACTTGCGACGCAGGCGTTTCAGCGTCCCGAGGATGCGGTCCGCGCCATCGTGTGGTGCGAACCGATACACGATGACCTCAGCATGCAGCGATCCCACGCGCACGCAGCGTCCGACGCGCTGCCGAGCGAGTGCCGGAGTCCACGGCAGATCAAGATGCACGACGATGCCGGCGTCCTGCAGGTTCACGCCCTCCGCCAAGAGGTCGGTCGTCAGCAGCAGGCGAATACGAAGATGCGCTGGCGGTGGTGGTCGGCCATGGGCGCGTGGTGCGAAGGAGGTGATCGCGTCCTCGCGAGTGATCGTGCCACTCGCGATCCACGCACGTTGTCCGGTGAGCGCGCCGACTCCCGCAATATCCGCCAGTGCCCGCGACAGCGCGCGAACGGTCTCGGCGAACTGCGTGAACGCGACGATCGGCGTGTCAGGGTGCTCGTGCAGCAACGCGCGCAACGCGGTGGCGCGCCGGGCATCATGATCGGACGTTTCCCGATGCCGAGCCAGCAGCGCGCGCACGGCTCGCAGATGACGCGACAGCACGTCGAGCAGGGGACCGTTTTCCACCTGTTGGCTGGCCATCAGTTCGGGAAACGCGAGCTGCAGGGTGTCGTCGCCGAGCACCCAGCTTTGCAATTCGCGTTGGGTGGGATGGCGTCCGGTGAGCAGCGCGTCGTGCAGCGCTTCGCCGCGCAGGAGACGTCGTCGCAGGCTCTGTTCGAGCGCAGCGTCGCTCGAGCACCACGCTCGGAGCAGTCCAAGTCGAATCAGGGCGCCGGCGGCGGCCCCATCGTGCGCCGGCAGTGGGGCGGGGAGGGCGAGCAGTTCGTCGAGCAATGCGGTGTCGTGTTGGATCGCGGTCGGCGGCATGCGTAGTACGTGGGGGCGCGACGCGTGCGTCGAGCGACGCACGACGACGTGCGCGAGCGTCGACGGGGCGAGCAGGTCGCCGCGTTCGCCCAATGCGAGTGCGAGCAGCGCCCGAAGGTCGCCAGCGCGGTTGTGGACTGGCGTCGCGGACAACAGCAGCAGATCACATCCGGCGACGAATACAGCGACGGCGCGATATCGTTGTGTTCCAGGCGTGCGGACGTAGTGCGCCTCATCGATGATACAGAGATCACCCGCAGCTGCTTTGGGAAGCGCGAGCCCGCGCCGAGAGAAGCGATGTACGGAGACGACGTTCACGTTGGGTGTGGCCGTGCGTCGAATGGCGTCGTGCCACATCGGGAGCAGCGTCGCGGGAGCGATCACGTGTACACGAGCGTGTACACGAGCGTGCACGCGAGTATGCTCACGTGCAACGGCGAGCGCGGTGAATGTTTTGCCCATGCCGACGTCGTCCGCCAGAAGCGCCACGTGATGCTCGCGCAGTGCCGCTCGCACCCGATGGACGGCATCAACCTGATGCGGGAGCAGCGTGATCTCGCCGATCTGCGGCTCGTGGTGATGGCCCAGAATAGTGTGCGCGATGTGTGCGCGGAGTGCGTGCGCGTCGATGGGTGTCCGCTTAGGTGTTGTCATGGGTGTCGTCATGGGTGGGACCACGCGAGAAGCGGTTCGAGGTGGCGAAGCGGGATGCCATAGGCATCCGCGACGATGGCGGTTTGTTCGAGTCGCGTGCCGGCGGTGTTTGCGGCACGTTGTCGTCCGAGTTCGGCGAGCGCGACGCGGGCGACGGTCCAGTCTGCGGGGATTGGCAGTGTGGCGACCGTCCATCCCATGTAGCGTCGGAAGCCACCGCGGGCTGGTTCAGCGAGTGCCTCGAACCACGCCGCCGCGATCGGCGAGGCGAGCAGCGCTTCGAGCGCGAACGCGTCATCCATGGACGGCGCGCGCATGAGGTAGCAGCTGTTCAGCGGAACCATCGGATCGCCGGCAGCGAGCACTGACGCGCGCAATTGCCTGCCGATGTCAGCCCAGACGACGCGTGGTGATTCGCTGCGTGCCGCGTCGGTGCGGAACAGCGACCACCACGGTGCGCGTCCTCGCGCGTCGCGTCGGGATTCGAGTCGGCCGCGCCATTGCGCGAGCCATCGTGCCGTGAGCGGTGGCAGTGCGCGTAGCGGAGTGCCGTCGGGTCCGTGTGTCCAGACGATGCGAAGATCACGGGCGCCTGTGGGCGTGTCAGGCGCGGTGTCGTTGACGGTTCGCGGTCGACGTGGTGCAATCGTCGGGCGTCGCAGCGGCAGCGATGCGCCTCGAAGGAATTCGCCCCGAAGCGCGGGGCGCAGCATATACCGTTCAATCAGGCCGGAATGGCCGTCGGTCTCGATGAGTGCGACATCATCATCGTTCTCCTCTGCGTTGACCAGAAACGCTGTGTTGTAGCCGCACTTCACGCCGAGCGACGGCCTGCCGAGCGATGAGTCGCCGAGTGCGGGCCCGGCGGCGCGAAGGCGCTCGAAGGAACGGCGCGCGGTGGCGGGCATCAGCAGCCATGGTGCGGACGGATCCCCGTCGAGTGAGAGGGGATGGGGTCCGAGCGGAAAGGTCGATGTGCCAGTTGATGAGCTGATGGTGATCTGCGTCGGCGGTCGCTTCGTACTTGAGACCGTGGTGCAGACCTCTGAACGATGAGCGGTCGGCGTCAGCTCGTTCGAAGACGCGGACATGGGGCGGCGTTCTGCGACGAGCAGCGACGGATAGACGGCTGCGTCGAAGAGCGACGGGGCGTGGCTGTAGTCGTGTACGGCGTGAATGTGTGTACGGTCGTGCAGCCACTGCCGGACGCCGCCGCCGGCGAGGGCGCGCCAGAGTTTGGCCGGGACGAGGAGTCCGATGACGCCACCGTTGGCGAGCAGGGTTCCGCTGCGTTCGACAAACGCGGCGGACAGGTCCGCTTGCGCGCTGAATCCGGCACCAGCGCCGGCGCGTGCAGCGCCCGCCTTCCACGCGGGCGTGCGCATGCACTGAAATTCGGTGCGGAGTCGGGTCCGTTCGGCGATCGGGAGTGCGTGTGGGCGTACCCAAGGCGGGTTACCGACCACCAGTGAGAATCCGCCGGCCGCCGCGATGTCGGCGAACTGCGTCGAGAAACGAAAGGGGAGTGCGCCGCCGAGTTCGAGTCGGCGCTGGTGTGCGGCAAGTTCGCGAGCCGTGGTGCGAAGTGCGGCGAGGCGTCGCGTGTCACGGCGTGTGCGTTGACGGCGTTCGCCGAAGAGGTCGCGAGCGCGCAAGGTGTCGAGGAGGGCGGCGCGTTCGCGCTGCAGTGCGTCTCGTCGGCGCTGCAGCTCCGCGAGCGCGCGTCGGCGTTCTTCCCCTTCGAGGGATCGCGCCAGTGTGATTTTGCGCGCGCCGGTTGCGCGTGTGTAGCGATCGCGCAGCGTGGTGAGTCGTCGGGCAGAGGGTGGCGCGTACTGAAAATCGCCGCCGCTCAGCGTATCGCCGATGCGAATATTGTGATCAAGATTCGGCAGTGGCGGTACGCTGGTGATGCGGGTTTCCGGGCAATCGATGACGATGGACAGCCAGAGGCGCAGCTCGCAGAGCCACACCGCCATCGGGTTGCGATCCACGCCGAAGATCTGTCGGGTGAGAATCTCCCGACGGATCACGTGCATCGGGCGTTGGTCGCCGGTGCGGGCCGAAATCGTCGCGATCGACTCCAGCATATGCACGAGGAAGGCGCCGGAGCCGCAGGCGGGATCGAGGACTCGCAACGTTCCCAGCGCGGCGTGCAGGGTGTGCCGTGCGGCGTTGCTGATCGGCAGGGGATCGTTGCGCGGATAGAATGCATCATCGCGGAGTGATGGGAGGATGCACCGGAGTGACTCGCGAACGGCGGCTTCGACGAGTGATGGCGGGGTGTAATACGTGCCCGACTGATGGCGTTCATCGGCCGCCATAAGCGATTCGAACGCGCGTCCGAGCATCTCCGGATCGATGGCCGCTTCGGACCACGACGTGGAATCTTCGTTCGCCGTGAATCGATACCGGTCGAGCAGATCGCAGAGCAGCGTCGCCAGCGCGTCGTCGGCGAAGCGTACGCGTCCGCGACGGCGTTCGAGCGGTGTCGGCGAAAAGAGTCCGCCATTGAGGAACGGGATCTCGCCGAACGTGCGCGCCGCCGGTGCGCGCCGGGGAAGCGGCGTATTCAGCGTGCCGAAGAAGAGCGGACGGAGGAGTCGCTGATGCAGACGGCCGCCGGATTCGAGATGCGTGGTGGTGTGGTGCAGCAGGAACTGTCGATCGTGATCGAGCCAGCCTTTCGCTTCGAGAAAAGCGAGGAAGAGACAGCGCGAGGCGGTGAGCAGCGCGAGCTCGCGTCGTTCCGCGTCGGTCGCGGCGCCGCTCGACGAGTCGGCGAGTTGTTGCACGACGCGGTCGAGCGTGCGATAAAAACGGTTTGAGAGCGCGTCGCGTCCGAGGATATCGACGAAGCGGGCGTGTCGGAGGGAGCCGTCGGGTTCTGTCGTTGCCGCGAGCGAGCGCAGCGTGTCGGCGTCCGAGTTGACGACGCGCCGTCGGTCGACGCGCAGCGCGGTGATGCGCGGACCGTGCGAATGTGGCGAGACGGTCGCGATCGAGAGTGTGTTGCCGGTAGCGTCGAGCGTGACCACGCACCAGTCACGGGTCGGGGCGCGGTGCAGCAGCGCCGCGCACAGCTGACGGGTGAGTTCGCGCGAATCCGCTGAGTGCACGGGGTCCTCGTGCGGACGGAGCGCAGCGCTCAGGCAGTGCATGCGGCCCGGGCCGCGTGCGAGTTCGGCGCCGACCACCAACTGATCGATCGCCAGTTCGCGTTGCGCGTCGCGCGCGATCGCCCGCGACTCGGTGAATCCCATCGCGTGCGCAACGGGGCGCAGGGCGACGAGTGAATCGGCCTGCGTGAGCAGGCCAGCGGCGGCACGGAGAGTAAGCACACGGGCACTATGCGCGGGGGCCGCCGCGGCTCCGTCACCGATTCATCGCACCGCCGATGATCGGAACGCCGATGATCGGAACGCCGCCTCCGGGCCACTCTGTCTGATGCGGCTGGCGGTTCCCACCGCGGTCGTCCGCGTTGGTATCTTTCCCAAGGACCGACGTGGGTGTTGTCCACGCACGTATCCGCGCACGTATCCGCGCACGTATCCACGCAGGTATCCACGCACAAACTCGACATGCAGAGAAGGTCGTGAGCACGCGTCGCGCCGCGCCGCAGATCCCCGGGTTTCGTCCGGTGCCTTTCACCGGCGTCATCTACGTGATGTCCGAAGCCGCCACGCGCGGTTATGCGCCACATCATCCGGACTGGGCCAACCTCGGCCAAGGGCAACCGGAAACCGGGCCGCTGCCGGGCGCACCACCGCGGGTGAGCGAGGTAGCGGTCAGCCTAGACGATCTCGAGTACGCGCCAGTGAACGGCATTCCCGAACTGCGCGAGGCTGTCGCCGAGTTGTACAACACGCTCTATCGGCGCGGGATGAAGTCGCAGTATACGGCCGAGAATGTCTGCATCTGCGGAGGCGGCCGACTCTCGCTCACGCGCACGGTCGCCGCGCTCGGGGCGATCAACCTCGGCCACTTTCTCCCCGACTATACCGCGTATGAAGAGTTGCTCGACATCTTCAGCGCATTCACGGCCATTCCGATTCTGCTCGATCCGTCGCAAGGCTATCGCATCGGCATCGAAGCGCTCGAACGCGAAGTGTTAGGCCGTGGACTCGGCGCGATGCTGTTGTCGAACCCGTCGAATCCGACCGGCAAAGTGATTGCAGGGCGCGAATTGGAACGCTGGGTCGCGCTGGGTCGCGACACGCGATGCACGCTGCTGTTCGACGAGTTCTACTCGCATTACGTGTGGAGCGGGACGGGAGAGCCGCATGGCATGCTGTCGGCCGCCCGCTACGTGAAAGATGTGGATCGCGATTCGGTCGTGATTCTCGATGGCTTCACGAAGAACTGGCGCTATCCGGGTTGGCGTACCACATGGGTCGTCGGGCCGCGCGCCGTGATCGAGGCCGTGTCGAGCACTGGATCGTTTCTTGACGGCGGCGGCAGTCGGCCGCTGCAGCGCGCGGCGGTGCCGCTGTTGCATCCCGATCATGTGAAGGCTGAGACACAGGCGATTCGTGAAGCGTTTACCAAGAAGCGTCGCGTGATGCTGGACGGTTTGCGTGACCTTGGCGTGCGATTCGATGCGGAACCCGACGGCACGTTCTACTGCTGGGGCGACCTGTCAGCGTTGCCGGCGCCGCTCAACGACGGCATGGGATTCTTCCGCTGGGCGCTCGAGCAGCAGGTGATCTGCGTGCCGGGCGAATTTTTTGACATCAACCCTGGCAGGCGGCGGTCGGGGCGCGGCAGTCGCTTTCGCCAGTATGCGCGTTTCAGCTTCGGGCCCGAACTCGAGGTGATCTCGACCGCACTCGAGCGCTTGCAGTCGGCGCTTCCCGCAGCAACTTCGCAGTCACGGCCCGTTGCGGCCCGTACATCCACCTCTACTCGCTGACCGATGGCAACCTGCTGGCTGAACGGCGCCTACCTGCCTGAATCAGAGGCGCACGTCTCGATTTTCGATCGCGGCTTGCTTTTTGGCGATGGCGTCTACGAAGTGGCCGCCGTGTTTAATGGGCGCTTGCTGGACGCCGATCGGCACCTCGTACGCCTGAGGCGTTCGCTGGCCGAGATTGACTTGCCGATGACGTTGACCGCTGACGGGTGGCTCGCGGTGATGCAGTCGCTGGCCACGCAGAACGGCATCACGGAAGGACTCGTGTACGTGCAGGTCACGCGCGGCGTTGCGGAACGCGATTTCGCCTTTCCCAAAACGGTGACCCCAACCATGTTCGCGTACGCGCGCCCGAAGTCGTTGACGGGCGACCCGCACGCGCACGGGATCGTGCTGCACACGGTCGCCGACATCCGGTGGCAGCGACGCGATATCAAGAGCGTCGCAATGCTTGCGCAGGTTTTGGCGAAACAGGCCGCGAAGGCTGCGGGCGCGTACGAGGCACTGATGCACGAAGACGGCGTCGTGACGGAAGGCGGGTCGAGCACCGCGTGGATCGTGCAGGACGGTACGCTGCGAACGCGACCGCTGTCGCAGGCGATTCTCGCGGGCATCACGCGCGACGTGACGATCGCGCTGGCGCATGAGGCGGCCATTCCCGTGACTGAAACGGCGTTCACGGTCGACGAGGCGCGGGCGGCGGACGAATGCTTCATCACGAGCGCCACCAGCTTTGTGCTGCCGGTGACACGCATCGATGACGCGACAATCGGCAGCGGTCAGTCTGGACCCGTTGCCACGCGTCTGCGTGAAGCGTATCTCGCACGTGCCGCGCGACTGACGACGTAGCGGCCGACGACATTCCGTGCGCTACGCGGCCTGGTAGTCCCGTCCCTTCCATTCCACTCGGCGACCACGCATCACGGCCGTGACGCAAATGTAGAGCAGCACGATCGCCCCCAACGGGGCGAGCAGCGCGCGACGACGCGGATCCCCGTTGAGTTGGTTGGCACTCGCGAACGTCGCGACCACACCGCTGCCCGCCGTTACGCTCCACGTGAGCAGCGCCCATGGCGTCGTGCCGTTCGCCGTCATGGCGACCGCGACCAACACCCCGACGAACGGGGCCAGCATGCCGAGCGGAACGAGGGGCAACAGGAACGGGTAGAGCATTCGACCCACGTCGCCGCCACGCATGCCGAAGCGGCCGCCGGCGTACATGTTCTTCCCCCAGCCGCGCACGAGGGCTGAGAGACCATCGTACATGCGGGTGCGCAATTGCCGGATGCCGATCGCCAGCGACACGCGACGGCCGATCGCCCAGACGGCCTGCGCCATCATCACGTCCTCGGCGACAAACGCGCGCACCGCCTCATGGCGACCGACGGCGTCATACCCGTCACGCGAGATCATGAAGCACTGTCCATTCGCGATCACGTCACTGGCGCGGCTGGCGTGCTCAAGACGAACCGTGCCACCGTAGCGCAGCAGGATCATCGCGAAGACGGACGGTTGTACCGCGCGCTCCCAGATGGTCAGCATGTCCTGCCGACCCGCCACCGACATCAGCTCCGCGCCTCGGGAGTTTCGTGCCGCGACGAGCCGCGTGACTAAGTCGGGCGCATGACGCGTGTCGGCGTCTGTGAAGAGCAACAGCGATCCCGATGCCTGCGCGGCGCCTGTCTGGCAGGCCCACTGTTTGCCGAACCAGCCACTGGGGAGATCCGGCGCGGGGATGATCGTCACTCGTGGATCACCGCCTGCCGCCTCGCGCGCGAGATCCTCCGTGCCGTCCGTCGAATGATCGTCGATCACGACAAGTTCGAGGTTTGGCCACGTCGACTGACGAATCGCCCGGATGCACGGAGCGATGTGGGCGGCTTCGTTGCGCGCTGGCAGAATAAGCGAGACGCGCGGCGCATCGACCGCAGGTGGCGTCGCGCTGAAATCCTCGAGCGACGACGTGCCCCGAGCGCCGGTACGGAGGAAGAGCGCGGGCAGCCACCACAGGATGCCCGCCGCGCCAACTGCGAGCAGCGCCAGTGGCGATGGCAGTGTTGAAAAGTCAGGAATCAGCACGCTCCGAAAGATGTATGGATGTCAACGTCCGAGAAGACAAAAGCCGGAAATGGTGACGGTCGTTGCGAGGCCGTGGCGAGTCCGGTACCGAGGGCATACGTTGAGAGATGGCTTCAACGTCATCTCTCCCCGCATCTCTCCGTGCATCACTGGTCGCGCCGCCGACATTGGGCGTGGGCGCGCGCGTGGCCTTGGTCTCGCCGTCAGGACCGCTACGCGATGTGACCGAGCTGACCCGCGCCGAGGCACACGCACGACTGTTCGGATGGGAGGCGATCGTCGGCCCGCACGCGATGTCACGCGACGGCTACTTCGCCGGCAGCGACGAGGTGCGCCTTGCAGATCTGACGGCGGCGATCCACGATCCCACGATCGACGCCATCTGGTGCCTGCGCGGCGGTTACGGTGCGGCACGACTACTCCCCGATCTTGATATCGAGGCGATCGCCGCGCAGCCGAAGGCGCTGATCGGTTATTCGGACATCACCGCACTGCACTCGGCGTGGCAGCGTGCGGGAGTGATCAGCTTTCATGGCCCGACGGCGCGCGGCACGCTGTCCCCGTTTTCGCTGGATTCATTTCGCCGCGCTGTGATTCAGGGCGAACCGAGTGCCGGCGAAGCGGTCGGCAGCGTGGTCTTGCGTGCAGGCGTGGCGACCGGACGGCTGTCCGGCGGCAACCTCGCACTTGCGGCCTCGTTGTGCGGCACGCCGTGGGCGATCGATTTCCGCGGCGCGATCGTCGTGCTCGAGGATATCAATGAGCCGACGTATCGTGTCGATCGCATGCTGACGCAGCTCCGGCAGAGCGGTGCCTTCGACGAATGTGTCGCGTTTGCGTTCGGGCACTTCACCGATTGCGACGTGCGCTCGGATGACGGCACGCGATCTATCGAGGCCATCGTCGGTGAGTGCGCGGACCTCGTGGGCGTGCCCGCGCTGCTGGGGATCCCGCTGGGCCATATTGATGATCAATGGACGTTGCCACTCGGTGCGATCGGCACGCTCGACACCTCGCGGCGCATGCTGCTCGTACATCCGGCGTCCTGACGACGCCTGCACGACACCTGCATGACACCTGCATGGCGCAAGCGTTACGTTGACCGTCATCATTCACCACAGGCGATTCTGATCCGACTATGAAGACCGTGCAACAGCTGTACGCCGAAGCCAAAGCGGTCATCACCGAAGTTCCGGCGCGTGACGTGCACGAGCGCATGGCGCGCGGCGAGCCGACCGTGTTGATCGACATACGTGAGCAGAACGAAGTGAACCTCGGGTATCCCGAAGGAGCGATCCTTATCGGGCGCGGGATCCTCGAACGGGAAGTTGAATCGCGCGTGCCGCGCGATGCCCATGTCGTGCTGATCTGCGCAAACGGTAACCGTTCCGCGCTGGCCGCGCGCGTGCTCGGTGAGATGGGTTACGCCGACGTGTCGTCACTGTCGGGCGGCTTTCGCGAGTGGATCGAGATCGGCGGCGCGGTGGCGGACTGACTGACGCGACTTCATCACCTTCGGATCGATTGCCGATGAGTGCGCACACCGCGGCGGTCGAGCGTGCGCTCGCGCATGCGGCAATTGTGCCATTCGTCGCGCGGTTGTCGGCGCGTGTGCCGGCAGACGCGGCGCCATGGCCAGAAGCGCGACTCGCGGCCGTCGCCGCCATACTGCGCGTCACCGATGAACCGGAACTACTGTTCATCAAGCGGGCCGAGGTTGAGCACGATCCATGGAGCGGACATATGGCGTTTCCGGGTGGACGTCACGAGACGAGCGACACATCGCTTGAGATGACCGCCATCCGCGAAACCGTTGAGGAGCTCTCCCTCGATCTCGGGATGGGGCGCATGCTCGGCCGGTTGGATGATCTGGCACCGCGTTCCCACGCGTTACCGCCGATCATCATTCGTCCGTTCGTCGCCATCGTGCCGCCCGACATGCCGCTAGCTCCCAGTCGTGAAGTGGCCGCAACATTTTGGGTCCCGCTGCATCGATTGCGGGCGCTGGACGCGCAGGTGGAGCATGCGATCACCGTGAACGGTGTGCGTGCCCGGTTTCCCGCGTATGCCGTAGGCGAGCACGTCGTGTGGGGCCTGACCGAACGCATCGTTCGACAGTTGCTGTCGATGTTCGACGAGTAGGCGCGTATCGTCCGGGTCACCACCGCGCCTCGTACACGCCTGTTCTCTCTTGGAGTCTTTGTCGTGAATCGCACTCATCATTCGTTCGTCCCCACGGCGTTCGCCTCGTTCGCGCTGGTCGTGCTGTCCGCCTGCGCGGGTGTCTCGAGTACGCCAACGGCGGTCGCTCCCGGCTACGGCAAGCGTGTCGAGGGGGATCGTGGCATGGTGGCCGCGTCGCATCCCGATGCAGTCGCCGCCGGCGTCGACGTGTTGCGCGCCGGTGGCAACGCCGTCGATGCGGCGGTCGCGACCGCCTTCGCGCTCGGCGTCACCGACGTCTCGCAGACAGGACTCGGTGGCGGTGGCGCGCTCACGTTCTATAACGCGAAGTCGCACAAGGCCGAACAGATCATGTTCTACCCGCGTTCGGGCGACGACCCGCAGTGGGCGCAGGCCGATACGTCACGCGGCGCGCGACGGCCCGGACGGGCCGCCGCGATACCGGGGCAGGTGGCGGGTCTGCTCGAGGCGTTGGCGAAGTACGGCAAGCTGACGCGCGCACAGGTCATGGCGCCGGCGATTCGGCTGGCGCGTGACGGATTCATCGTGTCGCCGCTGCTGTCGCGCACAATCACTGCGTCGAAGGAAAAGTTGTCCGCCGATTCACTGGCGATGGCGCGCTTCATGCCGCACGGCGACGCGCTGCGTCCCGGCGAGCGACTCGTCCAGCCCGAACTCGCCGCGACGCTGCAGCGCATCGCGGACGAAGGCGCAAAGGGGTTCTACACGGGACTTATTGCCGAGCATCTGGCGAGCAAGGTGCAGGCGTCCGGCGGGTTGATCACGACCGCCGATATGGCCGCCTACACACCGGCTGCCATGCGTCCGTTGTGCACTGAATGGCACGGGTACACCGTCCTGAGCGCGCCGCCGCCGATGGGCGGTTCGGCCGTCCTGGAAATGCTGCAACTCGCCGAAGCGTCCGGCATCGCCACGGCATCGGGCTTCACGGCGAACCCCGATGCCGTGGCGAAACTCGCCGACGTGATGCGCATCGGTGGCGCAGACGCCAATCGCTGGCGCGGCGATCCGTTCGCGCAGAGCGTACCGGCACGCGGCGTCTCCAGCGCCGGTTTCGCCGCGCTCAGAGCGCAGCGTATTGGTGCGATGGCCGCTGACAGCGTGGCGTTCGGCGATGCGTGGGCCTTCGATAGCGCAGCCGCGCCGGCCTCCTGCGCGGCACTGGCACCGTACACGCCGGCGCAACGCGCGTCACGATCGAGCGGCGGTCGTGACACTGATCGCGACGTGGACTTCACCAGTGCGTATACGCGTGGCGACATTATCGATCCTGCAGCGTCAAGCGACGTGCAGCGAGGCAGTCTAACGTCACACCTCGCCGTCGTCGATGAAGCCGGCAACGCTGTCTCGGCGACGACCACCGTCGGTGTTCTCTTCGGCTCCGGCGTCTACACCGACGGGTTCTTTCTTAACTCGGCCGGCGCCAACTTCGACGCGCGTACGCGTGGCACGAACCGCTTCGCCAACTCGACGATGTCGCCGACCATCATTCTCGAGCACGGCGATGTCCGGTTGGTCGTGGGCGCTGCCGGTTCGCAGTACATCCAGCCGGCGATCCTGCAGGTCACGCTGCGGATGCTGGCGTTTGGTGAAGATCCGGCGATCGCCGTCGCCGCGCCGCGCATCCACGCGAGCGCCAACCTGAAGGAAGTCGAAGTCGAACCGGGCTTCTCCGCCAACGTGTATCAGGCGCTGATCGCGCAAGGCTATCGACCGGCCAGCCGCGTCGCGGACATGACGTTCGGCGGCGTCCACGCGGTGTTCGTCCGGAAGGACGGCAAACGTATCGGCGTCGCCGATCCTCGACGAGATGGGGTCGCTGGCGGAAATTAGTCGCCGTGGCCGGCCCACTTGCCTGAAAGTTTAGGTGCACCTAAATATCGCGTGTGCCTACCCTGAATAACGATCCTGCACCACACGAAACAGCCGCAGAACCCGGCTGGCGCCACGCGCGACTCGCGCCGTCCTTGGCCGAAGTGCATCGCAGCATCGACGTCGATGGCGCGACCTGGTTCCGCAAGCTGATCGCCTTCGCTGGGCCTGGGTATCTGGTGGCGGTCGGGTATATGGACCCGGGCAATTGGGCGACGGATCTGGCCGGCGGCTCGCGATTCGGCTACACGCTGCTCTCCGTCATCCTGCTGTCGAACCTGATGGCGGTGCTGTTGCAGGGGCTCGCCTGCAAGCTTGGCATCGTTACGGGTCGCGATCTCGCGCAGGCATGCCGCGATCACTACTCGCCGCGCACGACCTTCGTGCTCTGGGTCATGTGCGAGATCGCCATCGCCGCCTGCGATCTGGCCGAAGTGATCGGATCCGCGATCGCCCTGAACCTGCTCTTCGGCATCCCGCTCACGTGGGGCGTTCTCGTCACCGCGTTCGATGTGCTGATCGTGCTATTCCTGCAAAATCGCGGCTTCCGGTTGCTCGAAGCACTCGTGATTGCGTTGGTCGCCGTCGTCGGTGGCTGCTTTCTCTTCGAGTTGATCATCGCGCGTCCGGATCTTGCGGCCGTCGCCCATGGGTTCGTCCCGACGACTGAGATCGTGCGCAATCCGGAGATGCTGTACATCGCGATCGGCATCCTCGGCGCGACCGTGATGCCGCACAACCTGTACTTGCATTCGTCGATCGTGCAGACTCGCAAGTACGCCGAAAATACGCCGGGGCGACGCGAGGCGGTGCGATTTGCGTTCATCGACTCAACGATCGCGCTGACCTTCGCGCTGTTCATCAACGCGGCGATTCTGATCATGGCCGCCGCGACGTTCAATCGCACGGGTAACACGCAGGTCGCCGAGATTCAGGATGCGCACAAGCTGCTGACGCCGTTGCTCGGCGTGACGGGAGCCAGCACCGTTTTTGCGCTCGCACTGCTCGCCAGTGGACAGAACAGCACGCTCACGGGCACGCTCGCCGGTCAGATTGTCATGGAAGGGTTCCTCAACCTGCGCATCCGGCCGTGGCTGCGGCGCCTGATTACGCGCGCGATTGCCATCGTTCCGGCCGTGATTGTCGCTATCTTGTACGGCGAAAGCGGGTCCGCGAAGCTGCTGGTGTTCAGTCAGGTCGTGTTGTCGCTGCAGCTGTCGTTCGCTGTCTTTCCTCTCGTCGGCTTCACCTCAGACCGCGCCAAGATGGGCGTCTTCGTCAATTCCATACCACTCAAGATCCTCGCCTATTCAGTCGCGGCGACGATTGCCGCGCTCAACGCGTGGTTGTTGTGGCAAACACTGCGCGAGTGGGTGGCCTGATGTATCGGCGCATTCTGGTTCCGCTCGAAAATTCCGGCACCGACGACAGCATCCTGCGACACGTCCAACAGCTTGCTCGCCTGTGCGGCGCGTCGATCTTGCTGATTCACGTGGCTGACGGCTGGGCAGCGCGCAACCTTCACCCACTGCGCCTGCGCGAGTCGGAAGAGATGCACAAAGACCGAGAGTATCTCGAACAGTGTTGCGCAACGTTGCGCGATGAAGGATTCGAGGTGGAGTCGTTGCTCGCCGGCGGTGAGCCGGCCGTCGAAATCGCGGCAGCGGCGGATCGTGAACAGTGCGATCTGGTGGCGATGGCGGTGCACGGACACAAAGGTCTCGAGGACGTGATCTACGGAACGACCGCGAACAAAGTGCGGCATCTCACCGCAGTACCGGTGTTGATGGTACGCGACGCGCGACGCATTCCGGCCCGCTGAGCGCCGCCCGCATGGCCGTGAAGAAGACCGCGACGGCGACGCCCGCCGACAAGGCGCCGCTCACTGCGCCGGTCGAAGATTATCTGAAGGCGATCTATGAACTCGAGACTCGGCAGGGGAACGCCGCGACGAGTGAGGTCGCTGATGCCCTCGAGGTCGCACCGGCGTCGGTGACCGGCATGGTTCGGCGACTTGCCGCACAGGGGTATCTGGATCACGTCCCGTATCACGGCGTCCAGCTCACTGATGCCGGTCGTCGCGCCGCGCTCAAGACGATTCGCCGCCATCGCGTGCTGGAGAGTTATCTGAGCGGCGTGCTGGGCTATCCGTGGGATCGCGTGCACGACGAAGCGGAACAGCTCGAACACGCAGCGTCCGATGAACTGATTGAACGGATGGCTGCCGCACTCGGTCACCCGACGGTGGATCCGCACGGCGCACCGATCCCGACGGCGGACGGCACCGTCGACGAGCCGATGCGACGCACATTGGCCGATCTGCCGATCGGCGAACGCGCACGCATGGTCTTGGTGAGCGATCGCGATCCTTCGTTGCTGCGCTATCTCGCCGAAATTGGACTGCAACCGGGGATCGACGTCACCGTGCTGGCGCGTGCACCGTTCGACGGTCCCTTGACGCTGCGGATCGGAGCGACGGAATCGATGGTCGGACCGCGACTCGCCGAGCAGGTGCTCGTCGCCGCAGCCCCCACCTCCGCCGTCTCACGGGACACGTCACGCAAGCGTTGAACGACCCGTTCCCGCAGTTCGTGATGACGTCGATTCGTTCGTGCGCGGTGCTGAGCGCGATGATCGGCCTGGCGCTGGTAACGGCGCCCGCGACCTTGCGGTCGCAAACCACCTCGCCGTTGCCCGCGCTGTCGTCGAGCTATGGGCGCACGCCGCCGAACATTCGCGGCATCGCCATCGATGAACGCATGGCAGCAGACCTCGTGCTCCACGTGGGCGACACCATCCGACTTGGCGCGCGGCCGGGCGAGCCTAGCGAGCGTGTACGGATCGCGGCGGTGTTTCAGCGTCGCGCAGATCCGGCGGAAGTCGCGCGGCGCGAGTACAAGATACGACTGCACCTCGACCAACTGCAGTCGCTGACCGGCGCGGACGATCGCGTCGATCGGTTCGCCGTCGGGACCCGGGCAGTCGCCGGTGCAGCGGTCACGGACTCGACGGTCGCGCGCATCAACCATGTCGCGTTCGGATTCCGCGCGCACCGTTCACGCGATGTCGCGGTAACGAGTTCGCGCACGTTCCGGGTCGTCGATCGCTTCCATCGCGCCATCGGCATCATCACCGTCGTGGCGAGTGCGGTGTTCCTGTTATGCCTGCTCCTGCTGTCCGTCGAGGAGCGGCGGCGCGACATCGCGGCACTCCGTCTCATGGGCATTTCGCAGGCGACGGTCATACGCGCCATCGTCATTGAAGCGGCGCTCGTGTCGCTGCTGGGGTGCGCGGTCGGTGCGGTTATCGGATGGGCGGCGTCGCTGCTGGTGAATTCACACTATCAAGCCGTGTATCGCACGCCACTCACATTCGCGTTGGTGACGCCGGCAATACTGCTCTTCGCCACGTCACTCTCGTTAGTGCTCGGGATCGGCGCAGGTGCGCTGGCGGCCCGACGCCTCGTGCGCACGCCACCGCTCACGCTGTTGGGACGTTAAGCGATGTCCATGCGCATGACACTCGCGACCGCCGCGCTTCGCCGTCATCCCGCGCGCACCGTGCTGGCGATCTTCGGCATCGCCGTCGCGGCCGCGCTGTTGCTCGACATGGTAATGCTCGCCACCGGCATGAGCGAAAGCTTTCGGTCGTTACTGTTATCGCGCGGCTATCAACTGCGCATCGCGCCAAAGGGGACACTGCCGTTCGACAGCGAAGCGACCATCGACGGCGCCAACGCCATCGTCGTGGCGCTCCGCGCGTCGCCGACGATCGTGGCCGTCAGTCCGATCCTCGGGGCGACACTCGCCCTGCCGAACGGCAACATGCCGAACGGCTACATGCCGAACGGCTACATGCCATCGACGTTCGCGCTCGGACTCGAGACCGACGTGCAGGGCGACTATGAGCTGCAACGCGGTACGGATGTCGCGATGGCGGATGGCGCCATCATTGACGGCGTGGCGAGCGGAACGTTTCTCGATCGGACCAAGACGCGTATCGGCGACACCATTACAGTCGCCGCCGGACTGGACGCACAGTTGCGAACGGCCGCGCGCACCCGTCGGGTCATCATTCGCGGTGAAGGTCGGTTTTTTTACGTGCCCACCGAAACGCCCGTGTTGGCGCTGCCGCTGCCGTCACTGCGCGCGGTACTTGGTAGCGCGTTCACGGATCGCATGTCGCTCGCGATGGCGGAATCACGCGGTAAGGATTCTGCCGCCGTTGAAGGCGTTCGCCGATGGATCGAGCAGACGCAGCCGCGCATCACGGCGATTTCGACGGAGACCGCGATCCGGCAGGTCGAAGAACGACTGTCGTACTTTCGCCAACTGGCGTTCGTACTCGGTGCGATCAGCCTCGGCATCGGTTTCCTGCTGGTCAGTACGTTGGTCACGCTCTCCGTCAACGAACGGCGCGGCGAGATCGCCGTCATGCGAGCTATCGGCACGCAGACGCGCAGCGTGTTGCTGCAGGTGGCACTCGAAGGCGCACTGCTCAGTGGAGCCGGTATCGTCGCCGGCCTCGGACTCGGTCTCGTTTCCGCGCGATGGTTGAACACGATCCTGCGCGACTTTCCGGGCTTGCCTGCCGCCTTCGATTTCTTTGTCTGGAGTCCCGGCGCGACCTGGCGAGCACTGGTGATGCTGCTGGTATCCGGCGCGCTCGCGGGGCTCATCCCGGCCTGGCGCGCCGCGTCAATTCCCGTTGCACGCGCATTGCGTGACGAGGCGATCGGGTAACGCATGAACGAATCGATGACTCCCGGACCGCACACTCACCGCGTCATGCTTCGCTGCGATCAGGTGGTTCGCCGCTATCCGATGGGTGATGCGACCGTGACGGCGGTGCGCGGCATTTCACTCGAGGTGCATCGTGGCGAGTACGTGGCACTCACCGGGCCGTCCGGATGTGGGAAAAGCACGCTGCTGCATCTGCTGGGGGCAGTCGATATCCCCAGCGAAGGCCACGTGTACATCACCGAGCGCGATACGTCGACGATGAACGATCGTCAGGCCACCGACTTCAGGCTGCGACACATCGGCTTCGTCTTCCAACGGTTTTACCTGATGCCGACGCTGTCTGCCGCCGAGAACGTCGAACTGCCGATGGCCGAGGCTGGCGTGGCCCGACGCATCCGTTCGGCGCGCGCGAAGGAATTGCTGGACTACGTCGGACTGGGTCATCGCGCGGGACATCGGCCGACGCAACTCTCCGGCGGTGAGCAGCAACGCGTCGCCATTGCGCGTGCGCTTGCCAATGGACCGGAACTGCTGCTTGCCGACGAACCAACCGGCGAACTCGATGCGGATACCGGCGTTCGACTGCTCGAGCTGTTCGCGCAGCTGCATCGCGACGGTACCACGATGGTGTTCGTGACGCATGACGCGGTCGTCGCGGCGGCGGCAAAGCGTGTGATCCGACTGCGCGACGGGCTGGTGGTGAGTGACGAACGCGCCTGACGTCTCGATGGCGGCGATCCGACTGTCGCGCGTCACCCTCTCCCGGTTGCTCGCGTGGCGCAATGCGACTTGGCGGCCATGGCGCACGTTCCTGTTGTGCGCAGGTTTCGGCGTCGGTGTCGGCGTGATGATCGTACTGCTCGCGGTTGGTGAAGCGATGGTCCGTCAAGCCAGTCAGGAGCGGCTCGTTGGCGGTGGTGATGTCACGGTGTTGCCCGAAGGCATCGACATGGAAGTGCTCACGACCGGCGGGCTCGGCGGACTGTTCTTCTCGGTGCCGAATGCCCGCTTCGTCTACCGACAGGTGCTGACTTCTCCACGATTCAGCGACGCCGTGCGCGTTGTCGCGCCGCAAATCGAAGGCAAGTTGCTGTACGTCACGACGCGTGATGGACGGGAGACCGCTGTGCGGGCGGGCGGGGAGATTCCGTCGGCATCGCGCGCACTCGGCGCGGCGCCGTCGATCGCGAGCGGCGAGTGGAGCGACGACGACGGTGATCGCCGCTGGACGCAGCCGACCGCGTCGGAGCTGCGGCACGACATCGATCATTTCCATCGCCCGCCCGCCAGCATGGCGTCGCGCGAGAGCTGGGGTGAGTGGCACTACTTCAACGTCATCGCCCCCGACGCGTCGCATTGGGCGTTCATCTCGTTCATTGTCGGTGGCGATGTCACGGGGGATGCATGGGGCGGGCAGGTGCTCGTCACGCTGCAGGAACGCGACGAGGCCCCTCGACGATTCAGCGTGACGCTGCCGAACGCACGCGTGCGCTTCTCCACCCGCGACGCCGATCTCGCAATCGGCCCCAACCGGGTGCGGGTTCTGGAGAACGGGCAATACGCGATCAACGCGACGGCGCGTGAGGAAGGCACCGGAGCGCCGCTGACGCTCGCGCTCGTCGTCTCGCCCGCACCACGAGTCGACTTTCCCGGTGCCACACTCGTGAGCGGCGACTTCGCGTCGGGCTACGCCGTGCCGGGATTGCGCGCCTCCGCGACGGGCACGATTTGCCTCGGTGCGCGGTGTGACGCCTACCTCGACGCGCAGGCGTATCACGATCATAATTGGGGCGGATGGCGTGGTGTGACGTGGGAGTGGGGCGCGACGCGCGTCGGCGCCTACACGGTGCTCTACGGACGCGTTGCGCCTGAAGACAGCGCGGTTGGGAACGCGCCGCTTTTCGTCTATCTCACCGATAGCACTGGATTCCTCGCGCTCTTCCGGCCGAAGCTGATCACCTACGACGACGCGCGCATCATTCAGACGCGCGACGGACCGCTGCATGTGCCGGCGCACGCCGAGCTACTCGATATGCGCGACGGTGACACGCTGCGGCTTTCGCTGATCATCGACGACGCCGTCGCGAGCGACACGCGCGCCGCGGTACCACAACGCGGAGACGGAACGGCTGCACGTGCGTTGCGACACCCGTGGTTCATCCAGATGGCGGGCGAGGCGACCCTTGCCGGCCGCGTCCGCGGACAGCCGCTCTCTGGTCGCGGACGCGGCTTCTTCGAGACGTACCGGTAGCCCGGTGTCAGCCGTCGGTGTGCTGCGTTTGGGAAACCAATGGTGGAACTATCCGGCGTGGGTCGGGCCGTTCTATCCGGACGGCACGCGCCCGACCGAGTTCCGGCGAACGTACGCGCGCGCATTCGGCACCGTCGAAGTGGATTCGACGTTCTACGCGACTGGGCCCCGTGCTGATTCAGTGCGGTCCGGACTTTACGCCGTCGGAGCGCGATGCGTTGGCGGCGTTTCTGAGGCCGCTGTCGACCGATCTGCAGTTCGCGATTGAATTCCGTCAGCGCGTCTGGATCACGCGCGAATGGCTGCTCTCGCAGGTTCGCACCGTGCATGGGTTCGCGAACAACCGCTTTTTGGGCACAGTCCGGCCACGGTACGCATGCTGCAGCAACGCCTCGGCCTGCCGACGGTGGCCCCGCGGGAGCTCGGTGAGCCAGCCACGCTGTTTTAGCACACGTCACACCGACGGCAAAAAGCTTGCGCTGGAGCGGTTTCGGGTGGTCCATTAACGAGTCGGTGGACTGGTCGTCTCACTAGGGGCCCCGACCGACGGTCTAACCGGTCAGCCTTTCGTCACTGATCCATGCGGAGACTCGGACTCATGCGATTTCAGAAGCTTAGCGTTGCGGCGTTGGCCGCGTTGGTGTTCACGGCCGGTGTAGCCAGTGCCCAGCCGGGAGCGCGTGCGGGCGCTGGGCAGGAACAGCGGCAAGCCATGCGCGACAAGCTCAAGAACATGACGCCAGAAGAGCGGAAGGCCGCTCTCGAGAAGGCGAAGGAAAATCGCGCCGAACACGCGTCGAAGATGACCGACGAGCAGAAGGCATGGCGGAAGCTGTATGCCGCCGAGCTCAAGTCGACACGCGCGGGTGTCAAGGCGGGCACACTGACAAAGGAGACGGCGGCTTCGCAGCTCAAGACGTGGCGTGCTTCAAATCCGCGTCCGAAGGGAACGGGCGGCGGACTCTGAGTTTACCGACGCTGATCCACCTACGGCTGAAGGCATTCGTCGCCTCGCTGTTCCTATTGTCCGGCGCGGAAGCGCTGGCGCAGTCGGGAACAGCGGTGGTGCCGAGCGCGGAGAATGGTTTGGCAACGGGCACACGTCAGACGATCACGCTGACGGCGACGGCGCGCTCCTATACCGTTGGCGCGGCCAAGGTGGACGAATCCGTCGCGCCATTCTCGTGGCACTTGACGTCACCGCACCTCGAGTTGCGCGTGTCGGGGTCACCGATGCGTTTGAATGCGCGGCCAACCACGGTGAGCGCGTGGTCACCCTTGCAGATGCGCGCAAACATTGCCTTGCGGGCGGGCGACACGATCAGCGTCTATGGCCGGACGAGCAGTTCACCGGTATCGCTCGACACCGCGCAGATCCGCGCGGTGGGCGCGGTCAGCACATCGGTGCTCGATCTGACGAGTCAGGGACTTGGCGTGCCGGCGCAGATCGGCACGCGGGTTCTCGTTTCGTTTCCAGTTGGCGACTTCGTCATCGGGGCCTCGGGCGCGCTCGAGCAGGACGCGCGTCCGCAGGGCCTCGGTGCGACCTACTGGCTCGGCACAACCGTTCGCGGTGCCCTCTCGTTCAACGCCATGCTCGGTGAAGGCAAGCTCGCGCTCGGCGCCGACGTCAGCCACAGCACGGCCGACTCGCTCGGAGGGCGCAATCAGTTCCCCGGCGGTGGCGCGGTCGACCTTACGGCCGAGTACTCCGGTCCACTCGGCGAAGATGGCAAGTTCTGGTTCAGCGGCGACGGCTTCTATACGCGTCCATTCGGCAACGCACGCAGTGATCAACCGACGCGGCTCATTCCGACCGGCGATCTGATCGGTCTCACGGGCAGCGTGACACTCGAGACCGGGTCCGTGGTCTGGTCGCCGACGGTCACCGTGCTTCGCGAGTCCAGCCGCGCGAATGTCACCGTGCAGCAGGGATTGCAGCGACTGCAGTCCAGTCTGACAGCCGGCGCGTGGAGCGTCGCCGGTGGACTGTCGGTCGATATCCCGTTCGGCAAGTCATTGACCCTGTCTCCGGAGATCGGTGCCGTCAGCGGGTCGGTCAGCTCGACGTACACCCAGACGGCAGGCCGAGGGGTGATCCGACGCGGGCGTGGCGTCGGTGGTTCGAGCGCATCTCGCACGCAGGACGGCATCAGCGGCGTATGGGGCGGGATCGGAGTCAGCGCGCGATTCTGACGCCCCGGTTCACCTGCGCTAACTTTCGCCCATGACCGGTCACGATTCAGAGGCTCCGCGAGGCGGACAGCCGTCTAGCACCGCACACGACACGATGCTCGCGCCACACGATACCACGCTGCAGCTCCTTCGCGGTGAGTTACGCACGCCACACGATGTACTCGGCGCGCATCCCGCCGCGCTCGATGGCGTCGCCGGCGTCATCATTCGCGCGCGCATTCCACGCGCGGTGCGGCTCTGGGTTGACGTGCGCGGCGAGCGGATCCCGATGGAACTGTTGCACGATGCGCTCTTCGTGCGCTTCCTCGCCGGCGAGTCCGTGCCGCTCGTGTACACGCTGGTCGCGGAGCTGATTGACGGCAGCGAACGGTCATTCGAAGATCCGTATCGCTTCTTGCCGACGCTGGGCGATGTCGACCTCCACTTGTACGGGGAAGGGCGGCATCTTCGCTTGTGGGAAAAGCTCGGCGCGCAGCCGCGCATCATTGATGGCGTCGAGGGCACCTCGTTTGCCGTGTGGGCGCCGCATGCACGGCGCGTGTCCGTCATCGGGACGTTCAACGATTGGGATGGACGCGCGCATCCGATGCGCATGATGGGTGCGAGTGGCGTGTTCGAGCTGTTCATACCCGGCGTGAGCGTCGGCTCGCTGTACAAGTTCGAGATTCGCGCGCCTGGTGGCGCAACGCGTGTCAAGACGGATCCGCTCGGGTTCAAGCTGGAGCAGTCGCCTGGCTACGCCTCGATCGTCGAGCGGCGCGGCGTCTACGGGTGGAACGATGCCGACTGGATGGCGCGCCGAGCCGACAGCAATCCGGTGGCGGAACCAATGCTGGTGTACGAGGTGCACCTTGGTTCGTGGAAGCGACGTGACGATGGCACCGTGTATTCGTACCGTGAGCTCGCACCGATGCTGGCGGAGCACATGACACGGCTCGGCTTCACGCATGTAGAGTTGCTGCCCGTGCAAGAGCATCCGTACGGCGGTTCGTGGGGCTATCAGGTCGGCGGCTACTTCGCGCCTACGTCTCGACACGGTACGCCCGACGATTTCCGCTACTTCGTGGACACACTGCACCAGGCCGGCATCGGCGTCATTCTCGATTGGGTGCCCGCGCATTTTCCAAAAGACGACTGGGCGCTGCGCCGCTTCGACGGCACGGCGTGCTACGAGCATGAAGATCCGCGACTTGGTGATCATCCCGAGTGGGGCACGCATATCTTCAACTACGCGCGGCACGAAGTGCGCAACTTTCTGCTCGCGAACGCGCTGTTCTGGATCGAGGAGTTCCATCTCGATGGACTGCGCGTCGATGCGGTCGCGTCCATGCTGTATCTGGACTACGGACGCGAAGCGGGGCAGTGGCTGCGCAACCGGTTCGGCGGGCGCGAGAATCTCGAAGCCGTCGCGTTCCTCAAGCAGCTGAATCACACCGTTGATTCGCTGTATCCGGGCGTCGTCATGATTGCCGAAGAGAGCACGACGTGGCCGAAGGTGACGCATCCGATCGTGGACGGCGGATTGGGGTTTACGTTCAAGTGGAACATGGGGTGGATGCATGACACCCTCGACTACTACAAGTCGGATCCGTTCTTCCGGAAGGGCGTGCACGACAAGTTGACGTTCGCGATGATGTACGAGTACAGTGAGCACTTCGTAAATCCGTTGTCGCACGATGAGGTCGTGCACATGAAGGGGTCGCTGTTGCGGAAGATGCCGGGGGACGAGTGGCAAAAATTGGCCAACCTTCGCACGCTGATCGGCTATTCCATCACCCGTCCCGGGAAGTCGCTCTTCTTCATGGGCGCGGAACTGGGACCGTGGAGCGAGTGGAATCACGATGCCAGCCTCGAGTGGAGTCTCCTCGACGATCCGCGTCGTCGTGGCCTCGAGTCATTCATGGCGGCCGCCGGTGCGATGTATCGGGCGCACTCCTGTTTCTGGCGCCACGATCACGATCAGTCGGGCTTCGCGTGGATCGATGTCAGCGACAAGCAGCAGTCGGTCTTGTCGTACGCGCGTTTCGACGGCGCGGCCCATGCGATGATCGTCATGAATCTCACGCCAGTGCCGCGCGATCACTATCGACTTGGTGCGCCGTCGGCGGGGCGGTATCGCATGGCACTGAACAGCGACGCGCCGGAATTCGGAGGCAGCGGTTTCAGCACTGGTGCGGAGTTCACCACGGACGACGAGCCGTATCACGGATTCTCGCAATCGCTGAGCGTCACATTGCCACCGATGTCGATTCTCGTGCTGTTGCCGGATCCGATGCCGCAGTCGTCGCCCCTCAGTGCGACGCCAGACGCAGTCATGGATGTCAGCGCCACGCGCTCGGCGCTAAGTGCGTCGACAGACGCAAACGCGATCATGGGGCCGGCGTCCGATGTCGAGCCCGCGACACCGGCGCGTCGTTCAATATCGCGTTCGACATCGCGTTCAGCATCGCGGGTCATGACAGGTGCGTCCTCGCGCCCGGCGACGCGGCGGCGTCCCACGGCGACGCGGACGCCGTCTGAACTGGCGGCGACTGGCGCCGGGGCGTCGAACGAGCCCGCCACGAAGCCACAACGCGAAAAGGACGGGAAGGCGCCGAAGCCTAAGTCCGGAAAGTCGAAAGACGCGAAGGTCAATGCAGGCAAGCCGAAGAGCGACAAGCCGAAGAAGACGAAACACAAGAAGTCCAAAGGCGACAAGAAGAAATGAACAGGCGCCTGTTACTCTTTGGCGTGCTGACGGTGATCGCGGCGGGTGTCTGTGTACGGTTGGGGATCTGGCAGCTGCATCGCCTTAACGAACGGCGGGCGAAGAACGCCTTGGTGTACGAGCGCGGCCGCGCACCCACACTCCATATGCACGCACTGCATGGCATGGATACCAGCGCGACGCACTGGCATCGAGTGCGCGTTCGTGGCGTTGCAGACTACCGCGCCGAACTGGCGCAGAGTTCGCGCTCGCAAGCCGGTGCGCCCGGTGTCTATCTGTTGACGCCGGTGCGGCCACTCGACGACGGGTGGGGCGACACCGCCCTCCTTGTCCTGCGCGGATTCGTCTATGCGGCCAACGGGCGCACAATGGACTTTGACAAGGCGCGTGAAGGCGACACGTTGACCTTCGATGCGCTCGTCACGGCGTTCCCGCCGCCGCAATCGGCCACCGTGCGCTCGCCGACGTCGCCGCGTACCGTCCGCGCGCTCGATCGCGACAGCATCAGCGCGATCATGCAGCGTCCGCTCGCGCCGGTCGTGCTGCTGGCCCTCGGCGACACCACGCCACGCGACGTCACCCGACCCACGCGGATTCCGCCGCCGTCATTGGGGGAAGGACCGCACCAATCGTACGCCTTCCAATGGTTCGGTTTCGCCGCGGTCTTCATGGTGGGCTTCGCGGCGTTCGTCGTGCACGGGCGCAGCGTGAGCGCATAGGTCGGCGAGCGGTTTGGCGGACTGATACCCGCTGCCAGGCTCATCCATTGCTGCGCCAGCGCAACAGCTGCTGTCGCGTAACCGCAATCCAATGCAAGCTCAACTTCAGGGTTTGTGACACAGTCTGCACCGGTAGGCGTCCTGTCGGCGCAACAGGCCCATCACACTCCCGGCACAAATATCACGTAATCGGCCTCTGCCGTCGTTCAAATATTGGCCAACTGATCGGCAGCCGCATCTTCCGAACCACACCGTCACGTTACGCTACGGAAATGCCACAAAAGCGGGCACAGCCATTGCACCTCTGGGTGTTCAGCTGAAGCGATCAAGTGACCGCCCAGCTGACCCCCACGAGGAGGCAGTATGGCGGCAATCGGACAGCAGTGGTTCATGGCGGTGGTCCTTGGTGCGGCGATGATCGGCGCGGTCTCGCCAGTCATTGGTCAGGCGCAGCAGTTCGAGTGCGCGACCAGCAACGTCACCGCCGCTCGTGTCGCCACACAGGCTGTCGTCGCCGCCATCGTCACCGGGGTCGAGTACCGCGACATGTTTCGTCAGGGCAGCTGGCACATGGCGCAGGAGTCGAATCGGGCCGCCATCCTCGCCGATCCGAGCTCACATCTGCATGCCCTCGGTTCGTACCGCATGGCCCGTAACCTCGGCGCTTCATCATGCGCTACGCCGGCCGACGCGCGCCGCATCGCGTTGAAGGGTGCCGCCATTTCACTCGCCATCGGTATCGCGAAAGAAACGTCGGACGGCATCTACAACGGCTTCAGCACGACGGACCTAGCGGTTGACGCACTCGGTGCCGGCTACGCCGTCGCCCAGGCCTACATGCCGGTGTTACAACACATCACGCCGACGTTCTCGGTCGCGCCGCAAGCGTTCACGGGAACGCGTGGACCAGCCGGCGCCCTGACGAATTACGCGCATCAGACGGTGTGGATGTCTGCGAACGTGCACGATATTCTGCCGACAGCGGCGGCGCGCGCCTGGCCGTCAGCAGTGCGGCTGTCGGTTGGTCGCCGCGCCTACGGCAGCACGACGCCGAGCGATTACGTAGTCGGTCTCGACGTCGACTTGGAGCGCTTGCCGGGTTCGAATCCGACGTGGGTGCGCGTGAAGCACCTGATGCACAATGTCCGCCTGCCGGGCCCCGCGATGATCATCAACGCGCACGGCGCCCGCACGGTCGGACTGTACTGGTAACGGAACTGGAAACAGTGGTGGCAGTCGAGGTCGCGATCGTCGTCGTGAACGCAGTGCAGGGAGGTGTAGTCGCAGCGCCGTTGTCGTTCGGTTACCGGGGGGTCACTGAAGTACAACACGTCGTCGCGGTGCAGGTGATCGGTAACCGGGGGGTCGCCGGTCACCTGCCCGCGAAGGACGAACGAAGGCCCGCCGTCAATGACAGCGAATGAATCGCGGGGCACGCCGCCCGCACGACTTCAATGACACGAGCCTGTTCATCGAGCGTCAGTGATGATCCGCTCGGCAAGCAGAGCCCGATCGCGAACAGTTCGTCCGAAACGTGGCCGCCGATCGAATCGCTGCGCCGGAAAACCGGCTGCTGATGCATCGGCTTCCACACCGGACGTGCCTCGATCTGCTCCGCCTCGAGCGCGACACGCACGCTCTCCGCATCGGCGCCGAAACGATGGCGATCGATCGTCAGCACCGTCAGCCAGCGATTCGCCCGACTCTCCGCTGAATCGAAGGTGCACTCCGGCATGAACGTGAGCCCTGGGAGATCTCCGAGCGCACGCGCATAGCGCTCGAACACCGCGCGCCGCGCCGCTACGCGATCTTCGATCACGCGTAGCTGTCCGCGGCCGATCCCCGCGAGCACGTTACTCAGGCGATAGTTGTAGCCGATGCGCGCATGTTCGTAGTGTGGAACCGGTTCGCGTGCCTGCGACGCCAACTGCCGGACGCGCGACGCGACGTCATCATGTCGCGTGACAAGCATGCCGCCACCCGACGTCGTGATGATCTTGTTGCCGTTGAACGAGTAGAAGCCGACATCGCCGAACGTACCCGCCGCACGGCCTTTGTATCGTGCGCCGAGTGCCTCGGCCGCGTCTTCGATCAGAAGGACCCCGTGACTCGCACAGGCCTCGACGATCGGATCGAGGTCGGCGCACTGACCATACAGATGCACGACGACGACCGCGCGTGGCAGCGTCTCGCGCATCGCGGCGTCATCGAGCGCCTCGGCCAGCAACACCGGGTCCATGTTCCACGTCGTACGGTCACTGTCGATGAAAACCGGTGTCGCGCCGACGTACGAAATCGGGAAGGCGCTGGCGGCGAAGGTCAGTGTGCTCACCCAGACTGTGTCGCCGGCGCCCACGCCGCACGCGACCAACGCGAGATGCAGCGCCGCGGTCCCTGAACTCAGCGCGATGGCATGCGGGCTGTCGACGTACGCGGCGAGCTCACGCTCGAACGCATCGGCGTGCGGGCCAAGCGGCGCGATCCAGTTGGTTCTGAACGCCTCGACAACCAATGCGAGTTCATCGTCGCCCAGATGTGGCGGCGAGAGATAGATCCGACTCATTTCAGGACACCGCCATCAGCGCGCGCGCTGGGACACCGACCGCCGTCACACCGTCAGGAATATCGCGTGTCACGACCGCGCCGGCACCAATCACGCTCCATGCGCCGACGGACACGCCAGGAATGCACGTCGCGCGCGCGCCAAGATCAGCGCCCGTGCCCACATGGACCGCGCCGGCCAGCGTCACCGCCGGGGCCAGCGTTGCGAAATCATCAACACGGCAATCGTGACTGACATCGACGTGGCGATTGAGAATGACAAATGCTCCGATCACGATATCCGTCGTCACGATCGCACCAGCATGAATCTGTGAACCTTCGCCGATCGCGACTCGCGCGAACGCAGGAACGCTCGGATGGATCAACACTGGAAACTCGCGCACATGCGCGCGAATCCGTCGCGCAAGCGCCGCTCGCGACCGGGCGCTGCCGACACCGAGCGCAACGGCGATCGTTCCGCGTCGCGCTTCGAGTACGGTGGCATCACCAAGCACCCGCGCGTCTCCGATAAGCGTGCCGTGCTGCGTGGCATCGTCGTCGAGATACCCCAAGAACGTCCACAGTGCGCCGGCGCGAATCATTGATTCGATGAGCATCGCCGTTTCGCGGCCATGTCCACCTGTTCCGTAGACGACGATGGGCGTGCGTGCATGTGTCATGCGCGCTCCGAACAGCCGGTGAAGCGCGGCATCGTCGCGTGCCCCGGCTGCGCGATGCCGTCCGCGACGCACAGCTGACGCACGGTCGCGATCAGGATGCGCACATCCAGCCAGAACGAACGATGATCCACATACCAGACATCGTGCGCGAAACGAGCGTCCCACGATGTGTCGTTGCGTCCGTGCACCTGCGCCCATCCGGTGATCCCTGGGCGGACGTCATGACGACGACGTTGTTCGGCGGTGTAACGCGGCAAATACTCCATCAGCAGCGGACGTGGGCCGACGAGGGACATGTCCCCGCGCAGCACGTTCCAAAGCTCCGGCAGTTCGTCGACGCTTGTCGCGCGAAGCAGGCGCCCGAAGTTCGTCAGTCGTTCCGCATCATCCAGCGGTCGACCGTGCGTATCGCTGGCGTCACGCATCGTGCGAAACTTCACCAATGTGAACGGCCGACCACCGCGCCCCGGTCGCTGCTGACGGAAGAGCACGGGGGAGCCAAGCGCGGCGCGCACGCACGCCGCCACGACTAGCAGGAGCGGCGACAACAGCACGAGCGCCGTGAAGGCGAGCGCGACATCGACGGATCGCTTCAGCATGAAGCGATCCGACCGGTCGTAAGGAGTGCCGAGGTGGTCATCACGCTGAGAGTATCGGCCGCTCAGGCGGCGGTCATGACCGTCGCCGGCCGTTCCGCGACTCCGTCCGGGGTGGAGGCGCGCGGAAGGCCAAGCGCATCGGCGTACAGGTCGTGGTGTCGGGCCAGCATTGTGCTGAGGTCGCAGTTATCGCGCACCCAGGCCCCGCCACGCTCGGCTCGGCGGCGGGCTTCCGTCGGTTGCCGCAGAACCTCGAGTATCGCGTTCGCCAGCGCCTCGACGTCGCCCACCGGGACGGTCAGGCCTCGCCCCTCCGCGAGCAGGTCCGCCGTGCCCTTGGCGGCCGTGCCGATCACCGGGACCTCCATCGCTTGTGCTTCGAGCACGCACCGAGGCAGCCCCTCTCGCGCGGAACAGAGGACCAGCGCGTTGCAGGCACTCACCAGCGCCGCGACATCGGTGCGGAAGCCAAGGAAGCGAATGTGCTCGGTGACTCCGGCGCGTTCGACCTGTGCCTCGAGTTCCGGACGAGTAAGGCCGTCGCCGATCATGAGCACCGTCGGCATCACCGCGCCGCGCTTCTTGAGCGTGCTCACGGCGGCGATCAGATCACGCTGACGTTTGTTCGACGTGAACTCGGCCACCATAACCATCAGTGGATCGGACTCACCGACGCCAAGCGCGGCACGGGTTTCAGCGCGATGCCGATGCGTGGCCGGGAGCAGCTGCTGCGTGTCAACGCCGATTCCTGCATGCCAATGCAGACGATGGTCTGGTACCAGCCCATCCCGGCGGGCGAGTTCGTGATCCGACTGATTGAGCACCACGAGATGATCGGTCCACCGACCGGCAATCCGCTCGAGCATCCGGAAGACCAGATTCTTCCACGCCGCCGCGCTGCGATCGGCATGGAAGCTGTGCGCCGTGTAGACCACGACGGGCGTGGAGAGATGGCGCAATGCGAACCGAGTCACGAAGGCGGCGACCGGCGTGTGCACGTGCACGAGATCGTATTGTTCCGCGCGCACGAGGGCGCGAATGCGTCGCACGGCCCTGAAGTTCTGCAGTCGCAGCGGCGAGCGTGCCCACGAGATATCAAACGTGCGATCGAAATGCGATGACAGCGTCGGATCTGAGGCTGCGCCGGCTGCCAAGCCATCCACGCGCCAGCCGCGCGCGCGGAAGTAGTCGGTGTACGGCAGCAGGAATGCGCGCAACGTGACGCTGGCTGTCGTCACGAACAGCACGCGAGGCGTCGCGGCGGCCGGCGTCCCGTCTTTCGGCCGCGAGTTCGGCGCCCACTGATCGCGGTAGGCCGCCGCCTCGATCTCAGCGGTATACGATGATCTGATCGCGGCGACCGCACGTTGTCCGCGCGCGCGACGACTGACGTCATCATCGCGCAAGTGCTGCCACGCGTCGGCGATGCCCCCGTGTTGGCCGACGGGCACGACGATGCCCGAGTCGCCGACCAGCACGGCCGCGTCGCCGACGTCGGTGACGACGCACGGAACACCGCAGGCCATGGCTTCCGCGATGGCGTTCGGGCTGCCTTCGCTGCGTGATGTCAGCGTGACCACGTCGCACGCGTTGATCAGGTCGCCGACATCGTGGCGTTCGCCGAGTCGCACGATGCGATCGCCGAGTGCCGGGTGATCGCGAACGAGCGCGGCAACACGCGCATCGAGCGCGCCGTGCCTATTTGCCGACCCCGGCCCCGTATCAGAACCGGCAAGCACGTACCACGTGCGGTCATTTCGATCAGCGTCAGTCGCGATCGCGGCAAGGAACGTGTCGTGATCTTTTAGAGGATCGACGCGGGCGATCATGCCGACGACGAATGCCGACAAGGGAATGCCCAGCGCGGCACGCACGCGCGCGCCGGCCACGTGATCGGGGGTGAAGCGCGTCGTGTCGACGCCATTGGCAATGACGCGGCGATTGCCGGAACGGAATCCGAGCGCGATATGCTGCTTGGCCGCGCGTTCACTGTTGTACACGACGGTGTGCGGCTGTGTCGACAGCCATGCCGACAGCCGAATAAGCGTGCGCCGTGTGCGGGATTCCGTCTGCCACGCATCCAGGGCATGTCGGACATTCCAGAAGACGGGGCCCGTACGGGCGCCGCTTAACGCGAGTGCTGATGCCGCGAGATTGCCATGATACATCCATCCTTGGACGCACCCCGGCCGGTGTTCGCGTACCAGTCGCCGCAGCGCGCCGATCGCCGAGGGCGCGAGCGCGCCCCGTGTCAGCCCGAGCGCGTACACCGGGACGCCGAGTGCCTCGAGTGCTGTGCCGCGCGTGCCCTTGGTGGTGAGCGACACCACGCAGTGCGCGACCTCACGATGCGTAGCCGTGATGACGCGGAGGAGACTCGATTCTGCGCCGCCAGTGGCGAGGCCGGTGATGATGTGTAGCACGCGTGGGCGCGAGTCACGCAGGCCCATGCCATCGAGCATCGCCGTGGCAACGATGCGCGCATCGAAACGTGACACCGCCAGCGCTCGACCGCGTGCGCCCATCTCGGCGGCCAGCGAAGGCTGTTCGATGAACCGCGCCATGGCGTCGACCAGCGCCGGCACATTGCCAGGTGCGACAACGATCCCGTTGTCCGCAATCACGGCATCTCGGCAGCCCGGGAGATCTGTCGTGATCACCGCACGACCAACGGCCATGGCTTCAAGCAGCGTACGCGGGAGTCCCTCGCGGTTGGTCGACGGCAGGACGAATACGTGACTCGCCGCGAGCTCTGACCACGGTTGTTGCACCGGACCGACAAATTCGACCGGCGTATGGCGGGACCAGGACTCGATCTCCGCCGCTGTCACCGAGCGCGCTGTCGCATCACGATCACCAACCACACGAAAGCGCGCCGCCGGAAAACGGCGATGGACCTCGCACGCAGCGCGCACAAATTCCTCGATACCTTTCTCGCGCAGGAGGCGAGCCACCAACAGGAAGATCGTGGGTCCCGGCGGCATCGGGGCGGGCGGGTACGACGCGAGGTCGACACCAGAACCCGGTACGACGATGCTTTGGGTGGCACGAATCAAACCTGTGGCCTCACAATGGCGCGAATCGTCGCCGTTGTGAAAGAACACCTTGTCGGCCGTCGGCAGCACTCGTCGCGCCATCCACCGCGCGATGCGCGCGCTGCCTGTCGACGGACCATCCTGCGGCGTGAGCGCGTAGCCCAGACCGGTCAGCATCGCGTAGCGAGAACCGATACCGGTCAGATATGATGCAAAGCATGTGTACAGCGCCGGCTTGACGGTGTAGCCCAACACGACATCGGGCCGAACGCGCCGCATCAATCGGGTGAGCGACAGAATAGCGCGCACGTCGCACAGGAAATTCGTGCCGGTGCGCTCGAGTTCGATGGCGTGAAAAGCGACGCCGCGCCGGCGCAGTTCCGCGATCGTGGCGTCATCCGGCTCGCCCGCGACGCAGATGACCTCATGACCGGCGGCGAGCGCCGCGTCGATCAACGGGCCGCGAAAGCGCACCAGTGAAGACGCAAGTCCTCCAACGAGGAGCAAGCGCGCCATCTCAGATCACCACGGCCGTCGGTAACGCAATCCCCAGTGCGACGGCGTATTGCGCAGCGACGGGCGCGGGGTAGAAGCGGGCAAGCACGTGCGCCGGTAGCGGCGTCGACGTGGCAGAGAGCGTCGTCTCGATCGCCTTCGCGAGCGCGTCGATGTCGTCCACCGGAACGAGCGCGCCCCATCGTCCGCCGTCGAGGATCTCGGCAGGTCCGGTCGCGCAATCGGTGCTCACCACCGGCACACCACAGGCCATCGCCTGAATGAGCACACTGGGCAAGCCTTCGGCGCGCGACGACAATACAAAGAGTCGCGCGCGCGACAACCACGCGCCGATGTCCAGGGCAAAGCCGGGGAAACAGACGTATTCGGTGATCCCGAGTGCCGCGGCCTGATCGCGAAGGGCAACCAGCAGCGGACCCGTTCCGAGCAGAAGGAGGCGCGCCGGTCGGCGCGCGAGCACCATCGCAAACGCACTGATGAGCACGTCGTATCCCTTCTCTGGCGACAAACGCCCTGCCGCGACCATCACTGGAATGCCGCGATCGAGCAACCATGGGTGCGGCGCCGGCTCCTGCGCTTGTTCCAACAACTCGGCGGTAATAATAGGGTTGGGAATGGCCACCACGGTCGGAGCCCTTCTCCCAAGCTCCTCTCGCAGGCTATCTGCGAGCGCATCGGAGACGGTAATGATCGTGTCGGCGCGCCGGTAGAGCCATCCGCCAATACGTGACGCCCACACGACGCGGGCGGACTGATTGGTGGCGAGGTATGCAGCCATGTGTCCGTGTTCACTCAGCACGAGACGTGGCCCAACGCCGAACACGCGCGAGAGAGCGTGCGCCGCAACCAGCACCGCATTGGCATGGCGCATGGCGCTCATGACGCTGCGTGGACGCCAATGTATAATCGCGCGCGAGAGCGCCAGCACGCACCGACTCACACGTGCGCGTTTCAAGTCCACCACGGGAATGGCCGGATTCAACTCGGTCAGGTACGGGCCTTCCGCCTGGGCGAGCACTAGGACGACTCGCGCACCGCGCTCCTGCAGCGCATTCGCGACCCCCACCATCGCGCGCTCCGCGCCGCCGCCCCGCAATGAGGGGAGAAACAGCAAGAGGTCGCAGCGCTCGCCAAGGTTCATCGATCTGCCGTCATTCAAGCCGCATGTCGATCACGGCGCGACAATAGACGCCACGGCTGCTTGAGATCCTGTGCGGTCTCACGCGCCAGTTGTTCAACTTCCGCCGCGATCTCCGGACTGGCGACACTGAAGCGTCGACGCCATTCGATGATCACCAGATACGCAAAGAGCAACGTTGCGGTGGCGATCGCGCCAAAGATGCCTTTGATCAGCAGCTTGCGGCTGTTGGGCAGGGCGGGGCGCGCTGGCGGCTCCACGACCGACAGCACGGGCACGTTGCGTACTTCTTCGATGCGCGACTGTTCGAATGATTGCGCGAGGCCAACGACGACCTGCTGATGCAGGTTGACGTCGCGGCGCAGGCGCTCTTCCTGGAGCACGAGCTGCGGGGAGCCCGTGACGGCGCGATTGCCGCGCAGGAACCCCTCGAGCGCATCTTCGCTGCGTCGCAGTTCGGCCCGCGCGACCTCGAGCCGTGAATCGGTGAACTTGCGCTCCTGACCCGCAATATCCTGCTGCGCCTGCACGTTCATCGCGTTCAGCTCCGCGATCGCGCGCTCGATGATCTGCTTCGCCAGTTCAGGATCGCCGGCTTTCACCGCCACACTGATGATGCCGGTTTTCAGACCCACCGACGTCGACACCATAGTGCGGAGTTCGCGCAACGCGAACTCCGCACGCTGCGCGGCGCCGAAGCCCGTGGACGGCACCAGATTCGCGACAAGGTCGATCGGTCGGCCGTCGACGCCGGTGTATTTCGCCGCCAGCAGTCGACGCAGGATGCCGTCGCTGTGCAGCACTTCCGCATAGAAGTCCGGACTCTGCCCAGTGCTGCCAGTGGGCACGGCAACGCCGAACTGCGCCGCCAATCCGGCCAGACGCGAGACGTTGCCCGACGACGACTGCGCGACGAGGGCGCCTTGGGATGTCCACGATCGGTCGGCGAACAGCCCCGTTATCACGACGATCGCGGCGATCAACGTGGGCGCCACCACGAGCAACCGGCGTCGCGCGAGCAGCAGTCGCACGAGGTCGAGCGGTCCCATGGGAGAGAGCGGTGCGGACGAAGTCATATGACCGTGGGCAGTGAGGAAATCGGAGTGTTCTTCATTCGAAACACCGCGCGCGTGGCGTCGGTGGGGATAGTTGCGATGAGTCCAAGGCCGATCAGAATGAATGGATCATCAAGGACGTTGTGGCTGAAAAACCCCCACAGCCCGATGAAGAGCACGAACGCGCCAGCCGTGGCGCGGCGGATCGACCCGTCGCCTGCGTCTCCGTGGTCGCGCGTCACTGGGTCTTCGTCAGCCGCGTGCGTGCGGTCCATCGAAGAAACCGCACGCCAGCCAACCAGCAGCAACAAGGGCGCGATCCATACGCCAAGCAGCCCGTACTCGGCGAGTTCGCGCGCGTACACGTTGTGCGTCGATTCGGTCTCGTTCCATTCGATCGTCGCGCCGACACCGTGGCCGATCAATGGGCGTTCTCCAAACAAATCGAGCGCATGCATCGCCAGACGCGATCGCGATGACGCGCTGACGTCGGCACCAAGTTCTTCACGGTTGCCGATCGCGAGACGTTGTCGCACGAACTTTTCGGCGCCGCCGCGTAGGTACCCGAGCTCCCCGCTGGCCAGCATCGCCCCCACGACCGACACGGCGAACGTCATACTCGCGACGGTGAGAATGATCAAGCGTCGGCCGCGAATCGCGCGCGCGACCAACAACCAGGTCGTCACGGCTCCCCAGCAGAGCAACGCGCCGCGCGACAGTGTGGTGAACACGCCGACGGCGATCACCAGCATGAACAGCTCACGCAGACGCACAGGGACGGCGGGTAAGCCAAGCAGCATGCCGACGATGAGTGCCGCACCGGTGATGTTGGGATTCACGTAGAACCCCGCCGACCGGCCGAGGCTCATGCTGAACGCCATCGGGTGGGTGATCTCCCACAGGTTGATCCCAACGGTGACGAGACTCGACGCGATGATCGCCAGACGGGCGACGCGTCGGACGCGAGGGTCCGCCAGCAACACGACGTAGGCCACCAACTGCATCGACGCCAGGATCCGCGTGCGCGTCTCGGCGAGCGCGATGTCGCTGCCCGACGACCAGAGAAACGACGTCATCGCCATGCAGGCATTGGCGACCCCCCATGCGAGCATTGCGCCGCTGCCGACCCGTCGGATGTCCAGCAGCACGCCGACCGCCGCGAACGCGAAAATGATCATCATCGACGCAATCGGCGGCACCGGAAGTCGTCCGGTATCCCACCCCCAGTACGCCGCGCCCGAGAAGAGCGCGCCGACGGCCAACAGGGTACCGGACGAGCGCATCGTGGCCGACAAAGCACCGGTGCTGTTCGGTCGAGTCGACTTCGTCGAACGCACGGAAACAATGGGGAGTGTGTGTGCGCTCATGCGGCCATCCGTTCGCCGACGAGAACTCTATGCATCACATGGTCCCACGCCGACATGATCCGCGACACCGCGAAGCGCTGCTGCACGTCAGTGGCTGCATTGCCGAGACGGGTGCGCAGCGCGGCGTCATCCATTAAACGCGAGAGCGCATTCGCGAGCGACAGCACGTCGTTGACGGGCGTGAGCAGTCCGTTGCGATCGTGTTCGATCAGATCGGCGGGCCCGGAGTCGCACTCTGTGGCGACGCAAGCGCAGCCATTCGCCATGGCTTCGAGAAGCGCATTCGGGAATCCTTCGTAGCGCGACGGCAGCGCGAAGACCGACGCCGACGCGAGCGCGGCATCAGGGGAAGCCGTGCGCCCAGGGAGCACAATGCGAGCCGTCAGACCGAGCCCCGCGACGCGCGACTCGAGTGACGCGCGGTCGGGTCCGTCGCCGTGAATCACTAAGCGCCAGTCGGGAACGTCGTTGGCGAGTGTCGCGAACGCCCGAATCAGCATGTCGAAACCTTTCACCTCAACGAGTCGACCTAAGGCGACGATCTCGCACCTCCGCTCACCAGCTGCCACTCTCATGGTGGTGACGGCCCGCACGGGATTCGGAATCACGGATACGCGCGCCGGTGCCACGAGCGTTTCCGCCCATAGTCGGACGGGTTCCGTTTGCACGACAAGCGCCGATGCCAGTGGATACACGCATCGCCGCATCATCGACCACGCGCCGCCGACGTCGTGTCGTCGCGGGTCGGTGCGTTCAGACACGATAACGGGCACCGACAATCCTCCGGCGGCCATCAGCACCAGCACGTTGGTGCGGTCGGTGAAGCTCACCACCACATCCGCGCGTGCGTCTCGGATGGCGCGCCGTAGCTCGCGCGTGCGTGACACATTGGCGCGAATCGCGCCCGCCGTAGACGCACTGCACGACGCCAAATCGAGCGCGATGCGACGAACACCGCCCGGTACTGGATAGAAGTCCTGCTGTCCATCGTCGAGCGTCAGCAAAGTGACATCATCACCGCGCGCCTGCCACGCGGCGCACAGTTCAATCATGACGCGCTCGGCGCCGCCAGCACCCAGTGACGCGATTACGCCGCAGATGCGCATGGCACCTCCGCGATGGTCGGCATCATGGAAGGGGCGGCGCGCACGCGCGCCGTAGCGGCCGATGCCAGTTCAGCCACTGCGAGTCGACGATATGCGGCGATCGCCAAAAAGAGGCATGAGACGGCGTACACACTCGCCGTCGACAGCGCGATGCCGGCAACGCCGAACCATCGCATGAACAGCACGTTCAACGCGATGTTTACCGTCAAATTCACCGCCGACCCGATCGTCAGCAGTCGGTTCGCCTGCAACGCGGAAATTAGCCGCACGTACAGGATACCCAGCAGATGCACTGGCAGTTGCAGTAGATATGCCGACTGTACACTTGCCACCGTGAGCGTCTCACTCGCGGAAAATGCCCCGCGCTGAAAGAGCAAGCGGACGATGGGTGCCGACATCACGATCAATCCGATCGTGAGGGGAATCGTTGTTGCGATGATGAGCAGCGCAACGCGCCGCGTCAGCAGGCGGAGCGCCAGCCATTGCTCGCGCGCCACCAGCTCCGAGAGATGCGGCAACAGCGTCGTGCTGAGCGCAATCGCGCCCACGCTCATCATCACGGCACTGAGCTTCGTCCCGAATCCCAATGCGGACACGCTGCCCGACGGCAGCCACGCCGCCATCGACTGATCGATCACGGTCGTCGCACTCATGAGGACGGTACTGGCGACCGCCGGGATGTATTGCGACTGTACGCGCGCGATCGCCGACCGCGAGGCGAGCGGGAGATCTGATGGTGTGCGCCACGCGAAAATCGGCAGGCCGCGCGCGTGCAGTGCCCACGCGAAGATCGCACCTTGCACGAGGGTGCCACCAATGAGCCCCACGACAAGAATCGCCGGACCGATCGACGTACCACCCAGCCAAATCGCGAGGCCCATACCCACCGGCTGTGCAATCGGTGCCATCGCACTGGCCGCGTAGCCACGCTCGGCCGCCAAGAGCCCCGACCATGTGGCACAGACACCTTGCAATAGCGTATATGGTGCGAGCGCCAATGCCAGTAGTGGTAGCGTCTCGCGTGTGCGAACCGCGAGATGCGTACCCGGCAGCCACCCGTAACTCAACGACAACACGCCGGCGAGGATCGACAGTGCGGCGAGCGAGCGGAAGGCTTTCGCGAAAATCGCACGCGCCAGTGCGCGCGCGACGTCGGGGCCGTCCTGTTCGCGCACCGCGATGTACGTCGGCGTCAGCGCGGCCGGTAACGTGCCCGCTGCGACGCTGATCAGGAATCCCGGCACCACCAGTGCCAGCAGAAACGCATCGAGCTCCGCGCCACTGCCAAAATGGGCGGCGACCAGGCTGTCCTTGAGCAACGCTGCGACCTTCGCCGTCAACGTCAAACCGCCGACGACGAACGCCGCCCCCCACAGCGACTGCAGTCGCCGAGTCCACGGCGACGCTTCAGACGACAGTGCAGGCAACGGTGCAGGCCGTGCTGCTGGCGCGACGGGGCTCATGTCGTGCGCCACGCCTGGAACATCAGAATTGACCACAGCGACGCAGACCAGTTACGCGCACCGCTGCGATGTTCGCTCCACGCGGTCACAATCGGCGCCACGTTGAACAGCCCGTCGCGCGCGAGTGCGTCCGCCGAGAGCAGATCGTCGGCCCAGTCACGCAGCGGGCCACGCAACCACTCGTTGAGCGGAATGCCGAAGCCCTGCTTCGGCCGCGCAACCAAGGCCCGAGGCACGTAGCGGTCGAGTACCTGTCGTACGATCCACTTGCCTTGTCCATCGCGCCGCCAGTAATGCGACGGCAGACGCCAGGCGAATTCCGCGATGCGATGATCGAGAAGCGGTGCCCGCGATTCGAGACTCGCCGCCATCGCCGCACGATCGACCTTGACCAGAATGTCGTCGGGCAGATAGCTCACCTGATCATGCAACATCATCTCGGCCAGCATCCCGCCGCGTGCGCCCGCAAATGGTTCCATCAGGGCGGTTGGCGGTTCGGTCGCGTTGCGCACCACGTCAGACGGTCGACGCCAGGCCGACACAAGATCGCGGTAAAATTCGGTCGCCGTCGGCGCATCGAAGAGTTCGGCGAGTTTGTGCAGACGATCACCAGTGATGCCGCGCGCATGCAGACCGGTCGGCTTGAGCGCGAGATTCCACTGCTCTGGTGCGAACGCCAAGACGAGTCCGGATGCCGCGGCACGCACTGGACGGGGTACGCGATTAAGCTTCGTCCACGTCCGCTGTGCCATCGGATAGCGCGCGTATCCACCAAACAGTTCATCGCCGCCATCGCCGGACAACGAGACGGTGACGTGCTGTCGCGCGAGCGACGAGAGCAACGTGGTCGGAATCTGCGACGCGTCCGCGAACGGCTCGTTGTAGATCGACGGCAGTCGTGGGATCACGTCCAACGCGTCCTGTGCCGTGACGTACATCGTGGTGTGTTTTGTGCCGAGATGTTTGGCCACAGCGGCCGCGTGCGGTGCCTCGTCAAATCCGGATTCCCGGAAGCCGATCGAAAACGTGCGCACCGGGCGCGCACTCTCCGCCTGCATCGCCCCAACGACGAGCGACGAGTCGATGCCGCCGGAGAGGAACGCGCCGATCGGCACATCCGCGACCATCTGGTCGCGCACCACCGAACGAATCAGCGCGTCGAGCGTGTCGATATTCCGCGTCGGATCATCGTCGACCGGCTCCGCGAGCCCGAGCGTTGCCGCTTCGCGTACGCTCCAATACGCCTCGCGTGTTCGCGACTCCCACGTCGGCGCGGAGAATGTCATGATCTCGCCGGGCAGCACCTTCTCGACATCGTCGAAGATCGCGTAGGGCGCTGGCACGTAGCCGTGACGCAGGAAGAGCGCGAGCGCGGCGGGGTCGATGTGCTCGCGGAATGCCGGATGCACACGAATCGCTTTGAGCTCGCTGCCGAACGCTACACCGTTTCCGCATCGCGCGATGTACAACGGCTTCTCGCCGAACCGGTCGCGCGCCAGCTGCAGGCTGCGAAGGTCGCGATCCCACAGCGCGATCGCGAACATCCCGGTGCACCGCGTCAGTGCTTCGGCGAGTCCGTGACGCTCGATCAACGCCAACAGCACTTCAGTGTCGGAGTGACCGCGAAACGTCGACCCCTGCGCCATCAGCTCGCTGCGCAGCGCACGGAAGTTGTAGATCTCGCCGTTGAAGGCGATCTGATAGCGCGCACTCAACGACGCCATGGGCTGGTGACCGAGCGGACTCAGGTCCACAATCGACAGACGCCGGTGGCCAAGTGCAACGCCCGTGTCGGGGTCGCACCACGCACCGGAATCGTCCGGACCGCGATGCACGAGCGCGTCCGTCATGCACCGGAGCGTGTGCACCGCCGTCTCGTCATCGACCCGATTGGACCAGAAGCCTGCGATGCCGCACATGTGATGAGCGCTCTTATGCCGCTGACGACGTCAGCATGAAGGGAAAGCACGACGAACAGCACTGATACGGCAGTTCCTGCCTATGCGAACGGCAGGACATGCCGCACCGGGCCGTCTGCGACGACGGCCGGATATCGACAATCAGGTGACAACAGTTTTCCAACACGCTGTCATGAAACGAGTTGCGGTTGGTCAGGTGCGAAGGGTCCCGTCATCGGGCCCTCAGACGCAGTACGCGCCCACACCCGTATAAGCAGGGGGTGTGCCGTTATTCGCTATTGGCGCCCGATGCTGCTGTAGGCGAATCCGGCCGCACGCACTTCGTCGGGCCGATACACATTGCGCAGATCGACCAGCACCTTGGTCTTGACGGTGCTCGCCAAGCGCTCGAAGTCGAGCGCGCGGAACTCATTCCACTCGGTGATCAAAACAACCGCATCGCTGCCAGCCGCGGCGTCGTAGGCGTCCTCGCACCAATGCACGCCTGGCAACATCGACGCGGCTTCGTGCATCGCCGCGGGATCATAAGCGCGGATTGTCGCGCCGGCATCCTGCAACGCCGGGATGATCGCGAGGCTCGGTGCGTCGCGCATATCGTCGGTATTCGGTTTGAACGCGACGCCGAGCACACCCACCGTCTTGCCGCGCACAGTGCCGCCGCATGCCAGCATGACGCGCTTCGCCATCGCACCCTTTCGCGTGTCGTTCACTTGGACGACCGTCTCCACCAGTCTCGCCGGCGATCCATACTCCTGCGCCGTGCGCACAAGCGCGATCGTATCCTTCGGAAAACACGAACCGCCGTAGCCCGGACCGGCATGCAAAAACTTCTTGCCAATGCGGCCGTCAAGCCCCATTCCGCGCGCGACGTCTTGCACGTTCGCGCCCACTTTCTCGCAGAGGTCCGCGATCTCGTTGATGAACGTGATCTTCGTCGCCAGAAACGCGTTCGCCGCGTACTTCGTGAGCTCCGCCGTTTCAAGCGTGGTCATGACGACGGGCGTCTCCATCAGGTACAGCGGCCGATACAGTGCCTGCATCACTTTCTGCGCTCGATCGGTCTCGGCCCCGATCACCACGCGATCCGGGCGCATAAAGTCATTGATCGCCGATCCTTCGCGCAGGAATTCGGGATTAGACGCGACGTCAAAGTCGGCGCCGGGGTTGGTGGCGCGAATGATCTCCGCTACACGCCGACCCGTGCCGACCGGCACCGTGCTCTTCGTGACGACGACGGTATAGCCCGTCATCGAATTCGCGATCTGTACCGCCGCCGCTTCCACATATCGGAGATCCGCATGCCCGTCGCCGCGACGCGACGGCGTGCCGACCGCGATGAACACGGCGTCCGCATCCGCCACGGCCTCGGCGAGATTCGTCGTGAACGACAGACGACCTGACTTAATCCCCTTCGCGACGAGGTTCTCGAGCCCAGGTTCGTAGATCGGAATTTCACCGCGACGCAGGCGTTCGACTTTAGCCTCGTCGAGGTCCACGCACACCACCGACGGACCGAACTCGGCGAAGCACGCACCGGAAACGAGTCCAACATATCCGGTGCCGATCATGGCGATCTTCATTGGTGACTCAATCCCCGATGTTGTAGTACTCGCGATACCACGCCACGAACCGCGCGACGCCCGTCTCGATCGGCGTCTTCGGCTGGAACCCGACATCCTGCACCAACGCTTCGACATCCGCGTACGTCGCGGGCACGTCTCCGGGCTGCATCGGCAGCATGTTTTTCTCCGCCGTTTTTCCGAGGCAGTGCTCGAGCGTCGCGATCAAATGCATCAACTCGACCGGGTTGTTATTGCCGATGTTGTAAATGCGATACGGCGCCTTGCTCGTGGCCGGATCAGGCGTGTCGGAATTCCATTCCGGATTCGATTGCGCCGTATGGTCGCTCGTGCGGATCACCCCTTCGACAATGTCGTCGATGTAGGTGAAGTCGCGACGCATCTTGCCGAAGTTGAAGACATCGATCGGCTTGCCTTCCAAGATTGCCTTCGTGAACAGGAAGAGCGCCATATCGGGACGGCCCCACGGACCGTACACGGTGAAGAATCGCAGTCCCGTCGTCGGCAATCCATACAAATGGCTGTACGTGTGCGCCATCAACTCGTTCGCCTTCTTCGTCGCCGCGTACAGCGACACCGGATGATCGACGTTCTGGTGCACCGAGAACGGCATCGCCGTGTTCGCGCCGTAGACGCTCGACGATGACGCGTACGTCAGATGCTGCACGCCATGATGCCGGCAGCCTTCCAGGATGTGCAGGAAGCCCACGAGGTTGCTGTCGATGTACGCATGCGGATGCGTGATCGAATAGCGGACCCCTGCCTGCGCCGCGAGATGAATGACGCGATCGAAGCGCTCCTCACGGAACAGCCGTTCGACTCCGTCCCGGTCGCCCAACTCCATGCGCACCAGGCGGAAGCCCGCGTTCGGCGCAAGCCGGGCCAGCCGCGCTTCCTTGAGCGTCGGATCGTAATAGTCGTTGACGTTATCAAGGCCGACCACGTCGTCGCCGCGCGCCAGCAGGCGCTCGCTCGTGTTGTAGCCAATGAATCCGGCCGCGCCGGTCACCAGAATCTTCGCCATGCGGATCCTCAGAGAGTGGGACGGCCCGACCGGTCGTCCTCGTGCGCTCAGGACGAATGTAACCGGCCGGAGGACACGGACGGGCGCTGCAGCAGGACGACCGCGGTCATAATCAGCGCGCCGCCCACCAGCGTGCCGAAGCCGATGGGCTGCCCAAGGAGTACGACGCCGAGCATCGTGGTCCAGAATGGCTCGACGGTCGACGTGATCGCTGTCCGGACCGGGCCCAGTTCCGAAAGCCCGGAGAGGAAGCAGACAAACGCGACCGCCGCGACGATCCCCTGCATCACGCTGGCGCCGAGCGCGACTGGATCCATGTGAATGAAGAGTGTCCCGGTCACGAGCGCCCAAGCGACAAAGAACATCGCGCCGCCAACGCTGATCGCCCGCGCCACATCGACCGGGGCCCGTCCGTGCTGCAGCGACGCCAGCACGGGGATGTAAAAGGCGTATATGAGCGCCGCGGTGATCACGGCGACGACGCCGCGGACATCGAGCGCCGCATTCGATGGCGCCCCGACCATCGTCGCGATCCCGCCAAGTGCCAAAAGCAGCGCAACAACCCGGATCGGCGCGAGCCGTTCAGTGCCGCGGATAGCCGCGATGATCGCGACCATCGCCGGATACGTGTAGAACAGGAACGCCGACGTCGCCGCCGGGATCCAGCGGAGCGCGAGTAACGCGAGCGTCGCGACGGCAGTCTGTCCGCTCCCCGCAATCAGAATGACGCGCGGCGAGTACCACGGCCCCGCCGCCGTCTGCGATGGCAAGGGCGATGACGATTTCGACGCGCGCATCACCGACACGTACACTATCAACAGCAACGCGGAGGTGACGTAGCGCCACGCTTGCACCGTCTGCAACGCGGCGCCGTGCGACGTCGCGATGACGGTCAATGGCGAGATCGAGCCGAACCCGCACGCGCTCAACGCGATCAACAGCGTCGCGCGGAGCGTCGGCGAGAGCCCGCGTCTTGGCGTCCCGATCAGAGCAACGTGCCGCGCAGCACGACGTACGCGACGCTGAAGTAAATGCTGATGCCGGTGACGTCGACGAGCGTCGCCACGAACGGTGCCGAGGCACTCGCAGGGTCAAAGCCGAGGCGGCGCAGCACGAAGGGCAGCATGGAACCCATCAACGAGCCAAAGGTCACGATGCCGACGAGCGCGAGCCCGACAGCGACCGCCAGCAGCGTCGCGTTCGGGCCGTAATTGAACAGGCCCAGCGAGTTCCACATCAGAATACGGGCGACGGCCAGCGTGCCGAGCAGTGCACCAAGGATCAGGCCGGCCGGCAACTCGCGCAGAATAATCCGCCACCAGTCTTTCAGTCCGACTTCGCCAAGCGCCATCGCGCGAATGATCAGCGAGGTTGCCTGTGATCCGGAATTGCCACCCGAACTCATCACCAACGGAATGAACTGCGCGAGCATCGTCGCTTTGTCGATGTCGGCCTGATAGTGCGCCATCGCCGACGCCGTCAGCATTTCGCTGATCGCGAGTATCGACAGCCAGCCACCGCGCTTGCGCACGTTCTGCCACAAGCCGATCTGCATGTACGGCTCTTCGAGCGCTTCCATACCGCCGAACTTCTGCGCGTCTTCCGTGCCTTCTTCCTGGATGACATCGATGACGTCATCGACCGTGACGACACCGAGCAGGCGCTTCTGCGTGTCGACCACTGGCAGCGCCACGAGATCGTAGTTCGACGTCACCTGCGACACTTCTTCCTGCAGCATCTCGGGCGCGACACTCACCACTTCACTCCACGCCATCTCGCTCACACGCGCACCTTCTGGCGCCGCCAGCAGCTCACGCAACGACAGCACGCCGCGCAGACGACCGTCCGTGTCCGTCGTGTAGATCGTGTACATCGCCTCGCGACGCCCCGCGCGCGCCATCGCGCGCACCGCCGACAGCGCATCTTCGATCGTCATATTTTCATCGACCGAGACGAACTCGGTGGTCATCAGACCACCGGCCGTATACGGATCGTACTGAAGCAGGCGCTCCGTCTCGGCCTTGTCGGCCGGCTCGAGCTCCGAGAGAATGTCGTCCGCCGTCTCGTCGTCGAGCTCGTCGAGCGCGTCAGCCCGCTCATCGGGCGTCATCTCGGCGACGATCGACGCCGCCTCCTGCGCCGTCAGCGCCTCGAGCACCCTCGTACGCAACTCTTCATCGAGGTACTCGAGCACTTCGGCCGCGCGCTCACGTGGCAGCGACGCGAGAAAGGCACGCACCGACTCTTCCGGCAACGCTTCGCAAACGTCTGCGAGGTCAGCCGGGTGCATCTCTTCCGTCTGCGGACCGATGCTCTCCGGTGACTCCTCGAGCAATTCGAGGAGATCAGGCACGAGCAGCGCCGCGAGCGGCCGAATCTTATCGTTTTGGGGTGGCGTCATACCGAGGCCCCTCCCGGGGTGCGCTTGGAGGAGCGCACCGCCGCGCGGCGTTCTACGTGGATTGTGTTGTTGCAGGACGGGTTCCGACACCGGCCTCGTATCCTGCGCGAGGGGGGTGTCGGCGGGCGCAAGTTAGCCACGCGTCAAGGCCCCGAGAACCCCGCGCGTCAGGCCAATGGCAACGCGCGCGCCTGAATCGTCGAAACGCTCACAAGGCGAATGCCAATAGGCTCGAGCGCGGCCTCGACCGCGACGCAGAACCGTTCAGCATCGAACGGGCCCTCAACCTCGATCACGGCTCCCGCCATGCTCACCTCGGCGGTGATCACTCCCGACACACCGCCGAGTGCCGTGTGGACGGCGCGAGCGGCATGCACCGCCACCAGTCCATCCATCGCGAGGCGCAACACGCGTCGCGTCATCGCACCGTCGTGTAGGTCAGTAGTCGGCCCGTTCGCTTTTCGAGCACGCTGCGCCAGTAGCCAAGCGGGCGCACCAGCACGCCGTTTTCATAATAGGCCGTGTCCGTCACACTGCGGCTCTGATCGGGGAACGGCCGCGTGATGTACAGGACATCACCGACGCGGATCACATCGACCACCGTCGAATCGGTCTGCGTCGGCACGCCTGAGGCATTGGCCGAGAAAACACGAATATCAGCCATGCGCCCAGTCGAAACTGTCGTATCCCGGCCGTTGCCGCTGCCCGAGCCCGTACCGCCGCGGTCGTCGAAAATCCGCGTGTCGGTCGTGCGGCCGAGATCGAGGGGGACTAGGCGGGCGTCGACGAAGTAGGTGAACCCGAAATCACCCGGAAACGTAAACCGAAAAGGAAGCGGCCCCCCGTCGATCATGGTCGCCTTGAAGTACGTCGACCGGGCCGGATCGGGGCCACCGATCGGGCTTGCCCCACACGCCACGGCGCCCTCGGCCACCACCATCGCGGCCAACGTCATGGCGACCAACGTCGTCAATCTGCGCATCCGACCTCCTGTGACACCGGGCATTCATTCATCTTTAGGGACGGCCCGAGCGCTGTCAAGCTAAACGCGACCAAGGCTCCGGCGAATCCGTCTCTCTCTCCTGACTCTCGTATGCCTCGCGTTGCGTTTCTGGGCCTCGGTGCCATCGGCACGCCAATGGCACGCCATCTGGCGACGCCCGATCACGATCTGGTTGTTTGGAATCGCACGGTGGCGAAAGCTGATGCGTTTGTACAGGCGTTGGCCGCTGAGCGCACGGCGCGTGTCGCGCACACGCCCGCGGACGCTGCTGCCGGTCGCGATGTCGTGATCACCTGCTTGCCCGTTTCGCGAGACGTCGAGTCACTGCTCGATGGCCCCACGGGACTGCTGGCCACGATGGCGCGTGGATCCGTCCTCGTCGACTGCACGTCCGGTGACTCGGCGACCTCCCGTCGCATGGCCGCGCGACTCGCTGAGCACGGCATCGCCTTCATCGACGCGCCCGTGTCCGGCGGCGTGGTCGGTGCCGAAAATGCCGCGCTCACCGTAATGGTCGGTGGAGATGAGGCGGTGCTCGAGCGTGTACGGCCAGTGCTCGCCCACTTCGGAAAGCGCATCGTGCACTGCGGCGTGATCGGTACGGGTGACGCGCTCAAGGCGGTTAACAACGCGCTGCTGGCGATGCACATTTGGGGCACCGCCGAAGGGCTCGTGGCACTCGAAAAAGCCGGCGTGCGCGCCGACGTCGCGCTCGATGTGATCAACGCCTCGAGCGGTCGATCGAACGCGAGTATGAATCTCTTCCCCGAACGCGTCGTCACCCGCGCGTTCCCACGGACGTTCCGGCTCGCCTTGCTCGACAAGGATGTCGGCATCGCGGCCGAGCTCGCGCGCGAACAGCGTGTGCCCTCACCATTGCTGCAGCTCACCGCCGAACTCTTTCGCATCGCGCATGACGAACTTGGCGAAGCCGCCGATCACGTCGAAGCCGTCCGTGTCGTCGAGCGCCTTGGCGGTGCCATCATCGGCGGTACCATCATCGGCGGTACCATCATCGGAGGGCAGCCATCATGACCGCCACGAGTGAGTCGCTGATCGCCACGCCCGATGTCATTCGTGCGCAGTTTCCGGGATTGGCCCGTCGCGAGGGGCGTCATCCCGTTGCCTTTTTCGATGGCCCTGGCGGCACACAGGTGCCGCGTCGCGTCGTCGATGCGATGTCGGACTACCTGTTGCATCACAACGCGAATACGCACTGGGCCTATCCGACCAGTGCCGAGACGGACGCGCTGCTCAACAATGCCCGCGTCGTCCTCGCCGATTTCCTCGGCGCGAGCGCCGGCGAGATTTCGTTCGGCGCGAACATGACGACCATCCTGTTTCATATCGCACGCGCCATCGGCAGAACGCTGTCGCCGGGCGACGAGATTATCATCACCGAACTGGATCACCACGCGAACGTCGCGCCCTGGCAGGCCCTCGCCCGCGAGCGCGGCGCCGTGTTGAAGTGGATCCCGCTCGATCTCACGACGTATCGTCACGAAGCCGGTGCGCTCGAACGGTTGTTGTCACCCCGGACGAAAGTCGTGGCGCTCGGCGCCGCCTCAAACATCCTCGGCACCATCAGCGACGTGCAGTCGATGGTAAAGATCGCACGCGCCGCCGGTGCGATCACCGTCGTCGATGCGGTGCACTTCGCGCCGCATCAGTTGGTCGATGCGCGCGCGATCGACGCCGATTTCATTCTCTGCAGTGCGTACAAGTTCTACGGCCCGCACATCGGGATCTGCTACGGACGCCACGCGGCCACGGCGGCGCTCGACCTGCCGCGCCTCGAGCCGGCGCCGGACTACGTGCCAGAGTGCCTCGAGACCGGTACGCAGAATCACGAAGGGATCGTCGGAGCCGCCGCCGCCGTCGAGTTCCTGGCGTCGCTCGCACCCGATGACGGTGATCGTCGTGCGCGCCTGTCAACGGCCATGCACGGGCTGCATGAACGTGGCGAAGCGCTCTTCGAGCAACTGTGGAACGGACTCGGCGACATCGACGGCGTCACGCGCTTCGGACCACTGCCAGGCACCGCGCGTACGGCGACCATTTCGTTCCACGTCGCCGGTCATCCGTCGGAGTCGGTCGCGCGCGCCCTCGCGCCGCGCGGCGTCTATGTGTCGCACGGCGATTTCTACGCGACCACCGTCGCACGTCGCCTTGGGCTCGCCGAGGAAGGACTCGTGCGTGCGGGTTGCGCCTGCTACACGACGGACGATGAAGTCGCGCGGTTGGTCGACGGTGTGCGCGACCTCGTGAAGGGGGCGCTCTGAGGCCGGTGCGCGCCGTCCCGTGGGTCGCCGTGGCGTGGGTTGCCGTGCTGAGCGCCTCGTGCCTCACGCTCGTGGCCTGTCAGCGCCTTGTGGAAAACCCGCTCAAGCCACCAGCGGCGGAGTTCCTCTTCGCCGCCGGTGACTCAACGTACTGGGTGCGCAGCAATGCCGAAGGGCTGCGTGTGCGGAGCGCGCCGATCCTGCTCACGCAGGTCGACGGGCATTTCATCGAAGTGTTCATTGCGGATGATGGCGTCGAATACGCGGACGCATCGTTCGCAAGTTCGCGTGTCTTTGCACGCGACATCACAGGCAAGGATTCGATCCGCCTGTTCGACGACGGCACGGTCATGCGTGAGGCGGCGGCGTGGAAGCGTCGACATCCACGGGAAGAGCCGATCGATCTCGAGAACGAGGAGGTCCCGACGGATCCACGCACGGTTGCCTCCGAGGAGATCGAAGTGCTCGACGTGCACGGACCGTGGGTGACCTTCAATCACCTGCTCAACATCGATGTCGCCGATCATCAACCGCATCGACACGCCGGGCACCGCTACGTCGTGGACGTCCGCACGGGCGCGCAGGCGACCTTGGCCACACTGTTCAGCGACACGGAGGCACACCGCCTCATTGACGCCGGCCGGGCATCGTTCAGGCAGCTCACTGATTCGATCACGCGGGCAACGGGTGACCGCGCTGACATGGCGCGCGAAACGCTTGACAGTTTTCACTTCGATTCCACTAGTTTCGGCCTGACCGACATGGCCCGCGAGCCCGCCGTCGCGTTCATGATCCCCGGCACGGGAATCGATGGGGAAGCGCTCGCGCTGAACCTGCCGCCGATCGCGGCGCGCTCGCCGTCGTGGTGGAGCAGCGTGCGATCGACGCTGCCTGCGTGGTCGACCGACTCCTCCCTCGTGCGATGGACGCGCAAAGGGTATGACGTGATCGCGCGACCGAACGCCGACGCCAACAGGTTGGCGCTGTATCTCGCGCCCGGTCCGCAGCCACGCGCGAAGGAGTGGCCGATCGCGACGGTACCAATCCCCGCGTATCAGCTCATTCCGTTAGATGCGCCGCAACTGTCGACGGCGATTCACAACGCGCTTGCACGCGCCTTCGATGCCTCGAGTTCACTCGACGGCGTGCAAACGGCGGTGCGTTCGTCGGTGGCGACGGCACGCACTCGCGTCCGTTTCATCGCACGCGTCGCCGTCCCGTCGCTTCTGACACATGCATCACATGAGTGAACGCCCATCGAAACCGGTCGCCGAGTCGCAGCACGAGTCGAGCGAATTGATTATGCCGCAGGACGCCAACATTCTCGGGCATGCGTTCGGCGGTGCGATCATGGCGATGGTGGACAAGGTGGCCGCGGTCTCTGCATTTCGTCACGCGCGCACCGCGTGCGTGACCGCGTCCATCGATCGCGTCGATTTTCGCGAGCCGATTCACATCGGTGATCTGGTGACATGCAAATCATCCGTGAACTTCGTCGGCACGTCGTCGATGGAGATCGGTGTCCGGGTCGAGGCGGAAGACCTCATCGCCGGCACGCGGCGCCACACGAACACCTGTTACCTCACGTTCGTCGCGATCGATCGCAATGGGCGGCCCGTCACCGTGCCGCAGGTACGCCCCGAGACGGATGAACAGCGCCGACGGCACGAGAGCGCACAGTCACGCCGCCGTCGTCGCTTGGAAGAGCGCCAGATGGAAGACACGGCCAGAAATAGGCTCGATAATGCGATCTGATCGACACGAGCACCTTGCACGACATGGGTGACGCTCTTCCATCTGCGACGCCCGACAGCTTCGCCGCGCTGCGCATCCCGAACTTTCGGAACTACATCATTGCACTGTTCACCCTGACGCTCGGGATTCAAATCCAGGGTACGGTTGTCGGGTGGCAGATCTATGACCTCACACGCGATCCGCTCGCGCTCGGACTCGTCGGACTGGCCGAAGCGCTGCCGGCGATCGGACTGTCGTTGTTCGCCGGTCACGTCGCCGATGCGCACGATCGACGACGGGTCGCGCTCGTCACCATCGTGGCCCTCGTGTTTACATCGATCGCGCTCTGGATACTGGCACAGACCGACCCCGGCGGGCGCACCATGGCGGCGCCCGCGCGCGTGCACGCGATCTACGGTGTGATAGTGCTCAGCGGCGTCGCGCGCGCATTTCTGCAACCCGCGCGTCAGGCCCTCAGTGCCGAACTCGTGCCACGCGCAATCTTCAGCAACTCCATCACGTGGCGAAGCGGCAGCTGGCAACTCGCGGCGGTGCTCGGTCCGGCCCTCGGCGGCGCGCTCTACGTGATCGGCGGCTCGGCACTCGGGTACGCTGCCGGTGTCGTGCTCATGATCGTCGCCGCCTTCGTCATGCTGACCGTGCGCCATCGCTCACCCACACGCGAGTCAACCGATGAGCCGATCCTGTCATCGATCACCGGCGGATTGCGTTTCGTATTCGGTGAACCGATTCTGCTGAGCGCGCTGACGCTCGATCTCTTCTCGGTGCTCTTCGGCGGCGCCACCGCGCTGCTGCCGGTGTTCGCCGCCGACATCCTGCACGGCGGTCCCGCGGCGCTTGGACTGTTGCGTGCTGCGCCCGCCGTCGGCGCGATCATGGCGAGCGTCGCGTTGGCGCGCTGGCCACCCTTCGCGAACACCGGACGCAACCTGTTGATCGCCGTCTCCGGTTTCGGCATCTGCGCGATCGTGTTCGGCCTGAGCACCATCCTGCCCCTCTCGCTGGCCGCACTCGCGTTCGGCGGCGCGTTCGACATGGTGAGCGTCGTCGTGCGCAGCCTCATGCTGCAGTCACGCACACCGGAAGCGCTTCTCGGTCGCGTCTCAGCCGTGAATCAGATCTTCATCGGGTCGTCGAACGAGATCGGCGCCTTCGAATCCGGCCTGACGGCGCGATGGTGGGGCGCGGTGGCCAGCGTCGTGGTCGGCGGTATCGCCACGCTCGGCGTTGTCGCCACGGTCGCGTGGCGCGTCCCCACCTTACGCGCCCTTAAACAGCTGAAGACGGATCGCCACTGATCTCGACACTGATTTCGGCACGCATCTCTTCGGTGAGATCGAGTTCGACTTCGAATCCATCCTTCGCAACCTGCGTCTTCGCGAAGACGCTGCGCGCTTCGCGTTCGAGTTCGTGCGCTTCTCGCGAGTAGCGCGCCGATATATGCGTGAGGAGTAATCGACGTGCCCCCGCTCGGCGCGCAACGTCAGCCGCTTCTCGCGCCGTGCTGTGACCCGTCTCGAGCGCGCGCGCGGCTTCGTCATCAGCGAACGTGGCTTCGTGAATGAGTAAGTCGGCGTCCTGCGCAGCGAGGATCGTTCCCGCGCACGGGCGCGTGTCTCCGGTAATTACCACCCGACGACCGCGGCGCGGCAGACCCACCAGAACGGACGGCTCGATGACGCGGCCGTCGTCGAGCGTAATCGGCTGACCCTTGTGGATCTGGCCCCAAAGCGGGCCTTCTGGAATCCCGAGCGCACGCGCGAGGTCTGGGTTGAACCGGCCGAGTCGATCTTCCTCGACGAGCGCGAGGCCGATGCATGATGCCGACTGGTGATCCACGGCAAAAGTGTCGATCCGATAGTCCGTGCGCTTGACCGATGCGCCAGGTTCCAGTTCGGTGATCGTGATGGGGAACGTGGTGCGTTCACCACCCAAGCTGATGCACTGACGCAACGTTCTGGCCGCGCCCGGCGGTCCCCAAAGTCGTAATGGCTCGGTCCGACCCTGCAATTGAAGGGTCCGAATGAGGCCGGTGAGGCCGAGAATGTGATCCGAGTGGGTATGCGTGAAAAACAGGTCTTCGAAACTGAACGAGATGCCGTAGCGCATCATTTGCCGCTGGGTGCCTTCGCCGCAGTCCACGAGAATCGTCTCGCCTTCCCGAATGAGAGCGAGGGCGCTTACGCCGCGCTCGACCGTAGGACGGGAGGCGGCGGTACCAAGGAATCGGACCAGAAACGGCATCCGGGCAATATAGGCAGAGGAGAATTCGTGCGTTTCGTCCCTGCGGCCCAAAGATTGCGCTACTTCTGGAGGGATAGTGGTTCCGAACGTGCGCGGCGGCCGCGGTCCAAGGCTTGCAGAGCATAGGGTCGTGAGGCCGTGTTGTGCCGGTCACGTAACAGTGCCCGAACGAACCACTTGTCTCTTTACACCTTGATTTGAACGTCCGGAAAGCCGGGGGGCGTATGACCGGAAAGAGCCGACGCGGTTTCGCGTCGATGGATCCCGCGAGGCAGCGGGAGATTGCGAGTAAAGGGGGAAGGGCCGCCCATGAAAAGGGAACGGCCCACGAATGGTCCTCTGGTGAGGCAAGGGATGCCGGCCGAAAGGGTGGCGTGACCGTGTCGCAGGACCGTGCGCATATGGCGGCGATCGGTCGCGAAGGCGGTGAGTCGCGTAGTGCGGCCGCGCGTATGGCTCGTCAGCATACCGGCGATCGCGAAGTGCCGATGTCGATCACGCGTGAAGGCATGTCCGATGTGCGTCGACCAGACGTGCGTCAGGCAGACCGTTCGCGTGCAGACACCGTGCGTGTCGACGGACCAGCTCCGCGGAGTTGATCTCGCGGAGCAGCCCGGTCTAGGGCGGAAGAGCTAGGCGAATATGCCACCAGCGTAACGGCCACCTGATCGGGTGGCCGTTGTGCATTCCCTGACTATCGCGCCGTTTGATGCCTACGCGGGATAGCGCGCAAGCAACGCCTGATGCCGCACGGCATCAATGTTGCGCCCGCTCACCAGTAGGACGACAGGCCCCTCGAGTTCGCTGATCTTGCCGTGACGCAGTGCGGCCACGGTGACGGCACCGGCGCCCTCGACGGTCAGCCCGCGCTCGCGACTCAACCACGCGATCGTCTCGCCGAGCTCGTCCTCGGTGACCAGCACGAGGTCGTCCGCGCAGGTCTGCCCGATATGCAGAGCATCGTCATCGATCTGGCCGGCGAGGCCGTCCGCGAGTGTCGGTGTATGCGGGATTTCGACGACATGCCCAGCCGCAACACTCAAGGACATCGCGGCCGTCTCGGTGCTCTGCGCACCAACAATGCGCACCTGCGGCGCGAGCGCACGGAGCACGGCGCCCATGCCCCCCAACAGCCCGCCGCCGCCAGTGCAGATCACCACCGTGCGTACCGACGGGAGCTGCTTGAGCACCTCCAGCGCGACGGTGCCCTGTCCGGCGAGCAGATCGACGCCGAGGCACGGATTGATGAATCGAATCCCGTGTATCGCTGCATGCGCCTTCGCGACGACCATCGCCGCGTCATAATCGGGTGCCGCGTCGTTCACGGTGGCACCCAGCGCCCGAATGCCGTCCTTCTTCACCTGCGGCGCGTTGGACGGCACGTACAGCATGGCCGGCGCGCCAAAGGCCTTGGCGGCATAGGCGACGCCCAAGCCGTGATTGCCGGCACTCGACGCCACCACGCCGAGGGCGCGCTCCTCCGGCGTCATCGATGCGAGCACGTTGTACGCACCGCGCACTTTGAACGAGCCGGTCGGATTCTCCAACTCATACTTGCCATAGATGTCGACGCCGAGCGCCTGCGACAGCACGTCGTCGCGCTCGAGTCGGCTCGGCGGTAATACCTCTCGCACACGGGTCTCGGCCAGCCGTACGGCATCGACCGATGGGAGAATGCGCGGATCGAGAATTCTGGTGGATGGGTGCATGGATCAATACTGCGCGTTGTAACGCGCGACATCAAACTTCATTTTCGCGCGCGACGTCACCATCGGACGGATGCCGCCCCAGATTGGCTTGTTCCCCCACGGCCGATCCCAGAGGCCCATGCACCACATGATGCCGCCGACGCTGTTCGGATCGCGCCCGTCCAGCGCGTATTTGTCGTTCAGGTGGAAAAGCCACGAACGCGCGTCCTCGTATGACGGCGTCCACAAGAGCATCGTCTTGGCCCACAGCATGCGCGGATAGTTGTGAATCAATCCGGTGTGCACAAGTTGACGCTGCGCCGTGTTCCACAGCACGTCGCCGGTTTGCGCGCGCTCCAGTGTCGGCAGGTCGTACAGCACGGGCCGCGTGTCGCCGACATGCTCCGCCATCGTCTTCTGAATCCACGTCGGTAACGACGCGAGTGCGGCGAAGTCTGGCGTGCGAATGCACCAGTTGTACGATAACTCACGCCATGTCGTCACTTGCTGCACGAACGCGTCGACGGATTCCGTGGACGCACTGCTGGAGCGCGCCATGCGCACGACCTTCGCCGCGGGAATCTGTCCGTAGTGCAAATACGCCGAGAGTTGACTCGTGCCCAACGCATCGCCCGCTTCATTGCGCCGTTCGGCGTACTGTGGCAGCGTGTCTGCGACAAACTGCCGCAAGCGCTCGCCCGCAGCGCGGCTGCCGCCACGCATGGCGACTGCGCCGACGCTGTGGTCGATCTCGCATGACCCGACCGCGGCCGCGACTTCATCGTCGGTCATGCTCGCGATCGGCAACGTGTCGCGTTGTGTGATCTCGCGCAATGACGCACGAAGCGCATCGGATACCGCCACGCGCGGCGGATGGTCGATCACTGCCTCGAGCGCGTGGTCGATCAGCTTCGCGATCTTCGGCCGGATCGTGCGCGCCGCATACTCCGCCTTCTCGAAGTGGCCACTCGGCACCGTGCACACACTGTCGATCGCCAACACGCGACAGGACACGCGCTCGGCGAATCGCATCGTGCGCTCGTGCACGCCCGCGGTCGGAAAACGATCCGTGATAACCGTGTAGGCGCGCGCCGCCAGCCGATCCACCACTCGGCGATCATCATCGCGTCGACGGCGCAACACGAACTGGTAGTACAGGCCCAAGCGCTCGGCATTGCGCGCGGTATCGCGCGCCCCCTGCAGAATGAATGAGTGATGCCGGTCGGCGGCGTACGGATACGTCGGGTCGAGCCCCTGATGAATCACCAGCGGCAGGTTCACACGATCGGCGGTTCGGATCGCCGCGCGCAGCCCCCAGTTCTCATCCAGCCGATGAGTCGACTGCATCCAATACAGCACGTACTCCCCCTCCGGCTGATACCGCTTGCCGTTGCAGTCGAGGGTGCGCGCCACCAGCTGGTCACGGACGTAGTCGCTCTCGAGCGCATGCGTCGGCGCAGGCGCGGGGCCGCGTTCATGCGTGGGAATGTCGAAAGAACCGGACGCGTCGGAGGTAGACATGGCTGGAGACGAACGAGGCGGCACCAGAACAGGTTCCTTGGATATAAATCCCTATTCGGTCAGATGGTCCGTTTTGCCTAACTTCACCTTGACAGATGGGCTCCTGTGGCTACCTTCCGCGAGTGTTCCGAAGCGCCCCGCGCCACCGGCTGCGGGGTTTTTTCGTCGGCTTCGGCTGGTCGCCGACCGAGCACAACGGGGCTGTAGCTCAGCTGGGAGAGCGCTGCATTCGCATTGCAGAGGTCAGGGGTTCGAGCCCCCTCAGCTCCATACAGTAGGATTGATCAGGTACCGGGATGTGACGGAGTTCACGAGTTTGTGACCCACCGGGAACCTTAGTCGTTTTAGAATGTAGAAGACGTTGGCCCGCCACTGTTCGGTAGGACGGAGAGTTCCAATGACAGTGAGCGTGGCACCTCTTTGAAGACCCCCGCAGGCACAGCCTGGTGGGGGTTTTCCATTTCCATCAGCGAGTCAGCGAGGCGATGTCCGCCCGCAGCGCCGCGAACCCCTCGGCTAGGAACCGGTTCTCCTCCTCCTCGACCTGCCCCGCGTAGTCACTCATCGCGGTGAAGCCGAGTGTTCCGAGAAAGCGCATGATCGCGCTCTCCTGCACGGCGAATACCACGCTTCGGCTGAGGAAGGTCTGGCCGTCCGTCCCGCGTGTGTAGCCAATCCTGAACTGCACCCCGTCTCCCACAAACGGCCGCTGCAGAGGCGAGTGCAGCAGCTGCTCGGCCAGCGGTGGCAATTGCCACCTGGGTTCTTTCGTGAAGCGCATCGCCCAGCCGCGTTCCGATGCCGTATGCACATGAACGAATTCGCCAATGAGGTTTGACACACCGACGGTGAAGAACGACAGTTTCGCCTGAGCATCCATGTTCAGGACTAGGGTATCTGGCATGTGTCTCGCCACACCCGACAGCGGCTGCAACTCCCCGTCGTGCGAGCGAAATCGAATAACCAGCCGTGATCCGCGCTTCGCACTCGCGTCGAACCACTCACCGCCCGACTTGTCGGTCAGCCGAATGTGGTAGCCCGATGACTCGACATATCGACGGATGAATTTGGCGAGAGCCGGCGAGCGCTCGCGGAGTTGAAAGTCTGATGTCGCGATTTGAAGCGTCACGAGCGTAGACCCATCCACCTGCATCACCGTGCTGATGGAGTCCATCGCCAACATGCGACCGAACGCCTCGCTGGCTCGCGGAAACGCCGCTCGATAGTCGACTCGAATAGAGGATGGCGTCCGCTCCGCGGACGTGAACAACGCCCGCATCACGTCGGCCGCGCGTGCCGGCGGCATCGGCCCCACGACGTGATCGACGGTGGTCGTCCATCTCCATCCATCGTCGCTATCGAGCGCTTGCAGGCCGATAAAATGCCGCGCGTCGCCGACGTGCGGCAAGGGCGCCGACTGGCGTCGCGTGACAAAAGTGTAGCGGCCGTCCACGAGGCTCCCGAAGACCTCCAGCTCCCGCTCGCTCCGTGCGCCGGTGCTCCTTGACGCGGTCCAGATGGACGTGTCGCCGACCAGCTTGGAGGGCGCCATCGCGTAGCGCGCCAGCCGCATCCGTGCGTTGGCGAACTTGGGGACGCGAACGACGCGCGTGAACCGTTGTTCGAGGGCCGACATCACCCCGTCCGCATTCGCGCGCGCCGACGTCGCATCGGGACCGTATGCCAAGGCCGCTGCCCGGCAGCCGAGCGGGCCAACCGTCAGCGTCGCGACGAACGCCGCGGTGCGGATTGCCGCGGTGCGCATGGAAGAAGAATGCCGAGCCGTTAGTTTTAAAATCACCTTTTCAAGTACCCCGACGTGCCTGATACCATCCATTCCGATCCTAACGCGGCCCATGTACCGCGCCGCGATTTCATTCGCGAACTCGTCGCCGAGGACGTGGCGACCAGTCACTTTGGTCGCGCACCCGCCACGCGATTCCCGCCGGAGCCAAATGGGTTCCTGCACATGGGACATGCGAAGTCGATCTGTCTGAACTTCGGTATCGCGAAGGAGTTCGGTGGCACGTGTAATCTGCGGTTCGATGACACGAATCCGGCGACGGAAGATGTGAAGTACGTCGAGGCGATCAAGCGTGACATCCGTTGGCTGGGTTTCGAGTGGGACGCCGAATACTACGCGTCGGACTACTTCGAGAAGCTCTATGAGATCGCTGAATCGCTGGTGTTCAAAGGCAAGGCGTATGTTGATTCGCAGACCGAACAGCAGATTCGCGAAGGACGCGGCACGGTCACCATGGCGGGAACGCCGAGTCCGTTCCGCGATCGCCCACCGGGGGCGAATCTCGATCTGCTGCGTCGCATGCGCGCGGGCGAGTTCCCCGACGGCGCCCATGTGCTGCGCGCGAAAATCGATCTCGCGCATCCCAACATGATCATGCGCGATCCGCTGCTGCTGCGCATCCGGCATGCGCATCATTATCGGCGCGGCAATGACTGGTGCATCTACCCGTTGTACGATTTCGCGCACGGACTGAGCGATGCCATCGAGGGCATCACGCGGTCGCTGTGCACGCTCGAGTTCAAAGACAGTCGTGAGATCTACGACTGGCTCGTCCATCAGGCCGGGTTTACGCATCCACCGACGCAAACTGAATTCGCGCGGCTCGAGCTGGACTACACCGTGCTCAGCAAGCGCAAGCTGCTGCGGCTGGTGAACGACGGTCACGTGAGCGGATGGGATGATCCGCGTATGCCGACGATGGCTGGGCTGCGTCGTCGCGGCGTGCGGCCCGACGCCATTCGGGCGTTCGCGGATGCGGTCGGCGTGACGCGCAACACGCAGCGCGTCGAGATCGGTATGTTCGAGCACAGTATTCGCGACGATCTCAACATGATCGTGCCGCGTGTGTTGTGCGTGATGAACCCCATCAAGGTCGTGCTCACGAATTATCCCGAAGGTGACGTCGACGAGCTTGACGCGCCGTACTATCCGCACGATGTGCCCTTGACGGGATCGCGCAAACTGCCGTTCTCGCGCGAGCTCTACATTGATCGTGACGACTTCATGGAAGATCCGCCGAAGAAGTTTTATCGGCTGGCGCCGGGGCGTGAAGTGCGGTTGCGCTACGCGTATTTCATCACCTGTCAGGACGTGATCAAGAACGACGCGGGCGAGGTTGTCGAGCTGCATTGCACGTATGATCCCGCCACGCGCGGTGGCGATTCGCCGGATGGTCGGAAGGTGCAGGGCACGATTCACTGGGTGTCGGCCGCGCATGCGCGCGATTGCGAAGTGCGCGTGTACGATCGGTTGTTTGCGCAGCCCGACCCCGACGATGTGCCGGACGATCAGGATTTTGTGACGGCGCTGAATCCAGAGTCGCTGGTGCGCGTGACCGGGGCCAAGATCGAGCCGAGTGTGCTGCATGATCCTGCCGACACGCGCTATCAGTTCGAGCGGACGGGCTACTTCTGGCGTGATCCGGAAGATTCGACGGACGCGAAGCTCGTGTTTAATCGGATTGTCGGGCTGCGTGACAGCTGGGCGAAGCAGGCGGTGAAGAAGTAGGCCGGCGCGTTCGCGCCACGGCGTTCCACTGATGGGGACGGCGATGCGAGGGTGAGGGACTTCTGTCACCCTCGTTGCATGGTGGGGCATGTTGATCCGTACGCCGAGTTGCGAAACCCGCCGAGGGCCGAGCAGACTATGGGTATGCCTGTCGCGAAAAATCGGTACTGGACTGTTGAAGACGTCTGGGCGCTCCCGGACACGCCTGGCGTGCGCTACGAGGCGATCGACGGCGAGCTGTTCGTGACGCCGGCGCCCAGTCTCCTGCACCAGCGCGCCGTCCGCACCATCACCGAGCAGCTGCAGGCTTATGCGCGTCAGGAAGGCGTGGGCGAAGTGTTCTCGGCGCCCATCGATGTCGTACTCGATGACGGCACCATCGTGCAGCCTGATGTGTTGGCGTTCCCGGTCATGTCGGTGGACGCCATGCGGGCGAGCGCGAGGGAGCGTCGGTTGCCGTTGCTCGCGGTCGAAGTGTTGTCCCATTCCACGGCCCGCTATGATCGGATCGTCAAGCGTCCGCGCATCCAGCGGTCTGGGTTCGAGCTTTGGATCGTCGATCTCGACGGGCAGGTGATCGAGCGGTGGGCGCCGACAGCAGAACGACCGGAGGTCTGCGTCGCGAGCATCTCTTGGCAGTTGCCTGGCGCGGTGTCGACCTTGATGATCGACCTCGAGTCACTGTTCATCACCATTCTCGCCGACTCGTGACGGCGGGACAGCCAGCGCAATGACGGATCGGTAGCACGAGCCGTCATTGTTGGGGCCACTACCGTCAGCAGGGTGGCCGTCTATATTTTGCCTTTCGCTGCCGTTACTAGCCGGAAGGCAGCCGATGCCCCTTAGCTCAACTGGCAGAGCGTCTGACTCTGGATCAGAAGGTTCCAGGTTCGAAACCTGGAGGGGCAACTGCAAACCCCGCCACGACTTCGGTCGGGCGGGGTTCTGTTTTATCGTGCGATTTCCTAGGGGGATTCCCTATGGGCAGCGACCACGGAACCCGGCACCGCGCATCCGCCGTCTCGATCAGGGTGAGGGAATCCCTTATTGCCATCGTGAGCGACCGGGCGCCACTCTGTGACACATGGTGCGAGGGGATTTCAAGTGGCGTCGATTGACGCTATCCCTTTCGTTACCGAGCGCCCGAGGCTCATCGAATGAAGCGACTGCTCATTGTGCTTCCGTTTCTGCTGGCTGCCTGCGAACAGAGCACCACAGCGCCCGCAGCCCGCAATTCTGCGGTCCCGACGTTCTCCGCAAGCGGCAACAACAGCTGCACGGTGCCCGTCCATTTTGTTCCGACGGTCGTGGCGAAAGGCTACGACGAATTCGGGTACAACCGATGCGCTGGCATGTTCAATGGAACCATGGCGGGATACTGCAGCGCGCGCGGAGCAGCTGCCGACTGCGGCGGCACGACCGGTGATACCAAGCTGGTCATGAAGTGGAACTCGGGATGGGATCTTGGCAACACTGAGGGGTGGACCAGCGCATCGTACGATGCGTGGATCGACAACGAGTTCCACGGTGCTTACGCCGACGGCACGCCGTTCAGCGAGCACTTCAAAGCGAAGTGGGACCTCGGTTGCCTGTCGTCTGGGGGAGTAACCTCAACGGGTGGAGGCACGTGCATCTGGGGGCAGTTCGCCGTCCTGATGGACCAGGGCACGGAGGACGGCACGCACATTTGGTGGGCCAAGTTCTCGCCGGGAGGATTTGGCGGCTGATTCTGCCGTAGCGATTACACGATCTCAGTCAGGTACACGCGGCGCCCGAAGCTCAGCTCTTCGTGCGCCGCGTTGAGGTTACTCCGGACGACACGGGCTCGGCGAGTCCTGAAGCCTCCGCGTGCGCGGTCTCGAATCCCGGTCGTCACGGTGGAACGGGTCAGCTGGACCACTGAGTAGTT
>JANLPE010000004.1:0-2218 GCA_031366985.1 Gemmatimonadaceae bacterium
CGCCCTTCCTCGCTCATGCCGAGCGAGAAGATCTTCACGCGTGGCGACGCGGCCGCCACGGCGCGGAAGTACTTGTTGAGGTCCTCCGTGCGCGACAACCGCCCGATCGTCCCCGGCACGTAGCCGAGCACCTTCAGCGGCGACGGAACGGTCGACGAGGCCGGCAGGTGGTCGACGAGCTCCGTCGTGAACTTCCACTTGGGGTCGGTGGGCGTGAGCTCGCGGATTTTCGCCGTGTATTCGGCATCGTTCGCCTGCACGGCCTGCGCAAACGCGGGCGCGGACTGAATGGCAAGGGCAAGACAGGAAGCGGCGCCGAACGCCGTGCGACGGGAGATCATGTATGCGGAGGGAGAAGGAGTTGAAGCCAAAGGTGCGCTGTGGCGCGTGGCCGCGCAAAGTTGCGAACGCGCTGTGCGCTCACACGCCGAATCGCACGCGCCAGGTCTTCTCCTCCTGGCCCGTCGGCACCGTGAGCCCTTCGTAGAGCTCGGGGCGCCGCGCCTTCATCCACCGCCGTCCCGAAGACGACGCCAGCAGGGAGGCATCGAGGTCCGCGATTACCATGGCGTCATCAGGTGAGCGCGTTTCCGCGACTACTTCACCGTATGGATCGAGCACCATCGCGTTGCCGGTACGGATCTCATCGTCATCCACGCCGACGCCATTGCTGAAGAGCAGGAACATGCCGTTGTCGTGCGCGCGGCTCGGGAGCCACCGCATCAGCCAGCCGCGTCCCTTTGGTCCGCACAACTCGGCCTCGCATGCCGCGGGATCTGCAGCACGGTTGTCCCAGATCGTGCGATCGATCGGCTTCATTCCATGCGGACTCACCGAATTGCACCCACCGGTCTGGTGCGGCGCCATGAGGATTTCTGCGCCGAGCAGCGCGGTGGCGCGCGCATTCTCCACGATGTTGTTGTCGTAGCAGATCAACACGCCCACGCAACAGCCATGCGGTGTGTCGAAGACGGTGAACTGATCGCCGGCCGAAATGTTCGGGTGTTCGAACACGTGCAGCTTGCGGTGCACGCGCCAGGTGCCGTCCGGCATCGCGACCACGTACGCGTTGTAGACGCGTCCGTCGGACGCGAGCTCGAGCAGACCAACGCCGATTGTCATGCCGTACTCGCGCGCGAGACGAAGCACAGCCTGTGTCGACGAACCCTCCGGCACTGGTTCGGCGAGCGCCTCGAATGCGGGCCGGTCGAGGTTGCGGACATGCCAGTAGCCCGTAAGGCACATCTCCGGGAACGCGATGATCTCCACCTTGGACCGTGCGCCCTCCACGACGAAGTGTGCGACGCGGTCGAGGTTGTACGCCTTGTCGCCGGACGCATGCTGGAACTGCACGGTGGCTACTCGAATGTCTCGCATCGTTGCCTGTAAGGTGAAACGGAATGAGGGCGCAAATAACCATGGACCTGGTGGGGAGGGCGCCCACGTTCGTGGAGACGGTGTCTGAGCGCGCTCGGGCCGCACGGCCCGAGCGATAACGCGAAGTCCGTCGTCGTAACGAATGCGGGCGACCGACCAACTACAAACCACAATCGACGCGTCACTCTGACACACTGAAACACGAAGTAACGGCCAGCGTACGGAACTCCGTCGGTGCGCTCCCACGGCGCGCCGATTGTATGCCCCCACCTCGGAGAACTACCGTGCGACGCATCTTCCTCGGTGCTCTCGGCTTCATCCTGGCCGCCAGCGTAAACACGTTACCTGCCCAAGCTCCCGCCGCTCGCCCGGCAGGTCCACCGCCCAGTGGACCCGGAGAAGTAAAGGGTACCATCATCGACTCCGCCAGCAAGACCGGCATCGAGCGCGCCTCCATCGCGCTGCGCTCGAAGCCCGCCAATACGCTCGTCGCCGGCGCGATCGCCACCGCTGACGGCTCGTTCCGCATCCAGGGCCTGCGGCCCGGCGTCTACAGCATTCGCGCGACGTACATCGGTTTCGCACCGCGCCTCCAGGACGTCACCATCACGGCCGCCGCGCCCGTCGTGAACATCGGCACGATCGGTCTGCGTCGCGTCGCCGCACAGTTGGCCGGCGTCGCCGTTACCGAAGCGCAGAACGCCGTCGTCATCGAGCCCGACCGCAACTCTTATCGCGCCAAGGACGTCGCACCGGGCGCTGGCAACGCCAGCGAGGTACTCGACAACGTGCCGTCCGTAAACGTCGATGGCGACGGCAAGGTCAGCCTGCGCGGCAACGA
>JANLPE010000007.1:0-5141 GCA_031366985.1 Gemmatimonadaceae bacterium
CCCGCGATGGCGGAGGCGCTCGATGAACAACGCCGACAGCCCGACGTCGTCTCGCTCGACTTTGAAGATCGCCTCGCGCTGCTCTTGGAACGTGAACACGTCGCGCGCGAGAATCGACGGCTCACGCGCCTGCTCCAACTCGCGCGGCTGCGGCATAGCGCGTCGATCGAAGACGTGAATTTTCGCGTGAAGCGCGGCCTCGATAAATCGCAGCTCTTGCGGCTCGCGACGGGCGACTGGATCCAGCAGTACGGCGTACTTTTGATCACCGGCCCCACCGGTACCGGCAAGTCGTGGTTAGCGTGTGCGCTCGGGCATAGTGCGTGTCGTCACGGCTATCTCGTGCGGTATCTGCGCTTGCCACGGCTACTACCGGACCTCGCGATCGCGCGCAGCGATGGCACGTACCGCAAAGTGCTCGCGCAACTCGGCAAAGCGGATCTCTTGATCCTCGACTTATGGGAAGTGCGTCGCAATGTGGAGCTCCACATAACTCGACGACTGGGGACTCGCCCCCATCGGCGATCGCGAACGCCGCGATCTCTTGGAGATGATCGAGGATCGCACCGGTCGACGCGCCACGCTGCTCACGAGCCAAGTCCCCGTCGAGCACTGGCACGAAGGCGTCGGCGATGCCACCTTCGGCGACGCGATCATGGATCGCGTGGTCCATCACGCGCCTCGCATCACGCTGACCGGAGGCTCCTTACGTAAACTCGGCGCGAGCGCCGCGACCGACACGCCAACCCCGTAGTCACACTCACTGATCCCACGCCCGCCGCGTTACGACACCACCAGCCCTCTCCCCTGGCCGAAATGGGCCAGACACGGTGGCCGAAGTGAACCAGAATGCCTGGCCGAATTGAATCGGATTAGGTGGCCGCTTTGACCGGAATACGCACGCGCTGGCCGGCCTCGTGTTTTGTCCCACCGATCCGCTGCACAAGGTGACGATCCAGCCGCGCGGCGCCGCGATGGGAGTCGCCTTCTTCCAGCCCGACGCCGAGATGCATCTGCACGCGCGGCACTACCTCGAAGGGCAGATCCGCAAGGTCCTCGGCGGGCGCGCCGCTGAAGAGCTGGTGTACGGAAGGGCCGCGGTAACGAGCGGGGCCTTCAGCGACTTGCAGCAGGCCACGCGCATCGCGAAGCAGATGGTCTACAAACTCGGGATGGGGCAATCGACGGGGCTGATCACTTTTGATCCCGACTCCGGGCCAGTGAGCGTCGCAATGCACGCGAACATGGACACTGACGTGCGCGCGATCTTGGCCTCAGCGTATGAAAGCGTCTTGCAGCTGTTCCGCGAACGTCGTCAGGCGCTCGAGGCGCTGGCCGACGGGTTGCTCGAGCACGAGACGCTCACGGGAGACGCGGCGGCGGCGGTGGTGCGGGACGCGGGGATGACGCCGCAGGCTGCGGCGGCTTAACCGCTGTCCGGCGGTGTCGCACTCTCGCCGCAATTCGAACGCTACAACGCGTCGTCCACCGCCACGCGAATCCGCGCCTTCGCCCGGCCCTTCGCCTTCGGCGTCAGCCGAATATGCACGTCGATGCCGAGTCGCACGAGAAAGTCTTCAAGTCGCTCACGACCGAAGCGCGTGAGCTTTCCGCGCATCAAGTCGGACATGTCGGACGCGGGAACCTCGAGTGCCCGTGCGGCCCGAACCTGCGTCCAGCCACGCGAACGCACGATGTGGCGAATGGCTCGTGCCAGCTCCGCCTTCGCCAGCAGTTCATCCGAATTCGAAAGCCCGAGGTCGGCAAATACGTTGCCGCTTCCTTCTTCAGCAATGAGATCGGGATCGGCTGCCTTCACGCGCGCATTCATGCGTCTGCCTGTGGTGGATTGTCCCGGTAGTGCAGGCGTGCTGCCCGAAGCTTGGCAAGAACTCGCGCGATCACTGGTTTCGGTGTCGCACGTCCCGTCCTCGACTTCTTTTGGAACACATCGAGGACGTATACGACGCCGTCGACAACGGTGGTAGAGGCGGCACGATACGTCTCGCCATCGAAATGCTCGACCAGCTTGTACACCTCGCGCGGGAGCCCTTCACCGAAAGGTCTGGCTTCGTCCGGAGTCTCACCGCATTGAACCACATACAGCGTCGCGCCGAACTCCTCACGCACCGCCTCGGGCATCGCTCGCAAGACCTTCCGGCTGGAACCCATCCATCGGACAGTCCTATGCAGCCGGGCTTCGGCGGGATTTGACATAGTTAGCAGTATTGCGATGATTTGGCAACCGGCGCGGCGAGTCCGGGCGAACCCCTGATGCCGCCTGCGCAGACTGGGCGATGAAAACGATGAATCGTAACGCCGACGACGACCGGCGGTTTCATCCAATCATTGCTCGGCCGCTCATTGTGCTGCATGGTGTGGAGAAGCACACCGTCGCCTGCGCTCGTGGAACGTCACGTGAAGACGTCAACGACGGAGAAGCGATCGACGTCTGACGATCAGGATGTCATCACCCGGTCAGCCGAACACCAAGCCACGATGAGAGAACCCGACGCACTCGATTCCGTTCTGGCGCTTGGCGGCGTGCGAAACGCCGTCAGGATTTCATCGCAAACGAGTGGCTGTGGCACGCGCTACGTTCATTGGATCGAGCATAGTCGCCTCATGACCGCCAATCCCGTCGCTAATACCGCCCATGTTCACTCTCGCCGAAGCCCAACAACGCGCCGACAGCTGTCTGCCAGGACACCTCGGTATTCGCTTCACACACGTCGCTCCCGGTGAACTGCACGCGGAAATGACGCTGCGGCCAGAGCTCATGGCGGCGAACGGGTATTTGCACGCGGGCTCGGTGGTGTCGCTGGCCGATACGGCGGCGGGGTTTGGCTGTTTGGACAATCTCCCCGATGGCGCCGACAACTTTACCACCATCGAACTCAAGTCCAATCACGTCGGCACGGCGCGTGATGGCACGGTGGCGTGCGTCGCGCGATTGGTGCACGGTGGACGCACCACGCAGGTGTGGGATGCGACGGTGACGCACGTGGAAACGGGGAAGACGATCGCACACTATCGGGCGACGCAGATGATTTTGTATCCGCGAACGTAACGGGAGCGGTCGCTATCTCGTCGCGCCCAGTCGACGATCGTGTGCCCATCATCGCACCTTCCGCGCTCGCAGCCAGTTCGTCCGCACGCGAGTGATACGACGCCCGGTGGTGGAAGGGCGTCCCAACCGACGATGTCGCGAACGATTCGCCGAACCTCGAAGCGGGCGGCCGACACGGTACACTCGACGAGATCGCGATTAAGCGGCAGCGGGTCGATTGATGGCGGCGGCCCCACTTTTTCGCAGTATCGACAGAGGCACGTAGCGGCGCCAGAGGCTAATGCGAGCTCAGGTAGTCGGCCATCGTGGCGACCACCGGGCCGGATCACGCACGCACACACGAGAGCGCTACGCACAGTTCGATGCTCGAGAAAATGCATGAACCGTACGAACTCAGCAAAGGATGTGCGTCGCTGCTCGGTAGCATTCAGACACTACGGGATACTGCAGCCGATCTCACCGGCGTCTTAAGGGTCTGCGAAAATGAAGTTCGTATTTGCGCTGCTGCTGTTGTTGCACGGACTCATTCATCTGTCGGGTACGGCGAAGGCGTTCGGCATCGCCGACATGCCGCAACTCACGCAGCAGATTGGCAAGCCGATGGGAATCGTCTGGCTGTGTGCCGCGCTGTTGTTTGTCGTCACCACCGTCGCGTTGTTTACCTGGCCCGCCCGCTGGTGGATAATCGGCGCAGCGGCGATTGTCGTGTCGCAAGTCGCCATTCTGTCGTCGTGGACGGACGCGCGCTTCGGGACGATTGCCAATGTGATTGCGTTGGCCGGGGTCATCATCGGGTTCGCATCCGGCGGCCCGTGGAGCCTGCGCGCACAGTTCCAGCACGACGTGAACGACGGCGTACGTCGCACTGCTTCACGGCCGCTCCTTCGCGATGTGGACATCGCGGCGTTGCCGCTCGTCGTACAGCGGTACATCCGCTTGAGCGGTGCCGTAGGCCAGCCGCGTGCGCAGAATTTCGGCGCGCACTTTCATGGACGGATCCGAAGCGGCCCGACGGCGCGGTGGATGCCGTTCACGGGCGTACAGTACAACTTCTACGATGCGCCGTCGCGATTGTTCTACATGGACGCGACGATGTTCGGTGTTCCGGTGAAGGTGTTTCATCGTTTCGTCGGACCATCCGCAACCATGCGCGTCAAGTTCGCGGCACTGTTCCAGCTGGTGAACGCGAGCGGGCCGATCATGGACAAGGCGGAAACGGTCACGCTCTTCAACGACTTGTGTGTGTTCGCGCCGGGCGCGCTGATTTCGCCGAACATCACGTGGCGTGAGATCGACGCAAATACGGTCCGCGCCACCTACACCAACCTCGCCCACACTGTGAGCGCCGATCTATCGTTCAATGCTGCGGGCGAACTGATCGACTTCGTCGCCGACGGTCGCGGTGCGATGAGCGCCGACGGGAAGTCGTTTGTCGAGATGCGCTGGTCAACGCCACTCCGTGACTATCGCGCCTTTGGGGGCCATCGCATGGCGGCACACGGAGAAGGCGTGTGGCACGCGCCGGCCGGCAACTACTCGTATCTCGAGTTCGACATCGATCATCTCGAGTTCAATGTCACCGCTACTGCACGCGACGCCACGTACACGAAATAGCGCTTGTACAGGTGCCGTGGTCGTGGCACCGACAACAGGATCAGACTTCGTACCTTTCAGGTGAAACACCGCATGCCAACGCGTCGACAATGTGTCTGGTACACGGCCGGCCTCAGCGCGGGATCGATTGCGCTCGTCGCTGCCGATGCTCGGCGAAGCAAGGACCGCTACGAAACGGCCACCCGTGCGACGGCCGGTGAACGAGGTTCTCGTCTGATGAGCGTGAGATTGCACGTAAACGACCGCGTCGATCGATGGAGGAATGTGCGCGTTTCGGTGCGCAGCGACCGGATCGACGAACCATGAGCATCGCAGGACGAAGGAGTTTCATCGCCACCATGGTGTTGTTCGTGGTGAGCGCCTCGCTGCTCGTGAAATGGCGCTTCGACCACGACATGCAGCGCGCGCACGTCCACGCAGCAGTTGGCAGCGTGTTGCTGGCCACACGCTGCGGTCC
>JANLPE010000021.1:0-61534 GCA_031366985.1 Gemmatimonadaceae bacterium
GTCAGCGCGGCCCTCACCGCTGATTCCTGCGGCACCTCTAAACATCGCGCAATTCTGGCCAGCGCGAGCGACGCGATCGGTGAAACTCCACTCTCTTCTTTTCGGCCACTGCGCCAGAAACAATGCCGAATATGTAATAAATTCGCCAATTAAGTGACGTTCGAAGTCGGCATCGGGGAGTCGACTGGTCGCCATCGCACGGCTGCTTCGACAATCAACAGGAGAAAATGATCTTTCGATTTCTCAGTGTTCTCGTTGTGGGTATGGCACCAATAGCTCTCCTATCCGCATGTGCGGATGCTCCGACCTCGCCGTCTATTTGCACGATCGGCACCGCGTCTCACAACGAACTGCACGTGTCTTCCGGAAATCACAATGCCGAGCAGGAGGTGGCTCGCAAGCTCTACAGGGCGCCGTTTGGAAGTGCGACGAGCGCTGGAGCAGAGGGATATCGCCCGCCCCCCACCCGCACAACCGTGTAGTCGAATCGCGCGTAGCGCGCATTCCGTAATGCGCTGACGGCAGAAACGCACCGTTGAGGCTGTAGTAAAAGCATCAACGCGCGTCGTGTGATGGTCCGGCGACGCGCCTAAAATCGACTCGAGAAAAGTGGGTATGGTTGGACCGCGTTTTTCGCGGGAATCTCTCGCGAACGCGTGATTCGCCACGACGCGTACCTCTCCCCGTTGTTGGTTTACGCCGCATACCCCGCGTGGGTCAGCTTTTCGATGTTGTGCACCAGGCGGTGCTGCAACGTCGGCGATCGGAGCACAGGTACCCGAACCGCCTCGACCAACTACGGAACAGGCATGCCTGCGGTCTGACTCCTTGATCGCGCTAGGCGCAGGTGGACACGCGAGGGCTTTGCTTGACTCTGCGCTGCGCAGCTCGCCGGCCAATGGGGAACGGTGGTTCTGCTATGGGTTGCTGAACTGGCGGTTGGCTGCGAGCGGAGCAAAAGGCATCACCGGACGCGATGTTCAAACGGTTGGCTACTTGAGAGCGGCCGACTCAGCCTTCCGCCTTGCCACACAGTATGCGCCTGATAGTGCTCAGTATTGGATAGCGCTCGGGCAGTTCAGTCTTCGATCTGAAGTTGCGTCCACACGTGCAGCCGCACTGCGTCAAATGGAAAATGCGACGAAGGCCGCTCTCAGGACCAATGACACTCTCCTGTTGGCGACCAGCTCAGACGAACTCGGCATGTCGATCTGGCGTCGCTGCGAGCAAATCGCGAATCGCGCGCAGACTACCGATGGAGCACATGTTCAACTCTCTACAACCGCGAACTGGCGCCGCGATCGAGGCGCCGACTATATCGCGACGTTTGCAAAGCTTGTGGAGCCACCAACAGGCGGGGCGGAGTACGCCAACGCCTTCGAGCACTTTAAGACCGCAGTGGCGGCCGGCCCTACCGCCACCCGCTTCAGTCGCCATCTCTTCATGGCGCTCGCGGAACATCAGCGTTGGGCAGAGCTACTTCAACTCGCCTCTGACCGCGCTGACCGTTTCCCATTTGATCCACAAGCACGACTAGCGATTGGTCTGGCCCAGCATCGTCTCGGTCGCAGTGCACTCGCACAAGCTGCCTACGATAGTGGCTTGGCACTTATGGATGATGCCGAGAGAGCTCGTCTACTGCGGCTCACTCGGATTCTTCGACCACGCCCAACAGCCAATACGCGCGCCGGCATCGGTGACTCGGTCGTGTTTGGCGCCCTAACAGATGGTCAGAAACGCGCGGTCGAGGCGATGTACTGGCTTCTCAATGATCCGCTTGTCACGACCCCCGAGAACGAGTATCAGCTTGAGTTCCTCTCGCGGGTCATTCATGCGGAGTTCAGTTGGTCAGACGAGACTATAAATCTCCATGGCGTGGATACGGATCGTGGAGATGTATTCGTTCCATTTGGGCCACCCGACATTGTCATGTCAGTAGCGGGAGCCTCCAGCGTGCAACAGTTCGTCGACAACGGAGGAACTATGCGAATGGGCACCAATGAGACCGGTGGAACCACACTCATCTGGTCTTACAGAGCCGGACAGACGTTCTTCTTCGACCTTGCTCCGGCGTTTGGAACAGCTCGCATCCCGATCGCGGATCGTCAGTTCGTAAGCGATGTAAAGGGTGCGAGTCCGGTTTCGTGGACGAATCTCGGACTGGTTACTCGGATTGACACGATGGATGTTCGTATCACGAGGTTCCGCGCTGCTGCTGATTCAGCGGAGATCGTTGTGGCCGCCAATATCCCGCTCGACACGCTATTGCGAGGAGCCGCGATCGCCAATCCGTTGGTGACCATCGACTTTCGAGTCTACGACGGTTACGCGCGTGTCATTGGCGCAGAGTCCTCACCGGGCGCTCTCAATTCAGATTCGGTCACGAGAACTGCAACCAAGTCTTAGGTACGGATGATTGGTCGCGGGCTCAATATGGTTCGCGTTGAAGCGATGCAGCGAGATATAGGTCGCGCTGTGAGAGCGACAATGAGTACCGCGCCGGACACAGCGAAGGGGTTTGCGCTGAGTGACATCCTATTGACCGTTGGCGCTTCTCCCGACACGCCCAGGGATGCAAGCAGCTGGAGAACACTCGGCCTCCAGCCTTCCAATGGCGTCTACCGAGCTGGTTCCAAGATCGGGCTTGTCTGGGAAATCTACGATCTCTCAACACAGCAAGAGGCGAATAGATATCGAGTATCCATTACGGTATCGCGTGCGAAGCGTAGTGGTGCAGCAGCGTTCGCCTTGCAACTGCTCGATCGTGTCGGTACGGTAATTAAGCGGAGTGAGCCGAAGACTGACCAAGTCACATTGTCGTTCGACCGAACATCGAGAAGCCAGAAGACTCAAGTTGAGTATCTGTCGTTGGACGGCTTAGGTGAAACCGGAGGTGAGTATCAGCTTCATGTCGCGGTGACCGATCTGGTCGCAAAGTCAACTAGCGTACGCGAAACGACGTTTCGTGTACGCTAAGGAGACGTGTACCTGGACCGCTCGTGACGCCTTTCCAAGGGTGACTACAAGGAAGACACTCCATCGAGCGACGATGGAGTGTCTTCCTTGTTTGTTCGCGGCGATGGCCCCTGCTTACGGTTTCTTCAGAAAATCGATGTAACGCTGCAATTCTCCGGGATCATCAATGGTTCCTGAAGCGTAGGGAACTTTGTAGTGATCGAACCTCTTCCGGGCCGCCGGATTGGCACCCGCAACCAATACAAGTGTTCCGGGAGAGAAGTTGATCAATCGACGACCATGCAGCGTCTCTAGTTCGCTAGTGTACTTCTGGCTCTCCCCACACTTGTTGCGCGTTGCATCGAGCGGCTTTACTCCGAAAGATTCTGGCAGCGCAACTACACGTCTTCCGAGCATGCAGCTGGAGAAGAACTCTGCCCACGCCTTTGCGATCTGCGCTGCCCGCGTCTTGCCTACAATCGGAGCAAACGCGTTCGCGAGTTCGTCGATGGTAAAGTAGTAACGATCAGCGATAGTGGATGCCAATGAAAGATCCCTGGATGTCTCCGATCTGGGAGAAACCTCCGATGACCTCGTCGTTATTTCCCATGAGCGGCTTGAGAGTGGATGCGACTGCAATTCGTGTGGCCCAGAGGAGCTGCTCGCCGGGAGTGCCAGCGCGAACATTAGTAATGAAATTTTGGATCGTGAGACTGTAGTTTCCGCGCCAGCCGCTCGCGCCATTGTCACGCACTCCCCAATTGTTGCGATTGAAGAGCCCGCTGGTGATGAAGAAGTAGTGGAGGTGAGTATCGTGCTTGTAATTGAGCTGAAATTCAGTGTTCTTGACATATTGGTTTTTTAGGATGAAGCCGTAAGCGTTAATCCTCTCTGGTGCGGAGAACTCTGGATCGGGAGTCTGATCTCCGTAATCAAAGGTCTGAATTGTGTCGTAGTGTGCGGTCGGTGTATAGCCGCCATAACCCCCGCCACCGTTGCAATCCATGAAACACACAGCTTGGTTGCAGAAAGCACCTGACTGCGGTGTGTTGTCGGTGCAGTATTCGACAGTCCCGGTACAGCTTCCATCAGCTAGCCACTGCCCATACGCGCAGACCGCGAACGCTCTTGGCTTGAGCTGAGAAACCGTCGACGGTGCAGGTGTTGAAGTGGGCGCATCGGAACACGCAGAGCTGAGTAGGGCAGGGACGACCAGCGCAAGCAGGTAGGCGCAGCTTCGAACGAGACGCTTCATGGCTGTTCTTCGTTCACAGGATTCAGAAAGGGTTTCCCCCAAGAAATGGGCAATATAGCGTCGCCACGTCATCGGAACATCATCCGAGCCGACTTTCGGTGCATGGTAGAATCTGTTCTCTTGCGCCAACATCCTCGGTGATACGAGTATTGATAAAATCTGTTATCGCTACGTAACGCTCAGAGAAATTCACCGAAGAATTCGGCCTCACGTGAGGCGCGTGGCCGCGACGCGCCGACGCCGTCACATCACGTCCACCGTTACAACAACGCCAGCGCAATCGCGCGCGCCAGCGACGAATTGTGTTCACCCGCTGGCGCCACCATCCGCGCGGCGCGTTTCGCCACCTCCCGCGCGTGGCTCATCGCGATGCCAAGGCCCGCCCACGACAGCATTTCCACATCGTTCGTGCCGTCGCCAAAGGCCAGCACCTGGTCGGCGCGGATCCGCAGTCGCTCGGTAATCGCGATCAGCCCCATCGACTTGTTCGTGTCCGGCGCCGCAAACTCGAGATACGGCGGGTCCGTCGGAATGACCGTCGCACTCGTGCCGTACTCGCGTCGCGCCTCCGCCAGCGCCGCGCCGACCGCGTCCGGATCGCCCAGCCACATCACCTTGACGATGTCGTCGATCGCGCCCGCCAGCAAATCGGGCACGACGCGATGCGCTTGCACATTGCGCGACTGATCATAGTCGATCCACGGGGACGACGAATCGACCAGCACCTCGTCGAGCGCGTAGTGCTGCACCGCAAATCCCAGCGCGCGTCCGCGTTGCGTGAGCGTCGTGACCATCGCCGGGCTGTGAAAGCGCGAGCTCCACACCGCGCCATCGAACGAATCGCGCACCACCGCGCCCTGCGCCGACAGAATCGGCCCGCGTGGCAATCCCAGTTCGCGATGAAACGGCAACATGTTCGCGTGACTGCGACCCGACGCGAGCACGATCTGCACGCCACGCGCCTGCAGCCGTGCGACGGCGTGCGCGTTGGCATCACTGATGCGCGCATCGGCGCCAAGCAACGTGTCGTCGATGTCGATCGCGGCCAATCGAAACGGAATGTCTTGCGGTGCCAGTGAGCCAGTCATCCTGACTAACTTAGTGCGATGTCTGTCACCGGTTGGCGAAGTACTGGGCATTGGCCATGGCTCATCACGATCGTATCGTTCGCGGCGATGTTCGGCGCGTCGGCATGGGTTGTGGCGCACAACTGGCCGGTCGGCGGAATGCCGTGGCTGGCGTGGACCGCGCATGCGGCCGCGCTGACGGCGCTCTTGATCGAGACGGCGACGCGAGCGCTCAAAATCCAAGCGTCGGCGATCGCGGTCGGCATGCCGATCACCTTCGGCACCGCGGTCCGCGTCTGTCTCGGCGGTGACTTCGCCGCCGCCATCACACCCGCACGCTCCGGCGCAGAACCGGCGCGATTTCTCGTACTCGGCGAAAGCGGCATGCCCGTCGCCGGACGCGTGATCGTGCTCTTCCTCGAGCTCTTTCTCGAGATGTGTTCGCTGGTGCTCGTCTGTTTCGTACTGGCGCTGCTTTTTTCTGGACGCGGTGCGAGTGTGCGCGGACTGATCGCACTCGTCGGCGGCTACAGCACCGCCGTCCTTGGCGCCGGCGTGATCGGATTGATGCTCGCGCGCCGCAACGCGAACGGACCACCGCCGGCATGGGCACGCACGATGGGCCTCAACGCCGGACACTGGCGCACCATCCAGCGCACGTTGAGACAGCTGCGACAATCGGTGCAGTCGCTGCGCCATGCGAAGCGTGGCTATATGCTCGCGGCACTGGTCGGATCAATCGTGCACGTGGTGTGCAAGGTCGCCGCGTTGCCGCTGCTGGTGTTCCTCGGTGATCGCACCTTCGCGTTGACGATGGATTCGCTCGCGCCACTCGTGCTCTGGCCGCTCGCGCTCTTCTACGGCGGCGTGGTCGTGCCGGCGCCAGGCGGTGGCGGGTTCATCGAGGGTGCCTTCGCGGCGATGCTCAAACCGTCGATTCCGGCCGGCATCTTTGCCGCGTCGCTCGTCTGGTGGCGCGTCTACACCTTCTATCTTTACATCTTCATCGGCGGACTCGCTGCCGGTGACGCGGCGTTGCGCGCGATCAAGCGGCGCGACGACACGGCCCCCGCGTCGCACTCCAACGAATTGCAGACGCATGCCTGACACGCCGGCAAAGACGGCCACCCGCACGCAGCTCGTGCTCGGCTTTCTCTGCATTTACATCATCTGGGGCTCGACCTATCTCGCGATCCGCTTCGGCGTCGCGACGATTCCGCCGTTCGTCCTGGGCGCAGCGCGCTTCCTCATCGCCGGCAGTGCGCTCTACGCGTTCATGCGCTGGCGGGGTGCGGCTAGGCCGACGGCGATCGAGTGGCGCAATTCGGCCATCATCGGCGCGCTGCTGCTCTTCATCGGCAACGGCGCGGTGGCGTGGGCCGAGCAGCGCGTGAGTTCAGGGATGACGTCGTTGATCGTGGCGATGGTGCCCCTCTGGCTCGTGCTCTGTGAAGTCGCACAAGGTCGGCGCCCGGGGCTCGCTAAGTGGGCTGGTGTCGCGTTAGGGCTTATAGGTGTCGCATTACTGGTGCTACCGGCGGACGGAAAACTGTCCAGCGCGGCGGTCGAGCCGATCGGTGCGATGGTGCTTGCAATGGGGTCGCTGTCATGGACGATCGGTTCGCTCTACTCCCGAACCGCGAAGCTGGCCAAACCCGCCGGGCTCGCGATCGCCATGCAGATGCTCACCGCCGGCGTCTTGTTTACGGTGCTGTCGGCTGCCTCGGGCGAGCTGAGCGCGATCCACCGGGACGCCATCTCGACCGCGTCGGTGCTGGCCTTACTGTATCTGATCGTGTTTGGCTCGCTGGTGGGATTCAGCACGTACATGTGGCTGCTGCAGGTGGCGAGCCCGACCGCGGTAGGGACCTACGCCTATGTGAACCCCGTGGTCGCCGTGCTGCTGGGCGTCGCCTTCGCCGGCGAGCGACCGCCACCGCAGGCGTTTCTGGCCATGTTGGTCATCGTGAGCGGGGTGGCGATGGTCAGTCTGGGCGGCCAGGTGAAGCAGATAACGCGGCGCTGGCGCGTGCCACGGCGTGCGCCGTAAATCGAAATCGGCGTGTGCGAATCCTCCGCACCGATGCCGCCGTAGGGTCCTCCGCAGTCATCACTCACTCGGAGAAATCACGCCATGCGCACGCACGTCAAAGTGGTCGCCATCGTCAACCTGTTCTTCAGCGCACTGTGGTTGCTGGGCGGCCTGTCCGTGCTGCTCGGCGGCGTGTTCGGCTCGCTCTTCTCGGGCAGCTTCATCGGCGCGATCGTCGGCTCGGTGGCCAGTGTGCTGATCGCAATCTGCATCGGCGCGCTCGGGCTCTTCGGCCTGATCGCCAGCTTCGGTCTGCTCAACTACAAGCAGTGGGCGCGCTACCTGATGATCGCGGTCTCCGCCTTTCGCCTCTTCCGCTGGCCGTGGGGTACGCTGTTCGGCGGGTATTCGCTGTGGGTGTTGCTCAACGACGAAACGAAAATACTCTTCGAGTAGAGAGTGTGGAGTAGCGAGTCGGGAGAAACCGACGAGTCTGGAGACCGAGACGAGATGTGCGACCGCGAGGCGCACGTCTCGTCTTCTTTTACTCCCCCGGTCTCGCGACTGCCAACTCTTTATTCGCTACTCTACAGCGTATCACGATTCGACCCGAACAGTGCGGCGGCCGCCCCTGTGTTCGGGGCATGCGCGTGCGTTGTACTCAGACGAATATGCCGACACGCTTCATCAGTCCGAACGTGGTTGGGTCGCGGCGTAAATCCGAATAGCAAACCAATATCTGATAAGTGCATCGCGACTCGCGACCGTCAGTGATCGACCCACCGCTACGATTGCGAGCGCTGCGCTAGTTAGCCGTTCAACAATGGTCGCACTACGTGATGCGCCTCTCGGTGTCGTGGATCAATATTCCCAGTGTCCGCGCGTGCGTGCTTGATCGGCCGAGATATTGCGCCACTTTCTTGAATCTTGGATCGCGGCCCTCGCGATGGCGCGGTCACTGAGCGCGCCGAGAGACATTGTCTCCGGACGCGAAAATCAAACGATACTGTACCGATGACGCAGTCTGTGGTGCGGCGAGGCATACCGCTTGACCATTTTCGGGATGACTTATGAACCGACCATGACTGATGATACGGTGCGCTGCAGTGGGGCGATTGCTGCCAATCGGCTCGCCGGATTGGGCGCAGTCTCGGTACCGACGCGCGTGTTGAGCGGTCCTAGCGATGCCGGTTCCGCCGACGCGCGAACGAGAGCGTCGAGTTCACCTTTGTGCGTGTAAGCCCCGCTGCCGCAAACACTGCGAGATGACGCCGCATCGCTAATTCCTGAGCTGGCCGCTTCCGAACTCAGGGCCATGCGACAGCTGTAGTCCCCTCTCCGCGCGACTACATGCTCGCGCATCAGATCTCAACAGACAACAGCAGCGGGCCTCGCGAGCGCTCGCAGAGTGCTGCGACGTTGATGACCATGCGCGCCGACTGAAGGACTGACCCATTACTGACCCACTGTTGGATCGCCCCCTATTGTTCACTGTCAGGAGGTTCGTGGCCGGCAGCATTAGCCGACGACCTAGGTCTCTCCGGTCGAGGGTCTCAAATCGGTTGGGCCGAATTGAACGGACTCCTGCAGATCTCGCACGCTGATGCGGGCGCATTGCAACGCCGCATTGTCGAGCGGGGCCTGTACATTCGCGAGTGGCGAGTCGATGTCAATGCATGGCGCCGAATTATACCTGGCGTCTGGCTTTTCGTCGGGCTGCCCATGTCCACCGGCGTTGCCGCAACTACTGTTGTAAGCGACTACGGCGCGAGCGGAGGTGCAAGAATTGTTCTACTCGCCCCCAATACACGCTATCCGCTAATCGCTGGAAAACTGCTCGCAATACTCAGGTGCTCGTGGGTGTTGACCACCGTGTTCGCAGTCGGGGAGTTGTTGGCGCTTTGTGCTGAATTCTTTCGTGCGCGGGAGGTCGTATCCTGGTCAAACGGCGTCGAGATCGTCCGGGTACTCGCTGTAGGGTCGGTCTGCTGCACTCCTTGGATGCTTCATGCTTGCGCGATCGCCGTTCGCTGTGAACGTGTCGGTTCCAGTGGCGCGATCATTGCTTCACTGCTCGGCGTGTCATGGCTGCTCCGAGCGATTCGCGGCCCTGACGCGATCCATTGGCTTCTCCCTCTCTGGGGAGTGCGTGCCCTTGATTCGCCAACGGCTACGTTGCTGACCGGCGCCGTCTCGGTATCGCTGCTCACACCGCTCACCTTGTGGCTCGCGGTCCACCGTGAAGTGAGGTGAGCACGCGCGCTAGCCTGCAGAACACATATGACATCGCCGTTCAACGAATTGATCCTGGGTCGTTCGCGCGGGCGATTGTCTGCGAAACTGGTTGCAGGTGTCATTCCGAGGCACTACGCTTGGAGATATGCCGCCCGCCCCGCCCGGCCACTTCTCCGCTGCACAGCGCGCCACGCTGTCCGCGCTCGCGCGCTGCATTCTCGTTGACGCGCCGTCCTCAACGGAATCGACAGACGACCTCGTCACGCGATGCGACGCGCGCATTACGTCGTTGCCGCCACACCGTCGCGCGATGTTGGCCACCGGGCTCGATGCACTCGGTGGACGTGTGGCCGTGCTGCTCGCCATCGGTCGGGCGTCGCGCTTCGCCGATCTGACACCTCACACGCAGGCGCGCTGTTTCGCGGCGTGGGCCAATTCGCCGCTCGCGCCGCTACGTTCGGCGCATCAGGCCGTGCGCAAGCTGGTGCTCGCTGTGCACTACGCGCGCCCCGAAGTCAGTGCCGCCATCGGCTACGCCGGACCGCTGCGGTCGCGCGCACCACAGGCCGCGTGGGAAGGACCATTGCCTGGCGAACAACGCGACGATGAACCGGTCGCGCGTGGTCATGTCACACTGCCGCAGATCATCGCGCCCGATCCGGTGCCGAGTGGCGTTGTGCGCGGTGTCACGATCGAGCGCGATGTGCATCGCACCGCCGATGTGGTCGTCATTGGCACCGGTGCCGGCGGCGCGGTGACCGCGGCGCGACTCGCCGACGCTGGCTACGACGTCGTCATGCTGGAAGCGGGTTCGTACTACACACGCAGCGACTTCACGGAAGACGAACCGTCGTTGAACGAACGCCTCTATGCCGAGGGCGCGATGCGTACGACGGACGATCTGTCGTTTGCACTCGTGCAGGGACAGGCGGTCGGCGGTTCATCGCTCGTGAACTGGATGATCATGCTGCGCACGCCGGACTACGTGCTCGACGAATGGGCGCGCGATCACGGCGTCTACGGCATGCAGCCGCGTGCGATGGCACCTGTCTTCGATCGCGTCGAGCGCGAAGTCATGGCGCGTGACGTCCCCGACGACGCGCACTCGGCGAACAATCGGCTCGTGCTCGATGGCGCGAAAGCGCTTGGTTGGCGTGCCGCCACCGCGCGCATCAACGCGAATCACTGCGTACGCTGCGGCTTCTGTGGACTCGGCTGCCGGCACAACGCGAAGCAATCGACACTGCTGACGTACATCCCGCGCGCGCTCTCGGCTGGTGCGACGCTGTATGCCGATGCCCAGGTCTCGCGCATCGAAGTGCGGGAACGTGATGTAGGCACGGCAGCAGGCAACAGCACCCCGCCGCTCAAGCGCGTGCACGCGATCATCGAAGGCCGACAGGCCGGCCGCCCACCCCGAGCACTCACGATCGATGCACCGATCGTCGTGGTCGCCGCTGGCGCGATCGAAACACCCGCTCTGTTGCAGCGCTCGGGGCTTGGTGGCGGCGGGGTGGGGGAGTGGCTTCGGCTGCATCCGACCACGGCGATCTCGGGGGTCTACGATCGCGACATCCTCTGCAGCACTGGCATTCCGCTGTCGACGATGTGCGACGAGTTCATCCGCTGGAACAACACCGACTACGGCTTCTGGATCGAGTGCCCGCCCATGCATCCGTCGTTCATGGCCGCCGCCATGCCGGGATTTGGCGGCGAGCATGCGACATGGATGCGCCAATTCCGGAATCTTGGGGTCATGATCGGACTCACCCGCGACGGCGCCGAGCCGCGCCTGTCGAATGGACGGGTCAAGGTGGATCGGAACGGCCGGACCTCGATTCAGTACCGGTTGGGTCACGAGGACCAGCGTCGGGTCCGCGCCTCGATGGTCGCCTCGGCGCGCATGCATTTGGCCATGGGCGCGAGCGAGGTCGCCACCATGCACGCGTCGCCCGTGGTGGTTCGCTCGGAGCGGGACCTGGGCGCTATTGAAACGGCATCCATGGCTCCGAACCGACTCGCCATGTTTTCGGCCCACGTGAATGGTACCTGCCGGATGGGCGTCGACCCGGCGAGCTCGGGGGCGACGCCGGAGGGTGAGCGCCATGGGGTGCGAGGCCTGTACATTTCCGATGGTTCGCTGCTGCCGACATCTCTCGGGGTCAATCCACAGGAGACGATCATGGCGGTGGCGACCGTGCTGGCCGAACGGATGGCGACTCGCCACGCCGGGCTCACGCGCGCGTAGCTGACTCGTGGCTCGCGCGGTGGACTCGGAACGACTTTCGATCAACGGACCATGAGCGGAAAAGGCGAAAAAAAGCGGCGTCGTGCGCTCGACGCGTACGGTCGACTGCAGCGAGCGGCCGGACTCGCGGCGACTCGTGTGGAAGCGGCGGTGCATCCGTTCGGACTGTCGGCGTCGCAATTCGGCGTGCTCGACACGGTCGCGACGCGCGGTGCGGTGCATCAGCAAGAGCTCGCGGAAGCGCTGGGTCGCAGCAAGGCGCAGATGACGGCGATCATTGACGCGCTCGAATCGCGCACACTCGTGCGACGCGAGCGTCATGCGACCGATCGCCGATTCATGACAGTGCATCTCACCGATGCCGGATCGAAGGTGCTCGAGCAGGCGACGCCCGCACGCACGGCGACCATTGTCGATCTGATGAGCGAACTCACTGGCGAACAGCGCGCGCGACTCGCGCGGCTGTGCCGTCGGCTGCTGCGCACGCTCGATCCTGAAGAATCGGATCGTGAGGCGGAAGCGGATGCGACGGCCGAGGCGAACGCCGAGTATGAAGAGCACGATAGCCACGACGACGCCGATAATGATACTGAACATGATGGCGTCGATGACGACGACGGTGGGCCGTCGGACGTTCCCAACTCTGATTCACGCTAATATGGCCGGCCGTCACTTTTTGCAAATCCCCGGGCCGACGCCCATTCCCGATCGCCTGCTGCGCGCGATGCATCGCGCGAGCGAAGACCATCGGTCCTCGGCGTTCCCGACGTTTACGCGCTCCATCTTGTCGCGATTGCCGCAGGTCGTGCATCAGACGCAAGGCGAACATTTTGTCTTTCCCGCATCAGGCACCGGCATGTGGGAAGCGGCACTGGTCAACACGCAGAATCCCGGAGCTCGTTTGCTCGCGGTGCGCTTCGGACAGTTCTCGCACCTGTTCATTCAGACCGCGCGCAACCTTGGCTACATCGTTGATGTGATCGAAGTGCCGTGGGGCGACGTCCCGGATCCGTCACTGATTGAAGCTGCGCTCGTTGCTGATGCGGCGCACGAGATTCAGGGCGTCTTGGTCGTGCACAACGAAACCGCGACCGGTGTCACGACGGACATGGCATCGGTGCGCGCGGCGATCGATCGCGCGAAGCATCCGGCGTTGCTGTACGTCGACGGCGTCAGCTCGATCGCCAGTCTCGATTTTCAGTTCGATGCATGGGGCGTTGATTGCTCCATCGCCGGCTCGCAGAAAGGCTTCATGTTACCGGCGGGACTTGGGCTGCTCGGCATGAGCGAAAAAGCGCTCGCCCGCGTCGCGACCACCATCACGCCGCGTTCGTATTTCGATCTGCGCCCGATGCGTGTGCAGAATGCACAGGGCTACTTCCCGTACACGCCCGCGCTCTCGCTGCTCTTCGGCCTTGATGAAGCGCTGACGATGTTGCTTGACGAAGGCATGGACAACGTCGCCGCGCGTCATCGCCGCATGGCGGTCGGAGTACGCGCCGCGGTCACGGCGTGGGGATTGCAGCAGTGCGCCAAGCGTCCGGAGATTGCGTCAAATTCACTGACGGCGGTCATCGTGCCCGAGGGATTCGACGCGGCGAAGGTTATCGACATCGCCTTCAAGCGCTACGACGTGTCCCTTGGCGCAGGACTGAGTGAGCTCGCGGGCAAGGTGTTCCGCATCGGACATCTCGGCGACATGAACGCGCTGACGCTAGCGGGCGCGCTTGGTGGAATCGAAATGGCGCTGGTCGATGCTGGCATTCCGGTCACGTTGGGCTCCGGTGTTGGTGCCGCCCTGCAGACGTGGCGCGTGTCAGGATGAGCGCGCCACCCACGGTTGTCGTCACGCGCCGTTTGCCGCAGTCGGTCGAAGATGCCATCGCGTCGCGCTATGACGCGCGATTCAATCGCACCGATGTCGCGCCGACATCAGAGCAGTTGGCGGGGATTTTCAAAACAACGGACATCGTGCTGTGCACCGTGACCGACAAGATCAGCGCCGAGGTCTTCACGAGTAGCATGCAGACGCGCCTGCTCGCGAACTTCGGCGTCGGCGTCAATCATATCGATCGTGATTCCGCGCGTCATGCCGGCATCGCGATCACCAACACCCCCGACGTGTTGACCGACGACACGGCCGATCTCGCGCTTGCGCTGATTCTCATGACGATGCGTCGGCTTGGTGAAGGCGAGCGTCATTTGCGCAGTGGTGCGTGGTCCGGCTGGCGTCCGACGCACATGATGGGCCACAGTCCGCACGGCAAGACGCTCGGCATCGTTGGGTATGGCCGCATCGGGCGTGCACTGGCGCGTCGGGTGTCGTCAGCGCTGGGCATGCATATCGTGTATTTCGCGCCGCGCGCCGTGCGCATCGACGATCCATCGACGGCGGGACCCGCGGGCGCAGAACGCGTGGAGTCGGTCGAGGCACTGATCGAACGTGCCGACGTCGTATCGCTGCATTGTCCGTCAACGCCAGACACGAAGCATCTCATCAACGCCGAGCGTCTCGCGCTGCTGGGGCCCGACAAATATCTCGTGAACACTGCGCGCGGTGATATCGTCGATGAATACGCGTTGACGGCGGCGTTGCGTGACCGCCTGATCGCCGGTGCGGGACTCGATGTGTTCGAATGGGAGCCGACGGTCGTCGCCGAATTGCGTGAGTTGGAGAACGTCGTGCTGTTGCCGCACATGGGCAGTGGCACCGTCGAAACGCGTACGGCGATGGGCATGCGCGCGCTCGCCAACATCGATGCGTTCGTGGCGGGCCAGCGACCGCCCGATCTCGTCGAGTTCTAGGCGAGCGTCAGACACCATGGTTCATGCTGGTCTGATCGACGACGTGGGGGCGATGCCAGAACCACGTCAGGTTGGCTCGTTGTCGCACTATCCGGACGTCCGCTCGCGCTTTCTGCCGCACTCGCACGACTTAGTGGTCTGCTTGCCGCCCGAATATGAACAGCAGCCGGATCGTCGATACCCGGTGCTGTATCTGCATGACGGGCAGAATGTCTTCGACGAATTCCCGATGTCGCCGTTCGGCGTGCAGTGGGGCGTCGACACGACGGCCCGTGCGCTGACGCACGCGAACATCATCGAGCCGATCATTCTTGTCGCGATCGGCAATGCGGGCCGGGACCGCATCGATGAATACACGCCGACGCGCGATCAGGCGCATGACGCCGGTGGTCTGGCCGAGCGGTATGCGCAGATGGTCGTGTACGAGATCAAGCCGTTCATCGACAAACACTATCGCACGAAACGCGGCGCGCGTGACACCGGACTGGCCGGCAGTTCACTTGGCGGGCTGCTGACGTTGCACATGGGACTCACGCATCCGGCCGTCTTCGGCAAGTTAGGGCTGCTGTCACCGTCGGTTTGGTGGGATGACCGGTGGATCGTGCGTCAGTTGAATGCCGCCGAGGGCCGTCGGTCTGACCTCCGCATCTGGTTGGATGTCGGCACGGGTGAATCGCGTATGCTTAAGGGCACACGGCTGCTGCATCGCATGTTTGTGCGCAAGGGTTGGCAGGCTGGCGTCGACCTGCATTACATGGAAGCCGACGGCGCGCTGCACGATGAGCGCGCGTGGGGCGAACGCACCGGACTGTTTCTCCGTTTTCTGTTTCCTGCACGACGTTGAGTACTTCTGAACGTCGACTGAGGTGTGCATGACCGACACGTTCCGCGGTTTTTCCCCGAAGGCGATGACGTTCCTGCGCGGACTCGCTAGGAACAATCGGAAGGAGTGGTTCGAGGCGCATCGTGACGACTACGAGGACGCGTTGCGCGCGCCGATGCGACTGCTGATCGAAGAAGTCGACGTGCGGCTGGCCGACTTCATCCCGGAGATCGTCGGTTCGCCGAAGAAATCGATGTTTCGCATTCATCGCGACGTCCGCTTTTCGAAGGACAAGTCGCCGTACAAAGCGCATGCGGCCTGCTGGTTCTTTCATCGCGATGCGGGCAGCGGCGTGGGGGGTGAAGCAGCGCATGGCGGCGCGGGCTTCTACTTCCACATGGAACCTATTGGGTCGTTCTGCGGTGGCGGCATCTGGATGCCGCCACGTCCGGCGCTCGCGAAGATCCGTGAATCGTTGACGGATGACTACGAAGGCTTCAACGATGTCGTACTCGACAAGGCCTTCAAGCGGCGCTTCGGCGCACTCAGCGAAGAAGCGCCGATGCTGACGCGTATGCCGCGTGGTATCGACCCCGCGCATCCGGCTGGCGCGTTGATGCGCTACCAGTCGTTCACGGCGGGCTGCGAAGTGAAACTGACAGACATTCAGAGCGCGAAGCTGCCCGATGTGCTGGCGAAGCAGTACGCCGCGATGACGCCGTTCATTCGCTGGCTCAACACTGCGCTCGGCCTTCGGCCAAGCTCTGGGCGGTAGACGGTAAAGATCATTGGGGCCAAGCGTCTTCCAGTAGTTGCCGCCCTCGGCAAGATTGCTCCTATGTCGAAGGCCATCAAACTCGTCCTGGATATTCTCATCGGCGCGCTCGCGCCGGTGTTGATCTTGAAGTACGGCACCGCGCGTATGGGCACGCTGCCCGCGTATCTCACTGCCGCGTTCGTGCCGGTCGTGTGGGTGCTGCTCGATCTGTTCGTGATCACGCGCCGTTTCAATTTCATTTCGGCATACGCCGGTTTCGGCGCGATCATGCGTGGCGCGCTCGCGTTCTGGTACGTGACCGGCGCACTGTTCGCCTTCAAGGACAGCGCGAGCTACATGCTGGCGGTGCTCGTGTTCGGCCTGTCGGCGTTCGTCGCCCGACCCGTCACGCGCTCGATTGCGTTCCAAGGATTGGCGCCTGCTTCGCCGGAGGAAGAGCGCTCGCTCGAGCACCTGATGGACGAGCCCACCGTCGTGCGTGCGCTCAAGCAGTCCGCCATCGTGATCGCGCTGACAAACTTCGCGGCCGGTGTCGTCAACTACGTGATCAACTTCAAGATTGTCGTCGCGTCCTTCAACACGCCGGCCTTCAACGATCAGGTCGCGAACGTCAACGCCATCACACGTGTCGTGCTTGTGCTGCCCGATATGCTGGCGCTCTTTTGGGCCTTCTCGCTGATGTACAAGGCGATGTACGCGCTGCTCCCCGCCGAAACGAGCGACGATCCGAAGGGCGATGACTTCTGGACGCTCGTCAGGCGCCGCGAGCTTGCGCTCGCCGGTGGCACGTCAGCTTCAAGCGCGACCGAAGCGATCACGCAGACGAAGGCGAATCGTCAGGCGCGCGAGGATTTCGGGTTGAGCTGACGCCCGCACGCGACATACTTCCCACACGCTGATTGCAATCCCTATCCCGGACGACGTGGTCCTATCACTGCGTGCACGGCGTTTCAGTCGTTCGTGCTCAGCTGCATGATCTGTTCGACGCGCGAACGAACTTCCCGAAATACAGCATCGGTTACGCGAAGCCGAGCATGCGCGCGGGCGCGTCGTACGCGCCAGTCGAACGACTTGGGTTGGTGACAGAGAACGTAACTGGTGCGGGTTCTCGCCCCAGACGGCGAGGCTATCGCGATGGCAAACGGATTGTCAGCATTGTATTCGGCCGTCGTCATTGGTAATCCGATGACGAGAGACGTTCGTTCGTTGAACGCGCGTGGTGAAAGAACCAGAAAAGGATGCACATCCCGCATTTCTCGCCCCGCCTGCGGATTACAGTCAATCCAAATAACATCCTGTCTGCTGGGCACCCAAGTGACGCGCACACTCAGGCTTGGCCGTTTCTTTACCACTGTTCAGCGCCCACCCGACTCGCGACCATCGCTTCGCCACCGTGCCGCTCGGGTTTAAACAGCGCCAGCCGTTCGTCAAGCGACATCGGCGGACTCGTGACTGGTGTGATCACGATAATTCCGTCTTCGACAGAAACCCTCACTCGCTGATCGACGTGCAGGTTTGCCGCCCGAGCGACCGCAGCTGGCAGTCTGACCCCGAGATTGTTTCCCCAACGCTTGAGATCCAGAATCGCTTCCGCCATGGGAATACCTCTCCAGTCAGATGTATAAACGTAGTCTAAACATTTTAGCGATTGCGAGCAAGCCTCTATATGGTAACTCGGCCGCGGAGCCCTGCGCTCGCGGCAGACGCCAGCGTTGCAACGTACCTCGCCACACCTTAAGACGCGCACGCCGCCCAATCTCCACCGCCACCACGCTGTTCCCAACCACCCCGCCCCCAACCTCCCGCAAATCACCGAGACCTTTGCCGCGCGCAACGGTTCGGTCTCGCCAAATGCCAACGCGCCAATGAACAGCGACATCGTAAATCCCATTCAAGATCGTCTTGGCGCCCTTCAACACGTCGGCGTTCAACGATCAGGTCGCGAACGTCAGCGCGATCACACGGGTCGTGTTTGTGCTGCCCGATGTGCGGGCGCTCTATAAACGCAATGCACGCACGCAATTCCTTCACGACGCCCGCACTACCCCCTCCGCACCCGAGCCGCGACCAAGGCGCAGGCCGTCGGCGCGCGGAGATCCCGCGGCCTGACTTTCTGGAATGCGGAGCACGGCGTTGAGCTTGCTGGGCTGGGCCACCTTCGCAAGGGTGGTGCCCTCCGGCACCCACTGCCCGTGTTCCACTTGGCGTTGTTGCGAACGTCTCTGGTCATCGATGGCGTCATTCATCAGCTGCAGTCGTTCCTGCTCACGGCGCAACCGTGTGGCAAGCTCCTCGTGCACCGCGCACCTAGTGCACCTGCTGCTCCGCCTGCATCACCCTGAGCTGGAGGTCCGGGTTGCTGAGTTCGCGCAACAGCTCGCCAGCGGCAACCTGCTTCCCAGACCCTGACGTGAGGCGCTAGACTCGTGCGCTGGCCTGCACCGCGAACGCAGCAACGGCAACCAGTGCAAGGCTCATCAGCACGCGTTGATTCGCCTTGGGCTTTCGAGCGCGAACAGTATCCATGCGACAAGCGCGCGACCTTAATCAGACCGCAGCGTGATTGCCGGATCCACCGCCGCGGCGCGGCGCGCGGGAATGAACGTGGCCGCCGCCGACGCGGCGATCAGGACCAGCGGCACCACGGCAAATGCAGCCGGATGAATGGCGTTACTTCCGTACAGAATGCCGGCCAGCAACCGGGACGCGAGCATGGCACCGACAAGTCCGATCGCGCTGCCGATAAGCACCAACGAAAGCCCTTGCCGCATGATCATCCGTATCACCGCACCACTTGATGCGCCGATCGCCATCCGAATTCCGATTTCGCGCGTGCGCTGCGCCACCGAATAGGCCATCACACCGTAAATGCCGACCGACGCCAGCAGCAAACCCAGCACGCCAAAGATGCCAAGCGTCACGGCAGCCAGTCGCGCCGGAAGCAATGTGATGCCTAAGTGCTGCTCCATCGTGCGCAGATTGCTGAGCGGGAGGTTGGGATCAAGCGCGGCGACTTCACGGCGGAGCGTCCCCAAGAATGCACTCGGGTCGCCAGTCGTCCGCACCACGATCGCCATGCCGAAGGTGGACCGCTGCGACTGCGAGAACCACATATGCGCTAACGGATCTTCACCAAGACTCTTGTACTTTCCCGTAGGCACGACGCCAATCACGGCGTATTGGGAGCGGCCAACGTTCACCAGCTTTCCCAGCGCATTTTGGCCGGGCCAAAAGCGATCAACGAATCGTTGGTTGACCACCATCACACGCATGGTGTTGGCGTTATCCTGCTGGGTGAAGTCGCGTCCTCGCAAGAGCGCAACACCCATCGTACGGAAGTAGTCGGGGCTCGCAATCGCATACTGAATGGACATGCCTTCGTTTTCCGCCGGGATGTACGAGGGAATCTCGACGCCGGTGTCGCTCCCATTCAGATTGAGCGGCAGTTGGTCGACAAATCCAACGGACTGGACCGACGGTTGCGCACGTATGCGCTCGCGCAGCCGTTGAAAAAACTCGTCGATAGCAGCGGACGTGTAACCTTGCAGCGTGGGATCAACTTCTCCGATGGCGAGATGATCGCTGGAGAACCCTTTGTCGATGGTGGTGACGCTCTGGAGGTTGAGCGCGAAAAGCCCGGCGCTAACCAGCAGGATCATCGAGAGCGCCACTTGGGCAACGACCAGCACGCGACTGACTCGCGAACGCGAACCGCCTGCGGGCAGCTCGCCTTTGAGTGCGGGAAGCAGCGACGGCCTCGTCGCTTGCATGGCGGGTACAAGACCGAACACAACACCCGTCAGTACCGTGACGCCGAGTGCGAACCACAGGACGAGTGGACTCAGCCGCAAATCGGGCCGGATATCGATATCGACCGGGAGCGTGATCTGATTCGCAACGCTGATCGCCGCGAGGGCGACCAGTATGCCGGTGCCGCCGGCCAACAGCGAGAAGAGCAAACTCTCCACCATGAGTTGTCGCAGCAGCGTTCCATGTCGCGCACCAAGAGCGAGGCGGATGGCCATCTCGCGCGCACGATCGCTGGCTCGCGCGAGAAACAGGTTCGCCACGTTCACACACGCCACCAGCAGCAGTAGCCCAACGACGCACATGACGACGGCAGTCAGTCCGAGCTGTGCGTCGCGCATCGACGGGTGGATACCAGCTTTCGCTTGCGGCACAAGGTTCATGCCGCGGTTCTTGTACTCCCCTGGAAATTCGGCGAACAACTCCGCGCTCACCGCGTTGATTCGGGCGCTGGCCTGCGCGAGCGAGACGCCGGGTCGCAAGCGTGCCACCATGTTCATGATGTTGTTTCCCCGATTCTCAAAGTCGCTGACTGAGCCAGGGCGCAACTGGCCGAGCTGCATCAGCGGCATATACAACGCGATGCTTACGATCGGCATGGCACCGCGAAACTCTGGTGCCGTCACACCGACGACCTCGACCCGCTGTCCATTCACCAGAAACGTGCGTCCCACCACGCGCGGATCTGCGCCAAACAGATTCTTCCAAGCCCCATCACTGAGGACGGACACCGGATGCGCACCGCGGCCTTCGTCCTCCGCTGGCACAAATGTCCGGCCCAGTGCGGCCTGTGCGCCGAGGACCGAGAAGTAGTTCGCCGACACCATCCCGCCAAAGACGCGTACAGGTCGGTCGCCGGTCGAGACACTCATTGGGACAAACGACCATGCCGCCACTCCGGCAAACACGTCGGCTGAGCGTTTGCGGACGTCGATATAGTGCGGGACGGAGCTGGTATTGAATCGTTGGTTGCCGGGCGATGTGCGATAGATCTGCACGAGTTCATTCGGAGCGCGCACGCCAGGCAGTGGGCGAAGCAGTAGCGCGTCGATCACCGAAAACACCGCTGTATTGAGCCCGATACCGAGGGCCAACGTCACCACTACAATTCCGGTAAACAGCGGGCTCTTGACGATCATGCGCGTGGCGAAGCGGAGGTCCTGTCGAAGGTCTTCGAGCCATCGAAGACCTCGCGTATCGCGCGCTTCTTCCTTGTAGCGCTGCACAGCGCCGAACTCTACCCTGGCCGCGCGACGGGCTGCGGCGGGACTCATGCCCCGCGTGATGTTGGCGGCGGTTTCGCGGTCGAGATGGTCTGCGAGTTCGGCATCGAGTTCAGCGTCGAGCGTCTCACGAGCGAACAGTGTTCTCCAGCGATACCGCAATCGGCCAGAGACGCTCATGTAGCCTCCACCACCCGTTGCACCGCGCGCATGAACCGTTCCCAATCCGCCAACTCCGTCTTAAGCATGCGCTTGCCGGACAGCTGCAGCGCGTAGTACTTCGCACGACGGTTGTCGTCGGATTGGCGCCACTCGGCGGCCACTAACCCGCGCGCCTCGAGCCGATGGAGGGCAGGATAGAGTGAGCCCTGCGGAACGGCCAACACGTCGCGCGATAGTTGCTGAATCCGCTCGGCGATGCCCCAGCCGTGCATCGGCTGCAGCGAGAGCGCCTTGAGGATGAGCATGTCGAGCGTGCCCTGACGAATTGCGGCTTGATCAGCTGCCATACCCTACCTATGTAGAAGGTCGAGGGAAGGGAGTCTACGGCGGCTTATGTAGAAGATCAAGGGGAGACGGCGCTCGGGCTCTTCAGGGCTTGAGCGGTTCGAAACGCTTGTTTCAGCTGCAGCGCATTTCAATGGGCTGCGGCCAGCGAGCAGCGCGAGCGGCCGACGAAGCGCCGTGGCATCCGCTACGCTGGCACCTGCGTGACGTCAGCGCTGTGAGTTCGCCGCGGCGCGCGCGCGGTTCAGCGCGACCATCGGATTGTCACTCATCCGTTCGAGCAATTGATAGAAGGCAAGGATCTGCGGCCAGTCGGTCGACGCGAAGTATGGTTGCTTCAGGCACGAGATACGCGCTCGCCATCTGGAGTGATCTCATCTGCGATGGTCATCGTGGCCGCTGTGAAGTCGGGGTTCTCGCGCAAAACGATTGACTCGCGTTCCCGCCAAGCAATGTCGCTGCGCGTCTGATCGGTGAGCCGACGCATCGCGACGTGATAGCGCCTGCCACGCGGATTCTCCGGAATGCCCGCGTCAGACAACTGCGTGGCTGCGGCGAAGAGTGCCTCCTGTACAAGCATCCTCGGCGTCGGCGAAGTAACCGTGCTTTCGCGTGACCGATGCGATCGGACCGCGTTGTCGTCACCCTCCGGCGGGTGGTGCGCCCATGATCTGCCGCACCTCAATTGCGAGGTGCAGCGGCGCGCCGCCCGGGCCGGGGGCCATTGATGCCTTGGCGGCAAGATCCCAGGCGCGCTGCTCGGAGTCTACATCGAGGATCCAGTAGCCCACGAGAAACTCCTTCGACTCGGCGAACGGACCGTCAGTAATCGTTTGTCCCTTGTCGCCGCCGCGAACGAGTTTCGCCGCACCGGGTGGCGTCAGTCCCTCCGCCGCGACAAACTCGCCGGCGGCTATCAGCTCTTTGTTGTAGTTCATCATAAAGGCGATGTGCGCCTGAAATTCTTCCGGCTTCCAGCTGCTGATCTGGTACTCTCCGGTGCCGCGCGGAGCATGCATCATCATCATGAACTTCATCGTGGTTCCTCCAAGTGGTCAGAGCGCCAAACGGCGCGTGGGTACAAGGAAGTCGGAGTTGGTCACGGATTTTCGACATGGAGCGAAGGCACTACCGAGCGCGCACATAGCGACAGACCTGCGCGCCAGTGCTGGCCTTGGCGGTCGACTCCAGCGTGAACGGGATCGCCTTTCCGTCGGCCGAAAAGATCGTCTTGCCCCCGCCGAGGATGATCGGCTCGATCGTCAGCAACAGCTCATCGACAAGGTCGGCCGCGAGCAACGACTGCACCATCATGGCGCTGCCGTACACGTAGCTGTAGCCGCCCGGCTGCGCACGAAGATCAGTGACTGTCTTCACGAGGTCGTCCCCGCGAACGATCGTGGTGGGATTCCAAACGATGTCCTTCTCGGTGAACGTATTGGACACCACGTACTTCTGCACGCCATTGATCTAATCGGAGAATGGGTCCCCCGAGGCACCGGGCCAAGCCGCCGCCGAGGCCTGATAGGTACGGCGTCCCTGCAGTAGCGCGTCGCTGGTCTTGGCGAGTTCGGCCATCGCGCCACCAATGACGGCGGGGTCGAAATATTTCATCGACGAGCCGCCGTGAGCGAAGCCGCCGTCGGTGTCCTCGCTCGCTCCCCCCGGTGCTTGTACAACTCCGTCGAGGCTGATGAATTCAGCGATAAGCGTTTTCATGGATTTCTAAGGTGATTGTGGGTGTTTATCTGCAAAGCTCGTCGGTGTGCAGTGTGCAGTGTGCAGTGTGCAGTGTGCAGTGTGCAGTGTGCCTCGTTGCCGATGAGCATCGTGGCCGCGATTGCATCGAGGAACTGCGGTCGTGAGTGTCTCTAGGTGGGCTTGAAGACATAGACCAACCGAACGCCGAAAACTCATCGGTCCCGTCGGCCAAAGTCCCCGCCCATCGAAACCCGGGGCACACGCGTCCGGTATTCGCCGAATATCACGACGAAACAGCACGGGGGATAAGATGGGGGCCATGTCTGAGGTAATGTTGCGTCTCGCAACCGACGCGAAAATTCCCACGCGTGAGCGCTGGGATCTGGACCCGCATGTGATCTCTTCGACGAGTGACGACCCCGACATGCCGGTGGCAAGGGCTATGGAGACGCGATGATGCGGCTCGGCATTGTGCCCGTCGGACGCTAGGTCTTCAACGATGAGGACGATTGCCTCGTCCACACGATTACGCGCTCGGACTGGCGCGCGCGTAATCTAGGAGCCTTACCGCTGGAGTCCGTTCCACAACCAAGGCCTGCTCGAAGCAGGCGATCGCGCGATCATCCATGTCGCGATGCTCTCCGTTTCCGCTGTGCATTTTAACGACGCTGGTTTCGTCGCCATACACATTGGAATATTCGCCGGGGCCGCCGAGCGCTTCCGCCCAGTACATGGCGAGTCGCTCAGTATGATCTGGATGAAAGCCGTGACTGAACGCATGACTCACCACTTCGTCGCCCAGTACGCGGTGATGCCACGCATGCGCAAGGCGGCGCATGCCGTCGATTCCGTCCGCCGCTTCCAAGACACTTTGCATGCTCTCTACGATGACAATCGTCCCGCGCAACTGCACGATGATGACTGCGGCGCGGCCACGATGCCGTCCATGCTAGATGTCGTCCGCCGGCGCGCTCAACGAAGAAAGCGACACGTCTGTCAACTGCGGAACGACTCCGCCAAGCGCTCCGCGATGCTCGCGAGCGTGCGCCCAGTCGTTGGGCGTGCGCGGCAGAAAAAAAGAACCGGTGCGTGTGTCGCAGAACAGTGCGCCAGGCTCGCGCCGGAGATTGTCAGCGATGAACTGATCCGTATCGCTTACCATCGCGCGAAAGTGGTGCGCGGCGTCGGCGACATCGTACGTGCCGACGAAACGCAGGAATGCGGCATCTTCGGGCGTGAGCGAGCGACGCCGGAATTGCTCGAGATACGCCGCCGGATTAAGCCCTGGATTCTTCTCGACGACGGCCCAGACGAGCGCGGGAAATGGCAGAATGTGACGGTCGGCAAAGATCGCATCCACCAGATCGCGTGGCTCGCGGCGATGTGCGAGCGCCACGAGCTTGTTGATGGCGAGATCGATCGGATGCAGCATGACACCGCCGCCGTCGAGCGCGACGAGTGGAAGAAAGCGCCATGCGGATTCGTGCGACCAGTCGATTTCGGTCGTGTCGCGGGCATCGCGCACGCGCGCTTTGACGAAGCCCGGGAACTGCGCGTCGACGACCACCTCCCATCCTCTTCGTCGGAGGGCGTTGGCATCGCGGTCGAACGCGTCGTTTGCGGCGTTGGCCGTGGTATGAAAAAAATCCAGGTCGGCGCTGTACCGCTCCCCTTCAACGCCGAGGTGAAGCGCCGCGCCGCCTGCGAGGTACGAGTCACGCCCTCGGCCGTCAGCGAGGGCCGCGAGCACCTGCGCCTGAAACGGTGTGAGCGGCATGCTACGACAACCCGCTGTCTTCAGGCACGGTGACCGGCGACGGCGCGTCGAGGCGCGCTGCCAGACGCCATTCCAGTCGTCCGCCACGTTTCCGCAGGTGATCGGCGACCCAAGCTACGCGCTCGAGCGTGATGACGAGATCGACCGGCGTCCACCAGAAACAGCGCGAGTGGTATGCCCGAAAGAGTTTGCGCGCTTCGCGGATGCGGACCATAGCACGCGCCTGATCGGGCGAGAGACGGCGTCGACTCTTGCGGCCGCCGAGGCGTCCGGCGTCGGCGGTGCTCATGGGATGGCGCATAAATGGAACGTAAGCGCTTACGATGTTTTCGCAAGGATGCGTGGTGATCCGTGCGGTACGACCATCGTGGCGTCAACGCACTCACACCTTGCTTCTGCAGTTCAACATCCAGCGAATCCCAAAGCGATCGACGAGGCGTCGGGATGCCGGCGTTGAACGTCTGGTTCACCGACGCGGCGATTCCCGGCAGTGTCTCATCTTCGCAAGCGCTCGTCCGTCTCGCACACTACTCGCACACTACTCGTACAACCTCGGCAAATGCGCTGGATGTTCGCCCGGGATGACGTGGCATTGGGACAACTTACACATCGCACCGTCGACGCCGTTCACGATCGCGCGGGGTGATCGTCGAGTGATCCGCGCAGTCACGCCGACCGTCGTGAATTTCGCACCGCCAGCGCCGCGCGGCGCGGCGCGGCGTGCGCTTCACGACCATGGGACGGTCGGCGGAGGTCTCGTTCGACGAGGGCATCAGGTGGCGATCCGCGCCGATGGCGAGCGTGTCGCGCACGTCGGACCCGATCGCGCCGGAAATCATGGCCGTGCCCGTCGGCATTTCTCGCGTAATCGTGCGCGCTCGCAAGCCGCTGACGTGGTGGCCCAACAGCGACACTGGATCGCGCAGGACTTCGCGATCTTCGCACCACCCGCGCCCACGCCACGCCCGCACCCCAAAGCGCGGCGGCCGCAGCCGGGCTCAGTCCTTCAGCGAACGCCCGAAATCGATCGCGTGCTCGCGTACCGATTCCATGATGCGCGCCATATCCGCTTCGTAGCGCGCGCGCTCGTCCGAGGACCAGAGACTCACGTTGTGAGCGGCGCGGATCGACGCCAGCATCTCGTCGACCAGTTCGCGTAACCGGGGATTGGACCGGCGGTCAGTGCCGTGGTATCCGGCTTTGTTGGGGGACGGTTCAGTCATGCACAGAAATGTCCCACTGGGCCGATGCGCGGACAAGGATGCACCGCGATTCCAAGCGGACTCGGCCATTTACCGATATGCGGCCGTAACGCCTCCGCGACGCTATTTCGTGTCGTCGTGCAGCATGCGGACCGGCGGTGTGTCGAGGTCGTCAAACTGCCCGCTCCGCGCAGACCAGACGAATGCCACGACCGCGCCCGCGACAATGATGAGCGCCAGTGGCAGGACCAGATAGATGACGCTCATACCTTGCTCCGGGAGAAAGTCGTTCCGTACCACGAGCCCAGCACCACCGTGATCGAACTCGTCGGCATGAGCACGGCCGCGATCAGTGGGTTCAACAGTCCGGCAACCGCGAGACCTGCGCCAATCATGTTGTAACCGATCGAGAAGCCAATGTTTCGACGAATGACATGCATGGTGCGCTGCGCACCCTCGGTCAGTTCGACGAGCGCCGAGAGTCCGGGTCGGGTGAGGTAAATATCAGCCGTGCTCAGGCACGCTTCCGCGCCACCGTGCACACCGATGCCGACGTGCGACGCAGCAATGGCCGCCGCATCGTTCACGCCATCGCCGACCATCACGACGCGTCCCGTGCGTTTGAGCACTTCGACGAACGCCAGCTTCTCCTCCGGCGACGCCGACCCGATCGCATCGACTGGCGCGAATCCGAGTGCGGTGCCAACCGCACGCACGACTTCCGGCGCATCACCGCTCAACATGATCGTGCGCCATCCGGCCGAGCGCAGCGTCTCGAGCGATGCACGCGCATCGCTGCGCACGCGATCACCAAGTCCGGCTATCGCGATGAGCATACCGTCGACGGCGATATGCACTGGCGTCAGCGTCACATCCATCGACGCGAGGCCGGCGCGTACCGAATCCGTGGTGTCAGCAATCGTCACGCGCGACGCCACGAATCGCGGCGACCCGATACATACCTGACGACCGTCGACGTTCGCCTCGAGTCCTCCACCGGCCACATGACGTGCATCCACCACAACGCACGCATTCGCTTCATCGCGCAGGTCGACAAACGCCTTCCGGAAACCCTCGGCCAGCGGATGCGAGGAGCCTTCTTCCATCGCAAGTACTATCGGCTTCACCCACTCCGGACCGACCCACGCGCCGAGCGCCGTCGCGCCCTCGGTGATCGTGCCTGTTTTGTCGAGCACCAACGTCGCCGGCTTCGCCAGCAGCTCGAGCGCATCGCCACCCTTTATCAGAATCCCGCGTCCTGCCGCGCGACCCACGGCAACCGTGATCGCGAGCGGCGTCGCGAGCGCCAGCGCGCATGGACAGGTGACGATCAACAGGGCAATCGCATCATCGAGTGCAGTCGCCGAGTGAAGCTTCCACTTGATGCCCCATGTCAGCGCCGCTGCCGTCAATACGATCGCGACGAAAATTCCGGCCAGCCGGTTTGCCAGCTGCACGACCGGCGCGCGTCGGCGTGAGCTTTCCTCGACCTGCGCCATCAGGCGCGCGATGCGGCTCGTCTCGCCTGCCTCTTCCACGCGCACCTGAACCGGCGCTTCGATGTTGTGCGTACCCGCAAACACGCGCTCGCCGTATGCGACCGGGACCGGTCGTGACTCACCCGTGAGCAGCGCGGTGTTCACCTTCGACTGCCCTTTTACGATCATGCCGTCGGCCGCAAAGCTCTCACCAGCGCGCACGTCGAGCACCATACCCGGCAACAGCGCATCGGTCGGGATGTCGCGACTGCCACCGGCATCGATGATGCGCGCCGACATCGGTGCGAGCGCGTGCAGTAGTTCAGCGGCATCGGCCGCCATGCGCTGTCCACGCTGCTGCAGGAAACGACCAACGAGCAGTGCGAAAATCAGAATCGCGAGACCATCGAAATAGACCGGCCCTGAATCCGTCATCGTATTCAGCGCGCCGCGAATGAACCCGGCGGCCAGCGCGATCGCGATCGGGAGATCCATGTGCAGCGAGCGCGTGCGCAACGCCGCGATCGCGCCCGTAAAGAACACGCGACCCGGCCACATGAACGTCGGCACGATCAATCCGAAGCTGATCCACCGGAAGAAGCGCACGAACGCCGGATCCATCCCGTTCACGTCGCCACTGTACAGCGCAAGTGCGGCGAGCATCACGTTGATCGCGATCGCGCCGGCAATGCCGATGCGCACGAGCATCGCGCGATCTTCGCGGCGACGCATGGCGTCGCGCGTCACGCCGCGGAACGGATGCGGCGGATAGCCGAGACTGTCGAGCGTGCGCGCGACGGCCGACAACGGGACGGCGGCAAGATCCCACTCGAGCACCGCGAGCGACCGACGGATATCGAGCTCCGCACGCACCACACCGGGCACGACGAGCGGCATGCGCTCGACCAGCCACACGCACGACGCGCAATGCACACCTTCCAGATACAACTCCATCCGCGACAGGCCGTCGGACTGTGTCGTCACGTACCGCTCGGCGAACGCGGGATGATCGAACTCTTCGTAGCTGCGGCCGCTCGCGCGTACCGGCGCTTCGCGACGTTCGGCGAAGCCGTAATAGCTCTCGAGCCCGTGCTCGTGCAGAATCGCGAACGCGGTCGTGCAGCCGTGACAGCAGAATTGCTGCGCCGCACCATCCTCGATCAACCCGCTCGGCACCGGCAACCCGCAGTGCGAGCAGGTGACATCGGTCGAAGCGAGGCTGTCGGTCGTCCCCGACGAGACACGGAGTGCGTCAGTGGCCACGCGAGGCCCCGTTCGCCGTTGTCTCAGAAGTGATCTCGTGCGTCATCGCCGCCGAATGCTGCAGCATGGGGGCGCGACTCAGCTGCAAGCGGCCGCTGATCGCGAACAAGCCCAACACCAGCACCGTGACCGCACCAAGCGTCGGCAGTCGGCGACGGAGTGGACCAAACACGCGTTGCGCACCGACCCCGACCGCGACGAGCGCCGGGACTGTGCCAAGCCAGAAGATCGCCATGACGAGCATGCCGTCGCGCGCGCTACCAGTGCCGCCAGCGGCTGCGACGAAGACATACAGCCACCCGCAAGGCAGCAATGTCGTGCCGAGGCCCGTGAGCCACGCACGCACCGTCACGGGCTGTTCGCGAATGCTGCGTAGCAGGCGGCCGAGCGTGCGTTGCCATGCCAACGGCGCACCCGTGCTGCCAAGGCCCAAGCCAATGCGGACACCGCGCTGTGCGGCGATGCTGCCAACGGCCCACGCGATCATCAGGACGCCCGCGACGATCGTAGCCGCGTGCGTGATCCCCGCGAACGTGCCGGCCGTGCTGATGCCGGCGCCGATCCCGCCGGCGATCGCACCAAGCAACAGATACGACGTGAGTCGCCCGACGTTGTACAACGCATGCGACGATAGCGGCGCCTTTGGCGCGTGTGACGAACCGGCATAGAGGCACACAAAGCCGCCGCACATCGCGGCGCAGTGTACGCTGCCAAGCACGCTTGCCGTCAGAATCCCCAGCGCCGCACCAATCACGGCGGGGCCGCTCCGTGTGGCACGTCGGTCGCCACGTCGGTACGCGTACTCGCGACAAAGTGATCGGTGCCGCGCACCGCATCGACGCGCACTTCCCACTGGCCAAGATATCTGGCCCTCAACGGAGCTTCATACTGACCCGGGGCACGCTCGCGGAGCGTGGCTGACAGCACATCATTGGCGCGGGCATTGAACAGCGCCGTGATCGTCACGGTGGCGCCCTGCACGGGCTGCTGCTGCGCGTCGAGCAGGTGCACCGTCACGGTACGCGTGTTGTCCGTGCCGCCCGCAACGATCGTCGATGTCGCGGACCAGCCCAACGTGGCGCTGCGTCTTTCTTCCGCCAACGTCGAGTCGAACTGCACGGCCTTCTGATAGTAGTTCGGCTCGATCGCGAACGACGGGTCACCGTTGGCCACCTTCATCATCACGAGGTTTCCCGCGACAGTTGCGCTCAAGATCACCGCAACGCCGATGGGCCAACCCATCCCTGGCTTCATTGCTTGTTACCGTTGGAAGGTCCGAGCAGACGCCACGCGATCTCTTCGCGATAGCCTTGGGTGTCGGTCACGACCACGGTCATGCGCCGTTCGCCGTCGTGGAACGCACGACGCGGCAGCAACACGAACACGCTGGTCGCGCGCGTCTCGCCGGCCTTGACCGTGATGGGGTTCTCGGGCGCAACGACGAGCAGGTCTGACGCCGCGATGCCGTTCCCTTCGATGCCCTCGAAGCGCACGGTGTACTGCTGTTCACTGCCGCGGCGATTCGTCACTTTGATGCGGATCTGATTCGAAATGCGTCCGTCGCCTTCGTCCGTGAACGGTCCGTCGAGCCCACGCAGGATGGTCACGTCAACAGGGGCCTTGGTGAACAACGCCGTGGCCAGTCCACCGAGCAGAATGGCCAGCACGATCGGATAGAGGATCGTACGCAGACGCAACAGTTGGCGCGGCTTGCCGGCGATTTCGTCTTGCGACGAATAACGGATTAATCCCTTCGGTTTGCCGATCTTCGTCATCACGTCGTCGCACGCATCAATGCATTGCGTGCAGTGCACGCACTCCATCTGCAGCCCGTGACGAATGTCGATCCCCGTCGGACAGGTCTGCACGCAGGCGCCGCAACTGATGCAATCGCCGTCGCCCGCTTGCGGATGCTTCGTGCCCAGCGAGCGCGGTTCACCGCGCATGTAGTCGTACGCGACGATCAGCGACTGCCGATCGATCAGCGCCGCCTGCCACCGACCGTACGGGCAGACGATCAGGCAGGTCTGCTCACGAAAGTACGTGAAGTTGAACCACACCAGACCGGTGAACAGCGTCACGAGAAAGAATGCAGTCGGGTGCGCGGCAGGTCCGTTGAGGATCCATCGGTACAGATTCTCCGTGCCGACGAAGAACGCCAGCAGCGTGTGCGACACGAAGAGCGACAGCAGCAGGAACGTCACATACTTCGCGATGCGCTTGGGTGTGAACCACGCGCCCTGCTTGTCGAGATTGCGCGAACCGGTATAGCCGCCGTCGAACCAGCGCCCGATCGGACGAAAGAGAAACTCGAGATAGACCGTCTGCGGGCAGGCCCATCCGCACCAGGCACGACCGTAAAACGCCGTCAGCAGGAAGATGCCGATGACGCCGCTCCCCATGACGAACATGAAGAGCAGCGTGTCGGTCGGCAAAAACGTGTAGCCCATCAGCGTGAACTGGCGGTGCGGCAGATCCATGAGAAAAATGGGCTTGCCGAAGAGGCGCAGATGCGGCGCGGCAAAGAACAGCGCCATCAGCGCGTAGGCCATCACACGCCGCCGGTGCCACCACGCGCCATGCGATGGCTTGGGGCGGATCCAGCGGCGCGTGCCGTCTTCGTTGAGCGTTGGCAGAACACGTCCGCCGTGGCTCGGTGGTGCGATCGTACTCACAAATCACTCACGGTTGAACAAGAACACCCTGAGGCGCTTTGGGGGTGGCCGGCTTCGTTCCGCGCAGCGTACTCACATACGCGGCGACCTCGGCGAGCTCCTTCGACTTCAACACCTTTCCCCAAGGTGGCATCCCCTTGTCCAGTACGCCGTTCGTGACCGTCGTGTAGATGTCCGCCAACGTCGCGCCGTGAATCCAGTACGCGTCCGTCAGGTTCGGGCCAATCATGCCGCCGCCGTCGGCGGCGTGACAGACGGCGCAATTCTTGGTGAACGTCTCTTTGCCTTCTTCCATCGCTTCGTGGTTCGGGATGAGCGCGGCAAGTTGCTCCGGCGTCATGAGTGCCACCGCCGCTGGATGCGCGGCGGTGAATGCCTTCATGTCGTCTTCGTAGTCTGCAATGCGACCCTTGCCATTGCCGATGGGTCCGACGTTGAAGTAGTAGATGATCGAAAAGATCACGGTGCCGGCGAACGTCATCAGCCACCAACGCGGCATCGGATTGTCATACTCGCGAATGCCGTCGTATTCATGCTCCATAACACGATCGAAGCGAACGTTCGGCTCCGTGGGTTTCTGGTCAGCCATACGTCAGCCCTCCTTGGCGGGCGCCGTCGGAAGTTCGTCATTGAGCGGAAGCATGGATGCTTCCTGCAGTTCGGCCCGTCGCGAGGGCGCCCATGTCCGGATTACCACCGCGACGAACACCGCGAAGAAGAGCACCAGCGCAACGTCCGCGTAGAACGACAGCCCGGCGCCGGACATGATATCGGAGAGTTTCATCAGGGCTTCCCGGTCGAGGCGAGCGCCGGCACGACGGCGGCCGTGTTGGCGGCCGTGTTGGCCACTTTGATGTCATGCCCGAGTCGCTGCATGTACGCGATGATCGCGACCATCTGCTTGTCCTCGAGACCTTTCGGGCCGCCCTGCTCAACAATGCCGGCCGCGATCGTCTTCGCCTGATCGCGCGCCATCTGCTCGGCCCTATTGACGGCGTCGCCGTACGGGACGCCCAGCATCGCCATCACGTCGACGCGCTTCTGAATGCCGCCGAAATCGATGTCCGTGGTGAGGAAGTGCGAGTAGCCGGGCATGATCGACTTCGCCGTGACCGCGCGCGGATTTTCGAAGTGGCGCACATGCCAGAGATCGGGATACTTGCCGCCTTCGCGGGCGAGATCCGGGCCGATGCGACGCGAGCCCCAGAGAAACGGATGATCGTAGACCGACTCACCCGGCTTCGAGTATTCGCCGAAGCGCTCCGTCTCGTAGCGGAACGGACGGATCATCTGCGAATGACAGTTGAAGCACCCTTCGGCGATATAAACGTCGCGTCCGGCCAGCTCGAGCGGAGTGTACGGTTTCACCGACGCGATCGTCGGCACGTTCGACTTGATCAGGAACGTCGGAATGATCTCGAACAGCGACGCCACCACGACGGCGACGACGGTCAACACGGTGAAGAGCAACGGCGCGCGTTCCCAGCCGCGATGCCAGCCGGCGGATGTGAACGTCGCCCACGCGCCAGCAGGCCGCGGGTGCGCGGACGGCCCTTCGACATACTTGCCACGCAACGGCGCCGCTTCTATCACCGGCACCTCGTACCTGGCCGGGCGGTGCTTCCACGTCATGATGATGTTCCAACCGAACATCAACGTGCCGGTGAGATACATCAAACCGCCGACCACGCGCATCCAGTACATCGGCATCAGCTTGACCACCGTCTCGATGAAATCGGGATACGCCAAGCGACCCGTTTCGTCGAACGCGCGCCACATCAGTCCCTGCGTCACGCCGGCGCTATAGATCGCGACGACATACAGCACGATGCCGACCGACGCGATCCAGAAGTGCACTTCCATCGCGCGCTTGCTGTAGATCTCGGTCTGGAAGAGGCGCGGCAGCAGCCAGTACACCATGCCGAACGTCATGAAGCCGTTCCAGCCGAGGGCGCCGGTGTGCACGTGCGCGATGATCCAATCGGTGTAGTGCGCGAGCGCATTGACGCTCTTGATCGAGAGCATCGGGCCCTCGAACGTCGACATGCCGTACGCGGTGATCGCGACGACAAAGAATTTCAGGATCGGATCCTGCGCCACCTTGTGCCACGCCCCGCGCAACGTGAGCAGGCCGTTGATCATGCCGCCCCAAGACGGGGCCCAGAGCATCACCGAAAAGAGCATGCCCAGCGTTGAGGCCCATTCGGGCAGCGCCGTGTAATGCAGGTGGTGCGGGCCGGCCCAGATGTACATGAAAACCAGCGACCAGAAGTGCAGAATCGATAGTTTGTACGAGAACACCGGCCCTTCCGCCGCTTTCGGCATGAAGTAGTACATCAGGCCGAGGAACGGCGTCGTGAGGAAGAAGGCGACGGCGTTGTGTCCGTACCACCACTGCATAAACGCGTCCTGTACGCCGGCATAGATGCTGTAGCTCTTCAGCGGGCCAGCCGGGATCGACAGGTTGTTGAAGATGTGCAGCACGGCGACGGTCACGATCGACGCGATATAAAACCAAAGCGCCACGTACAAGTGGCGCTCGCGGCGTTTGGCCAACGTCCCGAAGAAGTTCACCGCGAACGCGACCCACACCACGGCGATCGCGATATCGATCGGCCATTCGAGTTCGGCGTATTCCTTCGCCTGCGTGAAGCCGAATGGCAGCGTCAGCGCGGCGCTGACGATGATGGCCTGCCATCCCCAGAAGTGGAAACGGCTGATCGCATCGGAGAACATGCGCGCCTTGAGCAGCCGCTGTGTCGAGTAGTAACAGCCCGTGAAGAACGCATTGCCCGCGAACGCGAAGATGACGGCGTTCGTATGGAGGGGGCGCAGTCGGCCGAACGACAGCCACGGCGTGTTGAAGTTGAACATCGGGTTCGCCAGCTGCAGGGCGATCAGCAGCCCCACCAGCATGCCCACAACACCCCAGAGGAGTGTGGCGAACAGGAATTTGCGGACGATGTCGTCGTCGTACGAGAAGCGGTCGAGTAACGCGCCGCCGGAGGATTCGTTCATTAGCGTCCTCTGCTGCTGGGTCGGTAGTCCGGGAACCGTGCGGCGGAGTATGCGCAGCAAGCCGAAACCATTCCGTCAGGCAGGGGATGTCTCTCCGTCGGGGAATCCCCGATCTCGAGGTGCGAAACCGAAGACTCAGATCATTTCGGTGCTGCTATCCCCGTCCAGCATGGCGCCCCGGCGATCCGCTGGAATCGGCCGATATACGGGCTGGTACATGCGTGCCGCCAGCCAGGACTCGACGTCGTTGGGGATCGGCACGGTTGCCAGCCCCTCCTCGACCGCGACCTTCACGACGGCGGCACCGATGACGACCGAGACCGCGCGGATCGTGGCGAGCGGCGGGAACAGTGATCCCTTCGCCAGATCCTCGTTGCTGATCGTTCCGGCCAACGCGCGAGCCGCCGCCAAAAACATGCGATCGGACACTTCACTGGCCTGACTCGCCACGACGCCGAGTCCGAGGCCGGGAAAGATGTAGACGTTGTTGGCTTGGGATGGCGTGTACGTGGTGTCGCCGATGGTCACGGACGAGGCGGGGCTGCCACTCGCGAAGATGGCGCGACCATCCGTCCACCGATACGCTTCCTCTGAGGTGCACTCCGCCTTGGACGTCGGGTTCGACAAGGCGAAGATGATTGGCCGTTCACACACCTCGGCCATGGCCCGAACGACCGGCTCGTTGAACGCCTTGGGCTGAGCGGCCACGCCGATCAGCGCCGTCGGCTTGAGCGCTCGGACGGCCGCTTCGAGCGAGGTGATCGGTGCATGTTCGTGGGCGAACGGTACCTTGTGTGCCTGCAGATCGGCGCGGGCGCCGGTCACCAATCCCTTGGAATCGAGGAACCAGCACCGCTTGCGGGCCTCATCTTTCGACAGACCCTCGTCCACCATGGCCGAGACGACCAGTTCACCGATCCCGGTCGCGGCGGCCCCGGCACCGTAGAAGAGCACCCGCTGATCACGCAGCCTGCTGTTCGTCGCCCGGCACGCGGAGTACAGACCGGCCAAGGTCACCCCGGCCGTCCCCTGAATGTCGTCGTTGAACGACCGGATGCGCTGGCGATGGAGGCGCAGCAGACGGAAGGCGTTGTCCGTGGCAAAATCCTCCCACTGCAGCAGCGCCTGCGGGTAGACGGCCTTCACGGCGTCCACAAACTCGGTCACCAGTGCGTCGTATTCGGCGCCGCGTAGTCGAGGCTGTTGCATGCCGTTGTAGAACGGCGACTCGCGCAACTCGACGTTGTCGGTACCCACATCCAGCGTGACCGGAAGGCAGCGGATGGGATCGATGCCGGCGCACGCCGTATAGAGGGCCAGCTTGCCCAGTGGGATGCCCATGCCCTGGGCGCCGAGATCGCCCAGGCCGAGGATGCGCTCACCGTCAGTGACGACGAGCACTTCGATGTTATGGGCTGGCCAGTGCTCGAGGATCTCCCGGATTCGTCCGCGGTCACGCAAGGTGATCTGGAGCCCCGGTGGGCGACCGAAAATCTCGCCGAAGTGCTGGCACGCCTCGCCGACCGTCGGGGTATAAATGATCGGCACCAACTCGGTGATATTATCGATCACCACGCGGAAATAGAGCGTCTCATTGCGCTCCATCAGACGCGCAAGATTGATGTAGCGACCCAGATCCGTGGCCGTCCGGCGCACGTTCAGCAGGGCCCGCTCCACCTGTTCCTCCATCGTGAACACGCGCGCCGGGATCAGACCGTGCAGTCCATAGGCATCGCGTTCTTCGAGCGTGAAGGCGCTGCCGCGATTCAAATGGGGATTGCGCAGCAGGTCGTAGCCGCGCGGGTTCGGACGAGGGGACACGAGGACGTCTGGGGTAGGGGAGTGCAGTTGGCTTAATAATGGCGGAATACACTCCGCCATGCAGGAACCCGCGATGATGTATGCTGGACACGTGGCCGCGCCATTTCGCTATGTTGTGTGTCCCTCAGGAGTACGTCTCTGGCCCCGATGCCGATGACCGACCCGACCACCGACTTCGTTCTGCCGTCGACCCAGAGTCGGCGCACGTTCCTCACCGCATTGGCCGCTACAGCGGCCGCGGTGGTCTCGTCGCGCGCCCTAGCCGTCCAACCGGCAAGCGGCTCAGCGGCGAAGCCGATCCGCGATATCGTGGTCTATAAGGACCCCAACTGCGGCTGCTGCAAGGATTGGGTCAAGCACCTACAGGGCGCCGGCTTCGTCGTGACCGTGCACGACACGGCCGACATGACGACGGTGAAACAGAGCTTCGGCGTACCCGACGCGCTCGCCTCCTGCCATACCGGTCGGATCGGGAAGTACGCCATTGAGGGGCACGTGCCTGCCGACCTGATCACCCGGCTGATCACCGAACTACCAGCGGGACGCGGTCTGGCCGTGCCGGGCATGCCGAACGGTACGCCGGGAATGGAGACCGGTCGCAAGGACAAATACGACGTGCTCCTCTTCGACGCGGCGGGGAAAACGCGCGTCTACGCTTCTCGGTGATCGCGGTCGAACCCCCGGTGGTCGAACCGATCGCGCTCGAACACGCGGAAGAGCGTGACATCACGGCGATTTCGGCACTGAATAATCTTTTTGCGCCGGACGGACTGACACTGCCACGGTCGGAAGACTTCGTGACGGCGCACTTGGCTGACTATCAGGTAATGCGCGATACGGATGGCGCCGTACTGGGTTGCGTCGCGCTCGACGAGTATTCGCCGTCCTTGGTGGAACTGGTGTCGCTCGCGGTGTCGCCCACGGCACAGGGACGCGGCCTCGGCCGTCGACTGATCGCGGCGGCTGAAGACCTCGCGCGGCAGCGCGGGTATCCGCAGCTCTTCGCGATTTCGCTGGCCGACGGGCTCTTCTTGAGCGCCGGCTTCAAGGAATCGAGCATCGACGTCTTTCCGGAAAAGATTGCGCGCTACGCGAAAATCTCCCGATCGGAGTTGTCGATCGGCCGGAAATTCTGCTTCGCGCGCGTGCTTCGCTAGGTCAGGCATGGGCGTCCGCTCGCCCGCTCGCACTGGCCCTGACCACGGGTGTTCACCACCTTAGTGCGATGCAATACGTCGACCCCCGAATCCCCAAGCGGATTGACCGCTGGCGCAGTCCGTCGCTGGGCCTCGACATGCCTGTGGTCACTTACGGGCATGCGGGCACTCCAGTTCTACTCTTTCCAACGGCCGCCGCCGACTTTCTCGAGAACGAACGCTTCTGGTTGGTCAAAGCAGTGGAACCGCTGATCGCGGCCGGTCGCCTGCGTCTGTTCAGCATCGACAGCATCAACAAGCTCGCCTGGATGGACCGCAAACTTCCCGTGCAAGAATCGGCGCGTCGTCAGGCGATGTATTCGCGCTACGTCGAAGAGGAGGTGGTGCCGTTCATCCGGCAGGTCGATGGCTTCGGCGCGGCGCGCCCGCTGACCACCGGTGCGAGCTTCGGCTGCTTTCATGCGGCGAACGCGTTTTTTCGTCGCCCCGACCTGTTCGGTGGCGTTATCGGCATGAGTGGTTTCTACGATCTGAATCGGAGCTATTTCAAGGGCTACACCGATGACAACTGCTATTTCAACAATCCGATGTGGTACGTCGCCAAGATGGAAGGCGATGCCCTCAATACGCTGCGGCATGACAGCCGTATCGTGTTGGTGGCCGGTCAGGGCGCGTACGAAGCGCCGGACGTCACGCGGGATTTTCACAACGTGCTCGACGCCAAAGGCATCGGCCATGTGTTCGATCTCTGGGGCCACGACGTGAATCACGACTGGCCGTGGTGGCGCAAGATGTTGCCGCACTATCTCGAACGTTTGGGGGTGTGATGCGCAGGATGCGACATGCTGCAATGGTGGCGGTTGTGGTGGCGGCCGTGACAGGGATCGGCGGTACAACGCGCGCGATGGCGCAAGGTCAGCCGTTGGCGAAAGCGGACTTCGCGACGCGTCTCGCGCACGTGAAGAAACTCCTCGCGACGACGCCGCTCGTCGATTCGCACAATGACTTGCCGTGGGCGATGCGGGAGTTCGCCAATGCGCCACTCGACGTCGAGGCGTACGATCTCAACAAGACGACCAAAGGCATGACGGACATCCGTCGTCTGCGCGCCGGCATGGTCGGCGGACAGTTCTGGTCGGTGTACATCCCGGGCGAGATTCGCGACTCGGGCTACGCGCGCGTGCAGTTGGAACAGATCGATATCGCGCGTCGCGTGATCTCGCGCTATCCGAAAGATCTGCAATGGTCACTCACCGCCGCCGATGTGCGTGCGGCGAAGAAGAATGGCAAGATCGGTTCGCTGCTCGGCATGGAAGGCGGCCACGCGATCGAAAACTCGCTCGGCGCGTTGCGGTCGTACTACGAACTTGGCGCGCGCTACATGACGTTGACGCACAACGTCACGCTCGACTGGGCCGATGCGGCACTCGACAAACCGAAGCACGGCGGTCTCACGCCCTTCGGGAGGGAAGTCGTGCGTGAGATGAACCGACTCGGCATGTTGGTCGATCTGTCGCACGTCTCGCCCGCCGTGATGAGCAACGCACTCGATGTCACCGAAGCGCCGGTGATCTTTTCGCATTCCGCCGCGCGCGGCGTGACCGATGTGGCGCGCAACGTGCCCGATTCGATTCTGGCACGCCTGCCGAAGAACGGTGGCGTCGTGATGATGACCTTCGTGCCGAGCTTCACGTCGCAGGCGGTTGCGGACTACGACTCGCGTGTGACGACGATCCGTGATTCGATTTCGAAAGCGAACCCCGGCAACAACGACGCGCAGTTCAAGGCCGTCGCCGCGTGGCGAGAGGCGCATCCTAGCCCCAAGTCGACGATCGCGAACGTGGCGGATCACATGGATCACATCAGGAAGGTCGCCGGCGCTGACCATATCGGCATGGGCGGCGACTACGATGGCATCACAGAAACGGTCGTGGGTCTTGAGGATGTGTCGAAGTATCCGGACCTGTTAGCCGAGTTGATCAAGCGTGGATGGACCGACAAAGAGATCCGCGGCGTCGCGGGCGAGAACGTGCTGCGCGCCCTGTCCCAGGCGGAGGTCGTTTCGGCACGTCTCCGTAAGACGCGACCAGCGTCGACGAAGACCATTCAGCAGCTCGATCGGGCGATTCGGCAGTAACAGCAACCGCACTGCACCCACGGAGCTATTCATGACGCTGGATCGCCGCACATTCCTGAAGTCATCCGCGCTGATTGGCGGAGCGCTGAGCATCGGCGCGCTTCCCGCCTTCGCCGCCGACGGCGTGCGACCGACGGCGTATCGGCCCGAGACGGGGACGGCGCAGCCGAAGCCACTGCGCATTCTGATCCTTGGCGGCACCGGATTCATCGGCCCGTATCAGGTGCAGCATGCGCTCGATCGCAAGCACAAGATCACGCTGTTCAATCGTGGGCAGACCAACGCGACGCTCTTTCCCGACGTGCCGCGTCTGATCGGCGATCGCAATCTCCCCGACGGACACGACGCCCTGAAAAAAGGCACGTGGGATGTCGTCATCGACAACCCGACGGCGAATCCGAAGTGGGTGCGTGGTGCGGGACAGGCGCTCAAGGGACGCGTCGGGCAATACATTTTCGTGTCTACCATTTCGGTGTACTCGGAACTCTCGAAGCCGTTCGATGAGAACGGTCCGTTGAACAAGCCGAGCGATATAGAAGCGACGTTTAATGCGCAGGCGTACGGCAGCAACAAAGTGCGCAGCGAGATGGAAGCGAAAACGCAGTTCGGTGAAAACGTCACCATCGTGCGTCCGGGGTTGATCGTCGGACCCGGTGACCTGAGCGATCGCTTTTCGTACTGGCCCGTGCGCATCGATAAGGGCGGCGAGATTCTCGCCCCGGGCACGCCGAACGATCCCGTGCAGTACGTCGACGCGCAGGATCTCAGTCAGTGGATCGTGCGGCTGGCCGAGTCACACACGCTTGGCACGTTCAACGCGACGGGACCCAAGTCCCCGACGACGATCGCCGAGATGTTGTACGGCATCAAAGCGGTGACGACGAGCGATGCGCGTTTCACATGGGTACCGGCGGATTTTCTCGCTGACAACAAGGTGCGACCGTGGAGCGACATGCCGGTGTGGGTACCGGGCAGTGGTGATACGGCCGGCTTCGCGCGCGTGATCTGCAAGAAGGCGTATGATGCGGGGCTGACGTTCAGGCCGTTGGCCGATACCGCGAAGGATACGTTGACTTGGTATCACAGTCGCCCCGCGGCCGAACAGGAAAAAGCGCGCGCTGGCCTCGCCGCCGACAAGGAAGTGGCCGTGCTGGCGGCGTGGCACGCGAAATCCGGCAAGTGAACGACGCCCTGTACGCGTCACACGCGACGCCACAGAAAAAGTTGCGCATTCTGATCCTTGGCGGCACCGGATTCATCGGCCCGCATCAGGTCGACTACGCGATGTCGCGTGGACACACTGTGACGTTGTTCAATCGCGGTAAGACAAATCCCGCACTGTTTCCGAACGTCGAGAAGTTGATTGGCGATCGCAACGCGCCGGACGGCTACGCGGCATTGAAGGGGCGCACATGGGATGTCGTCATCGACAATCCGACGCAGATCCCGCGCTGGGTGCGTGATGCGGGCGCCGCCCTTAAAGACAGCGCGCAGACGTACGTGTTTGTCAGTACGCTCTCGGCCTACAAAACGCGGGCGAAAGTCGGCCTGACCGAAGAGGATACGGCGATGCTGAACGCGCCGGCTGACGCCGACGCCGAGCCGCCGAAGGCGACCTACGGCGCGCTGAAAGTACGTTGTGAAAACGACGCCAAGGCCGTGTGGGGCGATCGCGCGCTCGTTGTACGACCCGGCTTGATCGTCGGCCCCGGTGATCTCACCGATCGTTTTTCGTACTGGCCAATTCGTGTTGAACAGGGTGGAGAAATGCTCGCGCCGGGGACCCCCGATGATCCGGTTGCGTTCGTCGATCAGCGCGACCTGACCGAGTTCATGATTCGCTTGTGCGAGCAGAATGCGAGCGGCACATACAATGTTGTTGGGCCACGATCGACGCTGACCGTCGCCGAGATGTTGTATGGGTGTAAAGCGGTGACGACGAGTGATACGCGATTCACGTGGGTCGACGCGGATTTTGTGTTGGCGAACAAGCTGCGTCCATACGCGGATCTCCCTGTGTGGATGCCGCCGCGCGGCAACAGCGCCGGATGGGCGCTGATGGATTGCGCGAAGGCCAAGAACGCGGGGCTCACGTTCCGGCCGCTCGCGGATACGGCGCGTGACACGCTCACCTACTATCACGGCGAAACACCGGAACGTCAGGCGGCGCTGAAGGCCGGGCTGCCGCCGGAGAAGGAGCGGGAAGTGCTGGCCGCTTGGCACGCACTGCACGGATAGTCCGCGCAGAACCACGAAAGTCCACGGGAAGAGCGAATGCCCAAGAGGATTCTGGTACTGGGCGGTACCGGCTATATCGGACCGCACCTGGTGGAGCACGCGCTATCGCGCGGTCATACGGTCACGCTATTCAATCGCGGTCAAACGAAGCCCGGGTTGTTCCCGACTGTCGAGAAGCTGATTGGCGACCGGAATCTTCCCGATGGACACGCCGCCCTGAACGGACGGACGTGGGATATCGTGTACGATATCCCGGCGGGCGCACCGCAATGGATCATCAACGCGGCCGCAGTGCTGAAAGGAAACGTGGGTCAGTACGTATTCGTGTCGAGCACGGCCGCGTACAAAGATTTTACGGCGTCGTTTCCAACTGAAGACGCGCCAACGCAAACGCCCTCACCACTCGATGCGAGCGATGCCGACCGTAGCACGTACGGCCCGCGCAAAGTCCGCTGCGAGATGCTCGTGCGCGAATCGTATCCGATCGCGACCATATCGCGATGCGGCCTGATCGTCGGCCCCGGCGATCTGTCTGATCGCTTCACGTACTGGCCGGTGCGCATCGAGAAGGGTGGCGAGATCATGGCGCCCGGCGTGCCCGATGATCCCGCGCAGTGGATCGACGTGCGTGATCTGACCGAATGGCTGATACGACTTGGAGAGAACGGCACCGGCGGCACGTTTAACGCGGTTGGTCCACGCACGGTATGCGGTATTGGCGAGCTGCTCTACGGCATCAAGGCCTGCTACAGCAACGACGCGCATTTCACGTGGGTGTCGCAACCATTCCTGACGCAGCAGACGGTACGATCATGGGCCGAGATGCCCGTATGGTCGTACACCGGCGCGTCGACGGTGGCGTTCTGCACGAGTGTGATTGACCGGGCGAAGGCCGCCGGGCTGACCTTTCGTTCGCTTGAAGATACCGTGCGCGCGGCGATGACTTGGTATCACTCGCGTCCCGCAGCCGAGCAGGAGAAGCTGCGTGCCGGGATCTCGCCTGAGCGAGAACGCGAAGTGCTCGCCCTCTGGCATGCACAACAGCCTGGGGATTCGTGATCCGTCGCGTGATGGCGAAGCTCGTCACGGTGGAAGAGGGCGAGTGGCGTGCGACGCTGCTCGCGTTCACGTTCTTCTTTTTCCTGCTCGCCAGCTACTTCATTCTGCGCAGTATCCGCGATGCACTCGGCGTGCAGGCGGGCGTCGGCACGCTGCCGTACCTGTTTACTGGCACCCTGCTATCGACGCTGGCGTTGCAGCCATTGTCGGCGTCGCTGGTCGCGCGCATTCCGGTGCGACGGTTCATTCCGATCGTGTATCGCTGCTTCGGCGCCTGTCTGCTCTTCTTCTTCGCGTCGATCACGTGGTGGCCAAATAGCGACAAGTGGCTGGCGCCAGTCTTCTTCATCTGGACCAGCGTCTTCAATCTGTTTGTGGTGTCGGTGTTCTGGGGCTTCATGTCCGACAGCTTCCGCAGCGAGCAAGGGAAGCGGCTGTACGGATTCATCAGTGTCGGCGGGACGATCGGCGCGTTGGCCGGATCAGCCATCACGGCGCTCTTCGCGAAGACGCTGGGCATGGCGCCACTGGTCCTGATCTCGGCGGTCATGCTTGAAGTCACGGTGCAGTGCGTGCGCCGCTTCCCAGAGAGCTTTCGTCCAGAATCACGCAAGCGTGAAGAAGCCGGGGAGTCGATCGGTGGCGGCAGCTTTTCCGGCATCACGCATGTGATGGCGTCGCCGTACCTGATGATGATCTGTCTGTTCATGCTGCTCTTCACGATCGGCACGACGCTGCTGTACTTTCAGCAGGCGGTGATTGTGAAGGCGGAGTTTCATGACCGCAATGCGCAGACGGCTTTTCTGGCGCGGATCGATTTCACCGTGCAGCTGCTGACCGTCATGGCGCAGGTATTTCTCACCGGCCGTATCATCAAATGGCTTGGCGTCGGCGTGACGTTGGCGATTTTGCCGGTGATGAGCGTGATCGGCTTTACGGCGATGGGGGTGTGGCCAACGCTCACTGTGTTTGTGGCGTTCAATGTGCTTCGTCGCGCGGGCAACTATGGCTTTTCCAGCCCTGGTCGCGAAGTGCTGTTCACGGTCATCAGCGCCGAAGACAAATACAAAGCGAAGAACTTCATCGACACGTTCGTGTATCGCACCGGCGATCAGATTGGCGCGTGGACGTCGGCATATCTCGCCGGCGCGGGACTGGGTGTGCTCGCGATTTCTTGGCTGGCGGCGCCAATGAGTGCGGTGTGGTTGTTCGTCGCGCTCTGGCTGGGACGGCGGCATACACTGATGCAGCGCGCGGAGACGGATTCGATTGTGCTGCCGACGGTAGTCAAGGCGTAAGGTTGGATGCTTTCCGCTGTGACCCCTGTGGTGCAATGCAGGTAGAATTCACCACGCATGCCGAAGGAACTCCGAGGTCGCGATTCAACGATCTAGCCACCGGATCGTTGTCAGAGTACGATCGTAGGTCTATCCCACCTGCCCATCCGGCCCGACGACCCCGGCTCGGCCGCCATTCCCTCCGGAGCACCTATGCGTTCCAAAGCCCTCGCCGCCGCGGCGCTCTCGCTGCTCGCCGCGCTCTCCATGCCGTCCAGTAGTTACGCGCAAAAAGGCGCCAAGAAGACCGCGAAAGTCATGAACAAGCTCGCGGCCGAGGCGGCAAAGCCCAAAGAGCCGCTCGTCGAATTCGAAATGATGACGTGGCCCGAAGTGAAGGCCGCGATGGAGTCCGGCAAAACGACGGCGCTCTTCTATACAGGTGGCACCGAACAGCGTGGACCGCAGAACGTGAACGGCGGACACACTCTGATGGGGCGCGTCATCTCGAAGGAAATCGCGCTCCGACTTGGCAACGCGATCGCGATGCCTGTGCTGCCGTACACGCCGAACAACGCGAGCAAGGATTTGCCTGGGACGATCGGGCTGACCCCGGAACTCCTTTCGGCGCTCCTCGAGCGGTTGGCTGAACAGGCGATTCAAACCGGCTTCAAGAATGTCGTGTTGATGGGTGATCACGGCGGTGGCCAACCGAACGCATACAAGTCCGTCGCCGACAAGCTGGACGCGAAGTACGGCGCGCAGGGCATTCATGTCTTCTTCTGCGACGAAGTGTACGCCAAGGCGCAGGGCGACTTCGACAAGTGGCTGAGTGACAACGGCTATCCGAGCAGCTCGCACGCTGGAATCCCGGATACGTCGATGATGCTGTTCTTGGGCGGTCAGGCGTGGACGCGCGAAGAACTCTTGCCGACGGCCGTGGGTGATCTGGTCGTCGCGCGAGGCGCACCGCGTGACACGACGGTCAAGCGGGTGAATAACGGGATCACCGGCGACGCGCGTCGCTCGAGCCGAGAGCTGGGAAAGCGGGCGTTCGAGAACAAGGTGGAGTACGGCGTGCGGCAGATCAAAACGTTCATTTCGCAGTGAAACGTCGGATGCTCGGTGAAGTCGACAGAGCGCCTGCCGACTTCACCGACCAGCAAACCGAGGTGCCATGATTCACCCACTTGACAGCGTTAAGTGAATTGCTCAATTTGAACGCGTGACCACCTCCGCCATCAGCAGTGGCTCGCTCGCCCGTCGCGAGCGCCAAAAAGCCGAGACCCGCCAAGCTATCCTGGACGCGGCGCGTGATCTCTTCGTGTCTGAGGGGGTCGAGGCGACGACCATGCGGGCGATTGCGGCGAAGATCGGGTACACCCCGACGGCGATCTATCACCACTTTCAGGATAAGGACGCCCTGATCGTGGAGTTGTGTATGGCGGACTTCAAGGCGCTCGGGCAGGCCATGTTCAAGATCGGTCGGATCGAGGATCCGGTGGATCGGTTGCGTCGAATGGGGCTGGCGTACGCGGACTTCGCATTGTCGAATCCAAGCCAGTATCGATTCATGTTCATGACACAATTGCAACATCCGATGCTCGATGCATGCGGAAACCCGGTTACTCCGCCAGATGAAGACGCCTATGCGTTCCTGCTGCATACCGTCACGGAAGGGATCGAGGCCGGTCTCTACCGGCCCGAACTGTCCGACCCAGACGAGCTGGCCCAGATGAACTGGGGCGGCATCCATGGCATCGTTTCGTTGTGGCTGAACCACGCGACCGATCCGCAGATCCCTTGGCGCGAGCCACGCGAAACCATCCGCTCGCTGATCGATGTCCTGATCCGCGGTTCCCTGCGAAACCCGCCGGCCTAATGCACCGTTAGATCACCAGCGACAAACCAAGCCACTGCGGGCGCTTCGGCGCCCTTTTTTAGGTCCATCTACCTAACACTGTTAGATATCTACACTATGTTGCTACATCAACCGCTGTTGCGCCTGACGGTGCGTACGGCCATTAAAGCGATCACTGCCGGGGCGGTTGGATTTCTGATCGGAATCTCGGCCACGGCCCACGCGCAGCCAGCGCCTTCAATGCCGTCGGCGAGAGCGCTCCTAGACGGCTACGTCGTCGAAGCGCTCAGGGCCAACCTCGCGCTTGGTCAGCAGCGCGCGCAGCTCGATCGCGCCAACGCCGCGGTACGCGAAGCCAATGGACGGTTCCTACCATCGCTTGACTTCAATGCGCGCTACTCCGAGACGAGCGGCGTCGTGAACATCGGGGACTTCATTAACCCCGCGTACGGCGCGCTCAATCAGCTGATCGGCCAGGAGCGGTTCCCGACGAACATCAACGCGACGCTGCCCTTCAAGCAAGAGTCGAAGCTGGAAGTCGTCCTGCCGCTGTTCAACGACGGACTGCGCGCCGCCCGTGCCGCCGCCCGTGCGCAGCGCGACCTCGTGGGATCGGGACGGCATGGCGCCATGCGCCAGTTGGCGGCCGACGTGCAACTCGCGTGGCTGGGGTACGCGAGTTTGACGCAAGCGGTCGCGACCCTCGAGGCCACGTTGCCGGTGCTCGACGAAAACGTGCGCGTCAGCACACGACTCATCGACGCCGGCCAAGCGACGCCGGACGCGCTGCTTCGGGCTCGGGCCGAACGCAGTGAGCTTGCCCAACAGCTCGATGACACGCGCCGTCAGCGCGATGCGGCCCGCCGCCGCTTCAATCTGCTGCGCGATCGCGACCCGGACGCCGAGGTGACGCTGACGAATGACAGCACGCTGCTGCGTGTGGATTCGTTGGCACTGACTGCTCTCGTCACGTATGCGATGACACGACGTGAAGAGCTGCAGCAGGCCGCGAGCAGTCTGCAACTCGCCGACGCAGAGCGGCGTGCGGCGACCGCTGGCTATCTGCCGTCGCTCGCCTTCTCGGCAAGCTACGGCATTCAGGGGAATCAGTATCGCGTGAGCAATCGCGACGATGTCGCGCTCGCGAATCTGGTCTTCTCCTGGAAACTCTTCAGTGGCGGCCAAGTCGGCGCGCGCCGCGAGCAGGCGATGGCGCTACGCACCGAAGCGGAGCTGCGCCGCCGCGAAGCCGAACACGGGGTGCGCCTGCAAGTCGAAAACGCGTACGACGCGGTGCAGTCTGCGCGTCTCGCCCTGACGAGCGCGGACGACCGCCACGCGTCTGCACAGCGCGCCTTCACGCTCGTGCAACGGCGATTCGCTGAAGGGCTTGCGTCGCAGGTCGAATTCATCAGTGCACGGTCCGCGGCCACGTCGGCCGCCATCAACCAGATCATCACCCGCTTCACCTTCGCCTCGCGCGTCGTCGAGCTCGAACGAGCCGCTGCGCTGCGTACGCTTCCGGAGTGATCCATGTCGACGACCCCTATCATGCGAAAGACGATGTACGTGCTGGTCCCTGTGACGCTGTCCGTACTGCTCGCCTCCTGCGGTGACGCCAACGCGAAGCGCTCGAATGGGAATGCGAATGCGAACACCAATCCACCGGTGACCGTCGACGTGGCCACGGTCACGACAGACGCGATCGCGCAGCCAGTGACGGTGACGGGTACCTTCGGATCCCGCGACGAGATTCCGCTGTCCTTCAAGATCGGCGGCGTGATCGCGCGTGTCGTGGTGGACCAGGGTGTGTCCGTGCACAAGGGACAGCTATTGGCCGCGCTCGATCTTCGCGAGATCGATGCGATGGTCGACAAGGCGAAGGTCGGCGTCGACAAGGCCGAGCGTGATGCGGCGCGCATTCGCCGCTTGCAGGCGGATAGCGTGGCGACACTCGCGCAGCTGCAGGATGCGACGTCGGCGTATGATGCGGCTCGCGCTGACTACACGACGGCGAAAGTGAATCGGGAATACGCCACGATTATCGCGCCCGAAGACGGGCTGGTGCTGCAGCGCCAGGCGACGCCGGGCACGACGATCGGCGCCGGGGTTCCCGTGCTCACGATTGGTGGTAGTTCGCGTGGTCGCGTGGTACGTGCAGGGCTTCCCGACCGTGACGCGCTGCGCGTGCGGGTCGGTGACCGCGCGCGCGCACGATTCGATGCGCTGCCGAACGCGACCTTTCACGGTACCGTGACATTGCTGGGCCGAGCCGCCGATGCGCGCACCGGCACGTATACCGTCGAGGTCTCGCTGCACGACGCCGCGTCGCTGCCGTCCGGCCTCGTCGGTCGCGTTGACATTGCGGTTCGCGCGACGACGATGGCTGCGCTCATTCCGGTTGATGCGCTGCTCGAGGCCGATGCCGATTCGGCGATTGTCTATACGGTTTCACTGGGTACGCCGCTGGTGGCGCAGCAGCACCGCGTGCATATCGCGCAGTTGCACGGTGATCGCGCTGCCGTGACGGGGCTGGAGAACGGCGCGCGCGTCATCACGCGCGGTGCACCGTACGTGACACAGGGCTCGCGGGTCCAGTTAGTCGGAGGCGCGCCATGAATGCCCTCAATGGTCTCGTCGGCTTTGCGGTCAAGCGCTGGCAGTTCACGGTGTTGTTGTTTCTTATGTTCGCCGCACTGGGCGTCTCGAGCTGGATGGCCATCCCGCGGGCCGAAGATCCGGACTTCCCCGTACCGATCTTCACGACGGTCGCGGTGTATCCGGGGGCCTCGCCGGAGGACATGGAACAGCTGGTGACGGAACCGATCGAGAAGAAACTGAATGCGCTCGAGGACGTGAAGAAACTCACGTCCACCAGCTCGGATGGATTGAGCGTCATCTTGGTGGAGTTCAAGCCGGAAGTCGATACGGATCGCAAGTACGATCAAGTGCTGCGAGAGATCAACGCACTGCGAGCCGATCTGCCCGCCTCGTTGCAGCGTCTGGAGGTGAAGCGGAACGAGAACTCCGATCTCGCCGTCTTTCAGCTGGCGCTCGTGGCGCCGACGATGCCGTATGCCAAGTTGGATGACATGGCCAAGCGGTTCGAGGACGCGCTGGCGCGCGTGAACGGCGTGAAGAACGCAAAACGATGGGCCGCACCGCCGCGCGAAATGCAGGTGACGCTCGATCTGGGACGCATGGCGACGCTTGGTCTCACGCCGAACAACGTCCTGAATGCGTTGGGTAGCGACAACCTCCAACTCCCCGGCGGTTCGGTGGATGTGGGGACGCGTCGTTACAACATCGCCACGCCGGGACGCTTTCGGACCGCCGAAGACGTGCAGCGTACCGTGATCGCTGGCGCACATGGTGCGACTATTCACGTGGGGGATGTGGCGACGGTGCAATGGGGTGATGGCGACGCCGTGCACTTGGGTCGCTACAACGGACAGCGTGCGATGTTCGTCACGGTCGCCGTGCAGGCCGGACGCAATGTGTCGGAGGTGCGTCAGACAGTGTGGGCCGAACTCGATCGTCTCGAAACGACGCTGCCGAAGGGCATTACGCTCGCCCGCGGCTTTGATCAGTCGCGCAACGTCGATGCCCGACTGGCTCGACTCGGCGAAGATTTTGCCATCGCGATCGCGCTGGTGCTGATCACGCTGCTACCGCTCGGTACGCGCGCGTCGTTGATCGTCATGATCTCGATCCCGCTGTCACTTGCGCTCGCCATCGTAATGTTGAACGCGAGTGGATTCAGCCTGAATCAACTGTCCATCGTCGGCTTCGTGATCGCGCTGGGTCTGCTGGTCGACGACTCGATCGTCGTCGTCGAAAACATCGCGCGCTTTTTACGCAGTGGTGTGTCGCGTACGGAAGCGGCAATCGAGGCGACGAAGCAGATCAGCGTCGCCGTGCTCGGAGCGACGGCGACGCTGATCTTCGCGTTCCTGCCACTGTTGTTTCTGCCGGGGCTCGCGGGCCGCTACATCCGTTCGTTGCCGATCGCGGTGGTGTACGCCGTGCTCGCATCGCTGCTCGTGTCGCTCACGATTATTCCATGGCTCGCGAGCCGACTGATGCCGCAGCACGAATCGGCCGAGGGCAACCGGGTTTTTCAATGGCTCGAACGCGGCATTCACCGCACGTACGCGCCGCTGCTGCATTGGGCGATCACCGCACCGAAGCGCACCTTGTTGATCGCCGGTGCGATGGTCGTCGGCGCGGTGGCGTTGGTGCCGGTGGTCGGCTTCTCGCTCTTCCCGAAGGCCGGCACGCCGCAGTATCACGTCGATATCGAGACGCCCGAGGGGACGTCGCTCGCCGAGACGGATCGGGCAGTGCAATTCGCCGAGCGCATTCTCGGACAACACCCGAGCACGAAAAATATCTTTGCGAATGTCGGCAAGGATAATCCCCAGGTGTACTACAACGTCTTTCAGCGGGCGGAAGCGTCGAATCGCGCCCAAATGCTGGTGCTGCTGAATTCGTACGACAACGTCAAGACGCCGCGGTCGCTGGACTCACTGCGCGTACAGCTGTCGCAGTATCCTGGCGCGCGGATCGAGCTCAAGGAATTCGAGAACGGCCCGCCCATCGATGCGCCGGTCGCCATGCGGATCGAGGGTACCAGTTTGGATACGCTGCAGCAGCTGGCCACGCTGTACGAGCGCGTGCTGCAGACCACGGATGGAACACAATACGTGAACAACCCGGTGCGTCTGCGGCGTTCTGATTTGCGACTCTATGTCGACAAGCAGAAGGCTGGGCTGCTCGGCGTGCCGAGTGCCGAAGTGGAACGGACGCTGCGTCTTGGGATCTCCGGACTCGAAGCCGGGAAGATTCGTGCGGCGAACGGCGACGAGTATCCGCTGATGGTGCGCATCGCGCACACCGGACGCCCGGCGCCCGAGGCGTTGGATCGCATTCAGGTGAGCAGCGTGACCGGTGCGATGGTGCCGCTCTCGCAGATTGCCCACACCGGATTCAACGCCACGCCGACGGTGATCACGCATCGCGGTCGACAGCGTTCGGTGACCGTGACGGCGTTCGTTCGGTCGGGATACAACACCGATGCCGTCACGAAGACGGTGCTCGCGCGGCTCGATTCAATCGCGCTGCCGCCGGGCTATGTGCTGCGCGCCGCAGGTGAAATCGAAAGCCGTCAGGAAAGCTTTGGCGGCATCGGCGGCGCCATCATCGTGGCGGTCTTCGCGATTCTGGCGATTCTGGTCCTCGAGTTTCGCGATTTCCGCACGACGCTCGTCGTCGCGTCCGTGATTCCGCTGGGCATCGTCGGCGGTGTGGTCGCGCTGCTGCTGAGCGGTTACACCCTGTCATTCACGGCGATGATCGGGTTTGTCGCGCTGGTCGGCATCGAAATCAAGACGAGCATTCTGCTGGTCGATTTCACCGATCAGCTGCGACGACAGGGGATGTCGCTGGATGATGCAGTGCAGAAGGCTGGTGAGATTCGCTTCGTGCCGATCGTGTTGACGACGATGACGGCGATCGGCGGATTGCTGCCGCTCGCGCTGCAGGGTTCCGGCTTGTACTCGCCACTCGCGTGGGTGATCATCGGTGGACTGCTGTCGAGCACGCTGATCGCGCGCTTGGTGACGCCGGTGCTGTACAAGATGCTGGCGCCTGCCGGAGTCAGTCCGTGACGCCCTTCGCCTCAAGATGCTTCGCGACCTCCTCGAACCCCCGCTTCCTCGCCAGATCCGCCGGCTTCGTCCCGTCGTCCGTCGTGGCATTGGGATTGGCCCCACGCGATATGAGCAGATCGCACAACATCTGATCGCCGCGCGACGCGGCGAGATGCAGCGGTTGAAATCCGCCCTCTCCTCGCGCGTCGACATCGGCGCCCGCGAAGACCAGTCGTCGCACGAGCGTCGCGTTTGTGGCACCGGCCAACGCGGCGTGCAGCGGTGTGTTGCGTGTGGCGTTCGTCGAGAGTGCGTCGAGTGGTGCGCCGTTGTCGATCAGGTACGCCGCACAGTCATCGCGACCGAAGAAGCCGGCGAGATGCAGCGGCGTCCAGCCGTCGCCGCTGCGGCGCGAAATAAGATCGGCATCACGATCGAGCGCTTCGTTCAGCGACGCGAGGTTGCCGAGCGCTGCGGCTTCGCAGGCATCGTACGGGCGCGAGCCGCGCAGTGTCAGGGCCAAGTCCACCGCGCCGACGTAGCACGCGTACAGCACCAGCGTTTCGCCCCCCGGTCCGCCTTGGCCGGACTGGCCAGCCTCCGAGGAGAGGAGGGACTGCACGGCCTCCGCGTTTCGCGTGCGAATCGCATCGAGCAGGGCTTCGCTTGCACGTGTCAGCATCAGCGTATTCCGGGGGTGGCGCGGTTGACGGGCGGCAACGTGACGGATCGGTGACCGACAAGTTGTCGAATCGTTCGCGAGTTGACCATCCGGTCCGCCTCCGACCTCGATAATTTCGTCCGGTATGAAACGGCTCATACCATTGTTGTCGACCGCGGCCCTGTTTGCCTGCCATGCGGTGCTAGCGACGCCTGTCGCTCCCGCGAACGGTCACGGTCCGCTGGTGATTGCCCATCGTGGCGCGAGCGGGCATCGTCCGGAGCATACGCTTGAAGGGTACGCGCTGGCGATCGCGATGGGTACCGACTACATCGAGCCGGATCTGGTCTCGACCAAGGATGGGGTTTTGGTCGCGCGCCACGAGAACGAAATTGGAGGTACCACAGACGTCGCGACCAAGTTCGCCGATCGAAAATCACGGAAGGTCGTGGACGGCGATACGATCAGCGGGTGGTTCACGGAGGACTTCACGCTGGCGGAGCTCCGCACCTTGCGGGCGAGGGAGCGACTGTCTTTTCGGTCGCACGCCTATGACGGACAGTTCTCCATCCCGACGTTTGACGAGGTCCTCGCACTGGCCGACAGCGCAGGTCGACGTCGCGGTCGAGTCGTCGGTGTCTACCCGGAAACCAAGCACCCAACCTACTTCCGCGAGATTGGCCTTCCGCTCGAAGAACGTCTGGTCTCGACGCTCAAGTCCCATGGCCTCGACCGGCGAGATGCGCCGGTCTTCATCCAGAGCTTCGAAGTCGGCAATCTCCGCGCGCTCCGCCGACAGACCCATGTGCGGCTTGTCCAGCTGCTATCCGGCTCGGATCGGCCGTTTGATCGCCTGCGCGCGGGCGATCGTCGCACGGGAGCCGACCTCGTCACACCGGTCGGACTTCGCGAGATCGCGCAGTATGCCGACGCGATCGGCGTGAACAGTCGGATGATCGTGGGCGGTGACAGTCTTGCCGTCCCGACGTCGTTGGTGCGCGACGCCCATGCGGTAGGCCTGTTGGTCCACGTCTGGACGTTGCGTCCCGAACGCGTGTTCCTCGAGAAGCGATATCGCGGCGACCCGTTGGCCGAGGTGCGGGAACTCGCGCACCTCGGCGTCGACGGATTATTCGGCGACTTCCCAGATCTCGTCGTGAAAGGTCTGGGACGGTAATAGCGGAAGGTCGTGCCGTTACTTGCGGTTTTTGAACTGATCGAAGAGCTGCGAGTGCTTCGTGTCGAGCGCGACCGGACGCCCGTCGATGAAGAGGAATTTCGTATTTGTTTTCGCCTCGAGCAGATCACCGTCTGTCACGACCAGATTGGCCAGCTTTCCGGTGTCGATCGATCCGAGCTTGTCGCTGACACCCAGAATCTGCGCGGGCCAGAGGGTAACAGACTTGAGCGCGTCGTCTTTCGTGAGGCCGAAGGCCGCCGCCATACCGGCGGTGTACGGCAGATTGCGCGCTTCGGCGCCCGCGTCGCCCGACGTGATCGCGAAGCGTACGCCGGCTTTGGCCAGCACTGACGGCGCACTGTAGTTCACGTCGTACGGATCGTCCTCGCGGCTGGGGAGATCCATCACGCCCGTTAGCAGCACGGCGACATCATGCTGTTTGAGGAACGCCGCGATCTGCCATGCATCACGTCCACCGACGATGATGGGCTTGAGTTTCATCTCTTCGGCGAACGCGACCGACTCACGTATGTCCGTCGCGCGGTCAGCGATCATCAACACCGGCTGCTGACCGCGCACCGTCGGCACCAACGATGCCAGCACGACATCCTGTTTCGGTCGCGGCAGCGTCTTGTCCTTCGCATACGCGTCGTTGACCGTGCCGTATGCATCGGCGTCCTTAAGAATCGCGCGCAGCGAGTCGAGCTGACGCTGACGCGTGCGATTTACTTCCTGCGTATTCGCGCCGCCGGTTGCCGGTGCAAACCCACCCCCACGGCCACCAAAGCCTGAACGCGGCAGTTCGATGACCATCGCGGCCTTCTGCACGACCGTCATTTCCGGCGCCGTCGAGCCGGCGAGATTGACGATCGCCGCCTGTCCTGACAGAATGCCGCCCGTCGGGCGAGACAGCACGTGTGTGATGCCGACCACACGCGTCACGCCGATATGCGCGCTGTGCGGATTGATGCCGTAGAACGCCTGCGCATTCGGATTGAAGCTGCCGGTCTCGGAAACATCGACGGTGGCCGCGGCACCCTGGCCGATTTCCGACAGCCCAATCGAACTGCCGGCATCCATCATGCCCGGATATACGGTCAGTCCCTTGCCATCGATCACGTTGGCGCCGGCCGGAATCGTCGTGTTCGCCCCGAACGCCGCGATCTTGCCATCGGCACCGATCACGACGGTTCCACTCGCGATCTCGGCACCCGTCACCGGCACGATGCGCGCGCCCTTGATGGCGTACGAGCCGCGCGGACCCGGATCAGGGTTGTACGAACCCAACTGCGCGTCGGCACGCTGCATCGGCAGCAACCACAACGCGGCGCCCAACACGGCGGCCACTCGTGCCCGCAGGAACGCATGACGCGGCATCACTTGAACATCTCCGGCAGTGGCGTCGAGCCGCGAACACGCGCCGCACCGGGCGCCTGATTCGGCTCCGCTTTCTCCAACTCGGCGCGTTCCTTGACCTTCGCGTCGCGATCGGCGAGATCTTTTTGACGATCAAAGAATACTTCGCCGTCGATGAACGTCTTGTCGACGTTCGCGTAGACGCTGAGCGGATGATTGTTCCAGATCACGATGTCGGCGTCCTTGCCGACGTCGATGGAACCGACCTTCTTCTCGACACCGAGCTGAATGGCGCCGTTGTAGGTGATGGTCTTCAGCGCTTCTTCCTCAGTGAGGCCGCCGTAGCGCATCAGTTTTGCGGCATCGATGTTCAGTCGGCGCGCGCGTTCGTCGCTGTCCGAATTGATGGTCGCGACGACGCCGTGACGCATCAGGATCGCAACGTTGTACGGAATGGCATCGTACGCTTCGATTTTGTACGACCAGCTGTCGGCGAAGGTCGATAGTCCAGCACCATGCTTGGCGATTTCGGAGGCGATCTTGTAGCCCTCGAGTCCGTGCTGCAGCGTCTTGATCTTGAAGCCGAATTCGTCGGCCAGGTTGATCAGCATCAGCATTTCGTCGGAGCGATACGAATGCGCGTGCACGAGGCGCTTGCCTTCGAGCACTTCGACCAGCGGCTCCAATTCGAGATCGCGGCGCGGTGGCAGCAGGCCGACTTCCTTCTTGGCGACGCGGGCCTTGTAGTCGTCCCACGACGCCCTGTAATCGCGTGCGCGTGTGAATGCATCGCGCAACACTTCTTCCTGACCCATGCGTGACGTCGGATAACGGCGCGGCGGCGCGGGTTGCCCCGGTGCACCGCCGCCGCCCTGCCGATTCTTCTGCGTCACGTTTTCGCCGAGCGCGAACTTGATACCCGGCGGGGCGTCGGGAAACACGAAGTCCGCGACCGGATGGCCGAACTTGAGCTTCACCGTGGCGTTCTGTCCGCCGATCGTGTTGGCCGATCCATGAAGAATGTTGACCGTCGTGACACCGCCGGCGAGTTCGCGATAGACGTTCACCGCCGTCGGGTTCAGCACGTCAGTGATGCGCGCCATCGAGGTGACACTCAACGACCCTTCGTTGATCGCGTCGGACATCGTGTGTGAATGTGGATCGATGATGCCCGGCATGATAAACTTGCCCGTGGCATCGACGACCGTCGCACCGTTTGGTGTCGCGAGGTTCCTGCCGATCTGCGCGATCTTGCCGTTCTGAATCAGGATGTCGGTGTTGGTGAGCGTACCCTTCGTCACCGTCAACACCGTGGCGTTCTTGATGAGTGTGGTGACGCTGCTGGCAACGACAGTCGCGGCTGGCTTCGCCGCACGCGCTGTTGAAGGCCGCGCCTGCGCGCTGAGATTCGCGGTCAGCAACACCGTGGCCGATATCGCCGCGGCGGTCAGCGCCGTGGCGAGGGCGCGGGCAACAGATGCCGCGCCGGGAGTCTTGTGCATGATGGCTCCTGTGGGATTCAGCTTCATAGTCAACGGGGCGTGCGCGCAGGGCGCGTGCCGGAAAAGATGCCGGGGGCGTGTCCAACAATCGTGAGACGGCCGCGAAGCGCGTTGGCTTCAAGCGTGCCGCTGAACATCCCTTCTTCCGTGCCTTCCTTGAGCGTGACGGACGCATTGTACCGGAACGCGCCGTCGCTGCCGATGGAACCGTTCTGGATCTCGCTCGAGCCCATCATGCCCTGGATCGAACCCGTCAGGCGCGTGCCTTCCTGCCGCAGCGACAAGGTCACCGTGCGGTCGGTCGCGTCGATGTTCACCGACAACGTCCACGTGCCCGTGGCCGTCAGCGTCTCGTCAGCCGCCGGTGCGCCGCCCGCCTGACCGTCATTAGGGCTACCACTCGCGCCGCTTCCGGGGCCGCCACGTCCACCACCAAAGCCGCCCGCGCCCGGCGCAACTGGCGGACGGACGGCGACTGGTTTGCCGTCGATAAACAGCTGCGTGATCTGTCCATTGCGATCGAATAGATCACCCCGCGAAATCGTCAGGTTCGCGATCTTGCCCGTTTCAATGGTGCCAAGGCGATCGCCGAGTCCGAGGATTTCTGCGGGCTGCGTAGTGAGTGCGCGGATCGCCTGATCGGCGGTCAGGCCGTTATCGACGGCGCGGCGCAAATTAGCCGTGACGTCGGTCCAGGTGGTCGTGCCACCCGATTGCAACGCGAACCGCACACCGGCCGCGGCGAGGCGACCCGGTCCCTTCGGTGCCTCGGCGCGTTCGCGCAGCACGCGAATCGGATCCGGATCCGCATCAGGCGACGGTGCCGACGTACGCCGCGGGAAGTTCATCGAGAGCAATACGGGTACGTTCTCAGCCTTCAGTCGCGCCACGATAAGATGCGCTTCGCTGCCACCGGCAATGATCGGCTTGAGGCCGAATTCTTTGGCCAGATCGAGCGCCCGTTCGATCTCACGCTGCGTCGATGCGAACATCACGACCGGCTGCCTGCCGGAAATGACGTCCTGCAGCGCATCGAGCGACGGATCGAACTCCGGACGCTTCATGCCGCGCGGGTTCTTGGCGTACGCGGTCTGCTCGTCGCGATAGTGCTGCGCGTCGAGCAGCATCTGACGCAGCGACGCAAACACCCCCATCAGCGAATTCGGATATCCGCCGCCGCGCGATGGTGTGAAGCCGATCCCCTGCGCGATGTTCGGTTTCACGATCATCGCGTTGACGTCGTCGCCAGCGAGGTTGATCATCGCCGCCTTGCCCTGAAAGATCCCCGAGCCGCTGCCGGTGTAGGCTGACGTGAATCCTGCGCTCTGCGGGCCCGACATCGCGTCGGCATCGGCCTTCAGCAGTTCGACGACGTTCAGCTCGGGCTGCAGGCCGGCCGGGTAGGACGAGTTGGCCGTTCCCGATCGCGCCGTCGTCGGTGCCGCGCCGAATCCACCGCCGCCACGTCCGCCGGCACCGACGCCGTTCGTCGGGGCACCATTGGTCGCGACGCCAACGGAACCATAGGCATCGATGAAGCCGGGGTACACGACGAGGCCGGTGCCGTCGATGATGCGTGCATCACCGGGCACCGCGATCGTCGCACCGACGGCGGCAATCAGCCCGTCGCGAATGACGATGGTGCCTTTTTCGATCGCCGGACCGGCGACGGATACAATCCGTGCGTTCGTAATCGCGTACGTGGCGGGGATGGCGCGCGCGGACGCCTGCGCATGGACGAGGGCGGGCAGCGCGAGAGTCAGCAGCGACGTCGCCACGCGAATCGCGCGTCGGCCGGCCGACCGGCCAACAGGCGAATGGGGGTGCAGCACACGCATGTGAAATCTCCTCGGGACCGGCCGGGAGGCGCGAGTGCCGCCCGGGACGCAAAAGATACGAGTTGTTCGCGGGGTACGTTGACCCGATCTTGCAGCATGACCGAACCGCAGCGCTCGACTCTGGCCGACAAGGACCGCCCCCTCCGCGACGACATCCGTCTGCTTGGCCGCCTGCTCGGCGACACCCTCCGTGACCAAGAAGGCGAGGACATCTTCGCGCTCGTCGAGATGGTCCGGCAGACGGCGGTGCGCTTCGCGCGTGAAGGGCGCGAGGAGGACCGCGCTGAGCTGCATCGACTGCTCGATGACGCGCCGCGGGACACCATGCTGAGCGTGGTGCGCGCGTTCGCATATTTTCTGCAACTCGCCAATATCGCCGAGGATGCGCACGTGCTGCGGCGGCGGCGCGAGCATGAGCTGGCCGGCTCGCCACCGCGGGAAGGGACGTTGGCGTATGCGCTGGACGCCATTACCCGTCCCACGTCGACCGCGAGTGCGACCGCGAGTACGACCGCGAGTGCCGACGCCGTGGGATCGCTGATCCAGCGGCTCCATACCTTCTTCGACTCGGCGTTGGTGTCGCCGGTCCTGACGGCGCACCCGACGGAGGTGCAGCGCCAGAGCACCCAGCATGCGCTGCACGCTATCGCGGACCTGCTTGAGCGGCGCGATCGCATGACGTTGACGCCCGATGAGCGGGCCGAGAGCGATGATACGCTCGAGAAGCTTGTGCTGACGCTCTGGCACACGCGCCTGGTGCGCTCCGAGCGACTGCGCGTCATCGACGAAGTGAAGAACGGTATCAACTACTATCGCAGCACTTTCTTCACCGAATTGCCGCGGCTGTACACGTACACCGAAAATTTGCTGCACGCGCGATTCCCCGAGGCGACGTGGTCACTGCCGAGTTTCTTCAAGATCGGCAGCTGGATCGGCGGCGATCGAGACGGCAATCCGTTCGTGACGGCCGATATTCTTCGCGAAACCATTCGGTTGCAGTCGGCGGCGGTCATCGAGTTCTATCTCAATGAGCTGCACGCGCTGGGGCAGGATCTGCCGTTGTCGCAGTTGCTGCACGACGTCAGTCCGGCGCTGCAAGCGCTGTCGGATCGGTCGCCCGACACGTCGGTGCAGCGACTCGATGAACCGTATCGCCGGGCATTGATTGGGATCTATGCGCGACTCGCGGCGACTGGTCGGTCGCTGGATCTGCGCGATCCCGCCCGTCAGGCCGTCGCCACCGATCAGCCGTACGAAAACGCGGCGGCATTCGTCGCTGATCTGGTCGTCATTCGTGAGTCGCTGCGCGAGAACCATGTCGAACGTCTGGCCACCGGTCGACTGCGCCGCCTGATCCGTGCGGCCGACGTGTTCGGACTGCATCTGGCGCCGGTGGATCTGCGCCAGAATTCCGACGTGCACGCGCGGGTCGTAGCGGGTCTGCTGTGCGCCGCCGGCGTCTGCGCCGACTATGAAGCGCTCGATGAGTCCGGGCGCATTGCGCTGCTCAGTCGTGAACTTGAAGGCACGCGTCCGCTGTACTCATCACATCTGACATACTCCGACGAAGTGCAGGGCGAACTCAATATCGTCTTCGCCGCCAGCGAGGTCCGCGCGCGCTACGGCGCGGCGACGTTGCCGCACTACATCATCTCCAAGTGCGACGGACTCTCGGATCTGCTCGAGGTCGCGTTGATGCTGAAAGAAGGCGGACTGATGTCCGGCGGCGCGGTACCGACGCTGTCGATGCACGTCATCCCGCTCTTTGAAACGATTGACGATCTGCGGCGGGCCGGGGCCACGATGCAATCGGCGTTCACGCTGCCGATCTATCGCCACCTTGTGGCGTCGCTCGGCGATACGCAGGAAGTCATGCTGGGGTACTCGGATAGCAATAAGGACGGCGGTTTCCTGACCTCCGGCTGGGAGCTGTATCAGGCAGAAATCGCCTTAATGCACGTGTTCTGTGAACACGGCGTGCGCTTGCGGCTTTTTCACGGACGTGGTGGATCGGTTGGTCGAGGCGGCGGTCCGAGCTATCAGGCCATCGTGGCGCAACCCGCGGGCGCGGTCAGCGGACAAATCCGCATCACCGAGCAGGGCGAAGTCATCGCGTCGAAATATTCAAATCCGGAAGTGGGTCGACGGAACCTTGAAATTCTCGCGGCGGCCACGCTCGAAGCGACGCTGACGGATCACGAGAATCGCGCGACATCGGCGGAGCCATTCCGCCCCATCATGGATCGGCTGTCGCAGCTGGCGTTTCAGGCGTATCGCTCGCTCGTGTACGAGACGCCGGGGTTCGCGCAGTATTTCCGTGAGTCGACGCCGCTGTCTGAAATTGCGACGCTCAACATCGGCAGTCGCCCGGCGTCACGTCGTGCATCGGATCGCATCGAAGATCTGCGCGCGATTCCGTGGGTGTTTTCGTGGGCGCAATGCCGCCTGATGCTGCCGGGATGGTATGGTGTCGGCAGCGCGGTGGAGCACTGGTTGGCTGAGACGCCCGACGGACTCGCGCAGCTGCAGGCGATGGCGCGCACGTGGCCATTCTTCCGTACGCTGCTCTCGAGTGTAGACATGGTGTTGGCAAAATCCGATCTCGCCATCGCGTCGCGCTACGCGGAGCTCGTTACCGATCCGACACAACGGCAGGAGATCTTCGGGCGCATCGAGCGGGAGTGGCATCGCACCCGTGATGCGCTGCTCGCGATCACGGGGCAGCAGCGATTTCTGGCCGACAATCCACTGCTGGAGCGCTCCATTGCCAACCGTTTCCCGTACATGGATCCGCTGAATCACTTGCAGATCGCCCTGCTGCGGCGGCATCGGGCGTCGGAGACCGCGAACGACGGCACGCGCGACGATCGCGTCAAACGCGGCATTCATCTGACCATCAACGGGATCGCCGCCGGTTTGCGCAACAGCGGCTGATACGTGCCGCCGC
>JANLPE010000023.1:0-2801 GCA_031366985.1 Gemmatimonadaceae bacterium
CGGCAGCGTCTTCTTCACGGTGCCCGACTTGTCCTGCAACGGATCCGGCGCCGTCGTGTGGTGGTCGCGATCCGCAAACCGCTCGTCGCGCTTCCGCATGTCGGGATCCGCGATGAGGGCCGGCACTTCACGGGCCGCGAGGGATGCCAGATTTGCTTCGCTGTTATAGCCCGCGTCCGCTGTGAGCACCGTGTCGCTCGTTCGCAGCGCCGCGAGGGCGTCCACCACCGGCCGCAACAGTTCTTGTTCTGCGCCCGTACCATGCGCTTGCGCGTTGACACTGATCTGAGGCTTCGCATCGACGGCCGCCACACCCGTATAGCCCTGCACCACGCCCTTGTCGGTCGCCATCTTCGCGCGCTCAGTGTCCGCGCGGTTGCTCTTGCGCAATCCGCCCGTGGGCCCATGCCTATCGGTGGGATGCGTAGCCAACCACGCGCGCGGCGGCTCGGCATCCCGCGTGAGTCGGGCGATTCGCGCGGTGGTGGTCGTCGTCGCGACATCCGGCTCGAGCTCCAGCGCGTCCGTCTCTCGGTGTCGCTCCAGCATCGTCTTCGCCGCCGCTTCCAGTTTCTCCGCCCGTTGCGTAAGCTCGGCGCGCGTGCCGCTCCGATGCTTCGACGCGTTGCTCGGCAACGTCACGCCATCGATGGCGAATATCTCGCGCCCGATCAGGCCTTGCCCATCGCATACGGCCAGGACGGCCGCAAACACTTTGGCGATGTCGTCGCGGAGCGTGCTGACGAAGTGCGCGATGGTGGTGAAGTGCGGCGCCGTCATGCCGCACAACGCCATGAACGTCACGTGCTCCTGACAGACCCGTTCGATCGCCCGGCTGCGAACAATGCCTTGCGCGTACGCGAACAGCACGACCTTGAGGAGCATGGCGGGCGGGTACGCGGGCGCGCCCGTGGCGTCGTTCCGAAACCGCGCGTCGAAGTGCGCCAGGTCGACTTCGTGGTCGAGCCGATGGTTCAGCGCATGCTCGAACGTACCGGGCAGCCGCTGGCGCGCGAGGTCGACGCTCAGGAACTGCGGATTCGTGTCGCCCACTTTGTAGCGGGCCATAGCAGGATCTCGACCGCGAGGCGGAACGGCACCACATTCGATGCAGCACAAACCCGTCGCGCGGTATCAAGTTCCGTTTCCACATTGGCCTGCTGCGGGACTTATCCTACAGCTTCGTTGATATGACTGGGCTGCTGTCAAGAGGAGTTTTTCAGTTCGTCATATGTGGCTGTGGTTGTGGCGTGAAATGCGGAGAGAGGCCACGGGTGCCGATGGTGTCTTCGACGATGAATCCTGCTGATATACGCCGGTCAACGTGTTGCCACGCCGGAGCGGCAAGCATTGGATTCGTCTGGAGTGCGCGCATTCTAGGATCGGGGATTGGATCGTCCTGCGGACCGATGTACCCCATAACGAAGCCGAGGCAGCTCCTGTCGTACCACCAAACACCCGTGGACCTCCGAACAAACCATGTCGCGTGTGATCCTGCAGACGGCGTACGGCAACGGCGTGGTGCCGTTACGCCGCGACCGGCGGCGCGGTCTCCCGCGCGAGTTCCAGGTCGCGCATGACCGCCCAGAGATAGCCGATGAGTTCACGCGCGACGGCCACCACCGCGATCTGTGGGCCGCGCCGCGGGGAGAGTCGATGATACATCGCGTACAAGCGCTGTTGTGCTTTCCACGCATGCAGCGTGACCGCAGGCGATTGGCCGCGCTGTCGCACCGCGAGGGACGGCCCGATTTTCGGATGCAGCCGATACGCCCACGCGGCCTGCACGAGGACGTGTCGACAATGCGTGTTGCCCGCTTTGGTGATGGAACCGCGTCGTTCGCGTGGGCCGCTGGAATGTTCACGCGGCACAAACCCGAGATACGCCATCAGTTTGCGCGGGGAGTCAAAGCGCCGCCAATCGACCAACTCCGTGGCCAACACCATCGCGCTATGCACTTGGATCCCGCGGAAGCACTGCAACACCTCGACGGCCGGCGCGTACGCCGGCGTCAACGCGAGGTCCGCGATATGTTGATCCAGCGCGTCGCGCCGTGAGAGCTTGTATTCGAGCAAGGCGAAGTATTCCCCCACCACGAGACGATCCTCGGCCGCGAGTGGTGAGGTCGCACTCGTGAGCTGACGCAACCAGACGTAGTGCGCCGGGCGCCAATGAAGCCCCTCTCGATAGACGAACCCTCGTCGGGCCAAAAACTTGAGGAGATAATGCCGTGATTTCATCACCTCGCGCTGGAGCGTCTCGCGACACCGCACCACATCGCGGACGCGCTCCTCTGCCTCACTCGGGATCCGAATGGTGGTGAGCTCACCGGCGCGATACAGCCGCGCCAGTTGCCCCGCATCATACTTGTCGTGCTTGCGCTGCACGCCAGGCTTGACCGGAATTAGCGACGGCGCAATCACGTCGCAGTGGTAACCCCAGCCCTGCATGGCACGCTGGAGCACGTAGCCCGCACCACTGGCCTCGTAGCACGCACGAATCTCCCCATCCTTCGCGTGGCGCTCGAAGACGCGTCGCAGTTTGGCGAAGTCATTGGGAAATTTGTCGATGCGTGTCGGCGCCGTGGCCGCGCCCGGGAGTACCGCGATCGTCACGGAGTCCTTGTGGACGTCGAGGCCGAGGTAGATGATTGAGGGAGCAGCAGTAGACGATGACATGGGCTGGTCTCCGAAGATGTGCGACAGGAACAATCGTCGCAGGTGGCTCTGGTGACTGCGCGAGGTACGGCAGGAACTAACCCACGCAAAGCGCGGGGGCCAGCCCAGTCATAACTTCTAGG
>JANLPE010000024.1:0-46925 GCA_031366985.1 Gemmatimonadaceae bacterium
ACTCGGATCACCGTGGCCGCGCGCGTCCCAGACTTCTTTGCCGACCCCAGCCCCGACGGTCACCGTGCTAGCAGCAAGCAGCGCGCGAGATTGGCGGACGCCGGTCATTCGCAGCGCACCGAACACCGCGACCTGAATCACGGCCGACGTCACGAAGTGCTCGGCCTTGTCGCGCGCGAACCACCGGTCGGGAACGGGGCGGACCGAGTCGCGAGGTGCAGCCGCGGTGTAGTAGGTCAGCGCCACCGCTGTGCGCGACGGCTGCGCGGTGACGGACGTCGCGGGAACGATTGCGGCAAGAACCGCCAGCATCAGCTGAACGACATAGCCGCGGATCGCGCGGAAACACGCGGATCGAGTCGTTGATGACGGTGTGCTTCCGGCCAATTCCTCGTCTCTGAAGTCAACAGCGGGCGACGCGTCAGGATCCGCAGCGCGCCCCCACCGCCGACCGATTGGATCCGCGTGTGTCCGCGTAATCCGCGGCAAAGTGGTTTGTTGCTGTTCGCGCTGCATCACGAATCAGTCGCGCTCAAACGGCGGTAGCACGAAGCCGCGGTCGGTGAGATACGCCGTGATCAGGTGACGTGGCGTGACGTCGAACGCGGGATTCCACGCTCCCACACCAGCGGGGAGCTCACCCAGCTCCTCGGCGCCACGATGTTCGATGTGAATCGCATCGCCACGCGGCGTGTTCACGTCGATCGTGCTCCACGGTGCGGCGACGTAGAAGGGCACATCGTGCGCGTGCGCGGCCAGCGCGACACCATATGTGCCGATCTTGTTCGCGACGTCACCGTTTGCCGCCACGCGATCGGCGCCGACGATGACGAGGTCGATGTCGCCGGTGCGCAGGAGCGACGCCGCCGCGCCGTCGGGCAATACTGTGACTTCGATCCCTGCGCGTTGCAGTTCCCACGATGTCAGCCGGGCGCCCTGTCGCAATGGACGCGTCTCGTCCGCAAACACATGAACGCGACGCCCCGCGGCATGCGCGGCATAGATGGGCGCAAGCGCCGTACCGATCCCGGCGGTGGCCAGCGCGCCGGCGTTGCAGTGGGTCAACACGTGCGCGCCGTCGGGCACAAGCACAACGCCGTGGCGACCGATGGCCGCGCACATCTCGATGTCTTCTCGCAGGATCGTATCGGCTTCGTCGTACAGGGCCGCGTGTAGGGCGCTGTCGGGCTCTGTGGCCGCCCGAGCGACGATACGCGAAACCGCCCAGGCCAGATTGACAGCCGTGGGACGCGCTGCGGCAAGGCGATCGGCAAACCCGGGAAGCGTTGCGCGTATCCGTACCACGTCCCTTTCACAGGCCCGCTCGAGGGCCACGACCAGACCGATTGCCGCGCCTACGCCGATGGCAGGCGCCCCTCGGATGGCCAGCGTGCGAATCGCGTCGATCACCTCACCGAGCGCGCGCGCGTCACAGACAACCTCGCGTGACGGCAGCTGACGCTGATCGAGGTATCGAAGCGCCCGACGATCGGGCGACCAGGAAACGGCAGGTACCGGAAGCACGACGAGAACGTAGCTAGATTTCCCGGTCTCCGCTGCCCACATCACACGTACCGATGTCGTCGCGCATCCCCGCGCGCTCCGCGTCGCCCGACGTGTGCGGTTCATGTGCGGTTCATGTGCGGTTCCACTCTTGCCCCACGCGTCCGATGTCCTATCAGTTTTTGACGTTTGCCGTGGCCGATCGCATCGCCACTATCACCGTTAATCGTCCGGACAAACTCAACGCGCTCAACGATGCCACGATCGCGGAGCTTGGACTCGCCATCGACGAAGCGATTCGTCGAGACGATGTCGGCGGCGTGCTGTTGACCGGGGCGGGACGCGCGTTCGTGGCGGGCGCGGATATTTCGGAGCTCGAGAGTCAGTCACCGCTTCAAGCGACGCGACGGGCGCGCGCCGGGCAAGTGATCTTCCGTCGCTATGAGACGAGCCCGAAACCCGTCATCGCAGTGATCAACGGTTTCGCGCTTGGAGGCGGCTGCGAACTCGCGATGTCGTGCCATGTGCGCATCGCCAGCGAGGTGGCCAAACTTGGTCAGCCGGAAGTGAAGCTGGGCATCGTGCCCGGCTACGGCGGGACGCAGCGATTGCCGAGACTGATCGGGCGCGGCGCGGCGCTTCGTTTGCTACTCACTGGCGAGATGGTCAACGCGGCCGAGGCGTTTCGTCTTGGTTTGGTCGATCAGGTGGTCGCCCCCGATACGTTGCTCGAGACGGCCACAGCGCTGATGCGTGCGATGCTCGCGAACGCGCCACTCGCGCTCGCAGGATGCATCGAAGCCGTAGATCGTGGCCTATCGCTGCCCATCGACGAGGGCTGCACGATCGAGTCCGATCAGTTCGGAGTCCTCTCGAGTACCAGCGACATGCGCGAAGGCATGCGCGCGTTCCTCGAGAAGCGAGCCCCGAGCTTCACGGGGTGCTGACACGTCTCATCGCGCGTGATTTCCGCAACTTCGAACAGCTCGATGTTGCGGTGCCGCGTCGCGGGTTAGTGATTGTCGGCGAGAACGGTCACGGTAAGACCAACGTGCTGGAGGCCGTCGCGTATTTGTCGTTGCTCCGTTCGATGCGCGGCGCGCGCGATGCGGACATGATTCGATTCGGAGCGCCGGCGTTGCATGTGCGCGCTGACGTGGACGCGCCCGCGCGCACGAACACCGTCAGCGTCGGGTACGAGCGTGCGACGCGCAAGAAGAAAGCGATCCTCGATGGCGTCGAGCAAAGTCGCCTTACGGCGGCGCTCGGCGCTCTGCCGTCGGTCGGATTCTCCCCAGCCGATGTGTCGCTGGTGGCCGGCAGTCCGGGCGAGCGTCGTCGATATCTGGACGTCGCGCTTGCGCTGTCATCCAAGGCGTACCTGTCGGCACTGCAGCACTTCCGCGCCGCGTTGCTGCGCCGGAACACCTTGTTGCGGCAGGCGCAACGCGAGGGCTCGCGCGCGCAGGCGCATGCGCTGTCGGATCAGATCAGCCTGTGGGAGCCCGCACTCGCCGAGCACGGTGCGATGGTCACGGCGATGCGCGTGCAGTTCGTGCGCGGACATGCGGAACGCTTTTCGCAATTGGCCGATGCCATCGGCGAGCGTCAGCCGGTGACGATGCGATATGCCGTCTCGAGCGCCGCCGGTGCTACGGGCCTCGTGGATGACGGGGATGACGGGGATGACCGCTCGCGCGATCTGACGGCGCACTCGGCACACTATCGCGAGGCATTCACACGCGCCCTGACGCACCAGCGGCCGCAGGAAATGCGCCGCGGCATGACGCTCGTGGGACCGCATCGCGATGAGTTGGCGTTACTGCTCGGCGGACGGGAATTACGCACGTTCGGATCGGCGGGTCAGCAGCGCAGTGCCGCGATCGCCCTGCGATTGCTCGAGCTTGCGACGTTGCGCGACGCCATCGGCGGGACGCCACTGTTGTTACTCGACGACCCCTTCGCGGAACTCGATCTCGGTCGTGCGAGGCGTGTGCTGTCCTTGCTGGAGGATACGGGCGTGGACCAGGTGCTGCTGGCGGTTCCGCGCGTCGAGGACATTCCGGACGCGTTTACGCGTCTTGAGCGCCGCACGATGCGCGATGGCGTGCTCACGTGAGCCACGCGACCTGAGGCGCGCGCATCGATGAACGATCCAAAGAAGCGCACGCCGGCGGCGCTCAGTGAGGTGCTGGCGTCCGTGTTGCAGAGCGCGGGACTCGCGGACCGTGTCGCACAAGCCGGTGTGATCCCCGAGTGGGCGCGGCTCGTCGGCGGGCAGATCGCGACCGTGACGGAACCCATCGGCTTACAGCAAGACGGCACCTTGATCGTGATGGTAGCGACACATGCGTGGATGCAGGAATTGTCGTTGCTGGAGCCCGAACTGTTGAAGTCCCTGAACGCCGACGCGTCGCGGCCGCCGGTGGCGAAGCTACGATGGGTCCTGCGGCGATAGCGCGGCCGACGCGGCCGGCAGTAAACACTTACACAGCAATGACTTACAAAGTGGCCAGCGAGTTGCTTGCGGGGGTGATTCCGGCTATATTCAGACATTGTGATTGCGACGCAGTTTTGGGGTGACGTCCCCCAATGTGCCGCTCGCCTTTCGTGGTTTTTTCTCCGCACGTTCTACCCCGCCCATGGCCAATCAGGACGCCAACAAGAACCAGCCGGACAACGGCTACGATGCCGACAGCATCACTGCGCTCAAGGGTCTCGAGGCGGTGCGCAAACGCCCCGGGATGTACATCGGCTCGACGTCCGCGCGCGGTTTGCATCATCTCGTGTACGAGGTGGTCGACAATTCCATCGACGAAGCGCTGGCGGGACATGCGAGCCGAGTCGATGTGACGATCCATGGCGACGACTCGATCACGGTCGAAGACGATGGGCGCGGCATTCCAGTGGATATGAACAAGGCGGAGGGTATGCCCGGCGTCGAGATGGCGATGACGATGCTGCACGCCGGCGGCAAGTTCGACAAGAATTCGTACAAGGTGTCGGGCGGTCTGCACGGCGTCGGCGTATCTGTCGTGAACGCACTGTCGACAGATCTGCGCGTATGGGTGAAGCGCGACGGCAAGCAGCACTACATGGACTTCCGCCGAGGCATCACGAGCACGAAGCTCAAGGTGTTGGGCACCGTGCCCGTGCAGGAGACGGGCACGAAAGTCTGGTTCAAGCCCGATCCGGAGATCTTCACCGAGACGCTGCGCTACGAGTGGTCGACGCTTGCCAACCGTCTACGCGAACTCGCGTTCCTGAACAAGGGCATCCAGATCACGCTGACAGACGAGCGTGCGGGCGATGAGCGTGCCGAAACATTCCTCGCCCGCGGTGGCCTGCGTGAGTTCGTCGCGTATCTGCTCGGCAGCAAGAAGCCGTTGCATCAGGACATCGTGTACATCGATACCGACAAGGACGACATCGGGATCGAGATGGCACTGCAGTACAACGACAGTTATGCCGACAACGTCTTCTCGTTCGTCAACAACATCAACACGCACGAAGGCGGCACGCACCTCACTGGCTTCAAGAGCGCGCTGACGTCGGTCATCAACAAGTACATCGAGAAGTCGAGCAACCTGTCCAAGAAGGACAAGGAAGTCCGACTCTCGGGCGACGACGTCCGCGAGGGGCTCACGGCGGTGTTGTCCATCAAGGTGCGAGAGCCGCAGTTTGAAGGGCAGACGAAGACCAAGCTGGGCAACTCGGAAGCCGAAGGCGCCGTGCGCAGCGTGATGAACGAACTGCTCACCCAGTACCTCGACGAGCATCCGAAAACCGCGAACGTCATCATCGACAAGGCGATGTCAGCGTCTAGGGCGCGTGAAGCGGCGCGCAAGGCGCGCGACCTGACGCGCAAGAAGTCGGCGCTCGACGTCGCGAATCTTCCCGGAAAGCTCGCCGATTGCTCACTCTCCGATCCGGCGCTGTGCGAGATCTATCTTGTCGAGGGCGACTCGGCCGGTGGTTCCGCGAAGCAGGGACGTAAGCGCGACTTCCAGGCGATTCTGCCGCTCCGCGGCAAGATCATCAATGTCGAGAAGGCGCGTATCGACAAGGTGCTGTCGAACGAAGAAATCCGGACGATCATCACCGCGATCGGTGCGGGTATTCGCGAAGACTTCGACATTCTGAAGACGCGATACCACAAGATCATCATCATGACCGACGCCGACGTCGACGGCGCGCACATTCGCACGCTGCTGCTGACGTTCTTCTTCCGCCAGATGCCAGAGCTGATCGACGCGGGCTACATGTACATCGCGCAGCCGCCGCTTTATCGCGTGGCCAAGGGCAAGGAAGAGTTCTACGCCTACACCGAAAAGGAACGGGACGCGTACGCGGAACGCCTCGGCGGTGAGGGCAAGACGAATATCAACGTGCAACGCTACAAGGGTCTGGGCGAAATGAACCCGGACCAGCTGTGGAAGACCACGATGGATCCGGAGACCCGCACGATGTTCCGCGTGACGATGGACGATGCGGTCGTCGCGGATCAGACGTTCCAGACGCTGATGGGTGATGAAGTCGAGCCGCGCCGGTTGTTCATCGAGGCCAATGCGCGGTTTGTGTCGAACTTGGATATTTAGACGCGAATCAAACTGCCTTTGAACCACAGGGGGCACAGAGGGTTCGATTCCTCTGTGTCCTTACAGTCCGTCCATCACCGACTCCTGCGAAATATTCGCGGACCACGCAGATTGGTCGGACGCGTGTTGGCACGTCGGTGTCCGCATCCGCGAGGTCACGCGCCGCTGGGCTATGACCGCCGGTGTCCATTCGTTCGACGAATCAACAGCGCCTGTCGCGCTTCGCGGTGCGCTTCGGCGTACCGAATCCTCAGATGTTGACGTACTCCGCGAACGACTCCTAGAAGACTTTCGCTCGCCGAAGCGCTGCGTGGACTCGGGTGGTTCCCCTGGCCCGGAGACCTGTATGGATTCGCCGTTGACTACCACGCGCGCCGCCTGCGTCGGCATTGACTGGGCGTCCGAGCACCACGACATCGCGCTCCAGGCCACCGGCCGCGCCGCCATCGAACACCGTCGCCTCGCCCACGCACCGGAAGCCATCGCCGAGTGGCTGGCCTCACTCGCCGTGCGCTTTGGCGGACAGCCGATCGGCATTGCCCTCGAGACGTCTCGCGGACCGCTCGTGCATGCGCGACTGGAGGCGCCGTTTGTGGGACTCTCTCCGATTAATCCGCGGAGCCTGCAGCGCTTTCGCGAAGCCGTTGCACCGAGCGGCGCGACGGACGACGCACCCGATGCGCGGTTGTTGCTGACCCGGCTCGTGAAGCACCGCGATCAACTGACCTGCTGGACGCCGGACGACGTCGCGACGCGCACGCTGCGTCGGTTGGTTGCGTATCGACGCCGGGCGATCGGGATGCGCGTGCAACTGACGCAATAGCTCCAGGCGGTGCTCAATGACTATTTTCCGCCGGCGCTCGGGTGGGCCGGGACTGAACGGGCCAGCCCGCTCGCCGGCGCGTTCCTGCAACGATGGCCATCGCTCGCCCTGTTGCCACGCGCGCGTCCCGCGACCGTCGCGCGTTTCTATCCCTCGCGTGGGTGTCGGCATGCGGCACTGCTCGCGCAGCAGCTCGCTGCCCTCGCCCCGAGTCTCGCGCAGCTGGACGCGGATATCGCGCAACGCGTTGCCGCCCATGCCGACGCGGACAGCTTCCGCTCCCTGCCCGGTGCCGGTGCGGCGTGCGCCCCGCGATTGCTCGCCGCCTTCGGCTCCGACCGTTGTCGGTTCCCCGCCGCCGTCGCCATGCAGCCGCGCGCCGGGATCGCCTCGATCACCGTCCGCAGTGGGCAGCAGGAACAGGTCCGATGGCGTTGGTGCACCAACACGGTCCGCCGCCAAACATTCCATGAGTTCGCGGGCCATTCGGTTCGGCATTGTCTGTGGGCGAAACGCTTCTACCACCAGCAGCGAACCCGCGGCACGTCGCACCATGCGGCGTTGCGCGCCCTCGCATTCAAGTGGATTTGCATTCTGTGGCGATGCTGGCACGACCACACCGTGTACGACGACGCGCGCTACACAAGCGCGCTCACCCTGCGTGGCGCTCCATTGACTTCTGCCCTCCGTGCACGCATCCACGAAGCGTCCCCATGCCGCGCGTGACAGACCACCTCAGATGGCTCTGTCGTGATGCTTTGAATTTTTGTTCGGACTCAGCGCGCGAACGGACTCGCGAACTTCGGATTGGTGAGAAACGCCTCATCGGTCAGCGTCCTCAGAAACGCCGCGATTTCGGCGCGCTGCGCCAAGGAAAGATTGAGCCGCTCCGGCGTTCCATTCGCCGCACGCATCTGACTGTCGAGATTAGGATTGTCGGGCACAAATGAATTGTAGAACTCAACCACCTGCCCGAGTTCATTGAAGCGACCGTCGTGCATGAATGGCGAACGCACGGCGATGTTCCGCAGTGACGGCGGCCGGAATCGCCCGAAGCCCGAGCCGACGTCGCTCGCGGCGGCAGAACCGCCGCCATTATTGCGCGCCATATCGGCGGAGAAACTATTGGTGGCATGGCACCGCGCGCAGCCCGCCGCGCCGCTGAAGAGCTGTAGTCCTGCACGCTCCTGCTCGGTCATCACGCGCGCGAAATCCGGCACACCGTTCGCGTTGAATGCCTGATCATACCGTGATGTCGACGACACTAAGGCGCGAATGAACTGCGCGAGCGCGCGTGCCATACGATCACTCGTGATCTCCGTCGAACCGAACGCTGCCTGAAACAATGGCGCGTAGTACGATGACGCCGCGATCTTTATCAGCGCGTTGGGCACGTTCGAACCCAACTCGACGGGGTTCGCGATCGGCTGCAGCACCTGCTCTTCGAGCGAGGGAGCGCGCTCGTCCCAGAACATGCGACCGCGCGGCGAAAACCGAACATTCGAGAGCCCCATACTGCGGCGCGTCGTGGGCTGTCCGGTCGCGCCGATGCTCAGTCGCGCGGTATCGCCGAATCCGAATCGCTGCTGATGACAGGTCGCGCACGACGCACGGTCATTCACCGACAGCCGGCGATCGTAAAACAGTACGCGCCCCAGCGCGGCGCCGGCATCCGATGTCGCATTGGTCACCGGCATGTTGTCGACCTTGATCGACGCCTCTGCTCCGGAGAGGAAATGCGTCGGCAACGGAGCGCTCGCGTCCGAATACTGGAAGGCCGTCGACGTGTTCGGTGCAACCAAGTCGTCCGAGAAGATCGCAATGGGCAGATCACTCGTCGCGCGTGCCCCATTGCCATCCGTGGCGACGATTGTCGCCGTCACGACGCCGGCGTTCGTGGGCGTGCCACTGATGCGCCCTTGCACCGCGCGCAGTCCATTCGCAGTCGGTGCAAAGGACACCGCGTAACTGAGTGTCGCACTCGAACCGCCAGTGAAAACTCCACCGGACCCTGACGCATCAAACTCGAACGGTACGCCGACCGTAGCCGCCCGCGGAGCCATGGTGGCACGCGTCGCGACTGGTGGCGACGACGGCTTGGTCGGCGCGGCAACCTCCCCCGCACAGCCACCAAGCGTCACCAGCACCAAGACAGCAAACGCGACGACCACCTGGCCGCCGCGTCCCACCGTCTCGCTACTCACGACTCCCTACTCCCGACTCACTCACGGTGTCAGCGTCTCGCCCTTGCCGTGCTTGGCGAGCTGACGTGAGAAGTTCAGCGCGATGATGATCAACGCCGCGAACAGGAACGTAAACGCGAAGTAGCACACCATCGCGACCGTCGGCTCCATGCCGCCGTCCGCGCCCGGGGTCGAGATCTTCATCAAGAGCCCGTACAGGCCCAACAGGGGCAGCACGGCAGCCATGAACACCAGGCTCAACAGACGGGCAGTCTTGGGAGAAATCATCGACGGCGACTCAGGTCAGGAATCAGGTGGGCCAGAACGAACCGGAAGCTATGCGCCCGACGGAAAAACGGGGAGTACCCCCGGCCTGTTCCCCACGCCTTCGGACCGGGCTATTCCTCCCAGATCTCCACCCCGGCTTCGGTGACGCGGTGCGAGATGAGCGGTAGCGGCGGCTCGGCGTCCTCGGCGATCCGAACCGCCTCCGTCAGGACCCGGAGGCCGTCCTCCACCCCTCGACGGTCCCTCGCGAAGACAGTGCCGAGTGGCTCGCCGGCGCGCACGATGTCGCCGGGCTTCGCCGTGATGACGAAGCCGACCGACCCATCGACGGTATCCTCGACTTTCGTGCGCCCGCCGCCGAGCAGCGTGATGCCGCGACCGACTGCCCGCGGCTCGACGTGGGCCACCACCCCGTCACGAGGAGCGAGGAATAGCTCGCACTCGTTCGCTTGCGGGAGCAGCCCAGGGTCGTCGACGACGCGCGGGTCGCCCCCCTGTGCTTCGATGATCTCCTGAAATTTTCGCGCGGCCTTGCCGCTCGAGATGGCGACCTCCATTCGGCGACGGGCGTCATCGCGGTCAGCGGCGACACCACCAAGCAGCAGCATTTCGGCCCCGAGGGCGTACGTCACTTTCATGAGGTCCGGCGGGCCGTCGCCGCGCAGCGCCATTATCGACTCCTCGACCTCGAGCGCGTTCCCGCAGGCCCGGCCAAGCGGACGATCCATGGCGGTCAGTAGCGCCACCACGGGACAACCGTGGTCGGCGCCGAGATCGATCATGGTTTTCGCGAGCTTGAGGCCGCGATCAAGGTCGGGAAGGAACGCGCCGGAGCCGCGCTTCACGTCGAGGACGAGGCCCGTCAGTCCCTCGGCGAGCTTCTTCGACATGATGCTCGCGCTGATGAGCGGAATACTCTCGACCGTGGCCGTCGCATCACGCAGCGCGTACAGCTTGCGATCGGCCGGTGCGATCTCGCGCGTCTGGCCAATGAGCGCGCATCCGAGGCGTTCGAGTTGACGCGTCGCGTCCGCCAGCGACAAATCGGTACGGAAACCGGGGATCGATTCGAGCTTGTCGAGCGTACCACCAGTGTGACCCAATCCTCGACCCGACATCATCGGGACCGCAACCCCGAGCGACGCAACGAGCGGCGCCAGCACGAGCGACACTTTGTCGCCGACACCGCCAGTGGAATGCTTGTCGACACGGCCGACGTTGAGCCGCGTCAGATCGAGCGAGCCACCGCTTTCGAGCATGGCGTTCGTGAGCGCACCGATCTCGTCGCGATCGAGGCCCTTGAAGAAGATGGCCATCGCGAGCGCCGCCATCTGGTAGTCGGGCACGGTCCCAGCGGCGTACTCGTTCATGAGCGTACGCCATTCCGCGGGGATGATTCGTCCCCCGTCGCGCTTCCGTTCGATCAGCGCGCGTGCGAGCATAGTCTCCCCATAATGCAGCCAACTTACCACGCCCCGCGCGCGAGCGCACGCTTTCACACCATGACACTCTCACGGTCACCACGCGGTTCCCGCATCTTCGCGATGGCCTGCGCGGTCATGGTGCTGCTGCTCGCCGGACACGCAAGAAGCGCGTCAGCACAACCTGTCGTTGAGGCGATGAGTGCGGGCGATCGCGAGAGTGCGGCCCGTCGTCCGGTCCAAGCGTTGTCGCAGTTCGAGCGCGTGTTGCAACAGGATCCGAAAAATTACGCAGCGCTCTGGAAGGCGTCGCGAGAACTGGTCGACCTAGGCGAATATGAGACCAACGTCGAGGCGCGAACGGCGTTGTATGTGCGCGCGACGGCGTTTGCGCGCCGTGCTATCACGGTCATGCCGAACGACGCCGAAGGGCACTTCCACTTGTCGCGCGCGTTGGGACGAACCGCGCTGGCCCTCGGGCCGCGCGACCGCGTGAAGTACGCTATCGACGTGCGGAGCGAAGCGATGCGGGCCCTCGAACTGTCACCGCGTCATCCCGGTGCGTTGCACGTGATGGGCGTGTGGAACGCCGAGATCATGCGACTGAACGGATTCTCGCGCATGGTCGCGAAGACCTTCCTCGGTGGCAAGATCTTCGACACGGCGAGTTGGTCCGAGGCAGTCCGTTTCATGGAACAGTCGGTTGCCGTCGAGCCGAATCGGCTGGTGCACCGACTGGATCTGGCGCGCGTCTATCGCGATTCGGGGCGCAAGGCCGATGCACGATCGGCCTACGCGGCGGCCATTGCCTTACCGCCCGCCGATGCGAACGACGAGCGGTACCGGGCCGACGCGCAGGCCGAATTGTCGAAGCTGGGAAAGTAGCGGCCGACGCGCGCGACGTCGGCGCTAGCGGACGACGCGCGATGCGGCCTGCATCCCTTGCTTGGCCAGTCGACGGGCTCGGCGCTCTGTCGCTTCCCACGCGTCTTCGAGCACGTCTTCGCCGCGTGCCACCGCACGCTGCGCGCGACGGGCGAGCCGCTTGCGCGTTTCTTGGCCCGCAGCCGGCGCGAACAAGAGCGCCGCGCCGGCACCAAGCATCGCGCCGATCACCAGCCCAAGACCGATCCCCTGCATACGTGTGGCGCTCTCGCGCTCTTCCTGTGCGTTGAACATGGCTGCTCCGCCGACGAATGAAGGCAGTAAGTTTGACGGCATGACTGCCGCGCCCTCTGCTGCCGTGAAGCGGGCCGCCGAGCTGAGAGAACAGCTCGCGCGCGCCCAACATGAGTATTACGTCCTCGACCGCCCAGCCTTATCTGACACGGAATACGATCGACTGTTCCGTGAATTGCAGGGGCTGGAAGTCGCGCATACCGGACTATGCACTCCGGATTCGCCGACGCAGCGCGTAGGCGCAACGGTACAGTCCGCATTCCGGTCGCATCGGCACATGGTGCGCATGCTGTCGCTCGACAACGCGTTCGATGACGACGAGTTGCGCGCCTTTGAACACTCGATCATCCGCGTCGTTGGCGAGGACATCCGGAAACAGGGCTACACGGTCGAGCTCAAGATCGACGGCGCGGCGATCGCGCTGACCTACGAAGACGGTGTGCTGGTGACCGGGACGACCCGCGGCGACGGGACGAATGGTGAAGATGTCACGTCGAACATTCGCACCGTCAAAGCGATCCCGTTGCGGCTTCGCGGATCCGGGCATCCGCCACGCATGGAGATTCGTGGCGAGTTGTACATGACGTTGGCTGGATTCGAACAGATGAACGAGTCGCGCGTTGCCGCAGGCGATCCCGTCTTCGTCAACCCCCGCAACTCGGCGGCCGGCTCACTTCGGCAGCTCGATCCGTCGATCACGGCAACGCGTCCGTTGTTTTTCTTCGGATACGCGGCCGTTTTGCCAGACGGCAGCACGCCGGCCGCCACGCAATGGGAGCTGCTCGACACGCTCGCGTCGTGGGGGATCCCGGTCGCGCCGCATCGACAGCGCTGCCTGACGATCGACGAGGTCGCCGCGTGGGCGCACACGATCGAGCACACGACGCGCTCGGTGCTCGGCTTTGCCATCGACGGCGGTGTCGTGAAGGTGAACGACATGGCGCTGCAGGATGAACTCGGTGTGCGCAACGATCGCACGCCGCGGTGGGCGATCGCGCGGAAGTTCGCGCCGGACATGGCCGAAACGACGCTCATTCGCATCGACGTGAACGTCGGTCGCACGGGCGTGCTGACGCCGTTCGCCGTGCTTGAGCCAGTCGAGGTGGGTGGTGCGACGGTCACGTACGCGTCGCTGCATAATGCCGATCAGATCGCCAGAAAAGACCTGCGCGACGGCGACCGCGTGCAGGTCGTGCGCGCTGGCGATGTGATTCCGTATGTGCTTGGCCCAGTGCCCGAAAAACGCCACGGTCACGAGGTGCCGTGGTCGATGCCGGCGCTCTGTCCGAAGTGCCATACACCAACGCAGCGCTACGGCGACGACGTCGCGACGTACTGCCCGAACGTCGCGTGTCCGGGTCGACAATTGGAAGGGCTCGTGCATTTCGCGTCGAAGGATGCGATGGACATCGACGGCCTCAGCTACGCGCGCATTCAGCAGCTGCTTGAAGCGGGGCTGGTGCACGACTTCGCCGATCTCTATTCGGTGACGGTCGAGCAGCTGACAACGCTGGAGCGGTTCGCACAGAAGAGCGCCGAGAATCTCGTGGCCGCCCTCGTCGCATCGAAGCAGCAGCCGCTGTCGCGCCTGATGTTTGGGCTCGGCGTTCGTCACGTCGGCGCGCAAGCGGCACAGTTGCTGGCGCGACAGTTCGGCCGCATGGATGCGCTGATCGACGCCACACCGGAGCAACTGGGCGCCGTGCGGGGCATCGGCGAGATTATCGCGCAGTCGGTCGCTGACTACTTCGCCGACGAGACGTCGCGTGCGCTCGTCGAACGGCTGCGGGAGCGTGGGCTGACCTTCACGGAGCCGCAGGCCGTCGTCGCCGACGGACCGTTGACCGGCGCGGTGGTTGTAATCACGGGGATGCTGCCGGGGCTGTCCCGCGGCGAGGCGACGGCACTTGTAGAAGCAGCCGGTGGTCGTGTTGCCAACAGCGTGTCAAAGAAGACAACGTTCGTGCTGGCTGGCGAGGACGCGGGAAGCAAGCTCGAGAAGGCGATCGAGCTGGGGGTGAACGTGATCGACGAGGCAGAACTGCGACAGCGGGTGAACCGATAACGTGACGCGGTGGGTCACAGACGTCACAAAGAACGAGCGGTGCCCGACTTGACGTGACCGGCTCTCGTAGCGAGCGTCGTATCGAGTGTTACACGGTATGACGCGGCACACCCTGGCGAGTACTCCATTGAATTCCACGCTTCCCTTCCTCGGCACCCGCACGATCGCGGTTCCGGTCGACTTCTTCTCGGCGCTTCGCAAGGCGGTTGAATCGCCTGCGTCGCCGGTGACGATCGACGCAGTCCGCGACGCTGGGTATCACGCCGGCCAGGCGCTCTTTGATGCGTTCACGGCGTGGTTGGCCGAGCGCGGCGAGACGACGCCGGAATCGCTGGACGACGCCCGCTTCACGACGATGACGGGTGAGTTCTTCTCGGAGTTCGGCTGGGGTCAACTGCAGTTCACCTCGCTCAGCGACGCGGTGCTCGCGATCGATTCCGAGGACTGGGGCGAGGCCGAAGGTCATGGTGCCGGCTGCCACGTTTCGACGGGCATGTTCGCCGGGTTCTTCGGGCGCGTCGCGGACGCGCCGATTGCGGTACTGGAAGTCGAGTGCCGCGCTGCCGGGTCGCCGAACTGCCGCTTCTTGCTTGGCTCGGTCGACGTACTGGGCTACGTGCACGAGGCGATGGGCCGCGGGATTCCGTACGAGCGCGCAGCGATCAGCGCGTAGGGGGGCCGGCGGGCGGTTTCAAACGGCCTGCCGCGGATTGCGCGGAAACGCGCGGATCCAACCGTGCGGGCGACGAGTTTCCCTGCTGGGATTCTAGAAGCTTGGTCGTTTTTTCGGTGTCACCAACGATAACGCGATCTCGCCGCGACGCGTCGGCGTGTGAATCCCGCGCGGTTGGATCCGCGCGTTTCCGCGTAATCCGCGGCAAGCGGTTCGAAGCCCACGCTACCGCGGCGGAATGAGCCCGGCGTACTTCGGGTTGGGCTTGAGTTCGTCGCCTTGCAGGATTTCGCGGTCCCAGGGCAGCACGATGGCGCTTTCGGTCGCGAGCGCGTGGAAGTCCGGGACGTAGCTGCCCGTCTTGAAGCTGACGGCGGTCTGCACTTCGCGTGCACCGGCGTTGACGAGCGCACCGACCGCGAGACGGATCGTATCGCCGGAGTCGCAGGTTTCGTCGACCACCAGCACCCGTTTGTTGCGCACATCGGACGGGGCGGCACCGAAGACCGCCGGCGTTTCACGAATCGTGTCCGTGCTGTAGCGACGCGAGACGAGAATCGAATGAAATGGCAGATCGAGAATCGCAGCGACGGCCGCGCCGGGCACGACGCCCGCGGTGGCAATACCGATGACGATTTCCGGCTGCCATGCACGCGCGACTTTGAGCGCGAGCGCGCGCGAGAGTTCGCCGAAGAGCGGCCAGTCGACGAGCAATACACCCTTGGAGGGATCAGGAGCATACGATGGGCGCGGAATCATTTCCCCTCCTGGACGGTGTCACGTGCGTACCTCTGCTGTGAGTGTAGCGTGCCCGTGGACGCACGGCCAGCATCCGATACGCATCTCAACCTTTCGACTTGTAGGCGACAGCGCCGTCCGATAGCTTTGCGCCATCACACGCGTCGTCACTCCTTCACCAACTCCGATCCGCCGCGAGCGCATGTCTTGGTGGAGCCGCCTTGTCGGCGGCACGTCCGCGCGCACTACGCGCACCACGGATTTCCTGTCTGAAGCGCTCGCTCTTGAAGCGCGCGGGGATTTTCCGAACGCCCTGACGTCGTATCGTCTCGCGCTGCGCGAGGCCCCGGACGATCTGCGGGTGTTGCAGAACATCGCGATCGCGTTTTCGAAGACGGGGCAGCCGGAGGAGGCGATCCGGACCTATCGGCGCGCATTGCATCTCGATCCCGAACTGGCCGGTGCGCATTACGGCCTCGCGTTCCTGCTGCTCAAGCGCGGTGACACGGCCCACGCCGGCCTGCATCTCGAAGCTTTCCTGCGGAACAGCGCAGACAGCGACGATGCGTCGACGCGTTTCCGTGCACACGCCAAGCGGACACTTGACGGACTCAAGGGGATCGCGCCGACGGACACCGCTGAGCATGCGACGAACGGGACCGCCGAGTCGATGAGCGCACCAGAACCCGGGGAGTCGCCTCCGGATCACGGAGCGAACTGACGTGGGACGCGTGTTGTCCATCGTCAGTCAGAAAGGCGGCGTCGGGAAGACCACAACAGCGGTAAATCTGGCGGCGGCCTTCGCCCGTCGCGGGCTCAAAACGCTGCTCGTCGATGCAGATCCGCAGGGCGCCGTGCGCTACGGTGTCGGCCTTCGTCGTGGTCATCCGACGGCTGGTTTCGACGACTATCTGCGCGGCGAAAAATCGCTCCGTGAAGTGATTCTGCCGACGGGGCTGCCATGGCTGCGCGTGATTCTCGCCGGCAGCGTGAGTGACTCGGCCGATCACTCGGCGTTTCAGCGGCGCATTGGCGAGTCCACGGTGCTCGCCGAATTGCTCGAGACCGCGCGTGAACGGTGCCATGTCGTCGTCGTCGATACGCCACCTGGACTCGGCGCGATCACGCGACGGGTACTGGCCGCCAGTCAACACGTGATTGTGCCGTTGCAGTGCGAACCGTTGGCGCTGCAGACGACGCCGCAGATTCTCCGTGCGATTCAGGATGTGATCGCCGAGAACCCCGAGCTCACGCTCGAGGGCATTCTGCTGACGATGTACGAGGCGGGCAGCCAGGCAACGGATCGGGTCGTGCATTACGTGCGCGAGCATTTGCCGAAGCATCTGGTGTTCGATGTCCCGATTCCACGGACTCCGGCGACGGCGGATGCGTTTGCGGCGGGGCTGCCCGTGGTGTTGCGGGTGCCGGCGGATCCAGGAGCGCAGGCGTATGTGAATCTGGCGATGAAGTTGGCGGAGCGGTTCGCGTGAACTGCGGGGACTGCGATACCGCGACAACGACGATATCGGATAAACGATATCGGATGTCTGATATCGGATATCGTTTTTCTGATATCGTCGTGCGGGCGACGGTTCTCTCGTTCGCGATGTTCACCCTTGGCTGCGCCGAGGTCGGCTCCGCCCCAGACGTCCCCGCCGCGATCGAACTGACGGCGCTCCCATCGCCGTCGGTTGTCATCGGCGATACCTTGCGCAACATCGATGGTCTCGTCGCGCCGGTGAAGGCTGTGGTGCGCAATGTGAGTGGTGACGTGATCGTCGACGCCAACGTGCGCTACCTGTACGCCGACTATGCGCGCGACAGTGCGCTTGCGGTCGACTCGATCTCCGGCATCGTGCGCGCGCTTAAGGCGACCAAGGCCGACGCGCGCCTCGCGGCGCGCGCGGGGGCGTCGCTGCAGATCCTCAAGATCCTCATCGTCACGCAACGTCCGGACAGCGCCGACGCGATCGGACAGACCCCGACGCTATTTACGACGACGCTGGCCGACACAGGACGCACGGGCGCGAATGCCAATACCTCGCCGGCGCTCAGCATGACGGTGCGGCACGTCGATACCACTGGTGTGACGAACGTGAACGGCTGGCCGGTCAAGTTCGAGATCCTTTCACCGGCGAACGCGACGAACGACACAACCAAGTCGGCCTGGCTGGTCGATGATCAGGGGCGCGCGTCGGTGTTGGACACGACCGACGGTTCCGGGCTGGCCGGTCGCAAGGTGCGCGTGCGCGCCGCGCAGTATCCGGCCGTCGGCGTCACGGATTCGGTGATCGTTCGCGCGACCGCGACGTACAAGGGGAAGGCGCTCAAGGGCGTCCCGGTCCGGCTCGCCCTGCCGATCAAGCGCGGGTCGTAGGCCAAGCGCTCGTCAGGCCTCCCGCAGGGCGCGTTGCACACGCAATTTGAAGGCATCGGTCGGGACATCCGTCCTGCCGCCCCGCCTTCGTCCGAGAGAGCGATGTCCTCCATCGCGACGCCCAATCCCGCGCTTGCCGATACACTGGCCGGCATCCCCTCCCCAACCCGCTACCAGAACGGCGGACCGCGCCCTGCCCCGGGCACGATCAACTCGCTGTTCTTTGAAGCGGTCGAGAAATTCGCGTTTCCCGATGCGGTGTCGTGGAAGGTCAAAGGCGTCTGGACGCCGATCAGTCATGCGACGCTGCTCGAGCGCGTGCGTCGCACGGCCCTCGGACTCGCGAAGCTCGGCGTCGTCGCACACGATCGCGTCGGCATCCTGTCGGAAAACCGTCCGGAGTGGTTGATTGCCGACTACGCGTGCATCTGCTCGAGTGTGACCGACGTGCCAATCTATCCGACATTGCCGGCTGATCAGCTGCCGTATCTGCTGAATGATTCGGGCACCAAGGTGATCTTCGTATCGAGCAGCGATCAGGCCAAGAAGGTCGCGTCGATTCGCGCGCAGGTTCCGTCGCTGACGCACATCATCGGTTTCTCCGCGACGAAGGAAGACGGGTGCGACCTGACGATGGCCGAGTTAGAGGCGATGGGTGCCGCGGAGGATACGACGGATCGTGCGGCGCAGTTCAAGCGTGATGCGCTCGCCGTAACGCCGGATCAACTGGTGACGCTGATCTATACGTCGGGCACGACGGGCAATCCGAAGGGCGTGATGCTGACGCAGGACAACCTGTACAGCAACGTGGTCGCGACGAGGAACACCATCAAGGTCGCTCCGGGCGATCTGTGTCTGAGCTTTCTTCCGCTTAGTCACATCTTCGAGCGCACGGGGGACTACTACCTGTTCGCGTGCGGCGTAAAGATCGCGTACGCCGAGTCGATCGATACGGTGCCGGTGAATATGAGCGAGGTGAAGCCGATGATGATGATGTCGGTGCCGCGTTTGTACGAAAAGATCTATGCGCGTGTCGTCGAAAACGCCGTCGCCGGTGGTGGACTCAAGAAGAATATTTTCTTCTGGGCGAAGCGTGTCGGCGAACGCTGGGCGGACGAGAAGCTGTCGACCGGTCGTGAGCCCGGCGGTGTGCTCGGGCTGCAGTATGCGATCGCCAAGAAACTCGTCTTTTCGAAGCTGCAGGCGCGCGTCGGCGGCAAATTAGCCTTCTTCGTGAGCGGCGGCGCGCCCTTGTCACCGGAGATCGCGAAATTCTTTTACAGCGCGGGGCTGACGATTCTTGAAGGCTATGGCCTGACGGAAACATCGCCGGTCATTTCGTGCAATCGACTCGATGCTTATAGACTCGGTTCCGTGGGCAAGCCAATCGCGGGCGTCGAAGTGCAGATCGCGAGCGACGGCGAGATTCTGTCGCGCGGTCCGCACATCATGAAAGGGTACTACAACAATCCTGTCGCGACGAAGGAAGCAATCGACGACGGCGGGTGGTTCCACACCGGTGACATCGGCGAACTATCCGTCGATGGCTTTCTCAAGATCACCGATCGCAAAAAGGACATCATCGTCACCGCAGGCGGCAAGAACATCGCGCCGCAGCCAATCGAAAATAAACTCAAGACAAACAAGTACGTCAGCCAAGCGGTGATGCTCGGCGACAAGCGGAAGTTCCCGAGCATTCTCGTCGTCCCGAATTGGGATACCCTCGAGAAGTGGGCGGGCACCCAAGGGATCGTGTGGACGTCACGCGCCGAGCTGCTGGCGATGCCGACGATTCACGCGAAGATGGAAAAGGAAGTCGCGGAGTCGCTAGCGGGGCTCGCGCACTACGAGATGCCGAAGAAGGTGGGGTTGTTGGAGCATGACTTCAGCATCGAGCGCGGGGAGCTGACGCCGACGCTCAAGGTAAAACGGCGGGTGATTGACAAGACGTACAAGGCGATGATCGATGGGCTGTACGAAGGGAGTAGCGAATAGGGAGTATTAAGGAGGGAGGAGATACCATTGCGTGCCCTTCAGTGCACGTCTACGTGGTACGATCATGCAAACCAGCTCTCTGCGACTGGCACGTCGCCAGCTCTCGCGATCGATGCCCGCACGGGACAGAATCAGCTGCGTGATGCGATGAGCGCGGCTCGTGCGCGTCACGTCGATGGTGGCGACGATGCCACTTACACCAGACGGCAGCGCAACAACGGTGGTGACCCACGCATGAAAGTTCGTGGTGATCACCCCGCCGTCCGATGCGGCGTTCAGATACTGGACGGCGCCGCTGGGAAGTCGTTCGCATGGGAACCGACGGCAGTCGAACCCTCTCCAAAGCGTGTGGCGTGGGCGAGTGATGTCGTCGCGGGTGCCTCTAAAAGGCGATCGAGGAAACCTGCTGATATGACTGCTATATAAGAACCAGCTACACTACTTCAGTAGTGTCCCAACGTTCTGGCATTGGAACGGTGTAAGTTGTTGATTTGCTTGGGGAACGGGGTCGTTTCGTCTGGTCTCGATTTGAACGGCGAAGCGTTGAATTTCGGTCTTTTGCGCGGATGCGCGCGGGGCCGTCATGCACCAAGGCAAGCTCGTGTTCGCTCAGCTGATGGCGCATTTGCCACTGAGCACGTTTCGTCGCTGCGTCGCCGCGCATCGTGGCGAGCATACTGTTCAAGATTTCTCGTGTCTGGATCAGTTCCTCGCGATGGCCTTCGCCCAACTGACCTACCGGGAGTCCCTGCGCGACATCGATGTCAACTTGCGGGCCCAGTCCAGCCGATCGTACCACATGGGCGTTCGCGGTCAGGCGATTTCGCGGAACACGTTGGCGAATGCCAATGCCACGCGCCCGTGGCAGATCTACGCCGCCTTTGCGCAGCACCGTATCACGTTGGCGCGGCCGCTGTACGCGAAGGATCCACTCGGTATCGATCTGGATGCCACCGTCTACGCGTTCGATGCCACCACCATCGATTTGTGTCTCGCGGTCTTTCCGTGGGCGCCGTTTCGCACCACCAAGGCGGCCATCAAGCTGCACACCCTGCTGGATTTGCGTGGCGCGATTCCCACAGTCGTTCACATCACCGACGGCCGGACCCACGAGGTCACCGTGCTGGACGAGTTGTTGATCGCGCCGGGCGCCTTCACTTTGCTGGATCGTGGGTATCTGGATTTCGGCCGCCTGTATGCGCGGCAACAGTCCTTGGCCTTTTTCGTGACCCGTGCCAAGTCCAACACCCAGTTCCAGCGACGGTACTCCCGCTCCGTGAATCGCGCCACCACCAACGTGTTCTGCGATCAGACCGGTATGCTGACGGTATACACGTCGCGCAAAGAGTATCCGGCGCCACTGCGTCGCGTGGTGATCACGGACGTTGACGGCAAACGTCTCACCTTTCTGACCAACAACTTCGACCTGACCCCGGAGTGGATCGCGGCCCTCTACCGCCAACGCTGGCAGGTGGAGTTGTTCTTTAAGTGGATTAAGCAGCATCTGCGCATCACGAAGTTTTCTGGCACCAGCGAGAACGCGGTCAAGACGCAAATCTGGATCGCCATCGGCACGTACGTCTTGATGGCCATTGCGAAGAAACGCCTACAACTTGAGCGTCATAGCATGTACGAAATTCTACAGATCGTGAGTTTGACCCTGTTTGAGCAAGTCCCGATCCAGCAACTACTGACACCGCTGCCCCGCAATTCAGATCTAGATTTCGAGCGCATTCAGCTCGTTCTCCTCTGAAAAACGTTGGGACACTACTGATCCGGAGTGAGTCGTTTGATCTTTGGATGAGGTTGCGTTCGACGCGGCAACGGCGTTGGCATCGTTGTGACGATGCAGCATTGGCGCCACTCACGCCGCGAACCGCACGGTCTGCTGCCGACCGGCCATGTCGGTCGTTTCCTCAACCGCCGCCTCGAAAAGATCCGTAAGCTTGACGACCTAATCGTCGCGGCGACCCGCCGACTACGTGGGCTGGCGTGTTCCCCGTAGCTGCGAGATGGGTGCGCCGCGGCAGGAGGGCGGTGCGTTCATTGACCTCATCAGTTTGATCGTCCCGTCGAAGGAGGTGGCGTTTCCCCGTGATGCAACACCGATCACCGACAGCAAGTGGCACTCGATTTCGCTGCAAGTCCTCGGTGATGGCCGCTGCGCGCTCGCGATTGATTCATCCGTCGTGGCCGTGTCGTCGAATTCAATACGGCTCGATCGACCACTGCGCGTGCTGATCGAAGGTCAATCGGAAAAGACGACCGTCGAGGTCGGCGCCGTCGAAGCGTGGCCGGTCTCGTCCGTCTGATCGCGTTGTACACAGTTGAGTTTGACAGAGCGCCCGTGACCCCTATGGTTGAACCTTGCGTCATTTGTTTTCTCTCGACGTTGAGGTTCCCATGATCAGATGTCGAATCACGGTCTTAGTCGGCGTGATCTGCGCGACACTCACTGCCTGCTCAGCACCGTCCGGCAAGACGGAAACAACAACCACCGCGACCGCCGCCGGCACGCTCGCAGTGCCGAGCGTTGCAGAAGCGCGTACCGCGATCGAGGCGGCGAACAAGCGTGCGATGGCGGCATTCATGGCGGGTGATGTCAAAGGCGTCATGGCCAACTACGCGGAGAGCGCCATGGTCATGGAGCCAATGATGCCGATGATGAACGGCGCTGCTGGTGTCGAAGGCGGTATGAGACGGATGCTCGAGACGATGAAGATGGATTCCGTAAATTTTACCACCACCGACGTCACACTTGCGGGCGAGATGGCGATTGAAACGGGCACCTACCGCATGCGGACCATGATGAAGGGCGCAAAGCCAACTCTCGACGTCGGCAAGTACCTCACGGTATGGCAGCACCAGTCGGACGGATCGTGGAAGATCATCCGCGATATCAACAATTCGGACGGTGGGCCGAGTCCGGCGATGACCGCGCCGGCTAAGAAGAAGTAGCACGCGACAGCTGCAGGGTCACCGGCGCCGACGAGGTGCGCTCCACGACGGCGACCCATTCGTATTCATCGCGCGCCAATTCCCGGCATCCGTCGGGGATTGGCGCATGCGCGGGGCCAAGCACGCGACCACCGGCTTTGACAACGCGCGTCGCGTCGCCAAGCAGCCGCATCTGGGTGTCGTCGACGGCAAGTCCGTGCAGCGATGCGGTCGCCAGCGGCACAATATCGAATGCCGCGCATCGGATCTGATCGACCGCGGCAGTTGACGCATTGATGGCAATGCATCGCGCATCGATCGCCTCTTCGATCATCACGGCGTCACGGCCAAAGGCGCCGCACAGCGCGACGCGCACTCCCGGTTCGTTCAGCCCAAGCAGCGCGGCAGTGCGCATCGGGTCGTTCGCGTCGGCTTCGGGCGTAGCCGGTGCGTCCAATGCTAGGTACACGATGCCTTCACGCAACGCGTACTCCGCGCCGCAGATGGAACAACCGAGTGATCCCTCGAGAATGCGATCGCCGTCGCGTTTATAAGCGACGGTGATCAGCGGCGATGGCTCGTGCAGCGCCGGACAGCGGAGGAGTTCGAGCGTTTCGACGCGCATTGGTGAAAGCTATCGCGCTCGCAACTGCAACAACAAACACCCGTGCCGCGCCGACCTACGATGCGAAACAATAGAACAGCCCCGCCCCACCGGTCGCCACAAGTTCCTTTTGACCGCAGCCGCGCGACCCGTGGGCGAAGTTCCAGCTCGTGGGGTTGGTGCCGCCGCCCTGCCGATCAAAGTGACCCATCGCCGCGACACCGGTGCTGTTGCTGGACCAGTTCCGGCACGTGTTGTCAGTCGTGTCGGCCGGGACTCGACCGTCGAGACCGACGCCGGTAAGAATGTCATGCGTATTTGGCGTATCGCCGCGACCGTTCACAACGCCGCCCTTCTCGTTCAGGCTGTTCTCTTTCGACAGCTTGTTGTTGTCGCTGTGCAGGTCATCGACAGTCGTTGCCACAACAACACCCTTGGCGTTCATCCACGGGCCCTTGCCGATGCGATCACGGGCATGCACAACAGATTTCCCGTCGACAGCCTGCTGTCCGAGATACGCGTGCCAGGTCTTTCCTGTGGCTCCGGCCGCTGCGGCGAGTGTGGCGCAGTGAAGATCGGCACCGGCAAGACCGCCGAGCTTCGCGCCATCACCGATGCCAACACTCGTGATGAAGAAGCTCATCGACTGCGCCGGCGCCTCGGCCCGTGAAACGGGCACAACGGACACGGCACCAATCAGGACAAGACGGGACAGGTCGAAGCGAGACAGGGACATCGTGAACTCCTCGGCGGGACGGGACGTTGGCGGGAACGGTTGCGCACCATGTGAAAGTCTACGTCCAAATTTCCACCGCCGCGACTGCGCCTGCCTAGCTGCTGGAAATCCGCACCTCGTCCACATTCACGTGCGTCGGCCGGGTGACGGCCCAAAGCACGGCCTCGGCAACGTCTTCTGGGCGCAGCATTGACGAGCGCGTGGGAAATCCCGGCCTATTGTCCGGATCAATGGGATCCCAGATCGGCGTATCGGTCGCAGCGGGCGAGACGAGCGTCGCGCGCACGCCCGAACCGCGCAGTTCTTGGCGCAGCACCTCGTGCATCGCGCGTTGGCCGTACTTGCTGGCCGAGTACGCGCCGTTGCTAGGGAAAATCGTCCGGTCGGCGACGGAGCCGATCGTGATCACGTGCCCCGCCCTATTGGCCTTCATGGCCGGAAGCAGCGCCCGCAGCACATAAAATGGCGCGACAAGGTTGAACTGAATCGTCTGCTCGAACGCGTACGGGTCCATGACATCGAGCGGTGACAACGGAAACAGCCCGGCGTTATTGACGAGGACATCCGGCGCGGCGTCGCGCGCTTGGAGCGCCGCGCCAAGCTTGGCGACCGCGAACGCATCGCTGACATCGCAGGCGGCGACCGATGCATTGGAACCGATCTCGCGTGCGACATCCTGCAGCGCCTCGATCCCGCGAGCGACGAGCGTCACGCGCGCGCCCGCACCGGCCAGCGCGATCGCAATGGCACGACCAATGCCGCGCGATGCACCAGTAACGAGTGCCTGACGGCCAGTCAGCACGGTCAGTACGACTCGCGCCGAGCGTGCGCCAGCCGCAGAAACTCGCTGCGCGTCTTCGCATCATCGCGGAACAGTCCGCGCAGCGACGACGTGATAGTGCTCGCGCTTTGCTTCTCAACGCCACGCATCATCATGCACAGGTGCACCGCTTCAATCACCACACCGACTCCATGCGGCTTGAGCACGTCATCGATCGCCTCGGCGATCTGCTCGCCCAAGCGCTCCTGGACCTGCAGCCGGCGAGCGAACACCTCGACGACGCGGGGCAACTTGGACAGGCCGACGATCTTACCGTTTGGGATATACGCGACGTGCACTTTGCCAAAGAACGGCAACATGTGGTGCTCACACATCGAATACATCTCGATGTCGCGCACCATCACCATGTTCTCGTGCGCTTCGTCGAAGAGAGCGTCACCGATGACTGCCTTCGCGTTCAGCTCATAGCCGCGTGTCAGCCAGGCCATCGACTTGGCCACGCGACCAGGCGTCTTCAGCAAGCCATCACGATTTGGGTCTTCGCCGATCAGTTCCAGCTGACGATGAACCGTACGCTCGAATTCCGCGACGCGCGCGTCGGCGATGATCATGTCATCGGGATCGAGCTCGGCGAGGGTCGCTGCAGCGCTGCGTGCGGCAGAGATGCCGCGGATGACGCCCTTAGTCTCCTTCGTATTCGGCATAGTTATTCTCGGTTTCCCAGAGTCGCAGACGCAATAGCGTCGCCGGTGCCACCGCGGGCGCGATCACGCGCCACATGGCGACGACGATGTTTTCGGTGGTAGGTATGATCCCATGCATGTAATCGACGTCGATATTGAAATTGCGATGATCGGTCTTGTCGATCACCTCGCGTTCAACGACGTCCCGCAACGCCCCGAGATCGATGACGTAACCCGTCATGGCATCGATCGGTCCCTTGACGGACACATCCAGCCGGTAGTTGTGGCCGTGCCAATTCGGATTGTTGCACTTACCGAAGAGCCGGGTGTTCTCGTCGTCGGAAAGTGCGGGATTATGAATACGATGCGCTGCGTTAAAACGCAGGACGCGCGTGACGGTGACTTGGGGCATGAGAAAGTAGAACCGATAGGGGAGTCGGTTGGTTCCCATGGAGTCTCTACTCCGTCACGGTCTTCCGCTACCCGCGTCTGCTGCGGACGAGCCCACGGCTGGCAACCGGCACCCGTTGGTACCGTTCACTCCCGTCAGCAGCGCGGTACGTGATTCGTCCGCCGCGCACGCAAGGCAGCCCGCCTTCTGGGTCGGAGAGATCGAGCGCGCTACAGCTGACCGGACCCAATGGAACCAACAGGTGCAGGTTACCAGCCGCGGGCGTATCCGAAACTGCGTGGGATATAAAGCAAAGCCCCCGGGGTTTTCCCGGGGGCTTTGCACAATTATCGGAACGAAGAGGGGATCTTGAAGCCCAAAGGATACTGATGAAGCCCTCACCGTGCTTTCGCCTTCCCCGCACTGGGGCATGACGTCCACGCAGTCTGTCGGACCTCTTCCAAGGACTTATCGGCTCAAGAAGTAAATCTCTCCGCCCCGAGTACCATCGATACGATTATCTTATACGGCGTGTAACACGCCACGCAATTGGCACTTTCCCCGACGGCTGTTGTTTCACGTTCACGTCACACGACTCATGGACATCTACATCGTTGCGGCAGTGCTCATGTTGGTCGGCTGGGCTGGCGTTACCGTCACGACGGACGCGCCAGGATGGATTCACGTGTTGCTCACTGCCGGCATGTTCCTGTTGATCTGGCGGATCGTCGTGCGTGGCACACCGGAGCCGAAGCAGGAGAAGTAGCGCTCAGATCTCCCAGTTCGACAACACCATACCGTTGACTGGTGTAGACTCGGTCCAGCCGTACACGCTCATGCGAAGGTCGGTCCAGCGAACGCGCGCGCCGAGTCCGACGAGTGTGCGGTAGACGTCCGGGTAGTTGCCCTGCAGGCGAATGGCGATGCGTCGTGTACCAAGTCGACGCGAGAGATCCGTCAGCGTCCCGACCAATCTCGGCAGATCACTGCGGGACTCCAGCACCAGTTTCAGCACGCGCAGTTCGTCGCGTGGTCGGCCTTCGACTAACGGCGTCGTATGAAAGACCGCGAAGCCGGTCGGCGCGCTCGCCGAGCCGAGCAGCACCGTGTCGCCCAACGTCATGCGATCGGTCAACTCGAGTTCGCGCGTGAAGTCATAGCCGGGCATCACGCGCGACGTGAGCAGACGACATTGTTCGATCGCATGCTCTCTCTCAAGCCCTGACAGCCGCGACAGCAGTAACGGCGCGTGATCACCGAATGCCGCATCGAGCGTCAGCGTCACTGTGAGATGCCCCGGGATGAACCCGAGGTTCGAGTAAAATCCGATGTTGTCCATGGTGCGCGGCATCGTCTCGAGGCCAATCACCTTCGCGCCCTGCCGACGCAGCCAGCTCATCCCTTCCTGCACGATGATCTTGCCGGCGCCCATTCCTTGCGCGTCGGGCCGCACACACAGCGGACCCATCCAGCCTTCGGTGCCAGAATGGTGCACCATGTTGAAGGCGAGAATACGTCCGCCCTCATCACGCCAGCAGAGCGCCCCATCACCGGCATCTTCGATGGCGTAGCGCCAGATGCTCGGATTGAGCGCGGGGACGCGCACGCCCGTCATGCCGTCTCGGCGATAGCGCTCGGTGAACGCCTCGGTGAAGACTTCGTTCAACGCATCGACGTCGGCCGCCGTCGCGATGTGGGGGCCATCGATTGGCTTCGTGCTACGCCATGCGCGCGTCGTGACGGTCATCGTGACGCCTTCATGAGGTCAGCACCGCCAGCGAGTAGTCATCGACGTTATCGTCGGCACCATCGTCGAGTACGATCGCGGCACCGGGCGTGACAATGCTGGCGCCGCGCTCCTCGTCGAAGCGCACCACCAGCACTCGATCCAAACCCTCGCGTACCTGCTCGATATGCGTGATCACGATGACCTGTTCGAAACGATCGTTTAACCGACGGAGAAGTTCGACCACGTTACCGCGCCGCACATCGTCGAGGGAGCCGAACACTTCGTCGAGGATGAGCAGTGAGAACGCCTGACCGGCGCGCTCGGCGATCATCTGCGAAATCGCGAGACGCAGCACGAGATTGCAGAGGTCTTCCTCACCGCCAGAGATGACCGGCTTGGGCAACCCGTCCTCGAGGACCACGAGGTTGTAGTCTTCGTCGAACTCGAGCGCATTGTAGCGCCCATCGGTGAGCACGTCGAGAAAACGACTCGCGATTTCTGACAATTCCGGTCGCAGCTGGAAGTTGAGATCGGTCCGGAGATCCGTCAGCGCCCGGTCGAGTTCGTCATGCAGGCGCTTCTCCCGTTCGAGCTCTTCGAGACGCTCCTGCAATCGCGCCAGCTCGCGACGCCCGCGCTCCGCGTTTTCCATCTCGCTCCGCGCGCGTTCGGCCTCCGCGACTGCAGACACGGCTTCAAGCTCGGCCCGATTCGATTCGAGTGCGGCGCGTTGGTGTGCGTCGCGGACCGCATTGAAATCGGACTCCGTCTGCCCAAGCGTACCGCGTTGGCTATCGAGCGCGACGACGCGCTGCCGCGCCGACTCTTGAGCGAGGCCCACGCGTTGGCGCTCGGAGCGGGTCGACGTCTCGCGTTCGAGCAGGCCTCCAAGCCGCGCCGCCTTGGTTTCGATGTCAGCCAGGCGGACCACGGCGGCGCGCAACACGGGATGCTGCGTCGCGTCGTATCCCATGGGCAGCGCGGCCAGCGACTGGCGGGTCTCCTCCAGTTGCGCGGTGAGCGCACGCCGCTGGCCCACCAACGTCGCCAGCTCCGCGATCGCCGACTGAATGCGCGTCAGCCGCCGATCACCAGCCGTGACCTCGGTTTGCGCCGACTTGCGTTGATCGTCGAGCGCCGTGATCGTCTCGGGCGCACGCGCGAGCTGCTCGACACGCTGCCGATAATAGTTGCCGTCGACGCGCACGGTCTCGATCTGTTCGATCAACTGGTCGAGCGTGGCGCGATATGACGCGCCAAGCGGGCGACCGCACGTCGGACAGGCCGCGGCTTCTCCGAGCCCTTCCATCGTTTCGCGTTGCGCCACAAGGTCCGTGTATTGCGTGCGTAGCGACTCCAGACGCGTTTCCGCCTCCTGCTTGTCGCGCACCCACGATGTGCGCTCCGTGTCGAGCGATTTTTCGGCGGCACCCAGCGCAGTTCGGGCCGCCGTCAGCTGTTCCTGCGTTTCCACTTCGAGCGCGGGCGCCGTCTCCAGCTTCTCGTCGCGCTCGTTCAGCCGCGCTTCCTGATCGGCGAGCCCGCGTAGTCGCTCGAGCAATGATTGTCGACGCGACTCGGCAGCGGCGAGTCCGTCCTGTACGGCCAACTGTGCGCGCAGATCCGCCAGCGGCGCGAGTTCGACGAGGAGTGGCGCCAACTCGCGCTGTGCCGCACCGATCATGTCGAGCTCGCGGTCCAGCCGCTCGATCTCGCGGGCATGCCCCAGCGCTTCGCTCTCGGCGACCCGCAACTCCGACAGCATCTGCTGCGCGCGTTCGCGTTCCTGCTGCGCCGTCGCCCAACGCGGCGCGACGGCGCCAAGCTTCGCGGCGGTGTCGGCACGCGCGACACCTGCTTCCGACTCGCGCAGCCGCGCACGCGCCAGACGCGCTTCCGAGTCGCCGAGCATGCGCCACACCGCATCCGCATCGGGCATGCCCTGTTTCAAGCCGTTCGTTTCGGCCAGCAATGCGCGTCGCCGCTCACGCACAAGTTCCTGTGCGCCGCTCAACCGATCGTACCCCAACACGCGCGACAGAAACCGCGCGCGCTCGACGGCGCCGAGGTTACGCATCGCGTCGAGCTCTTTCTGCTGCGTGAAGTACGTGTTAAAGAACTCTGAACGCGTCATGCCGAGCCGACGCTGCAACAGTTCCGTGACGCCCGTAAGCGTACTCGCAATCGGCGAGTCGCCACCGTCGAGAAAACACTCCGCCGTCGTGAGCCCTCGTACGACCCTGTACTGATGACCGGCAAGCTCGAAGACCAACTCGACTTTCACCGGTGCGCGCGATTCCGCGCGCGCGTTCCGAATACTGTCACGTGTGCCGCGCGCCGCCGGCTTACCGTACAGGGCCCACGCGATCGCCTCGAGCAACGTCGATTTGCCCGACCCATTCGGCCCGATGATGCCCGTCAAGCCGTCATCGAAGGTGAGCTTCGTGTCGACATGCTGACGAAAGTTCTGCAACTGCAAAGAGACAAGACGCATCAGTCTTCCACCACCGGTATGGCGGCGGAGACCGCGTCCTCGGCCAGCTGCAAGTAGCGCATCCCGAGCGTGATCAGCGGCTCGCGTTCGATGCCGGGCGGCAGCGTGCGCTCGGCCAGTCGCTCGGCAAGAATCTCCGGCAACGTGGCGCGTCGACCGGGGCCACCGTCGCCGGTGCGACGCCTGACGAGCGGCTCGGGGCGACGCGTGTCGAGATGGAAGTGCATCGCGCGCTTGCGATACTCGCGCAGCGCCGCATGATCGAGCTCGCGGACGATATGTCGTGGCACGTTGCGCACCGTCGCGCGCACGACGCGGTCGTCGATGCCATTGCGTGCGCTGTCGACGCGTGAACGGAGCGCCGCGTCGAGCTCCGTGGCCCCCATGCCCGACGCGTCGATGGGTTCGAGATCCAACAACGGACGTGAGGGCGCGACTGGATGAAAGTGATGTGCACCGGTCGACAGGTCCTGCTCGATGAAACCCTTTCCCGGCACGCCGCTGTCATGCTCTTCGCGTAGTTCACCCCACGGGTTCGAACTGGTGTAGTCGATCGACCCGCTGTAGTACGCGCGTGTCGCCACCTCGCGGTATACGTGGTAGTGCCCCAGCGCGACGTAGCTCCATTGATCCGCGTGCAAGTCGGCGGCAGGAATTTCGATCGCCGCGCGGTCCGCCGGCGCGGCATGTGCCGGCAGCATGCCCGCGATCTCGCCGTGCATCACCAGCACGCGATGCTCGAATCCCTCCGGCGGCGTCAGCGGCGGTCGATCGATCCCCGGGACGTCAGGGACCGCGAGCACGGCGAGCGAACGCGTCGGAAACGTGAACAGCTCGGCCTTCGCGTCCGCGACATGCACGCCGATTTCGCGAAAGAGACGCAGGATGCATCCGGTCTCGGTCGTGCGCGGCGCATCGTGATTGCCGGCCACCATGATGATCGGCGTGTCGGGCAGCTGATCGCGCAGCGCGGAGAACGCACGGAATGCGTGCAGGATCGCCGGATTCGACGGCCGCACGGAATGAAAGATGTCGCCGCCGATGACGATGACATCGGGCGCACGGGCGATGACCTGCGCAATGGCACGCTGCACGGTTCCGGCGACATCAGCTTCGCGCTGATTGATCCCCGACAGCGTTAGCCGCTGGTACTGACGAAAGCCGAGGTGGAGGTCGGAAAAGTGGATCAGGCGCATGCCGAAACTTAGGCGGAAGGCGAAGCGCGGAAGGCGAAGCGCGGTAGCCGATATGCGGGGGACCGCCGTCGTGAGGCGTCCCGCTCGGGCGCTACTTGACCTTGATCCGCTGCTGAATGCGCAGGTCGAGCACGATCGGCGGGCTCGAACCACCAGCGCCCGGCGACACCTCCGACTGCACGTCCATCACCGTCCGCGCATCGATAATCCAGGCGCGCTGCCGATCCACCACCAGCATGCCGCGCATCATACCCGCGGTGATCACACGGGTGCCCGCTGGCAGGTCGCGAGACGTTCCGTCGCGATGGAGCGAGCCTTCGAGCGAGATCCACGCATTGCGCCCACCATTCGTCAGCGAATCAAAGCGAAATCGGGCGCGCACGACACCGTCGGCGCGATAGCCGTTGACCGGAAGCGACGGCAGGACGATGTCACGCTCCCATTTGTCACCGACGCGGATGAGTTCCTGGGGCAGCATCCCCGGCATCGAGGCAAGCGTGGCGCCGAGTTCCATCGCGCCCGGCGGCGGGTCGTTCACGCGCATCGCGCCATCCGGCGTCACGCGAACGCGGACCTGCCGCCCTTCCACCGGTAGCGGCATGCGCTGCGGTTCTCGCGCGTCGGACGGTGCGCCCGCCCACATCGCCATGGAATCCGTGGTGGCGAGCAACGTCGTGACCGTGAGATCGCTCGCCTCGACCAGCGAATGGGCGAAGAGCAGCAATCGCGTGAGGCGCATCGACGCGCGATTGCGACGGGGGCCGTAGTCCGGGAGCGGCATCGTCGCCGTCGCGGGACGTGCGCCATCGAGCACCGGTGGCCCCTGACGGGAGGCGGCGTCAGAAGGGCGACTCGCGACTTCTATGGTCTGCTCCATCTGTAGGTGGAGCGTATCCCCAACGCGGGGCCGCACAATCAACAAGACACCCGGCGCTCGCGATCCGTCGGGACGACGCTCCGTCGACTGTGCCCGTGACGTTGTCAGCGCGACGAATGATGCCGCGCCGACACACATCGCCACGAGCGCGCACTGACGGCGTGAGGCGACGGGATTCCGTGTGCTGCGGCGATGGGCGCGACCGTATTCGCGGCTGATGTCCTGCTTCACCACGTCGATTTATCCACCGTATTCATCAGGGGCGAAGGAGCGCAGCGTGCGGGGCTTCGGCGCCATGGCTTCAGCGTCGATCGCGCCCGGTTTCGCTCGGCGCTGCAGTTCGCGGGTGAATGACGCTTTCACGTCATCAGGTCGGCGGCGGAGCACCGCATTGCGCGCCGCCAGCACTTCGGGCTCGTGGTACAGCAGGATCGCCTGCTGCACCCAACCCAGATCGATACCACTCTCAAGTCGCCGAAGATCCCGCGCCACGGCGGCTGCTAACGAGGGTTCGGGTGCCTGCGGGAAGCGCTCTACCCCTTCCCGTCCGGTCATGACGGCCGGTCGTGGGAATCGAACAAAGACTGGTTGTGCAAAATGCGGATGTCGTACCATCAGCTGCCCTTTATCCAACGTCGCCAGACGCGCCTTGACGGCCGGCGAGAGAACTTGGTACCCGGGAGTCGCCAATTCGTCCGCGTCCATCCGTCCGAAGATCGCCGTGCCGGCATTGCCGACCACGCGACGATGCACCTGCGAACGGAACTGCTGTGCCCCGAACAGCACGAGCCCGAGATACCGTCCACGTTCGGCGATGTCGAGCAGCATCTTTTTCACGTAGGTGTCTGGACCATCGTTCGGCGCATACTTGTTCAGTTCATCGACGAACACGATGACGTGATCGACACCGAGATCGCGACGCTCGAGATGCTCGCGCAACTTCGACACAGCGCGCGCGAAGACGAGATCCTGCGCGTCTTCTTCGACATTGGCGACATCAATCACGTACACCGTCCGATCCTGAAAGTCCCCGAACGGCAAGTCGGACACGACGCCATCATCGGTGACGAGTCCGGCACAGCGTGTCGAGAGATTCGACAATCGGTTGCGTACTTTGCGAATGGTGGCGGCGTGGTGCGTGCGCCACGTATCGCCGCTGGAGTCCTCGAGCTTGCGCAACACCTCACGAAACCACGCATCGAGATCGGCGAACGACTGCACGTGATGCGACGCCTTGAAACCGGCCTCTTCGAAGACCTTCCCGACCACGCGTTCGCGGATGAAATCGATCAGCGCGTCGGCTTTCGCGTCGACGTCGTCCTTGTTGAGCAGGACCTCGGCAAATTGCAACACTTCGCCGAGTCCCCACGTGAGCGGCGTGACGGATTCCGCCAGTGCGGCGTTGGAGCGCAGCGTATTCAACGCAATGCCGCGCGCCGTATACGGCGCATAGTACTGCACGTTCTTGAAGGGCTCTGCCGGCACCTGCAGCAGATCGTACAGTTCGCGATCCGCCGCATCGAGCTTGCCCGGCTGATCGAGAAAGCAGAGGTCGGGGCCTTTCACATTGAAACAGACCGCCGCGACCGTGCCGCGTTGCGCGGGGAAGTGCGTGAAGATGCTCTGCAGCAGCCATTCGATCGCGCTGGTCTTGGTCGCGAGACCGGAGACGCCGGAGATGTTCAGGTGCGCCGCTTCGGGGCCGACGAGGAAATCCGCGTCGACATAAATGGGCGAGCGCATCCCGCCGGCACGATACACGCCGACCGGAATCGCCGTGCGCGATTCGGCCTTGAGATAGCCGTCCATGCGGAGCGCGATCGCGACGTCGGCATCATTGGCGAGAAACACTTCGCCCAAGGGCACCGGCTGGAGCGGCTCGTCGGGGATGTGTCGCAGCACCTGCGCCGTATAAAGACGAATCTCCGTGCGCTCCGTCGCGGCGCGCAGTCCACCCGCCGGATTGCCGTCATGTCCGAGCACGTCGTGCAACGGCGACTGCAGATCCGAATAGCTGAAGCCCTCCATGACGACCCCGTACACGCGCGGCACGTACGCGCCGACGGGAACCGACCCTTCCACGCGCACGATCGTGCCGATGCCGATCGGCGCGTCGACGGCGGTCCAAAAGTGGAACTCGTGCGGCGTGTTCGGCTTCCGCTCTGTCGCCACGACGCGCCCGAGCGGCTCGGTGAACATGGCGGCAGGAAGCGGCAGGTTTGCAGCGTCGGGCGTGGTCGCGTCGGGCGTCATCGAGTTGTCAGGAAGTGTGAAGCGTGGTCAGGATCCGATGAACGCCTTCAGGAACTGTTCACAGGCATAGACGCCGTAGGTCAGCGTGTCCCATCGCGGATCGGGCAGACTGATCGGCGCACGTTCCGCGATGATCCATCCGCTGATTTCATCCGCCCGCGCAGAAAGTTCGGCGACCGCCGACGCGTCAGGATGCGCATACGCACTGTCGTCTGATCGGAACAACGACGACGGCGGCGCGACTTCGACGCGGACCAGCCCGTGCAGCGGATCTCCGTCGTCTGACGCGTGCATGCGAAGATACCAACTGGCGATCGCGCGGCGCGCCTTGTGGCGCACCAGAAAGAGCGGCCCTCGCTCGCCGAGCGAGAGCGCCATCGTGGCGCGCAGCGCGTCGGCGTCGCCGTACAGCGTCGCGTGCGACTTTACGACGCCGAACGCCGGCGACTGCGCATCGACGGCGAGATTGCCGGAAATCCCCCCATCGATCCAGAGCCAGCGCGATTCCATCTGGCACCATTCGGCGGCGAGGCGTCGCTCCAGTGTCTCTCGTTCCTGCGCGACGAGATCGAGCGAGCGGGCCCGGACCGCCAGGGGGTGCAGCGGGAGGCCGTCGCCGCGGGCGCGGCTCTGGGCCTCAGTGACGTCAACGGGATCGACTCCGGTGGCTTCCAGCGCCTCCCACGAGGCCTCCCCGAGATGGGCCCGCGCGGCCAGCACAAGATGGCGCACCCGCGGCGCACTCCAGGTGGCCATCCGGCGATCGACCCGCTCGCGCACGACGGCGGCGACGGTCGCGAAGACGATCGGTGAGCCGGCCAGATGCCCGATCACCCGGCTCCGCTGCACGCCGTCGAGAAACGCCGACACCCCGGCCGCGACGTCCATGGCGACCCGCACGGCACGAATCGGCTCGAGCATGGTGCACTGGGCGACCGCCGGTGGGTCGCCGCCCATGGCGACGCGTTCGAGCGTTGGCGCCGAGCCGACGGCGTCGATCGCGCGGCTCCCGACCAGCGGCCGGAGCGCGCGCAACACCGTTCGCAGGCCGGCGGCGGGAGGCTGGGCCACAACAACATGACGCTTTTGGGCGACTCGCTCGTCTTGCACGAAGCGGACGCTAGCGCCCTTGCCTGTTCGGGACAACGAGGCGGCGACCGGCTGGTACCCTGCCCTGCGATAGACTTGCGATAGACTTGCGATAGATGGACATCCGCCCCTCGATCACCGAAACTCTTGCCGTGCTCAATCGCGTGCTGAACCCCACTGTGCACCGCCAGCCGTCGCTTCGACGCCTCGGCCGCCTGACGCTGCTCGTCACGCTCTCGGCGACTGCCGGCTGCGACCGGTTCAAGGCAGCGCTCGATCGCGAGGGGCCTGTGGCAGACGGCGGCGATCCGGTCTGGCAGGGCGACAGCACGTTTCTCGCCGGGAAGCCGGCGATTCTGTTCCGCGTGATGGACGGCGAACACGGGCGAGTGGTCGCGCCTATCGCCACCATGGGCGCGCAGGGATTCCGACCGCTCAAGTTGTCGAATCGCGGCTGGAAGGCGTTCGACATTGACTACCTGCACGAAGGACACACGATGCAGGCGGTGTCGGAAGGACGCGCGACGACGGACATTCACCTCAGGCGCGGCATGTGGGTGTCGGGAACGCAGCTGGACTCAATCCCTCAGTGCATTATCGGACCGGCCGGCGTCAGCGACGCGCCGACTGGCATCGATCTCGCGGTCGTCAACAGCCGCCCGACGACTAAACCGGCATCGCCGTTGTCCGCGAGCGAACTGCAGGAGGCGCTGTCAGCGATCCCCACGCTGATCGCCCCGTCGAGTGGTGTGTCGACCTCCATGCTGCCACGCTACAAACGCGACGTGCACGTGCTGTCGACCGGAACGGGCCCGAAGCCGACGATCGTGGTCGAGTATAACGATCCCGAACAGGTCTCCGACACGCTGGCACCGATCGCCCAGCGCCCGCGCCAGTTCATCGTGGTGCTCGACAAGGGCTTGTACGGTTTCAAACCGACCTTCACGTTTTCGACGCTCGGTAACGCGAAATCAAATCCACGCATGACGTACCTTGATTACGTCGATGTTGACGGTGACGGACGCGCGGAACTGTTTTTTAAATTCATCACACGGAAGTACTACGATGTGACAATCGCGCTGAAGTTCGAGCACGATCAGTGGCGCGAGTCGTTCCGGGAAGGAACGCGATGCCATTGAGGGTTCGCTGACAGCTAGGACCAGCGACTCACGCCGCCCCTGCTGCCGGCCCCGTTCGCCATCCGCTATCACCCGCGTTCGCAGCCCGTGCAGCATTCGCCGGATCTCACCGACTTCCCCGACGAATCGCGCACCGTCGATCACGAACAGATCGAGTGCGATGGCCAGCCGCAATTGATGCTCCGTCTCGTTCGCTGATCCGATAGCGATCGCGAGGTAGCGCGCGAACTGCGCGGCGGTCTGCTGCCCGGTGCCCTCGCTGATATTCGCGGCGATCGATGATGCCGATCGCAGCAACTGTCCGCAGAGTCCGGGCGCGCGACGCAGCAGGCGGCGATCCTCGGCCCCGTGCGCCTGGTGCACTGCGATGACTAGCGCGACCGCGCGCTCGGAGATTGGCCGGGTTGTGCATAACGCACCATACCCCGCGGCCGTAGCGCGACCATCACCGATTCACCGCAGCACCATGCGAATGAACGCACAACCGTTCTGAGTTCTCAGTTCTCAGTTCTCAGTTCTCAGTTCTCAGTTCTAGTTCTAATCAGTGCTCGGTTCTGATCGCGCGCGGTTCCTCGCCGAACCGCGCGCGATCAGAACCCAGCACCGCATAGAACCCAGAACTCGGCACGACTACTCAATGCCTATATCCCACGCTTGTTCGAGATCATTCTTGCTGTACGCCCGGAACGCCGTCAGCGTCTGCGTCCGCACGATCCCCGGCACCTGCGCGAACTCCTCCGTCACCACCTCGGCGATGCGCTCGAGATCCGGCACGCGCAGGATCGCCACCAGATCCCACGCGCCGGACACCGAGTAGACCTCACTCACGCCGTCGATGTCCGCGAGTGCCACTGCACAGGCGGGAATGCTCTTCGGGTCAGCCTGGACGAGAACGATTGTCGTGATCATCGGAAGTCAGCGTGAGAGACGAAGTAAACGAGATCAGCCGACGAGACAACGGGCGATACGCGTCATGCCTTCAACCGCGATCGACTCCGTCGTGGCGTAGCTCATGCGAATCCAGTTCGGCGTGAGGAATGCACCGCCGGGAACCACCGCGACGTTCTCCTTCTCCAGCACGCGCTCGGCGAATGTTGCGCCAGGATCAGCGGCGGCTTCGAAGCCTTCGACGTTCACATACAGGTAGAAGGCACCGGCGGGATAGACATACTTCACCGTCGGATACGCTTCGAGCGCCTTCAGTACCGCGTCACGTCGGCGGTGAAATTCCTGCACCATCGTCGACACCGCCGCGTCGGCTTCGTCAACACGTGCGAGTGCCGCCAGCGCCGCGTACTGTGACACCGACGATGGATTCGACGTCGTGTGCGACTGAAAGGCCGTCATGGCCTTGGTCAGCGCCACCGGCGCGATCGACCAGCCGATCCGCCAGCCGGTCATCGCGTACGCCTTCGCGACGCCATTGATCACGATCAGGTTGTCACGCGTCGGGGCGAGGGCGAGCACCGACGCCGCCGGTCCGTCATAGGCGATGCGCCTGTAGATCTCGTCGGCGATCACCCACCAGTTCCGTTCGGCCGCCAGCGTGAGAATCGCCGAAAGCTCGTCGTGGGTATACACCGCACCCGTCGGATTGCTCGGTGAATTCAGCATCAGACCACGCGTCCGCGCAGTCGCCGCGGCGGCCAGTTGATCGGCCGTCACCTTGAGCGAATTCGATGCGTCGCCAAACACCGGGATCGCCGTCGCCCGTGCGAGAACGAGCATCTCGTAGTAGCTCGTCCACGACGGCGTTGGCACGAGCACCTCATCGCCGGGGCCGAAGCAGCAGACACACGCGTTGTAGAGCGACTGCTTCGAGCCGTTCGAGACGACGACCTCGTGTGCGGCAACCGGAGCCAAGCCTTTCACATAGCGGTTGGCGTCGGCGGCGATCGCCTCACGCAACGGCAGGATCCCTTCCGTGGCCGTGTAGTGCGTGTGCCCGTCATTCATGGCCTTCGTCGCGGCTTCGCGCACGAACCGCGGCGTGTCGAAATCCGGCTCACCGGCGCCCAAATCGATAATGGCCCGTCCCGCCGCCTTCAGCGCCCGCGCTTTCGCGGCCACGGCCAGCGTGGCGGATTCCTTCATGCGGGCGATGTTATCGGACGGGTGGTAGACCAAAGACATGGTTCATACGGCTGGCGGTGGAAGTCCCTCAGCCGATCGACTAGGTTGATCGAAAGGTTGCGGCGCTGGGCGTCCGCAAACTAAGCGCGCCTGAGTGGGGCGCGCCACGCGCCATGCATGATTCTCTAAAGCAATTCGGCGCACCTTCGCGGCCGCTGGGCGGCCGGAAGTCATCGGGCATTTGACAACTGACGGGAGCGGCACGTGGGCGAGACAGAAGCAGAAGGCACGGCGCGCAGCCAGAACGTGGTGCTGCAGGGGCCGGCCGACACGCGGACGATGGCTGCGGCCATGCGTCCAGGAGTGGAACGCAGTCGTGGAGTGGTGGAGAGCGCGGCACCAGCGTGCCTCGTGATCACCCCCACCGTTGAACAGGCACTCAGCGCGGCCGAACAGGCCCGCATTGTTCTCGCTGACGACACGTCGCGCGTGGTCCCCGTTAGTCAGGTCGCACGCGCCCGTCGCGTGCTCGCCAGCGGGCCCGTGTCCATTGTGACCGGCACAACGCTCGATCTGCTTGCCCTGCGCAAAGATTCCGCGATGAGTCTTGGCGGCCTGAAAGCGCTGGTCATCGTGGGCCTCGATGACGTCCTCGCGCAGGGTGACGCCGAAGCGCTACAAGCGCTGCTCGGCGATAGCCCGACCGACGCCATGCGCGTCGTCACGATCGACAACGAGACGCCTGACGTCGAAGCGTTCCTCGAAGCCCAGCTGCACCGCGCGCGCCGCATTGCACCGCCGCCAGCGGCCGATGCGCCTCTCGGCGTCGCGCCGAAGTACGTGCTGACCTCGCCGACCGGCCGCGCTGAAGCGCTGCGCGCCGTGCTCGATGCGGTCGATCCGCCGTCATTGGTTGTGGTAACCGCAAGCGATGTCTCGGCGGCCGACGCCACACGCGCGTTGACGCGCGTCGGTCTCGTCGTCGATGGACTGCTCGTGCAGGTCGTACGTCAGCCGACGTCGCAGCATGTCGCGCTCGTCGTGATGTGGGACGCCCCGGCATCCGCCGAAGCCTTGATCGAAGCGCTCGCCACCAGCCCGGTCGATGCCGTTGCGCTGTTGGCTCCGGAAGAATTGCCGGCGTTCTCACGCCTGTCGCAGGGCTCCGCGACGGCGTGGGTCGCACCCGAGCGGAAGCGCATCAGTAACGCCCGTGTGCATCGCCTCCGCACGACATTGCGCGATGCGCTGCAACAGGGTGGCGGGGCAACCGCCAGCGAGCTCGCGTTGCTGACGCCGTTACTGGAGTCGTTCGATGCCGTGGAGATCGCGGCGGCGACACTGCGGATGTATGAGCGCGCGCTGACAGATATCGCGACACTAAAGCTGGCCGCGACGCAGGTCGTGGCTCGCCCGGCGACCGGTACGCGCGGTCTGTCCGTTGTGGAGGGCGGCGCCAAGGGTTCGAGCGCGCAGGGAAAACTGCGCGTCTTCCTGGCCGTCGGAAAACGCGACATGGTCCGCGTCGGTGATATCGTCGGCGCGGTCGCCAACGAAGCGGGCATCGACGGCGATCGCATCGGAACCGTCGATATGTTCGAATCGCATAGTACGGTCGAAATGTCGGCGGACGACGCGGCGATCGCCGTCACGGCACTCGCCGATGTGTCACTGCGTGGCCGGAAGCTCAGCGCGCGCATCGACGAACGCGCGGTGGGCGGCGGCGAGCGTCGCCCACCCCGCACCTTTGGCCCGCCGCGCGAAGACCGCGGCCCACGTAGCGATTCGCGTAGCGATTCGCGCGGTGATTCGCGCGGACCCCGTGCGGACTCACGCGGTGACTCCCGTGGCGAGCGTCCAGCGTTTCGGGGAAAGCCGCGCCCAGACGGGCGTTCGGAAGGTCGACCGGACAGCCGCGGTGCACCACGAAGTGATTCACGCGGTGACGCCCGTGGCGGTCCGCCGCGCGCCGGTTCGCGCGATGGTGGTTCACGTGGCACTTTCGGGGCGACGGAAGCCCGCCGCTCATTCGGAGATCGTTCGCCGAGTGAGCGCACGGAGAGCACGAGTGAGTGGGCACAGCGTGGCGAACGGATGAAGCACGCCAAACGGCCGGCTCGCCCAAGCACTGAACGCACCACTGAACGCACCATCGAGCGTAACGACGAGGCGTGAAGCAATGAACGGCGGGTTCCAGGTGTCCGGCGGGTGGATCGAAGTGGTGGCGGGCGTGATGTTCAGCGGCAAGTCAGAAGAGCTGATGCGTCGCGTGCGTCGCGCCACCATCGCCCGGAAACGGGTGCAGGTGTTCAAGTCACATCTGGATGACCGCTACGCCGGCCTCATGGCCGTGTCGTCGCATGACCGCCGCACCGTAGAAGCGGTGCCAGTGGATTCCTCATCGCAGATCATGCTGCGCCTCGATCCGACGGCGCAGGTGATCGCGATTGACGAAGCCCAGTTCCTCGACGCGGGGATCGTGCAGGTCGCATCGGCACTGGCCGATCGTGGCCGGCGCGTCATTCTCGCCGGCCTCGACGCGGATTTTCGCGGCGAGCCGTTCGGGCCGATGCCCTTCCTGATGGCGGTCGCGGAAGTCGTTGATAAACTGCACGCGATTTGCGTGATGTGCGGGAACCCCGCGAGTCGCACCCAGCGTCTCATCGACGGCAAACCCGCGCCCTACGACTCACCCACGATCATGGTCGGCTCCGCCGACAGCTATGAAGCGCGCTGTCGCGCCTGTCATATCGTGCCGCGACTGGACGAAGCGCAGCAACGACTGCTGTAGGCGCTCGATCAACGGGGGTATGCAAACCCCCCGTGCTACGTCGTCGCCTTGCGGCCCTGCTGCTCGAGCGCGCGTTCGATCGCCCTTGCCAGCTGCTCGCTCGTGAACGGCTTGCCAACGAATGGCACCTGTCGTGCGTCGAGCTCCTGTCGCACGGACGCATTCAGGGAAAAGCCGCTGATCGCGACGATGGGCAGCTGCGGAAAGCGTTGCTCGACGATCGCGATCAGCTCGATGCCGCTCATCCCCGGCATCGTGAGATCGGTCACGAGGACAGACACGTTCTGAGCACTGCGCTCGAGCAAAGCCAAAGCCTCTGAACCAGACGCCGCCACCACGACCGAATGGCCGAGCCGTTCAAGCATGCGACGGCCGAGATCACGCAGCATCGTATCATCGTCAACCATCAGCACGCCACGCACCGCAATCGCGCGGACGGACGTCGACGGCGTCAGCGGCCGCTCCGCCTCCATCGACGCCGGAAAAAACAGCCGCAGCGCGGTGCCTTGGCCCAGCGTTGAATCACACTCGATGAATCCTTGGCTCTGCGCGACCATGCCGTGCACCGAGGCCAGCCCCATCCCACGATTCGCACCAAACGGCTGCGTGGAGAAGAACGGCTCGAACAGACGGCCACGCACCTCGTCGCTCATCCCTTCGCCCGTATCGATGATCTCGAGGACCGCATAGCGCTGCGATCCACCGAGCTCAGTCGTCGCCGCCGATCGCTCCACCACCCGCACGGACGTCCCGATCGTCAGCGTCCCACCATCGGGCATCGCCGTGCGTGCATTGTCGACCAGCGAGCGCACGGCGTCGAGCAATTGCCGACGATCCAGCCGCGCCACGACGCTCTCGGTATCGAGCGCAAGATGCACACGAATCGATCGCGGCATATCGTTGCGAATCGTGGCGAATTGCTCCTGCACCAATGCGGTCAGGTCCACCGGCTCGGCGCGAAGCATTTGCCGACGACCCACGGCGAGCAGGCGACGCGTCAGCTCCTCGGCACGTTCGGATGCGCGCTCGATCGCACGCACGTCGGACACGAGCGGCGAGTCGGCGCCCATCGATTCGAGCAGAAACCCGGTCGCGCCGCGAATCACGGTGAGCAGGTTGTTGAAATCGTGCGCGATACCGCCGGCCAACTGGCCGACCGCCTCGAGCTTTTGCGCTTCGCGCAGACGCTCTTCCGTATCGCGCTGAACGGTGTGGTCGGAGAACACGGCCACCGCTGCGTACGGTCGCTGCTCACCCGGTCGCACGACGGGATCCGCTGTCACGTACAGCCACGCGGACTCGTTGTCGCCCCGGCGGATGCCCATCAGCGTACGCGGCTGACTTCGTCCGCTGTGCAGTGCGACCATCGCCGGATGTTCCGCCGGCGGCCACGGCGTGCCGTCCTCGCGAGTCGCCTGCCAGTCGTGGGCGATCGGCTTGAGTCCCATCAGCTCCGCGCTCGACAACCCCAGGATGCGCACCGCGCTGGGATTGAAGACCCGGATCGCGCCGTCCGCGTCATGCACGACCACCCCTTCGCTCATCCCGGTGATCACAGCGCGGAACCGCGCCTCCGACTCGCGGAGCTGCGCCTCGGCCCGAAGTCGATCGGAGATGTCGTGCACGATCAAGTGACGCGCGGCGCGGCCATCAACGACGACGGCGCTCTCGGCAACTTCGACGTCGCGCGTCTCTCCGGGGGCCACCCAGTGCGTCTGCGTCGCGCGTTTCGCCGGCACCTCGTCGTTGGGCGCGGCCGCGTCGCGCCACGTGTCCAGCGTCAGGCGGTTGAGATCCGTGATCCGCATCGACAGCATCGCCTCGCGCGGCCACCCGTAGAAGGCCTCAGCCGCCGGATTCGCATCGACGATCGCACCGGTTGACGCATCGACGATCAACTGAATTGCGCCGCTCGACTCGAACAGCTGGCGATGGCGCGCCTCACTGTCTTCGAGGGCTTCCTGTTCGCGTCGCCGCTTCGTGACATCGCGCGACCAAATCGCGACACCGTCACCGCACGGAACGATCTGGCGTTGCACCCATCGACCTGGCGAACTGATGACCGGCGCGGACTGCGCCATCTCGAACGGTTGCCCAGTCGCTACCACACGGCAACATTGCTCCCACAATCCCGTTCCGCGACTCGACGGAAAGGCGTCGAGCAGGAACTTGCCGAGCACGTCGTCGCGCGAAACGTCCAGCTCACGCGTGGCTCGCTCATTCACGTCGACGACAACGAAGTCGGTGATCGCGCCGACCGCGTCGCGCACCGCGCGCGCGATCACGAATAGATCCTGACCAGCGTCGATGGCCGCACGAAATCGCGCTTCCGACTCGCGCAACGCGTCCAGCGTGAGTTCGCGATCCGTGACGTCACGCGCAAGTCCCAACAAGTGCGTGGCCTGACCCTGCGCATCGCGAATGGCGGTGAGCGTTGTCTCGACCACGAGTCGGCCGGCCGGCATCACGGCTTCCTCACGATAGGTGCTCACGCCGTCGCCTCGCAGAGCCATGGCGTATCGCTCGAGGACGAGCGCGGCTTCGGCCGGCGACACGACTTCGTGGACGAGGCGACCCACGACTTCGTGCTCCTGCAGGCCCGTCACCTTGAGGTACGCCTGATTCACCGATTCGCAGCGATACATTCCGGGAGCTTCGACGCGCATGAGGAATAGTAGATCGTGCATGTTATCCGTCAGCATGTGCAGACGACGTTCACGCTCGACCAACTGCTCCATCGCCATCGTGTGTTCCGTCACGTCGGTCGCGCAGACGCGCAGAATCATTTGATCCTTCGCCGGCCTTGGCAGCGACTCCACGGCGAAGCACAGAATCCGTGGTGAACCATCGTGTATCAGCGCATCACTCGTGAACGCCGCGATGCCATTGTCTCGCGCGACGTTGACCGCGCGCTCAAGCGATGCGGCAAGCTCCGGCTGTTGGCGGAAGCCCACGCAGTTCCAGAGCGGGATACCGATGGCCTCGAGCAGCGTCATGCGCGCAAACGCGAGCGTGCTCGGATTGGCGTCGAGCAGTGCGCCATCAGGCGCAAGAATCGCTACCAGATCAGTCGCACTCTGGTAGATGGCATCGAGCATCGCGAGGCGATCGAACGAAACGGGTACTGTCACGGGGCTGGCACGAAGTGACACAGTGGGGGACAGGATCGTCCTGCGAATAGTAGCGATTGGCACGATCGAACACATCGAAATGGGCACGTGAATCCGTCGCCGTTGCCGAGGCTGTGACGCATGCGAGGGGCTCCGCGTCTACTGGCTGATGATGCCTCCATGCCTTCTCCCACCTGAACGGACCGTCGCATGGGTGTCATAGCGACGCTCCTCGCTCACGAGCCCCGGCTCGCGCGTCTCCGCAGTGCGGCGCGTGACCGGTATCGCTTCGTGCCATGCGAGGACTGGACTTCCCTGACCCGCGCGTGCGAGCGTGGGCCGATCAACGTGGTGGTCTTCGACCTCTATGCTGATGGTCGCGCCGACTTCGAGCGCGTGCGTCAGCTGCGGGTGCGCGTTCCGCGCGCCGCACTGGTCGCCTACGTCGACGTCACCCGTGAGCGTGCCAAGGACATGTTCGATGCCGGCCGGTGCGGCATCGATGTGCTCGTGGTCGCAGAAGAGACGGATACGCCGGCGCTGCTGGCGCAGCTGCTCGATCAAGCCGAGGCGCGCAGCGTCTCGAGTCTGCTCAAGCCGCATCTGGCGGGACTGCGGAGCGTGGTACGTGACGCCGTGATGCTTTCGGTGACGCGGGCTCACGAACGACTCACCCCGGACAGCTTGGCGCGCCTCATCGCGGTCTCACGCCGACTGCTCTCCAAGCGTCTCGAAGGCGCCCAGCTTCCGCCACCGCACCAGCTGCTGACGTGGGGACGGCTAATTGTCGCCGCGAGCATGTTGGAAGACGGTTCGCGCAGCGCGGACGGCGTTGCGAGTGCACTCGACTTCCCATCGGGCAGTGCCTTTCGGAACACCTGCCAGCGGTATCTGGGTTGCACCCCGCACCAGATTCGTCTGCGTGGCGGGGCCGGATGGGTGATCGCGGAGCTGCTGGTCAATCGCGAGAAGCGCCGAGAGATCGCGGACCACCACGAAGATATGCAGGATAGCGCCGCGGCCTGAGTTCTGACCGCGCGCCTTTCCGGCCCCGCTATACTGCCGTCATGCGCCCCCTACACATCGGCCTGACGGGCAATATCGCCAGCGGCAAGAGCACCGTCGTATCGATGCTGGCGGCCCGCGGGGCGACGGTGATCGACGCGGATCGTCTGGCACGCGAGGCCGTAGCCCCGGGAACACCTGGATTCGACGCTGTCCTCGAGCGCTTCGGCCACGGCATCGTGACACCCGACGGGTCGATCGATCGCGCCGCCCTCCGACAACGCGTTTTTCACGACTCGATGAAGCGCGACGCCCTGAACGCCATCGTGCATCCGGCAGTCGGCCGACTCCGTGATCAGCAGTTCGCTGACGCCTCGGCGCGTGGCGACGCCATTGTGATCTCGGACATCCCGCTGCTCTTCGAGGTCGGCCTCGATCACGCCTTCGATGGCATCGTATTGGTCGACGCCCCGGACGCCGTGCGGAGTGCGCGACTGATGGCCGATCGCGGCCTGTCTGCCTTGGATGCGGACGCGATGATGGCCGCACAGTGGTCGAGTGACCGAAAGCGCCCCGGAGCCCGCTGGGTCATCGACAATGACGGTACACGCGCCCAGCTTGAAGCACGTGTCGATTCGGTCTGGCACGCTATCCTTGCATTGTCCGACCAACGCCGCCGTTCGGCGTCGGCTTCCTGAGTCCCGATATTCATTCGGAGCACACTGTGTCGAACATCCCCGCTGATCTGCGCTACACGAAGGAACACGAGTACGTCCGCACGACCGACGATGCCAGCGTGGTCGCCATCGGCATCACCGACTTCGCGCAGGGCGAGCTCGGTGACATCGTGTATGTCGAATTGCCGAAGGTCGGCGCCACGTACGGTGCACACGATGTGTTCGGCACCGTCGAAGCCGTGAAGGCGGTCTCCGAACTGTACATGCCGGTCGCCGGTGAGATCGTCGAGATCAACGGCCGCCTTGACGGCGAACCCGCGCTGATCAACACCGAACCGTACGGTGATGGGTGGATGATCAAGGTCCGCATCGCGGCCGGTGGTGATGCCGGGTTGATGACGTCGGCGGCGTACAAGACACAACTTGGCGAGTAGGGAAGTACGGGGTAGGGAGTCACGAGAAACGGCCGAGTCTCGAGACGTTGCAGTCTCAGTACTCGGCCGTTTCTCGCGACTCC
>JANLPE010000051.1:0-38167 GCA_031366985.1 Gemmatimonadaceae bacterium
CTGATCCTGCTGTTCAGCGTGCTGGTGCCGCTGCTCAAGGCTGCCCTGTTAGTCCCGATGTTCGCCTCGCGCAACGCGGCGACGTCGTATCGGCTGTACGCCTTCGTGCGCACGATGAGCAAATGGTCGATGGCCGACGTCTTCGCCGTCGGCATGCTCATTTCGCTGCTGGCCGCGAAAGGCACGGCGAATCTCTCGGCGATTGCCGGCCCGGGATTTTACTACTTCGCGTCGTACTGCCTGGTGTCGAACGCGGCGTTTCAGGCATTGCGATTCGAGGCGCCAGCGGCCGAGCGCTAGTCGCTACTTCCTCGGCGCGATTTTGAATTTCGCGACGGGGAGGTTGTCGAGGTTGACCATCCCCTCGATGCTGCCGTCGGTGCTGAAGGTGCCGTCATGCTCGAGCAGTTTTCCTTCCGGCGCGGTGACGCGGAACTTAAGATGTGTGCCGTCGCGCACGACGTTGGCGATCGGGCCCGATCCCTGTCCGGGGACCATGGCGGTGCCGGCGATCACGGTGCCACTCTGCGTGAACGTGTACGTCACCGGGACGACCAGCGAGCTGTCTTTCAGCGGCACCGTGGCGGTACCGACCCATGTACCGATCAGCAGCGCAGGCTTCGGTCCAGCAGACCCTTTCGCCGGGATCTTCCCCTTGGCCTTCGGCTGTGCGCCCATCGTTGTGGTCACGAGCGACACGGTGACCACGATCGCGCAGAGGGAATTGACCATCATGCGCACTACGGGACGTTGGACCGAGAACATGCGATCTCCAGCAGGATGGTGTTGCGAGCGACGCGTCATGATCACGCCGGGCTCAATAGCGAAATGCGTACTGCACCTTCACCAGCAGCTGATTCGATGCGAAGCCCCAGTGGCGATCGAACCGGCGCGTCGGATCAGTCTGCAGCGCCGCCGCGACGGGGAGCCCGCTCGTTGGATCGATATCATGCCGCAGGTTGTGATTGTACACGATGAATAGATCGCCAACGCGGGAAAAGGTCCAGCGTACGCGCGTGTTCGATCCAAACGTGTCCGTCGTATTATCATACTGCACGTAACTGTTGAACTGCAGATCGGGCGACACGTTCATGTGGACGCGGGTGCCGATCAGATTCTGCGTGAAGGCGCCTTCGCGCAGCGTGCCAACGTTGCGCGTACCATTGAGTTCTACAATAAAGAGCGACGAGGGTTTCCACGCTGCGGTGAGCTGCATCTCGTTCAGGCGGCCCGAATAAAAGCTGCCGAACCACCACGTGGCCTGCCCACTCAGGCGGCGCTTGGCAGCGGTTCCGGCCTCCACGCGGTAGCGGTTCCATCGATATGTGCCGATCGGAATCGTGACGCCCGACGCAATGTTGAACGGCGCCGTGAGCTGTTCGCCGACCGGCACGACGTTGAGCTCGACGCGGTCGCCGCTCTCGAGTCGCCAATTGACCGGCGCCATGAACACGCGATAGCTCTGCCAGCGGCCGTCTGGATCGGCGACCATCGTCGCTTGAAACTCGTGCACCATCTGCCGCACGCGCAGTCCACCGATCGGCCGCGTCGGACGAGGCAGAAAATTCACGCCGAGCGAAGCAATCTGCACGCCAGCACGCGGCACGAATCCCAATGACGGATCAAAGCCGTCGCCGATGTTTTTGTATGTCGCGTTGAAGTCCCAGAGATCGTTGGGGTAGTCAAGCATGCCGCCGACTGCCGCCTGACGTCCGAACAACCCAGTCCGATGCGTCGCCAGTCCCCAGACGCCCGCGAGAAAATTCTTATTGCCGCGGAAGCGCGACGTCTGATAGGTCGCATCAAGACCACCCGTCCAGCTGGCTCCGCGGTCGCGTGGATCGCCGAAGGTCGTAATGAGCCCGACGCTCGACTCGCGCAGGACATTCCGCTTGAGTCGGAGCACGCCCATGGTACTGGCAGTGGAATCGTTGCCATTCTCGCTCGCGACCCCCGTATGCACGACGAGTCCGCCGTAATTAGTGCCGTTCGCGCGACCGCTGACTTTTGCGCCAACCTGAATCGGCACCTCGGCCCCATTCAGCAATCCGATCCGCCGACTGAAGAAGGGTTTGACGTCATCGCCGAGGCCGAGTCCGAAATCGAAAATGTCCGCGCCTTGGAGAAAAAACGTGCGCTTCTCCGGGAAGAAGAGCGGAAATCGCGTCAGGTTGGTGCGCCGCGTGTCGACTTCTGTCTCGGCGAAGTCGGTGTTGATGGTGAGCGCGGCCAGCGTGTTCGCACCCAGCGCCTGCGTGACGTCCAGACTGGCATCGTTGGTCCCTGTGAGTGCGGCTTGTGGCGCCGGCACGCCGCCTCCGGTTGAGAACGACGGGCGAACGCTCAAACCCCAGCCCAACGCGAAGTCGGGCAGTGCGGTCAGTGCGCCAGCGCGATACGTCTGTGTCACCTTGTAGTTCCGTTCTGCACTCGCCCAGCGATCTGTTTCGAGTTGACGCTGTGACCGGCGCTGCACATTAAAGCCCCATTCTCTGAGCCCCGCCTTGAACTGCAGGCTGCGCACCGGAATCCGGATCTCCGCCGACCATCCCGTTGCGGTCTTCGCCGATGCGGCCTGCCAGACCGCATCCCAATTCGCGTTCTCTGTTTCGCCCTGGCCCGCGACCAGCGCGTCGTAGCGCGCGCCATTGGGATTGACCGCGAACACATAACCAGAGCGGCCATCGAGATACGTATCGAGCACGATCTTGATATGGTCTTCATTGGTCAGGACCGCGTCGCGATCGCGCGCAAAGCTGACGAGGTGTGACGGGTCAGCGTCGTCGGCCCGGATGCCGAAGACAATCTCGTCGGCGTTGGCGAGTACGCGCACCACGGTCCGGCCGGCGGGTCGTGCGCCTTGTACGGGCTCGACCTGCGTTAACTCGCTGATGGAATCGGCGGTGAGCCATTCGGGTTCGTCGAGGCGTCCGTCGAGGTGAATCGGCGAAGTCAGGGTACCGGCGCGGAGCGACGCGCTCGATGCGCGCGTAAGCAGCGTCGCCACTGGAGTTGCGGTAGCTGGCGCACTCGGGGTCGATCGCGAGATGGGCTGCGCGACGACGACGCGAGGGAGGCCCCACACGAACAGGGCGCAGATGATCAGATGCGGAACGCGCAGAAAGGCGCGAGATGGATGCATGAGGACGGGCAATGTCGCGATGTGCCCGCGTAGCGCGAGCAACGGGTCAACGTCAGCGCCGCTGGAACTCCGGCGAGCCGAGGGCAAGACCCACAAGATCGCGCAGGTTCGGACGCGCCGCCACGGTGGCTGCACCAGCAGGCACCAGCGGGTTGTGTCCTGCCACGAGAATCGCGCGCGTCTCGTGTGAGGCGTCGCCCGCGAGTAACTGGTCGACGACGCCGTCCACCTGTTGATCAAACGTGGCCATCGCCAGCGAACGCCATGGGGGCCACATCTCCACGGCCGTATCCGGGAAGCGGCCGGAGCCCACCTGCACCGCGAAGTTGATGCGATTGAGAATGGCGCCGGTATTCATCCAGGTGTCGCCGGTCTCGGGCCAGCCATTCGGTGTCAGCTTTCCCCAGAGCGGCTGGCCAAGCCGCCCCATCGCCTGGGCCGATCGGGGGGTGGTATCGGGAAGCGCGTCGAGGGCGCGGCGCAGGCTGACGACGTATTCGAATGGCGACTTCACTTTCGCGCGGTACGACGCGTGCGCGAAGAACTCACCGCTCATAATGATGACGCGCAGCGTCGCCCGGATGTCGCCATCGCTGTCGCGGAACGCGCGGGCGGCGTGTTCAATCAGCAGCGCACTCGGCGTATCGGACACCAACCGCATCGCGAGCTTACGCGCAATGTAGCGCGCCGTGCTCGGATGTCGCGCGATGATGTCAAGCACCGCCTCGCCGTCTTCGACGCCGCGTCCGGCGGGCAGTTCGTGACCGAGCACGGTCTTGGCTTCGGCGTCGTGCGCTTCGGGTCGGAACAGAAAGGCGCCGCCTTCGCGCGGTGTCTGGATGGTCCATCCCGTCAATGCGCGCGCGACTTCGATGACATCCTGTTGGGTGTAGCCGCCGTCGACGCCGAGCGTGTGTAGTTCCAGCAACTCGCGTCCGTAGTTCTCGTTCAGTCCGTTGCGCCGACGGATTGCGGGGCGCGTCTTCGTGCGCTGCGCCTGCTTCCACTCGTTGACGGTGAGGTGTGTCGAGTCGGCGACGCTTTGGAAGTTGTCGAGATAGTAGAGCATGGCCGGGCTGTGTGCGACTGCGCCGAGCAGTTCACGAAAGTGTCCGAGTGCATGCGGGCGAATCACGTCACGGTCGTACTCGAGCATCGTGAAGCGCGTCGGCATCTTGCCGTTGAAGACCGAGAAATGATTCTCCCAAAAATCGGTCATCACTTCGAGCAACTGCCGCTCGCTGATCTGTGCGCGGGCGACGCGCAGTGCCATCATCTGATCGGCGTACCGACTGCCTTGTGCCGTGAGCGATTTGTAGGCGACGCTGTCCTCTGCGGTTGGCAGAAACTGCGCGGCCACCGGAATGCTGCGTTCGGTGCGCAGCCGGCGGATCCAGATGTCCTGCGGTGGATATTGATCGACGAGATGCTTCGCCGTTTCGGTGCTCACCGCGAGTCGCGCGACGACCGCATCGACGCCGAGGTCCGCGATGCGTTCCGGCTCAAGTTGCCGCGTGATCCATGCATCGACACCCATCGCGCGCACCTTGTCGATGTCGCCAGGACGCGCGCCGAAGGCGAGTCGCGACAGCACATGCGTGGCCTGCTGCTCGACCGTCTGTTCGCGATGCGTGCTGAGGGGCGCGAGTTTCGACGCCGCGCCAGGCGCCGACGCGGACGGCACGGCGACGCGCGAGGGCGCGCATGCGTCCAGACACGCGAGAATGGCGATGAACACGAGTGTCCGCGCGTGCGTTCCAGGAATTCGCTGCAAACGCACGGGCGCCTCCCGGTTGATACTTCGGGGCAACGATGACTAAACGATGAGCGAATGATGACCGAATACGGAGCGACTATGGACTATGCCAACGGGTCAATAGTCGTCGCAAGGCCGCCGAGCAGTTCGAGGCTCACCCAGCCACCGGTCACGTTCACGAGATTCGTGAAACCGTGTTCCTTGAGAATGCGCAACGCCAGGTGCCCGCGATACCCGGCGCGACAGTAAATCACGAGCCGTTCGTCGAGATCGAGATCCAGATCGAGATCGGGGATCGCGTCGCGGAGTTCGTCGACGGGAATGTTGCGCGCGCCTGTCAGATGTGCCGACTCGTACTCGAGCACCGTCCGCACGTCGAGGACGATCGGTGGCGTGGACGACTGTAGTTCAGCACGGAGCGCTTGTGGGGAGATCAGCGGACTGAATCCGCTGAGGTCGTTCTCGCCAACGAACCCGGCGATGTTGATCGGATCGTTGGCGGAAGAATACGGCGGCGCATAGGCGAGATCGACGACCGCGAGGTCGTGTAACGACATGCGGCCACGCAGTGCCATCGCCAGCACGTCGATCCGCTTCTCGACGCCGCCATGCCCGAACGCCTGAGCACCCAGCAGCAGGCCGGTCGGCTTCTCGTACACGATCTTGAGCGAGAGCTCCCGCGCGCCGGGGTAATAGCTGGCGTGACTGCCTGCATGCACGATCGCGACGCCGACATCGAAGCCGGCTGCGCGCGCGGTGGCTTCGGACAATCCGGTCATCGCGGCGGTTGCATCGAACACTTTGACGACGCTCGTGCTGAGTGCGCCGTCGTAGGGCATGTGCATGCCGAGTGCGTTCGACGCAGCGATTCGCCCCTGACGGTTGGCCGGTCCCGCCAGCGGCACACGCACTCGGCGATGCGAGACGAACTGTTCGACCTCCGCCATGTCACCGGCCGCAAAGATGTTCGGATCAGACGTACGTAGCTCGTTGTCGACCAGTAGCGAGCCGGATGCACCGATGGCGAGCCCGGCCTGTTTGGCGAGTTCCAGCTCGGGACGCACGCCGACAGCGAACAGCACCAGCTCAGCCGGGATGCGACGGCCGTCCGAGAGCTGAACATTCTTGTTGTCACCGTGAATGTGCGTGACGCTGACACCCGTACTGACGTGCACGCCGTTTTCAATGAACGCGTTGGCGATCTGATGCCCGAATTCATGATCCATCGGCGGCATCAGCGTTGGCTGCAACTCCACCACGGTCGTTTCGACGCCGCGCTTGGCAAATGCTTCGGCCATTTCGAGCCCGATGAACCCGCCGCCGATGACGACTGCCGTTTTCGGCGCCTCGCGCTCGATGAAGCCGTGAATGAGATCCATGTGCGGCACGGTCCAGAGCGTGAACACATGTGGTGCGTCGCCGCCTGGAATCGGCGGGACTATCGGATTGCCACCTTGGGCAAGGATGAGGCGATCGTACGGCAGCCACGTCTCACCCGCCGGTCCCCGCACGCGCACGCGATTCGACGCCCGATCGATCGCTGTCGCTTCGGTGTGCAGCAGCGCGTTGACGCGATAGCGGCGTTGGAACCCCTCGGGGGTCTGGAGCAACAGGCGTTCGCGATCTTCGATCGCGCCGGCGATGAAGTACGGCAGGCCGCAGTTGGCGAAGCTGACGTAAGGCCCGCGCTCGACGAGCGTGATCTCAGCGCGCTCGTTGACTCGACGCGCACGCGCAGCGGCGGTCGCGCCACCGGCAACGCCGCCGATCACGACGAGGTGCACCGGCTTTGGCTCGATCTCGGGCGATTGCGAGCTCGGGTGTGGCATGTCGTGCGGGCTGAATGGTATCGCGGCTGATGCAGGACTATCGATGTATGAACGATTACGTGGCGTCGTCATATTCCTGACATTCTGGGGGTCAAACGCCGATTGTGCTGACGGCGGTCGGGGTAGTATTCATGGAACGGGTCGTTCTCCCTTCGCCTCTGCACATGTCCTTCGACACCCGTCGGATTATCGCCTTCGTCGCACTGCTGAGCGTCCTCGTCAGGACGTTCGATATCGCGCATGGCGCCTGCGAGTCGATGCCGAATCGCGAGGCGCACCCCGTTGCGCACGAAATGATGATGTCGGACGCGTCTCATGCCGATGCCAGGGACCGGCATTGCGCAGACGACGCGTCACCACGCGATGTCTCGCGTGATCCGAGTCCATCACCGTCGCCGACCGGGTCATCGCACTCGTCGATGCCGTGTGGCCTGATGGCCCAGTGCGCGATCACCGCGCCGTCGCCGAGTGCCGCGACGGTCACGGTGGCGCCGGCATTGATGCCGCCGCCGATCTGCGCGCACGACGTGATGCCACGGGGCATCACGGTCGAACCCGCCAACCCACCTCCGCGAGCCTGATCGTCGACGGGCGCTCGAATGTGACGAGCGCCGGCGCGTACACGCGCCATCGCCGCGGCCGCCACTGTGGCGCGCCCGGCACTGTCTTCGTCGAGAGGTTCGTCGTGTCCATCACGTCTTTCGCGCGCGCATTGCGCCGTGTTCTGGCGGTCGTCTTGCCGGCGATCGGAGCGTCAGTCCTGCCCGCCTTCGCACCGACTCCACTTGCGGCGCAACGCGCCAGATCAGGCGGGGTTGTCGATTCTGCGCTGTCACTCGATTCACTGTATCGGCTGGTGTTGACGCGAAGCCCGCGTATTCGTGCGGCGAATGCGCTGGGACGCGCGGCCGATGCACGGGTGGCTTCGGCGACGAGGCCGGCGGATCCCGAACTGCAATTCGGTTTCATGAACTACTCGCTACCTCGTCTGACTCCGGATCCCGCGTTGGGTATGGCCCAGCTGCAGCTGATGCAGATGATTCCGTTACCAGGCAAACTCGCGGCGGCTGGAGGCGCCGCGCGCGCGCGCGCTGACGCCTCGAAGGCGCGGGCGCTCGACGTCACGTGGCAGACGTGGGTGGATGCCACGATGGCGTTTTACGAGCGCTATCAGGTCAATGGCAGCCTGGTGATCGCGCGTGAGTCGCGACGGCTTTTGGAGGACGTCGCCAACGCTGCGAAGTCGATGTATCGAGTCGGCAGTGGTCGACAAAGCGACGTGCTGCGCGCCAACGTGGAACTCGCGCGAATGGATGAAGAGATCATTCGCATGGAGACCATGCGCGAGGTCGCTACGGAACGACTCGCCGCGGTAGTTGATACGTCGGTGCTCGTGATCGCCAACGCGTCACAGTTACCGCCATTCCCGGATTCAGTGCCGCTGATCGCGCAGCTCGAACGTACCGCGTATGCATCGCGGCCCGCGCTGACGGCGGGTGCCGCGGACGTGCGCGCGGCCGATTTCGACGCGGCGCTCGCGCGGCGGGAACGGTGGCCGGACATCAAGGTCGGCGTGCAGTACGGGCAGCGGCGCATGGAGACGGGCATCGATCGCATGGGCAGTCTGATGATCGGCGCGTCGCTGCCGGTCTTCGCGCGCGATCGGCAGCTTCGCGTGCGCGACGAAACGATCGCCATGCGGCAGATGACCGAGGCGGAGTTGCAGAATATGCGGAGCGAAACGCGGGCACGGCTGGCCGACGTGCGCGCGACGATTGTGCGCACCCGTCGACTGCGGACCCTATATCGCACGTCGGTACTGCCGCAGGCCGAAGCCGCAAGCGCGTCAGCGCTGTCCTCGTACCGCTCCGGTGGTATCGAATTCATGTCCGTGATCGAAGCCCGCATGAGTGTCAATCGCTATCGCCAGGAACTCGTGGCGCTGGACGCGACGGAAGGTCGCGCGTGGGCCGAACTCGAGGCGCTCACCGGCGAGCGCCTTGTCACCACCAGCACGTCCTCAACCGAGCGCGAGCAACACGCCGACCGCCAGCAAGGAGCCCACTGATGTCTGCCTCCAATGCGTCCAAAACCGGCACCGGTCGCGTGCTGCGTGTGCTCGTGATCATCGCTGTGCCCACCGCCGCGCTGTTCGCCGCGTGGTGGTTTACGCGCGTGACCGCGACCACGCCAACGGCATCAGTCGCTGCGGCCATCGATGACTCGACCATGCAAGGGATGGCGGGGATGCCGGGCATGGGTGAGTCCGCATCCAAAACAGGTCCGGCGGCACCGGTCATGCTATCCCGCGATCAGATGCGTCGAATCGGCGTCACCTTCGCACCGGTCACGGCCGATCCGCTGTCGAGATCGATTCGCACCGTCGGGCAGATTTCGTTTGACGAGACACGCGTTTCGACCATCACCACGAAACTGGACGGATGGGTCGAACAGCTGTTCGTCGACTACACCGGCCGCGCGGTGCAGCGTGGTGAACCGCTCATGCGGATCTACTCGCCGATGGTCGTGACGGCGCAGGAAGAATTGCTGCTATCGCGGCGACTGGCGGCGGATGTCGCGACCGGCAACGCCTCTGGCAACGCCTCTGGCAACGCCTCTGGCACTGCCTCTGGCAACGCCGAAACACGTGCGAATGCGGAGGACCTGCTGGCTTCAGCCCGTCGACGGCTGGCGAACTGGGATGTATCGGCCGACGCCATCGCGACGCTTGAGCGGACGGGGCAGGTGCAGCGTACTGTTGCGCTCACCGCAAGCAGCGGCGGGGTCGTGCTCGAGAAGAATGTCAGCCGCGGGCAACGCATCATGGCCGGAGACGTGCTGTACCGACTGGCGGACCTCGGCTCGGTGTGGCTCGTGGGTGATGTGTACGAACAGGACCTGCGCGCGGTGCACGTCGGCCAACGCGTGAGCATCGAGGTTGACGCGTATCCCGGTGAAAAGTGGAATGGCCGCGTTACGTTCATCGCACCAACGATCTCGGCCGAAACGCGCACGGCGCGCGTGCGTGTCGCGATTGCGAATCCGGGTTTGCGACTGAAGCCGGGGCTGTACGCGACGCTGCACATCGAAACGACGCAGGGCATCGCACGCGCCGATCGGGTGCGCGCGCCGATGCTGACTGTGCCACGTGGTGCCGTGCTCTCGACGGGCGCGCGGGCACTCGTCTTCGTGCGGCTCGCGAACGGCCTTCTCGAGCCGCGCACGGTCACACTCGGGGCGTCGACCGACGAGCGCATTCAGATCCTGCACGGTGTGGCGGTCGGCGATACCGTGGTAGCGTCCGCGACGTTCCTGCTTGACGCTGAATCGAATCTCGGGACCGCCCTCGGCGGTATGGGTGACATGCCAGGGATGGAAATCACGACGCCGCCGAGTAGGGGCGCGAGCAAGGGATCAGCAGACGCTGCGAAACCGAAGTCGCCTCGCCGGGAGCGCTGAGTCATGCTCCGACGACTCATTGATTGGTCGATACACAACGCGCTCATCGTCGCGTTGATCGTCACCGCGTTGTCCGTCGCCGGTGTGTGGGCGGTACGCCGCACGCCGCTCGAGGCGCTGCCCGATTTGTCCGACGTGCAGGTCATCGTACAGGTCGACTACGGCGAGCAGGCCCCGAAGATTGTCGAAGATCAGGTGACATTCCCGCTGGCGGCCGAGATGCTCAAGGTGCCGGGCGCGCGTACGGTGCGCGGCTACTCGTTCTTCGGTGTGTCGTTCGTGTATGTGATCTTCGCCGACGGCACCGATTTGTACTGGGCACGTACCCGAGTGCTCGAGTACCTCAATGGCATCAAGGGCAAACTGCCGGCGTCCGTCACGCCGACCTTGGGACCCGACGCAACTGGACTGGGGTGGATCTATCAGTACGCGTTGGAAGACACGACCGGACGGTTGGATCTTGCGCAACTGCGCAGCGTGCAGGATTGGTATTTGCGCTACGCGCTGACATCGGTTCCGGGCGTGGCCGAAGTGGCCAGCGTCGGCGGATTCGAGAAGCAGTATCAGATCGATCTTGATCCGGCCAAGCTGCTCGCGTACGGCGTGCCGGTCACGCGCGTGATGTCGTCGATTCAGAATGCGAACAATGACGTCGGTGCGATGGTGATCGAGCTCTCCGAGCGCGAATACATGGTGCGCGGACTGGGCTACCTGAAGGGGCTGACGGACATCGAGAATGTCGTCGTTGGGGCGACGGCGTCTGGGACCCCGGTCCGCGTCGCCGAGCTGGGGCACGTAACGGTCGGACCGGCCGTGCGACGCGGCATCACCGATCTCGACGGCCGCGGTGATGCTGTTGGCGGCATCGTTGTCATGCGCTCGGGCGAGAACGCACTCGCGACGATCGAACGGGTGAAGGCGAAGCTCGTCGAAGCGAATAATGGCCTGCCGAAGGGTGTTGTGCTGCACACGGTGTACGATCGCAGTGAGTTGATCAAACGGGCGATCGCGAATCTCCGCGGCAAGTTGCTCGAGGAAAGCTTCATCGTCGCGCTGGTATGCGTCGTGTTCCTGCTGCATGCCCGCTCGGCGTTGGTGGCGATTCTCACCCTACCTGTCGGCATACTCATGGCGTTCGTGGCCATGCGCTGGGTGGGTGTCGGCGCGGATATCATGTCGCTCGGCGGCATTGCGATCGCGATTGGCGCGATGATCGATGCGGCGATCGTGATGATCGAGAATTTACACAAGCATCTCGAACGCGCGGTCGATGCCAAGTCTGCCAAGTTGCCCAACACGTCGCCTGATACATCGCAGAAGGCGAGCCGGTGGCTGGATACGGGCGTGCTGAGCACTGAAGAACGGTGGGAGGTCGTGTCTGCGGCCGCACGCGAAGTGGGTCCGGCGCTCTTCTTCTCGCTGCTGATCATCACGGTGTCGTTTCTGCCGGTGTTCACACTCGAAGGGCCGGAAGGCCGGTTGTTCCGTCCGCTCGCATTCACCAAAACGTTTTCGATGGCGGCGGCGAGTCTGCTGTCGGTCACGCTCGTCCCGGTTGCGATGGGCGTGTTCGTGCGAGGGCGTATTTTCCGTGAGCGGGCGAATCCGGTGAATCGCGCCCTGATTGCGATGTATCGTCCGCTCATCAGTGCCGTGCTGCGCTTCCGCTGGCCCGTGATTTCGATTGCGGCCGCGCTGCTCGTACTCGCGTGGATTCCGTGGCAGCGTGTCGGCAGTGAATTCATGCCGCCGGTCGAGGAGAATACGATACTATTCATGCCGAGCACCCTGCCGGGGATCAGCGTCGCGCGTGCACGCGAACTGCTCAGGCAGCAGGACGGCATTCTGGTGACGTTCCCCGAGGTCGAGCACGTCTGGGGGAAGGCCGGTCGCGCCAACACGGCCACGGATCCAGCAGGACTCGACATGTCCGAGACGACGATCACCCTCAAGCCTGAAGCGCAGTGGCGCGTCGGCCTGACCTACGACAAACTCGTCGCGGCGATGGACTCGGCCGTGCGCATGCCCGGGGTCACGAATGCGTGGACGATGCCGATCAAAGGACGCATCGACATGCTCGCGACGGGTATCCGGACGCCGGTCGGTGTAAAGATCTTCGGCCCCGACCTCGCGGTACTCGAGCGACTTGGCAAGGATGTCGAACGCGCGGTGAAGTCCGTGCCGGGTACTCGCAGCGCCTTTGCCGAGCGGGCGGTGAGCGGCTATTACCTCGACATCGATATTGATCGGGCGGCGGCGGCGCGACATGGGTTGAACGTTGGTGACATTCAGTCTGTCATCGCAACGGCTATCGGCGGCATGACGATTACGCAGACTGTCGAAGGGCGGGAGCGGTATGGGGTGCGCGTTCGGTACCCACAGGAATTGCGCGATACGCCTGAACGACTGGCGGACGTATTGATACCGGTCAGTCATGACTTGTCGTCGGGCTCCGCCGACGCCTCACGCGCCGCCGGTGCGCCCATGCCGTCGGCCGCAATGGCGGCCGCGGGGCCAGCGCGTGTGGGCGCCGCGCAGGTGCCGCTCGGTCAGGTCGCTCGCATCCGGCAAGTGGCGGGACCGATGGTGATTCGCACGGAAGGCGCGATGCCGACGTCGTGGGTGTACGTCGATGTAGTGGGCCGCGACATCGGGTCGTATGTCGCCGACGCGCAGCGTGTCGTGAATCGCGCGGTCGTATTGCCGGCGGGCTACACGATGAGTTGGAGCGGCCAATACGAGTATATGCAGCGCGCGGCGGCGCGCATGCGGCTTGTCATACCGGCGACGCTCGCGTTGATCTTCCTGTTGTTGTACTTCAACTTCCGGAACGTGCGCGAAGCGTTGATCGTGATGTTGTCGTTGCCGTTCGCTGCGGTCGGTGGGTTATGGTTGGTGTGGGCGCTCGGCTACAACTGGTCCGTCGCGGTCGCGATCGGGTTCATCGCGCTGTCAGGTGTCGCGGCGGAGACCGGTGTGGTGATGCTGATTTATCTCGATCACGCGTGGGCGGCCCGCAAGGCATCGGCGCTCGCGGCCGGTCGTCGCGCGAGCGCTGCCGATGTGTATGCGGCCGTGATGGAAGGTGCCGTGGAACGCGTACGCCCGAAGCTGATGACCGTCACGGCGATCATGGCGGGGTTGCTGCCGATTTTGTGGACGAGCGGGACGGGCAGCAGCGTGATGAAGCGGATTGCGGCGCCGATGGTCGGCGGGATGGTGTCGAGTTCTATCCTGACGCTGCTTGTGATTCCGGCGATCTACTCGTTGTTTAGGGAACGAGACGCGGCGCGAGACGCGGCACGAGACGTGGCGCCAGTCGTGGCGCGTCCCGTTTGATCGTCGGCCGCGCCATCCCACCATTCTCTCACTCCTGGTTATGCGAATTACTACTCAGCGATTGCTCGTTGGCTGCCTCGTTTTTGCGATCGCAACGCTCGTCGGGAAGCCATCGCTCGCGTACGCTCAGACGGTCGGCGACTCCGCGGCCGTCGTCCGCGTGGTCGACCAGTTGCATCGCGCGTTAGCGTCAGGCGATAGTGCCGCCGCGCTCGCTTCACTTGCGCCCGATGTAGTCATCCTCGAAAGCGGTGGCGCCGAGACGCTCGCTGATTATCGCGCCCATCACTTGCCCGCGGACATCCAGTTCGCGCGCGCCGTGCCCAGCGTTCGCGGGGCGGCGACGGTGGCGATCGTTGGCGATGCGGCGTGGGTGTCCTCAACCAGCACGACACAGGGCACGTTCAAGGATCGCGCGATCAACTCGGTTGGCGCTGAGCTCGTCGTGTTGTCGAAGACGAACGGGCAGTGGAGGATCCGTGCAATTCATTGGTCGTCGCGAACCAAGCGATAACCAAGCAAGGCCGTTGTGAATCGTTCACGCGGCTGCACGGTATAGCGTAGCTATGCAGCCGAGACGAATGTGACACACGTACACGATCACAGCCATGTGGCACCCGATGAGCCCGTAGCGCCGGTGGCTCCTGCGGCGCGTGACGGTTCTGCCGGTCACGCCGGGCATACTGAACACGATGCGCACGCCGAGCACGTCGACCACGATGCGCATGCCGGGCACTCCGTCGCGATGTTCCGCGACAAGTTCTGGTGGTCGCTCGCGCTGACGCTGCCGACGCTGGTGTGGGGGCACATGCTGCCCGCTGCACTCGGGTACATGCCACCGATGTTCTCTGGTGCCAGCGTCATTCCGGCATTGTTCGGCAGCGCGCTGTTCGTGTACGGCGGCCGTCCGTTCCTTCAGGGTGCCGCGCGTGAGGTTCGCGATCGGCGCCCCGGCATGATGACCTTGATCACGCTCGCGATCACGGTCGCGTTCGTGTTCAGCGTCGCGGTCGCGTTAGGCTTTCCCGGTACACCGCTATGGGAAGAGCTTGCGACGCTGATCACGATCATGCTGCTCGGCCACTGGCTCGAGATGCGATCGATCTCGCAGGCGCAGGGCGCGCTGGGTGAACTCGCGAAGCTGCTGCCCGACCTTGCGGTTCGCGTCATCGACACGGACGGTGCGGAACGCCTCGAAGACGTACGCGCCGACGCGTTGCACGACGGTGACATCGTGCTGGTGAGGCCGGGCGCTGCTATCCCCGCGGACGGAGTGGTGCGCTCCGGCACGAGTGCCGTCAACGAAGCATTGCTGACGGGCGAGTCGGCGCCTGTCACGAAGGCCCCCAATGACCGCGTCATTGCCGGCGCCGTGAACGGTGCTGGCGCATTGCGGGTGGCGGTGACAGGGACGGGAGACCGTACCGCGCTCGCGGGCATCATGCGCCTCGTGGCCGAAGCGCAGCGGTCGAAGTCGCGGGCGCAGGCGCTGGCCGATCGCGCGGCCTTCTGGCTTACCTGGATCGCGCTCGGCTCAGGCACGCTGACGTTTATCGCGTGGCTCGTTGCTGGCGCGAGTGCGTCGACCGCCGTCGAGCGGCTCGTCACTGTGCTCGTCATCGCCTGCCCGCACGCGCTCGGACTCGCCGTGCCACTCGTGCTCGCGATTTCGACGACGCTTGGGGCGCAGCATGGCCTATTGGTCCGCGATCGGCGCGGGCTCGAGAATGCGCGGCTTCTCACGACGGTCGTTTTCGACAAGACCGGCACGTTAACACTCGGTGCGCATCGCGTAGTTGGTGCGATGTCGTCCGGTACGACGAGTGACGACGATGCGTTGCGTCTGGCGGCCGCGGTGGAGCGCGATGCCGAGCATCCCATCGGACGCGCCATCGTCTCGAGCGCGGGTGATCGCGCGTTGACTGTGCCGACGGCAACGGACTTTCAGTCGATTCCCGGACGCGGAGCGCGCGCCACGGTTGATGGGCGCGTCCTTGCCGTTGGCGGACCGAACCTGCTCTCAAGCATGCAGGTGCCGTTGACACCCGACGTGAAGAATTTCGCGGACGCGGCAGCGACGAAAGGCCAAGCCGTCGTGTACTTGGTCGAGGGCGCGAGCGGTTCGGCGCAGATTGTGGCGGCCTTCGCGGTCGCCGACGCGGTGCGTCCGGAGTCAGCCGAGGCGGTGAAACGCCTGCGTGAGACCGGGATCGACGTCGTCATGATGACCGGTGATTCACGTGCCGTGGCCGATGCTGTGGCGAAATCGCTCGGCATCGATCGCGTGTTGGCGGAGGTGTTGCCCGAGCAGAAAGCACAGCAGATCGAGGCGCTGCAACGCGAAGGTCGTCGCGTGGCCATGATCGGTGATGGCGTCAATGATGCCCCCGCACTCACGCAGGCCAATGTCGGCATCGCCATCGGTGCCGGCACCAGTGTTGCGGTGGAAGCCGGCGATATCGTGCTGGTGCGCAGCGATCCACGTGACATCCCCCGCATCATTGCGCTGAGTCGTGCGAGTTACCGGAAGATGGTCCAGAATTTGTGGTGGGCCGCGGGCTATAACATCGTCGCCATTCCCCTCGCGGCCGGCGTGCTCGCGCCGTGGCACATTCTGCTGACGCCGGCGATGGGCGCGGTGTTGATGTCGTGCAGTACGATCGTCGTCGCGCTTAACGCGCAGTTACTGCGTCGCACGACGCTGTAGTCTGCCGCGGGCGTCGTCGGGCGATGCCGTGTCAGTGGTCGTGATGCACGTCGACAAGCTGTCGAGTACGTTGACGAACGGCTTCACGTACGCCACGCCGGCGACTGGTGTGGTGGTGCGACGATCGCGAGCACGGGCACCGTGACGATTGGCGGTTCGCCGCTGCAGATGCCGGGCACGCTCCGCCGTTCAGGGCGCCTTGACGACGGTCACGCTGCTGGTATCGGCTGAGAATGCCGTGAAGACACCAAGTCCACCACGGACATTGGTGAATGGTTCGTTCAGGTCGCGCGAGTCTTGCTGGAGCGTGGCGTAGAGTTGTGCATACTCCTCGTTCACGCGCCAGACATTGACGATGTAGCGCCCGTAGTAGGGCAGCCCCAACGCATTCACGGGAAGACTGTCGGCCGCGGTCGGCGGAAAAATGAGGCGCCGACGTCCGCGCACACCGCCGGGCAGGCCGAAGTCCAGCGCCACGGGCGACGGCTCGACATTGTCCAACGTCACGAAGTAGAGCGCGCCGGCCGTACGGGTCCATCGCGCGACGGTTTGCGTACTCGAGAAATCCGGGCGCGGGCTGCCTGGCCCAAACGTGAAGTTCGGAATCTTCAGTGTCGTCGCGGCCATGCGCGCACCACTCGGCTTGGTGGGCACGATCGTCTGAGCCGTGATCGTCTGACCGCTCACCTTCGCTTCGAGCGAGAAGGCATCACGCTCGCGGATGACGAGGTCGCTGCCGTTGTACTGATAGTAGCCGCTGTCGCCCGCGGAATCAGCCGTACCGATCGGTACGCTCCACGTCAGGCGGACATCATTGACCGGCTGACCCGCGTATAGGTACGCGCGCACGACCGGCTTCGCGGCGCCCACCGACGTCACTGCGGTCTCTCCGCATGCCGCGGTGAGCGTCGCCAGCGCAGCGCACGTCACGGCGGCAACGCGCAGTGACCGGTCCCCGTACATGCGGCTCGCGTTCATCGTTCCACTCCGGAATAGCGGGTGCGTTCGCCGCGCCACGGCAGCTTCACGTCGAGGCTTGGTGTGAAGCCGAGTTGCGATACGTCGGTGACCGTCATGGGATTGCTGCTCAGGTCAAATTTGCGGAACGACACGTTCTGACGATTCGCGACGTTGTACAGCGACAAGCCGACACGCCATTCGGCGGTGCCGTCCGTCTTGATGACCCGCGAGATCGCGAGATCAACGCGCTGATACGACGGTAGTCGCTTGCTGTTCTTGTCGCTGACGTTGATATACGTCTGCACGCGACCGTCGAGCAGTTTGATGTCGTACTGACTTTCCGGGGACGTGTAGGGCTGGCCGCTGCCGTAAAGTCCGACGGCCAAGAGATCCCACTGGCCGATCTGCCAGACACCGAATCCTTTCAACTCATGGCGTTGATCGACTTCGCTCGCGAACTCTCGTCCCTGGTCGATCTGGTCGAATCGGTGGGTCGATTGCATGAGCGTGTAGCTCGCCCAGCCGGTCAGCGCGCCCTGCTTGCGTTCGAGCAGATACTCGACTCCTCGGGTGTGCCCACTACCAGTATAGAAAAAGGACCCCGTGTTGATTCCGAAGGCCTGCCGGTAGCGGCGCGAAAAGATTGTCGCGTTATCGAGCGTTTTGTCATACGCCTCGAGGTTGAACGCCCACGACGGTCGGTCGTACGTAAGGCCGACAATGGCGTGGGTCGACGCTTGGGGTTTCAGGGACGTATCTGCGAGGAGCCAGAAGTCTCGGCTGCCCTGCAAGACGTCTTCATTCTCGACCCGATTGACGAATTGATGGTACTGTCCCCACGCGCCTTTCAGCCGGAGCGTCGGCGTGTGTTGCAGGTACAGCGCGGTCGTATTGGCCGTGCCATCACGAATCGTGTTGCGATTGCGTTGCAGCGTGTCGCTGGCGGGGCCAACGGTGAACGCGTAGTGCACCCGATTGTGCGTGGCCCACACACCAAACTCGACACGCGACCAAGATGCGAAATCGAGCGCATTTTCGAAGCGCGCGGTCTGGTCGTCAACGTGGTTAGTTTCGGTGAAGCCGAAGTTGAAGCGCGCGCCGCCATTCGGGAGGCCGCCGCTCGCCGTGCGATCGCCGTCGCTGGTGTAGCGCGACGACGACAAAAGCAGGTCGGAGGAGAAGCGGCTCGTCCATTGGCGGAACCAGCGACCGCTGGCGCCCGTGTTGCCCCAGACCGTGAGATCATTGAGCGTCGGTGTCGTCGCGGCAACACTACTGGTCGGCTGGAATCGCGCGAACCCACCACCAACCGATTGCGACTGATCGAGGTTGTCGAGTCCACGGTACACGCTGACTGTCGCGACGTCCTTCGACGATGGTCGATACGTCAGCTTGGTATTGAAATCGTAGAAGTAAAACGACGGATCGACCTGTGCCGACTGGAAGCCGCGACCGATCCCGATGCCCGGACCGCCCGACTACGTGGACATCGACCCCGCCCGCGCAAATGAAAAGAGCGTGCTGTACAGGTTACTCTTGATGATGTCGGTGTAGGCGCGGCGACCGGAGATGAGCAGGCTGCCTTTGCCGAGTGGAATTTCGACGACGCCGCGTCCGCTGAGCAGACTCGCCCCACCACTCGCGCGAAATGTGTGTTCATCGCCGGCCTTGCCCGTCAGGTCGATGACCGAGGAGACGCGGCCGCCGTAGCGCGCGGGGAATCCGCCTGCGTAGAGCTGAATGTCCTTCAACGCGTCGGTGTTGAACGCGCTAAACAGGCCAAAGAAATGATCGACGTGATAGACGGTCATGCCGTCGAGCAGTACGAGATTCTGATCAGCCTTACCACCACGCACGGAGAGACTCGCGGTGCCGTTGCCGGCGCCGGCGACGCTCGGCAACATCTGCAGCGTACGGAACACATCAGCTTCGCCGACCGACGGCATCGCTTCGACTTGCGCGGTAGAGATGGACTGCTGGCTGATTTCGCGACTGATCGCGACGACCGTTGGTGCCTGATCCGTTGAGGCGGTCACTCTCTGATCGGCGAGCCGCACGATTGCCTTGGCCAGCACAGTTCGAATCGGTCCTTTCAGCGTGTCGGTATTAAACGGGGTGGTGCTGGTCGCGTAGCCCACGTACTGCACACGGAGGACATGCGGTCAGAGGGGCACGCCGAGCAGCGTGAAACGTCCGTCGCCGTTCGTCTGTACGACTCGAGCAGAGGTCATCAGGCCAACGTGGGCGTTGGGGAGGACTTCGCCGGACGCGGAGTCGCGAACGGTGCCGGTGATGATGTGCGTGACGGTGCTAGCGGATGTCTGGGCTGATGCCGGCTTCCCCAGCAGGGCGAGGACGAGCAGGATCAGCATGCCGAGCACAATACGCATCAATGAGGGTGCACGCTTTATCATGCGATGCACGACACGCGACCGGCCGAGCCTCCTATGGCCGGGGAATCTCGATCCGCGAGCTGGGGCAGGCGTCATGGCGACCGAATCGTTGAGTGAGGAGGTTCCGCGACGGAGTCTCCTCACTACCGTCGAAGATCTCCAGCCGTTTGCCAGCGCCCCTCGCCCCGCGCTGCTCGCTGATCGCTGTATCCTCAAGTCCGTGCCGTTCGGGTCCTCGCCCTATCCGCCGGCAATCGCGCTCCACGTCCGTCCGTGACGGCTCGAAAAGCCAGACGCGCTCGACCTCCCACGAACCGCGTTGACCGCAGAGGTCGCAGGGGTTCGCAGGGTGTTTATTTCCATTATCCGCCGTTCCCCTGCGTACGCCTAAGACGTCTGCGGTCAAACGCTTTTCACGGTCTCTTCGCATGACACGTGTGTCGATCCACCAAGATTCGTCGCAGCCCGACCTGCCCGAACTCACGCCGAGCGAGTTCACGCGCTACAGCCGACAACTGTCGCTGCCGCAGGTGGGCGTCGACGGACAGCGTCGCCTCAAGGCCGCACGCGTGCTGATCGTCGGGGCGGGCGGGTTAGGTTCGCCGGTCGCGCTCTATCTCGCTGGCGCGGGCATCGGCACGATCGGTCTCGTCGATTTCGATGTGGTCGATGTGACGAATCTGCATCGACAGATCATGCATGGAACCGCCAGCGTCGGTCGGCCCAAGCTTGCGTCGGCCCGGGATCGGCTGCACGATCTCAATCCGCATGTGCAACTCGAGACCTACGAGACGTCGCTGTCGTCGGCGAACGCGATGGAGATCATGCGCGGCTACGATCTCGTTATCGACGGCACGGACAACTTCTCGACGCGCTATCTCGTCAACGATGCGTGCGTGCTGCTCGGCATTCCGAATGTGTACGGGGCGATCTTCCGCTTCGACGGACAGGCGACGCTGTTCGGGACGGAGCAGGGCCCGTGCTATCGCTGCCTCTATCCGGAGCCGCCGCCGGCCGGATCAGTGCCGTCATGCGCCGAAGGTGGTGTGCTTGGCGTCTTGCCCGGTCTCGTCGGCACCATCCAGGCGACGGAGGCGATCAAGCACATTCTTCGCATCGGAGAAACGCTGTCGGGGCGTCTGCTGTTGATCGATGCGCTCTCGATGCAATTCCGCACGGTGAAGATCCAGCGCGATCCGAATTGTCCGGCGTGCGGGACACGAACGATCACGAGGTTGATCGACTACGATGTATTCTGCGGGACACTACCACTGGGAGCTGCCGTGAACACAGACGTGAAGGAAGTCACTCCGCTCGAACTCGACGAAAAACTGCGGCGCGGCGACGATTTCGATCTGATCGATGTCCGCGAGACGTATGAGTGGGATGAGCAGCACGTCGACGGCGCGAAACTCATTCCCCTCGGTACCCTGAACGATGCGCTTCCAGAGTTGGACGCGTCGCGCGAGATCGTCGTGATGTGCCGCAGCGGTGCGCGCAGCGGCCGCGCCGTGCAGGCGATGCAAGCGGCCGGGTTCACGCGCGTGTCAAATCTCGTGGGCGGGATCGTGCGGTGGAACGCTGAGGTCGAGCCGACGAGGTAGATACGCGTGCGCGCGGCCGTCGCTACCGCCGGCCTGTCCACACCACGATGCTGCCGCAGCCATTCAGGTCGGTGAACTCCGCCGGTGCGGTCGACGACGTATACACCTCGATCGCGCGAACACTGCTGGCCATCACAAACTCCGTGCCGCCAAATGTCCGCATGCCATCGATGAAAAACGTGGGCGTGCAGTAGCGCTGAAATCCGTTGCCGCGCATGAGAATCTGATCACCGTCTGAAGCATTCACCACACGCACCGACGGCATCGTGACGAAGAGATCCGAGAGTCTGAAAGCGTTGCGTTTCTCGATGTCGTCGGGACCGAGATAGCGGCCGAAGCCCGATCTCCGACGCTTTTCGAACGCCTCGAGACCGACGGCCCGGTACCGTGCCTTGATTTTAACGGTATCGAGCATCGTGAGGCGGTCGAGCGCGACACTCGCGATTGGCGTCGTGTTCGCGAGGATGTCGATCGGCTCCTCGTGCGGCGCAAAGCCGACCGCGCGGGTCTCGAGCGTGAAGGTGCCCAACGGCAAGGCGCTCAGCCGGAAGGTGCCGTCTTCACCTGTCGTGAACTCGAGCCCGCTCCCGCGGACCGCGACACGCGCGCCGCCGACCGGCGGTCCGCCCTTCCGTCGCACCGAGCCCTGCAACTGTCCGATTCCACGCGCGACCATCACGGTCACGGCCGACAGTGAATCGCCCGCCGAATCAACGCTCGCCGCACTCACGGTCAGCATCACGCGGCTCGAGGCCCCGATGTAAAAATCGCGCGGCAGTATGCCGTGCGTCGGCGTGATCAATTGCAGCACGCCGGAGGAGTCGGTGCCGCGCCATGCGCGCAGCTGCACAAAGCCATCAGTCGGCACGCCGCACGCGACAAACTGACCGTTCTCGTCAGCGGTGGCGTCGACCTCCTCGATGGTGCGCTCCGTGCCGCGCTTCGTGATCATGAGATCGATCCATTTCGCCTGCACGAAGCCCTTGGCAATCGGCATACCGCTGCTGGCATCACGCAGTGTCCCACGAACAAATCCAGACGCATCCGCCGCGGTCGCCGCACCACAGACGCGCGTGATCAGCGCACGCGCCGACGGGACTGCCAGCGTGGTTCGCGCCGTTCCGCGGTCCGTCACGTTGACCACGCGGGACAGTTGCTCGATGCCGAGTGAATCGAGCAACGGATGCTGCACGCCGAGCAGCCACATGCCCGTGTCGAGACTGTCGATGCGAAACCTACCGAGACTGTCTGCAATCACGGCTCTGCTCAGGCTCGGTGCTGTGGTCGAGACGATCTGCACCGTTGCACGTCCAAGGGGGCGGGCGTTGACGCTGTCGTATACAACGCCCTGAATGCGGCCGCGTGGCGCTGGTACTGGTTCGGCGGGCCGCTGCGCATCAGCCGACGACGACAGGGCAAGCGTGCACGCAAGCAGAAAAATCGACGTTCGATGCGTTCGCATGGACGTGGACAGATGTGGGAGCTTCCTCGGAGGAAGCCGTGATCGAAAACGCGCCGACCAGGCGATCATGAAGCCTCTCGGGATGTTCTATTGGCGACGCCGTTTTCGGCAGACTTTTCCGCGAAGACACGTGTCATAAACCGTTGCCCCTCGCCAATGCGTTCCACCTCGACGGCGACCCCGTCGACCGACTGCTCCAAACGGGTCAGGCGATCAGTGACATCCGGTGTCATCGTGAACGGTGCGTGCGCGGCCGTCGTCGCGACCTCCAGCCGGTGCTTCCGCAGGACACGGTACACGCCGTAGGCACCGAGCAAAGCCAGCAGCGCGTGTACTCCGGCATGCATCGCCTCCCCTTGCACCGCGACCATCGCGGTGAACACCAGATTGCCGACACTGAATAAGGCGGCGACTACGAGCAAGATCCACGATCGTGTCGACATACGATGCTCCCTCGGAAGTTGGGTTCAAGAGGCCGGGCGGGATAGGTCACTCCCGATCGTACGTCGAAGGAGGGGGTGGGTTTCTGGCGATGGCCTCCGATCGGCAAGTCGGCCGCAATGTCGCCCTGTCATCTGGAGGACAGGTATGGACGTCATCTTGGATTTGTGAACAGATCAAGAACATCGCCCATTGTCGCCGCGACCGTGCTACTCCTGTGCGGCACACGCGCGGCACTCGCGCAACCACTGGCGGGCGCTGTTGCCGCCCCCCCCGCGCCGCAGCGCGGCGATATCCACGGGCGCGTGGTCACGGCGACAGACGCCGCGCCGGTGCGGGGCGCGACCATTGTCCTCACCGGTGCGACCGACACGATTCCCGTCGCGCGCGCATCGACGCGCGCCGACGGAGTATTTCATATCGCGGGTCTCGCACGTGGCCGTTACCGGGGTCAGGTGCGCGTGCTCGGGTTTTCACGCGCGTCGCTGCCGGTCTTTTCCGTCGAGTCTGCTACGTCGAGCGTCGACCTCGGCACGGTGACCCTCGTCATTGCCGCGGTGGAACTGCAGCGCATGAATACGGTGGCCGATCAACAGCGGGCTATCGAACTCGCGCCTGATCGCAACACGTTCGCCGTCAAAGACATGCCAACCACGCGCGGCGGTTCGGCCATCGATGTGCTGCGCAATATTCCGTCGGTCGACATCGACATGGACAACGCCATCAGTCTGAGAGGCGACGCTGGCGTCATCGTGCAAATCAACGGCCGACGCAGCCCCATGAAGCCCGCGCAACTTGGCAATTTCCTGGCGCAGCTGTCCGCCGCGATGATCGAGAAGATCGAGGTGATCCCGAATCCCTCAGCGCGCGAGAACCCCGAGGGATCGTCCGGGATCATCAACATCGTCTTGAAGAAACAGACCGACGCCGGATCAAGCGGTGGATTGACCATTGCTGGCGGCACGACTGGCCGAGCCGAAGTTGGCGCAAACGCGGGCTACCAAAAGCAGGGGCTGACGGCATTCGGCAGCTATGGTTTTTCGCGCGACAACCGTCCGCGCGGCGAGACGTTGCTGCGCGACAACCTCTACGCGACGCCGCTCACCTTCCTCAACCAGACTGGCGTTCGCACGCAGATCCCGAAGATTCAGACCGTCACGGGATCGCTCCGTTACCGGGTGGGCAAACACGATGAGTTCTCGAGTGACTTGCTCTACAGCACCCGGCGTGAGGATGAAACGTACGCCCTGACGTATCGCGATCTGGACGCGCAGCGCCGTCTCACCGCACTGCGTGATCGGCGCAGCACGTCGATCAACAACGAAGACAGCTTCGAATCGACGCTCGAGTACAAGCATACGTTTGCCGCAGAGGATCACGAACTGTCGAGCGAGCTACGATTTGCGCGTTCGTCGGAAGGCGGGCCGAGCGACTATGTCTCCCGGGTGCTGGGGCTCGATGGCACATCGGTCGTGAGCCTGGCCCGAGAGTCAATTGCGCCGATGGAACGGCCGAACGAACGGTCGCTCAGGATCGACTATGCGAAGCCGCTCGCCGAACACCTCCGTCTCAGCGCGGGGTATCGCGGCGCATTGCAGAAATTTCGAACGACCATCGATACGCGGATCCCGGGCACGACACAAACTGATTTCGTGATCGATCCGACGCAATCGACGGCATTCACCTTCGATCAGGCCGTCAACGCGGCGTATGGCATCGTCACGGGGTCGGTCGGCAAACTGACCGTGCAGACCGGACTGCGCGTGGAGCGCGCCAATACGCAGTTTCGGCGAATGAGCTCGGCCATCGTCGTGGACAACCACTACGCCAGCGTCTTTCCAAGCGGACTCGCGGTATACAACGTCGATGACCAGCATCAGTTCAAGCTCAGCTACTCGACGCGCATTCGGCGGCCGGATGACACCGATCAGCTGGATCCGACGCCGCATTACCAGGATCCGCTGAACCTCTCGCGCGGCAATCCATTCTTGCGCCCGGAATACATCCGCGCGCTCGAAGCGGGCGTCCAGCGGACGGCCGGCAGGACGACGTTGCAAGTGACGCCGTTTTACCGGCACACGGTCGATGCCATGCGACGCGTGCGCAGCATCGACGACGTGGGCGTGACGACGACCACGTTCGCCAATATCGCGACCACCGATACCTACGGAGCCGATGCCACGCTGGCGTTGCGCGGCGGGCCACTCACGGGCTTCGTCGGCTCGAGCGCCTTCCGGCAGCAGAGCAATGCGTCGAACCTGTCACCGACGCTGTCCGCTCGCACGTTCGGATGGACATCCCGCGCGAATGTTGCGTGGCGCGTAAGCAAGGCGTTCGATATGCAAACCATCATTTCCTATCGCGGCAAAACGACGGTGGAGCAGGGCACGAGCGGCGCGCAAACGCGCGTCAGTTTTGCGGCGCGTCAGAAGTTGAATGGCGATCGCATCAGTCTGACCATGCGTGTGACGGATCCATTCAGCACAGAGCGCGAGCGTTCGTCCACGAGCGATCCACGATTCACACAGAGCTCAATGCGTTACCGCCGGGCGCGAGGAGTACTGGTCAACGTGGCCTGGAACTTCGGCAAGCCGCAAAAGGAGAAGCGGCTCGATGAAGGGGACCCGACGGGCGGCTAAGTTGAACGCCCGACGTCGACGCGGTCGAATTACGGGCGTACAGGTGTCTCGGTGCCCGCGAGCCGCTTGACCAGTTCGTACAAGAACGTCTGCCCTTCGTAGAACGACTGCACGCCGAGTCGCTCGTCGCGTCCGTGAAAGCGAATGTCGTCGCGATCGTAGAAGAAACCCTGCACCCCGTAGGTCGGAATCCCAGCGGCGCGCGTAGCGCGACCGTCGGTCGCGCCCATCACCATGATGGGTACAGCCTGCACACCGGGCCACAGCGAGGCGGTGAGTTCTCGCGTCGCACGCAAGATATCATCCCGCATCGGTGAAACGGGCCCGGGTTCCGGCGTGCCTTGCATCGTGATGTGCACGGCCGTGTCGGCGACCGTCTTCTTCAATGTTTCGGTGATGTCGTCCGCTTTGTCGTCCGGATGCACGCGGCAGTTCACCGTCGCAGCGGCCAGCTGGGGCAAGGCGTTGGTCGCGTGGCCGCCTTCGAGCATGGTGGCGACGCAAGTGGTACGAAGCGTGGCATTCCACGAGGTCGACCCTTTGGCGACACGCGCCATGGCCGCCGCGTCGCCCTTGGCGATCTTTGCGAGGTCCGCTTTCACGGGTCCTTTTTCTATCGTTGCCATGGAACGGAAATACTCGCGCGTCACATCGTTGACCTTGAGCGGAAAGCCGACGCGCGACAGGCGGTCGAGCCCGCGCGCCAGATGATAGATGGCGTTATCCGACACCGGCAACGAGCTGTGACCGCCCTTGTTGCGCACTTCGAAGCGATACGTGACAACATATTTCTCGGCGACCTGCAAATTATTCGTGACGCGGACGCCATTCACAGCTTCGCCCCAGCCGCCTTCGTTGAGGCCGAACTCCGCGTCGATCAATTCACGCTTGTTCTTGAGTAGCCAGTCGACGCCGTTATACGGACCGCCGCCTTCTTCGTCGGCGGTCAACGCGACGATGATATCGCGATCCGGCACGAACCCTTCGCGCTTGTAGCGTAGCAGGTTCGCGATCCATACGGCCGCCTGTGCCTTGTCGTCGCCGGTGCCGCGACCGTAGAAGTAGCCGTCCTTCTCAAGAAAGGTGAACGGATCGACGGTCCAGTCTTCGCGCTTCGCTTCGACGACGTCGGTGTGCGCGAGCAGCAGGATCGGTTTCTTCTTCCCCGATCCGTGGTAGCGCACGACGAGATTCGCTTTGTGCGGCGCGGCGCCACCGACGAAGATGTCAGCGGCTGAAAATCCGGCGTCACGCAGGCGCTTCGCCACGGCCTCAGCCACGGGCGTGGTCGCGCCGGTGGAGAAGCCGGACTTCACTTCGATCATCTCCTTAAAAATCGCGCGCGCGAGCTGCTGATCCCCGTCCGGCGGCAGCGTGCGCTGCGCGGGGCGAGATTGGGCGTGGGCGGCACTGCCGAACACCGCCGCGGCGACGAGTGCAACGGCGCTCCGGGTGGCGGCGCGCAGGCTGAAACAGAGACTTTGCATGATTCGATCCTGAACGGTGAGTCTTCGCAGACAACGTGATCGCGGTGAATCTCCAGCGCTCGCGTCATCGGCGCCAGACAGACGATGCCGCGCGCCTACCGGTGCAGATTGACGCGTAGTCCGGACACGAGCGCCGGCCCCCGCTCTCGGTTGTAGCCGGGATTTCGCACGGACTGCACGTCGGCCGTAATCTGGCACCAGGCAACCGGCTGTAGTCGGTAGTACGCTTCGATGATCGATTCGCTCGCATACGCGAGTCGGCCATCGCCCAAGAGGAAGCCACTACCGCCTGCGGCAAGGTAGGCGCGGTGATCGGCGGATAGTCCATGCACCACAATCGCGACCGCAACACGATCAGCGGCGCGATGCCACGAGCGGCCGATCAGCTGTACGCCGGCGCTGAGATGGCGATCCACTTCGGTGAAGGCAAAGCTTTCGGTGCGCCCATCGTTCGCGCCGAGGCGTATCCACACGCCGGTTTCGCCGCCATCGGCGAGCGGCTGTTCGACATTCACGCCCCACCCGCGCTTGCTGCGCCCGGGAAGATCATCGGCGACGATGTCAGGTGCGACGCGCGTACCGCGTGCACGCGCGAGCGCATCAGCGTAGCTGCCCATGCGGGCGTGATTCACATAGGCGAGCACGCGCACCGTCGGCGATCGACCGCCGAGCCGCGCGATTGACGGCGTAAGCGTGAGCTCTGCCTGATCGCCGCGTGCGTTCGAGAGCGAGGCATCAAAGACGTTGCCGTTCGCCGCTGTCGGCATCTGAAAGCTCCCGACGCGCAGGCTCCAACGCGGCGAAAGGAGGGTGACCGCGACGCCGTTGGTGTAGCCGCGCGTATCCGCAGCGAAATCCCATGCGGTGTTCTGAAAGAGCCCCCAGTTCATGAACTGCTGTCGCGTGCTGTTCGCGTAGCGGTTCAGGTCGAACAGATCGCTGGCCGCGATCTTCCCGATGGTGACCTCGACGCGGCGTGCTGATGTCACCGTCGGCAGCTGTTCCGCGGATTGTGAAAGCGTCACGTCGTGCGCGTCGTCAAGTGCGCGTACCAATCGCACGTACGCGCGCGCGAGATACGGTCCGGCACCGAGATCGGCCGAGCCCTGCCGGATGACGTCGCCGTTGGTGAGTCCGCCGAGGCCGACAGTCCGACTGATACCGCGCCCGCGCACCATTTCGACGTCGACGTACGCGTCGACGAAAGTGCGTGCCGACCGATCCGTGAACGGTCGCACGCCCAGGTACGCGCCATACGCGTGACTTATGGCCTGGTCGCCGTCCGCCGTGAGGCTGTTGGGGCCAGTATACAGACTACGGAACGGCGCGATCGATTGCGCGATCGCGTTGACCTGCGCACCGAGAAGCGATGGCATCCACGACCGCGTCACTGTCGCCTGCCGAAGGGAATCGCCCGTCGCGGTCGATTGCGCCGTCAGAGTCGACGCGACGGCAAGAACGCCGGCGAGAACGCCGACCAGCCGCGTGGAGACGAGCCCTGATAACCGCACCAGGGCCGACCCGCGGTGATGTCGCCGCGTCATACGCGCCGCCGCCGATACAGCCGCACCGCGATCGCTGATGACGGGGATGTGGTCGCGAGGTATGGGTCCATAAAGGGGCACGCGCGTCGAAAGTTGGTGACCGGAATCCCGCGCTGGCCGCGAAGCATATCCCTACGCACTGAGGCCGACAAGCAAGCTCGCTGGGCGGGACGATCCGCGAGCATGTCTGCCGCGGGCGAAGACGTCGCCGATCACACGGCTCACTGAGGGGTCATGACGCGGCGGACGCAGTGCGGGAAAGGTGATACATAAAAGGGCAAAAAGCACATTAAGGGGTGAAACGATACCAGCGATCCCTAAACTCTGCGCATGCCATCCGAAGTTGACCTTGTCGTCGCGCTCGGTGCGCCGATGAAGATGCCGCCGGGAGTCGCGTACAATGAACGCTTGGCGCCTGATATCCTCGCCTTCATGGTTGCACTCGATCACCACCGCGTCGACGCTGTGCTCGTCGGCGGCTATGCCGTTGGTGTATATGGCGTCGGGCTTGCAACCAGCGACATCGATTTCCTGTATCGCCGCACGGCGGCCAACGTGCAACGTCTCTGCCGTGCACTCGAAGCGTTTGGGGCACCGCCTACTGCGCTCGATCCCAAGTCACTGCTCACGCCGGACATGGTCACCATGTTCGGCCTGCCACCGTTTCGCATCGACCTGCTCGGCGACATTTCCGGCGTCGAATTCGCTGCCGTCTGGCGCGGAAGCCACGTCGTGACGCTGGCGGGAACACCGATTCGCGTGATTGGTCTGGCGGAATTGCGCGCGAACAAAGCGTCAACCGGGCGCGCGAAAGACGAGGCCGACGTGCGAAGGCTACCCAAGGCGCTGTAAAACCAACGTGCCACTTCCGCGCGGCCACGGCGAGTCGCACCATCCGTGCTACTTCACGCGGACTCCGGTACCGTCCTCGACGGTGACGACGATCGGAATCCCTTGACGCACACTCTGGGAGACCGTGCAGAAGTCCTCGAACTGCACCAGGATCCTATCGAGTGATGCGATGTCGGCGGCGGCGCTGCCGAGATTGATCGCGACCGTGATTTCCTGAACGCGAAGCCGTTTCTCCTCATTGCGGTCGATTCGCGCTGTCGCCGTCGCCCGAATGCCACCAGCATCCTGTTTGAATTTGCGCAGCGCAAAGAGGAGGCTGGCTAAGAGGCAGTTGGCCACCGTCGCCAGCAACAACGCGCTGGGCGATGGACCCTCGCCGGCGCCGAGCGGCGGCGGTTCGTCCGTCTGGAGCGACGGAATCGCCGCGCCAAAGTCGACAAGAAACTGATAGTCGTGCACCTGCGTGATGGTGACGCTCACGGTGCGTCCTTGTGGTTCAGTAGTTGCGCGACGCGGGCAAGTCGCTGCTGCGCATCGAGCGCGACCTCGCGAATGACCGGCGAGGGGCCAATCGCGTCTGGCGCCATCAGGCTTAACGGATTGATGATTCGCACAACGGCGCGCTCCGCACCGTCCGCTTCGACGGTGACGTTGCACGGGAGCAGTAACCCCATCGCCGGGTCGTCGCTTAAGGCGCGATACGCCAACGGCGGGTTGCAGGCACCCAGAATCACATACGGTCGAAAATCATGGCCCAATTTGTCTTTGAAGGCCGCCCGCATGTCGATTTCCGTGAGCACACCAAAGCCCTCAGTCTTGAGCGCAGCGCGCGTGCGCTCCAATGCTGTCTCGAACGGCATGTCGACGTGTACTACCGTGCCAAGTGAGGCCGTCATAGATCCTCCTTACGGTGTGCGATGATCCATCCGTTGGAATGCCAGAAATTCGTGAATCGCGGTAATGGCGTCCTTGTCCTTCGACACGATGAGCAACTGACCGCCGCGCGGCAAGGCGGTGAACGTGTAGCGGATTGCGGCACGCTTGGCGGCCATGACGTTGGCCCCCGTCACGGACTGCATATGCACGAACGCGGGCGTCGTGAAATCGCCGTCAGCGAAAGCGCTGGCGATGGCCTGCAGATGCGCGCGAATCTGTGCCACGCCTGCTGAGTCATCGACGTCGCGTTGCAGTTCGATGCGCCCGCCGTCGGTCATGTCATCGAAGTGGTGCGTCGACGTGTACTGATCGACGCCCATCGCCTGCTTCCCGCGCGCCTGAAGCGCCGAAAACGCGGCCGCCGACGTGTCGTGCGACATGCCACTCATCGCTCTCGGCGTCGCGCCGCCACCCATCATGCCGTCCGTCATGCCGCCGCTTTTCATCATCGACTCGTGCATCGCGGCCATGCCGCGATTGACGAGATCGGTGACCTCGGCGGCGTGCGCCTGTATCAGTGCGACGGTCGCGGGATCCTTCGACGTCTCCGTCACGAGGACGCCCTTCGCGGTCTCCTTTGTCGTGCGTGTGATGCTGGCCCCGTTGCGCAGCACGCCGTGCAGCGAAGGCGAAGACATCGGCAAATTGGGATCCTCTGCTTTGCTCACGAGATCGCCCGTGCGGGCCACGTGCGCTTTGAGGGTCTTGATCATGGCCGGATCATCGGATTCGGTCAGCGTGCGGATGCCGTTCGGCAAATTCGTGACGGTGCGGCGTAGCTTGTCGTGATTGGTCATCAACTCGTGCACGACGCGCATGATCGCCGTCGTCGCGGTGTCGCCACCGGCCATCATGCCTCCACTCATCCCCGCCATGTCACGACCCCTCTGGGCCGCCAGCGGCGTGACGACGGGCAGCGTGGCAACAAGCATCAGGCCGGCGGTGGCGATACGAGCCACTGTGCGAAAACACATCATTGCATCCCTCGGTAGTTTTTAGGTCAGCGATCGCAGCGGGTTTTGGTTGTCGCCAGCGAGAGGCGCTCTGTCCATGAATTGTAGGCGTCACGGCTCTCAGCCGAAGGAACCGAAGTCACATTGCCGACACCTCAGTTCGTTGCGCGCGTGCTACCCGTAGAGGACGCGCTTGATGCGCTTCCGTTGTTTTCCTCGCTCTCGGAGGGAACGCGTCGACGACTGCTCGCGGCGGGGACGCAGCGCCGCTACGGTGTTGGGGCGACGCTCTTCCAGGCCGGTCACGAAGCGACCGGTCTGTTCATCGTCCTTTCCGGTCGAGTACGCGTGACTCGGGTGAGCCATGGCCGCCAGCATGTCGTGCACACCGAGGGACCCGGCGGAACGCTGGCCGAGGTGCCGCTCTTCGAGGGCGGAGCCCTGCCGGCGACGGCGGAGGCTGTGGAGCCGACGCGATGCCTAGTCCTTCATGGTGACGCGTTACACGCGATCATGCGCGAGGATCCGGATGTCGCGCTGCTGTTTCTGCGCCGCTTGTCGTCGCGCGTGAGAGAGTTGGTCGATCGCCTGGATCGGGCGACGGGCCAGCCTGTCCTGTCGCGCGTTGCGGCATTCCTGCTGGTACGTGCATCGGCGGTGCCCGACGAATCGTTCACGCTTGGGATGACGCAGGGTGAACTGGCCGAAGAACTGGGGACAGTGCGCGAGGTCATCGTGCGGACACTCGCTCACCTGCGAGAGTCGCGGGCCATCGAATCGGCGGGGTCTCGCCGGTTCAGAGTCTGCGACCGCGCGGCGCTCACCGACGCGGCATCGAGAGCTGGCTGAGCGACGACGGAGCGACGACGGAGCGACTAACGCCGCAGGGCGCGAATGAGGTTGTCCCATCGTGGATCGGTACGCCACGGCATAAGCCATGGATGATTGCTCCACATGCGCACTGACGCATCGTATAGCGCGGCGCCGTGCTGCATCAGCGCCATTGCGGAGTCCGTGGCGCCTGCGCGGGCGTACACCGCCGCCAATCGACCCGTCGTGAATCGTCCTTATGCACGCTCATGAACCAGTGATTGCGTGCGTTGTGCACCACCGGCGACAGACGGTCAATCTGCATGGCACGCTGAAGCGCTTCGCCTCCTGCGGCGACACGTCCCAGCAGCGCCAGCATCTCGGCCTGAAACACCAACGCGAGTGCATTGGCGGAATCGAGCGCGATCGCATGATTGACCGTTTGCAGCACCTGTTGCGTATGGCCGTCATCAACCTGCGTGCGCGTCGGCGACGCGCTCGGCCACGATCGACTGCACCTTGAACACGTCGGCGAGCTTCTCGTCGAACGACTGAGTCCACCGTTGCTCACCGACAGACGCTTCCATCAGCACGGGCACTACGCGCACGCGCGCATTGCCGTCGATGGCGCTGCTGTCGGCACGCGCCCACTGCACGGTGCCGCTCAGCACGTACTGCGCACCGAGTGCCGCGGCGACTTCCCGCGGACGCATGGTGGCGACGGTTGCACCGCGCACGCCGTCGCGGCCGATCACTTTGACGCCGGACAAACGGGACAGTTGGCTGGCAATCTCTTCGCTCACGCCGTCGGCGACGTACGCATCGGACGGGCTGCCGAGGTTCTCGAACGGCATGACCACCACGGTGCGATTGGCCGGGTCGATCGACGGACGCACCATCACGCGCAGCACAATGATCAGCGAGATCGCGAGTGTCACCAGACCGGTCGCGTACAACGCCGTACGTAAATGCCGCGGCGAGCCTGACTCGCCTGCGGCAGCGTGGATCTGACTGCGAACGTCATCCGACAATCATCTGCTCCGATGCATAGTCGGTGGGAAGATACTGTCGCCAGGCGCTCGCGGCGAATCAGCATCGCGCAACCGACGACGATTAGTGTATGCTTCGACCATGACGAAATTTGCTCCGCTCACGGTATTTCGCGATCGCGTCGGTCGAGTGCCATGCGCGCCGCTGACGGCTGCAGCACTATGAGCGCGACGGTGTTGTCGTCAATCCTCACGTGTCCAGCCTGTGGACACGCGAGCGAAGAGACGATGCCGACCGACGCGTGCCAGTGGTTCTTCGAGTGCCACGCGTGTCGCACGTTGTTGAAGCCGAAGCCGGGTGACTGCTGTGTGTTCTGCTCCTACGGATCGGTTCCGTGCCCGCCGATTCAGCTGGGCGCGGGTGACCCGGCCGACGGATCCAGTTGCTGCGGTGCGAGTCTCCGAGAACCACCGGCCAGTTGATGGATCAACGGTGCGCGGCCGCTCGCGCTGAGAGCAAGTCCGGTGCTCCGTGGGACGCTGCTTAAGGGTGTCAGTAACCTCGCGTTGTGCCGCGCCGAGCTCACACTGAAGGGAATACTTGCCAGCGAGGGCTGACTGGAACTCGAGGAATTCGCCGGATTGCGTCATGGGGTCAGAATAATGCCACGTTGTTACGTTGTTGCAGGGACCGCGCGCCATTGCCTCGACGCCGGGTCCGGGTTCACGCTGCGCACCGCACACACGTACCCCATTGCCAGACCAGCACTCCATCGCGTCCCGTACCCCCGAGGCCGTTCTCCGCGACGTCTTCGGATTCGACGGTTTCCGTCCCGGACAGCGCGAGGTCATCGACGCCGTACTGGCTGGACGGGATTGCATTGCCCTCATGCCGACGGGCGCGGGGAAGTCGCTCACCTACCAGTTGCCCGCACGACTGCTTGACGGGACGGTGCTCGTAATTTCGCCACTCATCTCGCTGATGAAAGATCAAGTCGACGCGGTCTCCGGTCTTGGGTTTTCGGTGACGACCATCAATTCGACGTTGTCGCTCACCGAGCGACGCGCGCGGATGGACGCGTTTCGTGCGGGTGAATACGAACTGGTGTTCCTCGCACCCGAGGCGCTCGACGGCTACCTCGGCGAGTTCGTGCGCGACTGTCCCATTTCGCTGCTCGTCGTCGACGAGGCACACTGCATCAGTCAGTGGGGACACGATTTCAGACCGTCGTACCGGCGATTGCAGGGCGTGAAAGAGCAACTCGATGTGCCCGTGCTGGCATTGACGGCAACGGCGACGCGACGCGTCGCGCGGGACATCATGCGGCAACTGGGCATGCGCAAACCTGCCGGATTCAAGGGGTCGTTCTTCCGCCCGAACTTGCAGATTGCGACGCGCAAGAAAGGGCAGGGCGGCAACACACGCGCGGAGATTCTCGCGCTGGTCCGCGCGCACGCGGGCGAGAGTGGCATCGTGTATTGCCAGAGCCGCAAGGGTGTCGAGCAGACGGCCGAGTTTCTGTCCAGTCAGGGCGTTCGCGCGCGGCCGTATCACGCGGGTCTCGAGTCCGACGAACGCGAGCGCAATCAAGAGGCGTTTCGGCGCGACGACATCGATGTGATGGTCGCGACGGTGGCCTTCGGGATGGGCATCGACAAGTCGAATGTGCGTTTCGTCATTCATCGCGACATGCCGAAGGACATCGAATCATGGTATCAGGAGATCGGTCGCGCGGGACGTGACGGACTGCCGAGCGACTGCGTGATGTTCTACTCGTGGGCCGATGTCAAAATGCACGAGCGCTTTCTTGACGGCTTGGACAACGATGAAGTTCGCGAGCGCACGCGCGCCGCGACGGTGGCGCTGTTCGATCTGGTAGAGCGAACACGGTGCCGGCATCAGGCGCTGGTGGCGCACTTCGATGAAGTGATTGACCCGTGTGACGGCGCGTGCGACGTGTGCAGCGGCGAGAGGATCGATGTCCGCATCGCTGAGTTGATCGAGTCGCAGAAGAGCACTGGTCGTCCGCGGCGAGCCGCGATCGGAGTCGGGGCCAGCGGACAGAAGTCGCGCGGCCCCGATGTCGCGATGCTCGACGACGACGAGCGCGCACTGTTCGAACGACTGCGCGTGGTGCGGCGTGAACTCGCTGACGACGCGGGCGTCCCGGCGTACATCGTCTTCGGCGACAAGGTCTTGCTGGAGATGGTGCAGCGCCGGCCGATGTCGCCGCGCGAGTTGTTGCAGGTACCCGGTGTCGGTGAGGCGAAGTTGGAGCGGTACGGGGCGGCGTTTTTGCGGGTGCTGCGGGGGCCCAACGACTGACGGCTTTCGCGCGATCGAAAAATCCAACAGTTTGACATATGAAACAGACGTTGACATAGTGGACATATGCAACGAACCACCGTCAGGCTTCCGGATGCCCTTCTAGAGGATGCCAAGCGACGCGTTCGGTTTACCGACATGAGTGCCGTAGTAATTGACTCGTCGGCGCTGCTCGCTATTCTCTTCGACGAACCCGAAGCGACACCAATGGTGCACGCGCTCGAAGCGACTCGCGAGCGCTACGTGGTGGCGCCGACGTTGGCGGAGGCCGGCATGGTTGTGTTTGCGTGTCTCGGTGCTGATAGTGAACTGGCGCTGGACGCACTCCTTCAGCGGTTATCTGCCCGCATCATCGCGATGACACCCGCCGCTTCCCCTGCCGCGCGCGTGGCGTTCCGTCGCTATGGAAAGGGTGTGGGGACGCCGGCCGTGTTGAACTTTGGCGATTGTTTGTGCTACGGGGTCGCGCGTTCGATGCGCCTGCCGGTGCTGTGCAAAGGCGACGATTTCCCGCAGACGGATCTTGCGCTGCTGCCGTATTGAGTCGGCGGCATGATCGCGGCGGTGGTCGCGTTGATGACGGGTGATTCCATGATCCCATCGGCCCGCTCGGGGCCGCGCCCGTCGGCGTGACGCTCGACGCGCTCCTCCAACTGCGGACGCAGTGACTGCGCGCGTCGGACACGCCGTTCATGATCGCCGGCTCCGTTGCAGCGGCTGGATGCCGCAGGGCATTACGTCTCCGAAAGCGCGGCGCACGAGCCGCACGCCGATCGTACGACGTTCGACCTGTATTGTCCGGCCATCGGACGCGAGGTGCCCGAGTCCGACCTCCCCAGCGCGACGGTGCTGCGCGGTCACGTCGAACGGATTCTGATCGTCACCGACTACCGCGTGCCGGGACGGCTCGGCACCGACCTTGCCACGCAGATTCACGCCATCAATTCGACGATCCCGTTCATCATGTTGACCGGGAACCCGCCGAGGTGATGGCCGACAGGGTCCGCTCCAGCGGCATCAGCGACGTGCTTGCCAAACCGAATCTCGATCGATCAGCTGGCGCACGCCGTGTACCGCGCCATTCACGGAACGGCACCGTCCGAATCGCAGCTCGCGTGACGGCGGTGACACGGATCCGCGTCGCAACGCCGAGTGACAACTTGACGGCGTTTATTCGAACTGTACCTTTAAGTATAGTCTTGGTATAAATCATCCCCAGATAGCGCGATGCCCATCAGCCTCAAGAGCCCCGAGACCGAACGATTGGCGCGAACCCTCGCGGAAGCGACCGGCGAGTCGATCACCGAAGCCATCACCCGCGCCCTCGAAGAACGGTTGCAGCGTCTCGAAGCCGCCCGCTCCTTCACGCAGTACGTGATGCCGATACAGCGCGTGCAACAACGGATCCGGGAGCGTCCGGTGCTCGACGCCCGCTCGGCGGACGACATCATCGGTTACGGTGACGACGGTACACCCTCGTGATCGTTGACACGTCGGTCGTGGTGAGCATCGCCATGGACGAACACAATTCGCTGGATCTTCTACAAAAGCTGCACCAGGCGCCCGCGCGCTTCATGTCCGTCGCATCAGCCATCGAAGCGTGTCTTGTGCTGGTCGGTCGGCTCGGCGAAGGTGGTCGAAGCGATCTCGATGCCTTGCTGCGTCACCTGAAGATTGAGCTTGTCCCGGTTGACGCCGAACAGTGCGCGGTGGCGCAGGAAGCCGGTGTTCGATTCGGCAAAGGGCGACACGGGGCCGCGCTCAATTTCGGTGATTGCTTCAGCTACGCATTGGCAGCGGTCCGAAATGAGGAACTGCTCTGCACCGGCAACGACTTCGCGCAAACAGATATCGCGGTCGTGCGGTTTTGAATCGCCGCGGGATTACAGGAGGCTCCACGTTGTGAGAACTTGGAGCCATGGCGAAATCTTGAGCGCAGCGATTTAGTCCGGAAGTTCGTGAACGGGCGGTCCGATTGGTCCGCGAGCAGTTGCCGCACCATCCGTCCCAGTGGGCCGCCATTTCGACGATCGCGCCGACGTTGGAGTGTGGCAGCAGTGGTTGCGTGACGGGCAGACGGTGGCGCGATGCACCGTCGCCCGGCTCATGACCGCGGAGGCCTGCGTGGCGTCGTGCGCGGCCAGCGCCACCGCACGACGATCGCCGACACCACGGTGGAGCACGCGAAGGATCTGGTGCAGCGGCAATTCCACGCCGAGCGTCCCAATCCGCTGTGGGTCGCGGACTTCACGTACGTCGCCACGTGGCGTGGTGTTGTGTACGTCGCGTTCGTCATCGACGTGTTCTCGCGTCGCATCGTCGGCTGGCGCGCGCAGAGCACGATGCGGACCGATCGGGTACTCGTTGCGTTGGAGCAGGCGGTGCACGACCGCCTGCTCGATGGACATCTGGTCGTCCACGCGCTCGCCGAAACGGTCATCGGATTGTTCAAGACCGAAGTAATCCATCGGGACGGCCCGTGGCGTGGCTTCGAGGACGTCGAAATGGCGACGCTGGAATGGGTCGCCTGGTTCAATCA
>JANLPE010000059.1:0-53586 GCA_031366985.1 Gemmatimonadaceae bacterium
TAACGCGTATTCGCCTGCGTGCGATCGCTGCGCCAAACGGCAATAGCTCCCGAATTCCGCCGCATAAGAAAGAACCTGAATCCAAGCACCGAACGGCGCAAGCATCTGTACTGCTTGAGGTTGCAGACCGGAACAGACTACACCACGAAAAACTTATGCGGCGATTTATGCTGCATAAGACAACCGTACAAACAGACACGCCCGGCGGGCCACATCAATCGATGAGGTGGCGGTTCAACCACGCGGTATCGGCCATCCGCACCTCACGTGGGCCACGCGATGCACGGGGCCAGGCGTCGACGTCGCGCACCCGGCGGCAGCACACGTCGACGACCACGTGTTCGCGCCGCCGGACCCCGGGTAACGGCCAGGTGATGGTCGATTAACGGCCCGCCGCAACGCTGGCCGTGACCGGGTGTCGGCGCGTAAAATGGAGCTGCCGCCGTCCTGCCATTGCGCTCCTGCCGTCCCGTACCGAGCCTCGCTAAGGATTCCCATGAAACGTTGTGCCCTTCGTTCGCTGGCCGTCGTTGCAGTGGCCAGCCTCGCGCTCCTTGCGACCGGCGCGCAGGCGCAGAGTCCGCGCGTCCTGACCAGCGCCGATTACGACCGCGCCGCCGCGCAACTGCAGCCAAGCCTGAATGGGCGGATGGTTGGCGGCAGCGTGCAGGCCCATTGGTTGCCCGATGATCGCTTCTGGTATAGCACAGCCAGCACGGACGGCGTGAGTGCGGCTCACGTGATCCTCATCGATCCGGCGACGAAGACTCGGGTCGTCTGCGATATCACGCGCGCAAACTGCCTCGGCGTACCGGCCACGGTCGATTCCACAGCGGGTGGTGGCGGTGGACGTGCCGGCGGCGGTGGCGGTGGACGCGGCGGAGCCGGCAACACGGTTCTCTCGCCCGATGGCAAGCGGACCGCCTTCATTCGCGACTGGAATCTTTGGGTGCGCGATGTCGCGAGCGGTCAGGAAAAAAAGCTCACGACCGACGGCGAAACGAACAACGGCTACGCGACCGACAACGCCGGCTGGGCGAGCAGCGATCGGCCGATGATTCTCTGGTCGCCCGATTCGAAGAAGATCGCCACACAGCAGCAGGATGAACGCAAAGTCGGCGACATGTTCATCGTCGAGACGAACGTCGGGCGTCCCATATTGAAAGGATGGAAGTATCCGCTGCCCGGTGACAGCGTCGTCGCGATGTTGTCGCGCCTGATCATCGACGTCGACGCGGGGAAGATCGTGCGACTGCAGACACCGCCGGATTTTCATCGCGGCACCATCGGCGACAACATCACGATGGCCGACTATAACTGGCGCCCCGACGGCAACACGTTGGCTTTCGTCTCGACGTCGCGCGATCACAAGCGCGCGACCTTTCGCGTCGCCGATGCGAACACCGGCGCCGTGAAGACGCTGTTCGACGAAACCGTCCCGACACACTTCGAATCGCGTACCGGATGGCGCGTGCTCTGGGCGACGAACGAGATCGTGTGGTATTCACAACGCGATGACTGGGGCCAGCTGTATCTCTATGACCTCGCGACGGGGAAAGTGAAACGGCAGGTCACAAACGGCGAAGGCCCAGTCACACAGATCGCGCGCCTCGACGAAAAGACGCGCACGCTCTGGTACGCCGCAAACGGTCGTGAAAAAGGACAGGACCCATACTTCGCGCACTTTTACAGGATCGGCCTCGATGGCAAGGGCGCCAGCGCGGTGCAGCGGTCGTTGACGCCAGACATCGGCGACCATGCGATGCAGTTGAGTCCGAGCGGCAAATTCTTCGTCGACACGTATTCCTCGCCCGATGTGCCGCCGGTCGTCACGCTACGCGATGGCAGCGGCACGCTTGTCATGTCGCTCGAGAAGGCGGACATCTCAAAGCTCGTGGCCACGGGATGGAAGCCGCCGATGCCGATCAAGGTCAAAGCGGCCGACGGCAAGACGGATCTGTACGGCATGATGTTCCGTCCCTCGAACTTCGATGCGACGAAGACGTACCCGATCATCAACAACGCGTACCCCGGCCCGCAGAGCGGCAGCGTGGGTGCGCGGACGTTCAGCGTCGCGCGCGGCGACAAGCAGGCGCTCGCGGAACTCGGCTTCATCGTGGTGTCGATCGATGGCCGCGGCACGCCGGGTCGATCGAAGTCATTTCATGACGCGTACTACGGACGCATGGGACGTGACAACACGATCCCTGATCAGATCGCGGGCATGAAGGATCTCGCGAAACAGTTCCCCGGCATCGATCTCGACAAGGCCGCGATGTGGGGACACTCCGGCGGCGGCTTCATCACGGCTGATGCGCTCTTTCGCTTCCCGGACTTTTTCAAAGTCGGCATCGCCGAGTCGGGCAATCACGACCAGCGCCAGTACGAAGACGATTGGGGCGAGCGCTATCAGGGGCTGCTCGAAAAGACGCCCGATGGCAAGGACAGCTACGACATCGAAGCCAATCAGACGTTCGCGAAAAACCTGAAAGGGCACCTGTTGCTCGCGCACGGCACAATGGACAACAACGTACCGCCGTACAACACCCTGCTCGTCGCGGATGCACTGATCAAGGCGAACAAGGACTTCGATCTGCTGATGCTGCCGAACCAAGCACATGGCTACGGCACCATGTCGAACTACATGATGCGTCGGCGGTGGGATTACTTCGTGAAGTATTTACTCGGTGCGGAACCGCCGAAGGAATACGAGATCAAGACAATCACTCGACCGGTGCCGTAAGCGCCGCCGTCGTCAGGAACGCATCAATCGCGGAATTCACCGACGCCGGTTGTTCGACGCTGCTGGAATGCCCCGCACGAGGAATCCGCACGAGCGTGCTCCCGCGGATCGCCGCGTGAATGCGCTCAGCCTTCGCGGGCACGGTCGCGACGTCTTCGTCGCCAACGGCCACGAGCGTCGGCACGGTGATCGCTGCGAGTTCATCGTACACGGCGTGCCGCTCGATCACGCCATTCACCGCGCGCCAGATATCGCGACGGTTCGACGAGAGTCGCGCCTTCCACTCGGCGCGCTCGACGGACCGCGCGGGATCGGTCAGAAACGTCCGTCCGAACATGATCGGCATGACCTTGTTCGCGACGACCCCAAGACCCAGCCACCGGGCGACGAGATTGAGTGTCCGGTAACGTGGCACGTTGTCGATCGGCTCGGCATCGGCGCTCGTTTCCAGCAGCGTGCAGGTGCGTAGCAGCTCCGGTCGCCGAGCCGCAAGCCGCATGCCAACGAACCCGCCCATTGAAAGCCCCACGAAGTGCACCGGCGCGACGCCAAGCTGCTCGATGAGCGCGACCGCGTCGGCATAGCACTGTTCGATCGTGATGCACCGGTCGCGCGTGACGTCGCTCTGGCCCTGACCGCGATGATCCCACGCGATACAGCGATAGCGATCACGGAAGGCGGACACCTGCGCATCGAACATGCGCGTGCTCCAGAGCAAGCCGTGCGAAAAGAGCAGGACCGGTTTGTCACCGCCGCTGTCTTCGACCCAGAGGCGCGTGCCGTTGACCGTGCAGAAGCTCACAATCGTTCTCCGCAGCAATGGGTAAGGAACTCGAGGACATCGGGTGTTGCGTTCCGCCGCACCGCAGGAAGCTTAGTCGTGTGTCGTTCGGGTCGTGCCTGTCGATCTGTTCCTATTCCCCGTTTTGGAGTCGTCCGTGAGCCGCTCGTCTTCCCGTGCCGCCGTCGCCGCACTCGCGTGGTCGATTATTTCGCTGCCGGCGACTGGGCATGCCCAGAGCCCCTTCGACGCCCTGCACGCGCGAAGCATCGGTCCTGCCGTCATGGGCGGTCGCCTGCACGACGTCGAGGTCGATCCGCGGGACCCATCGACGATCTATGTTGGTGCGGCCGCCGGCGGTCTCTGGAAGTCGACGAACAAGGGCACGACGTGGACGAATATTTTCGAGGGGCAGGCCGACAACACGTTTGGCGACATCGCACTCTTCGCCGGTGACTCGCGCATCATCTGGGCGGGGACGGGCGAACAGAACAACCGGCAGAGTAGCTCGTGGGGTGGCGGTGTCTATCGCTCCACTGATGCCGGTGCCACATGGTCCTTTCTCGGCCTCAAGGACGCGGGCAGCATCGGCCGCGTGCTGTTGCATCCGACCGACGCCAACATCGCATGGGTTGCGGTCATCGGGCATCTGTGGAAGCCGTCACTTGAGCGCGGTGTCTACAAGACCGTCGACGCTGGTCGCACGTGGACGAAGAGCCTGTTCATCGATACGCTTACCGGTGCCAGCGAGATTGCGATGGATCCGCGCAACGTCAATGTGTTGTTCGCCTCGACGTATCAGCGCCTGCGCAGCGGTTTCGGCTTCAACGGGGGTGGACCGGGCAGTGCGCTGTGGAAGTCCGAGAACGGCGGCGCCACGTGGCGCAAAGTCGAGAATGGTATCCCGGCTGGTGACAAGGGTCGCATCGGTTTCGCGATCGCGACGTCAAATCCGAACGTGATGATCGCGACCATCGAGCACGCCACCGGCAGCGGCGTCTATCGCAGCGACGATGCGGGTGCCTCGTGGAAGCTGACGAGTCGTGCGAATCCCCGTCCGATGTACTACAGCGCACCGTTCATCGATCCGACAACTGATCAACGGATCTGGTTGATGAATGTGCAGCCGATGCGCAGCGACGATGGCGGTCAGACGTTCGTCACCATGCCGAACTCACCGACGTATGATCTCGGTCTCAAGGATGATCACCATGCGCTGTGGATCGATCCGAACAACACCAAGCACATGCTGCTTGCCGGCGACGGCGGGCTGAACGAAAGCTGGGATCAGGGCTACACGTACAACCGCATCAACAACTTCGCCGTCGGTCAGTTCTATCGCATTGCGGTCGATGATCGCGATCCGTTCTACTACATCTATGGTGGCCTGCAGGATGCGCACTCGTGGATGGGGCCGAGTGCGACGAATCACTGGCTGGGCATTCTCAATTCCGACTGGAAGCAGATCGGCTTCAGTGATGGCACGGGGCAGGCCGTCGACAAGAAGGGTCCGCGCTACGTGTATAGCACGTCGAGCGGCGGTAGCCTTTCTCGCGTCGACGCGCTCACGGGAGATCGCGTCGAGATTCAACCCGTTGCCCCCATGGGCGAAAGCTACCGGTACGACTGGACCGCGCCGATCGTCGCCTCGGTTCACACGGCGGGTACCGTCTACCTCGGCGCGAATAAGCTGCTGATCAGTCACGACTTTGGCTCCACGTGGAACGCGACGGCGGATCTGACGCGATCAGTCAACCGCGATACGCTGCGACTCGCCGGCGTGCTGAATACCGACATCAAGCTGTCGCGCAATGATGGCGAAGACGGTTTCAGCGAAATTACGACGGTGGCCGAGTCGCCGCTCGACAAAAGGATTCTCTGGGTCGGCACTGACGACGGCAACGTGCAGCTGTCGCAGGATGGTGGGAAGTCGTGGACCGAATTGAGCCGAAACATCGCCAGTGTCGTGAACGGCAGCTTCGTCGATCGCATCGTCGCGTCGAGTGCGTCGCGTGGCACGGCGTTCGTGACATTCGAGAATCATCGGTCGGGTGATTTCACGCCGTACATCTTCCGTACGACGGACTTTGGCGCGTCGTGGAAGCCGGTGATAACCGGACTGCCTGGTGACGCACCGGTGCGCAGTATTGCGGAGTATCCGGGCAACGCGAACGTGCTGTTCGCCGGCACCGAGCGCTTCGTGTATTTCACCGTCGATAGCGGCGCGTCGTGGACTCGGCTCAAGAACAACCTGCCGACGACGCGTTACGACGATATCATTGTGCACCCGCGCACGAAAGATCTTGTACTGGCGACGCACGGACGCAGCCTCTGGGTGCTCGATGACGTGTCGCCGATCGCGGAGTGGTCGGGCACTGTGGCCACGGAACGCGCGCATCTGTTCAACGTCGCGCGCGCGACGATCATCAACTACTGGGCCGATGTCTCGACGGCGGCACACGGCATCTATGCGGCCGAGAACCCGGCGGAAGGCGCGGTGTTCAGCTATCACCTCGCACGTCCGGCGCAGACCGTGAAGTTCACCATCACCAATTCGAGTGGTCGGGTGATTCGTGAACTCACCGGTCCGCTCGTCGCGGGCACGGTGCATCGCGTGAACTGGGATCTGCGCTATCCCGCGCCGACGAGCGGGTCTGGCGGCCGAGGCGGCGGTGGTGGGGAGGAAGGCGACGCTGGTCCGACAACGGGACGTGCGTTGCCGATTCCGGCGCACAACATCGGTGCGCGTGGGTTCTATGTGTCTCCTGGTACGTACACGGTCGTGATGGATGTCGACGGCGCAAAGAGCACGCGCACGTTCGACGTGCGCGCCGATCCGACGATGATGGAATCGTCGGCCGATCACAAGGCACGTGAGTCGTTCCTGCTCGAGGCGCAGGAGGTGCAAGCGAAGCTCACCGCCGCGACGACGGCGTTCCGAACGAAACTGGCTGCGGCCAAGGGCGACGACTCGACGCGCATGACCGTGATCGCGCAGAAGTACGGCATGGTGCCCTCCGCAGCCGACCGCGGTGGTCGCGGTGGTCGCGGTGGTCGCGGTGGCGGTGGTCCCGCGGCGGCGCTGGCAGGGCTGCCCGGTCAGTGGAATGGCAGCGGCGCGCGGCACGGCGGCCTGCAGGCGCCGAGTGGTACACAGCGCGGGGTGCTGGCACAGGCGAAGTCGGCGCTGGCCGAAATCGAAAAAGAGCTGGCACGAAGACCCTAGACTGATTCACGGTCGCGCGAGCGCAGCTATTTTGCACCGATCACCCTTTCTCGGATCGGTACAATGCCCGCCAGTTTCGCGCAGACTCGCGTTCTTTCCTCGTTCCGATTGATCGCGTGCGCCAGTGCATCGGCGCTGCTCGCGATCAGCGGTTCGACTCGCCTACTGTTCGCACAGCGCAAAGCAGCCACGCCGCCTGGTCCGGCCGGCGCGGCGCTCGTTGACAGCGCCAAAACGAAAGCGCTCACTTGGCGCTACATCGGCCCTGAAGGCAATCGCATCACGTCGACCAGCGGTGTCCCTGGCGATCCGAACACGCTGTACGCCGGCGCCGCGAGCGGTGGCCTCTGGAAGAGCAGCGATGGCGGCGCGTACTGGAAGCCGATCTTCGACGACCAGACCGTCAGCAGCATCGGATCGATCACCGTCGCGAACAGCGATCACAATGTCGTCTGGGTTGGCACGGGCGAGCCGTTCATTCGCAGTCACATCTCGATCGGCTGGGGCGTCTTCAAGTCGACCGATGCCGGCAAGCACTGGCTGAAGATGGGGCTCGAGAACACCGGGCGCATTTCGCGCGTCGTCGTGCATCCGACGAATCCCGACATCGTGTACGTCGCGAGCCTGGGCACTGCGTACGGGCCGCAGCAGGAGCGCGGTATCTATCGCACGATGGACGGCGGTACGACGTGGACACGCGTGCTCTTCGTCAACGACAGCACCGGCGCATCGGATCTCGTGATGGACCCCAACAACCCGCGCATTTTGTTCGCCGCGTTCTGGCAGATCGATGTGAAGACGTGGGGCCGCACATCAGGCGGCGCGGGCAGCGGCATCTGGACGTCACGCGACGGCGGCACGACATGGTCACGCGTCACGGCGCACGGACTTCCAACGGCTCCGGTTGGCAAGATCGGTCTCGCGATGAGCAAAGCGAATTCAGATCGCGTGTACGCGCTGATCGAAACGGGCGATGGCGTGCCCGCGGTGAACATCGACAAGCCCGACGCCGGTCGGCTGTGGCGCTCCGATGATGGTGGTGTTAGTTGGAAGAAAGTAAGCGACGATCGGCAGGTCGCCGGCCGCACGCACTACTACAATCGCATGGCCGCGATGCCGGATAACGCCGACGAAGCGTACTTCGCGACGGCGGACTGGGCGAAGACGCTCGACGGTGGTGCGACGATCATCGACCCGCCGCCGCAGTCGATTCCGATGGGCGATCATCATGACATCTGGATCGATCCGACGGAGCCAAGCCGGATGATGGTCTCGCACGACGACGGCTTGTCCGTCAGTACGAATCGCGGGCGGACGTGGCGCGTGTACAAGTTTCCCGTCGCGCAGATCTATCACGTGACGGTCGACGATCGCATTCCGTACTTCGTGTACGGCAATCGGCAGGACGGCCCGTCATGGCGTGGCCCGAGCAACACGCGCTACACGATTTCGTTCACGGGCAACGGACACGACATCCCGCGAGAAGCGTGGCAAACCGTCGGCGGTGGTGAGAGCGGATTCGCCACGCCGGATATGTCCGACACGAATTTCGTCTGGTCGAGCGCCAGCGGATCGGGTGCCGTTGGTGGCATCGTCACGCGACATGATTTACGCAGCGGACTCACGCGCGCCGTCGAAGTGTGGCCGGACGCAACACTCGGCCACGCCGCCGCCGACGTGAAGTACCGCTTCCAGTGGAACTTCCCGTTGCACGTTTCGCCGCACGACCCGAAGACCGTCTACGTCGGCAGCCAGCATGTGCACGTCACGCATGACTACGGGCAGACGTGGCAGCTGTTCAGCCCTGATCTCACGCGCAACGATCGCACGCGCATGAACGCGTCGGGTGGACTGACGCCCGACAACATTGGCGTGGAGTACGCCGGCGTCATCATGTGGATCAACGAGTCGCCGATCGAGCGCGGCGTGGTGTGGGCGGGAACGAACGACGGTCGCGTGCAGCTTACCCGCGACAACGGCAAGACGTGGAATGACGTCTCGAAGAACATCCCGAATTTACTCGACTGGGGCACCGTGAGTGCCATCGTCTCGTCGCGCTACTCGGCCGGTACCGCCTACATCAGTGTCGACGGGCATCAGGTGAACAACCGTGATCCGTTCATCTACAAGACCACCGACTTCGGTGCCACGTGGACGATGATCGTCAACGGCATTGCCAAAAGCCCGCTCAGCTACGTGCACACGTTAGCCGAGGATCCAAAGCGGCAAGGGTTGCTGTTCGCCGGGACCGAGAACGGCGCGTATGTCTCACTCGATGACGGCGCGCGCTGGCAGTCGTTGCAGAACAACTTGCCGCATGTGCCGGTGTACGGCATGGTCGTGCAACCGCGTTTCGGCGATCTGGTGATCGCGACATACGGTCGCGGTTTCTGGATTCTGGACGACATCTCACCGCTGCGCGATGCTGTCGCGGTCGCGTCGGAACCGGTGTCGCTCTTCACACCGCGCAACGCGTATCGCTTCCGCGACGCCGAGGCGCCGTATTCGCTACCGAATGATCCCACGGCCGGCAGCAATCCAGCGTACGGTGCGACGCTGCATTACTGGCTGAAGGATGATGCGCGCGACACCGTGAAGATCGAGATGACGAACAGTGTTGGTGCAATTGTGCGCACACTCAAGTCGGTCGGAAAGGCGGGGATCAATCGCGTGCAATGGGATCTGCGCGGCGAGCCGACCAAGGAAGCGCGCCTTCGCGTCAGTCCGTATCTCGCGCCGTGGAGTGCCGTCGGGCCGGACGGGAAAGTCGCGCCTGGCCTCGCGCCGCTGTCGTTGCTGCAGCTACCCGGCGTGTACACCGTTCGGCTGTCCGCCGCAGGGATCACCACGTCGGCGTCGCTGACCGTGCTGCCAGATCCGTTTTCGCGCGCCAGCGCTGCCGAACTGGCGGCACAGGATGTCTTCACGCGCTCGCTCTATACGCAGATCGATTCGGCCGTGTCGACGATCAATCGCGTCGAGCTGACGCGTGCGCAGCTTGCCGCCGCAAAGGCGGCACTTGCGGCGGATCCGAAGACGGCCGATCTGAAAGCGGCGACGGACTCCGTCGACCTGAAGCTGGTCGCACTGGAAGTGCTACTGTATCAGGTGCGCATCACCGGACGCGGGCAGGACGCGCTCCGCTGGCCGGCCGGCATTGCGCAAAAGCTCGTGTATCTCGCGGGCACGGTCGCCGGCAGCGACGATCGGCCAACCGCGAGCGCCGATGAGGTGCGCGTGCAGCTGGGCGAGAAGCTTCGTGACGCGACGGCGAAGATCGACCAATTGATGAACGGCGAACTCGATGCACTTCGTAAACGGATTCGCGCGCGCACCGGCACGCTCATCTTCTGATCAGTACGGGTAGTCCATCTGACGCGCGATGATCCGTCGCGCGTCAGTTCCCGCGAAGCGTTCGACCAAATGGAGCCCAAGCGAGATGGCCGAACTCACGCCGCCGGCGGTGATCACGTCGCCGGCGTCGACGACGCGATCGGTCCGCACGTCGTGGCAATAGCGCGCGAGATCGGCGTACGAGTTGTGATGGGTCGTGGCGGGCCGGTCCCCGAGAAATCCTGCGGCACCGAGCAGCATCGCGCCCGTGCAGACGGAGGTCTTGAGTGGTACGTTCGTTGCGGTGGCCAGCCAGGCGAGAAACGATGCGTCGGTCTCGAGCGGCTTCGTGCCGAAGCCGCCGGGAATGATGATCAGGTCGTAGCCGGCGAGGGATTCACCCACCGTGTCGACAGCAAATGTGAGCCCACGATCGTCCGTGACGGTTGGCGTCATCGCACAGACGCGCCATGAAAAATCCGGCACCATGTTCATGGTGCGTAGCCGTCCGAGCGGGTCGTATACGCCGATAAAATCCAGTGCCGTGAGTCCGTCGAACAGGATGTAGGCGGCCTTCATGGGACGGTGACGTGGGGAATGGCGATGCAAAGGTCGAGGAGTGCTAGCGAGTCGCCAGACTGAGTACTCAGTCTGGCGACTTACTACTCGCTACTTCATCCCCTTTCCCTTCGGCATGACCATCTTGGGCGCGTCTTCGGAGAAGGAGTACGCACCCTTAGGGCACGTGACCGCAGGGTTCGTCGGCGAGTACACGCCAGCGGGATTGTTCTTCCACAGCCAGACGTGCAGGTCGTAGTGCACGAGACCATCCGGCATGACGGGCTTGTGCCCCGCCATCGGGCCACCAAGCTGCTGACCAAAAATCTTCGGCGCCGCCTTTCCTGCGGCCTCGACGGGCACGAACCATTCGGCGGCGGCGAGTTTGAGCTTGTCTCCGTCCATTTCGTAAATGAGCACCTGCGGCTTGGCGGGATCGAGGTTCGGTCCGATCAGCTGGCCGTTGATAAAGTGCACCCCCATGCCGCCGGCGACGTACTTCATGGTCCCTTCACCGCCGCCTTTTGGATACGCAACGCAGCCGAGCGTCGACAGATAGCCGTCGTGCACGGCAAGCACGGGATCCTGGTACTTGTCGAGTGCCGCTCGAACTTTCTGCAGTTCCGGTGTGAGCACCGGGCCCGCGGCTGATGAGGTGGCGGCAGGTTTGGTCGCTTGCGCCGTCGCCAGCGAAGCCGTGGTTGCCACGAGGGCCAGCGCCAGAGCGGCCGGTAACTGCCGCGTGCCAGAACGTGTCCGAGACCGATGCACTTTCAAATGGACCTCCGTGTAAGAGAAGTCCAAAACGTGCAATCCGTCTGTCACGGCGTCAATAGAGCGGTTTAGACGAAGAGACCACATGAGCGCCTGAGCGCTAGCCCCGCTGCCGCGCCGCCAACTCCGCGCTCAGGCGCAGCGCCGTCGGCGTCGTCGCGAGTCCACCGAGCGCCGTACACCGATGCTCGCGCGGCATACGCTCGGCGACGCGCTTGGCCGCGTCGACGACCTCGTCGAAGGGAATCATCGCGTTGAAGCCGGCCAGCGCCATGTTCGCGCACGACACCGCGTTGCTTGCCGCGATGATGTTCTTGCCGAGGCAGGGGATCTCGACGCGCGCCGCCACCGGATCGCAGATGAGACCGAGCATGCTTTGCAGCGCCATCGAGGCGGCACCAGTCGCCTGCGTGAGCGTGCCACCGGCAAGCGTGACGAGCGCCGCGGCAGACATCGCCGCGGCCGAGCCGCCCTCGGCCTGGCATCCGCCCACTTCGGCCGCGAACGTCCAGGGGCCGGCGATAAAGACGCCGATCAATCCGGCCGCCAGCATCGCGCGCGCCATCGCGTCTTCGCTTTGCTGCAGCTCTTCGGCGACGGCGATGCATGAGGCGGGGAGGGCAGCGCAGGCGCCAGCGGTCGGCGCGGCGACGATGACCCCCATCGAACTTTTGACTTCCATCAGTGCCGTCGTGTACAGCACGATGCGATTGAGTACACCCGCGTTCAATAGCGATCCGCTCGCCATCTTCTCGGCGAACATCCCCGACTGATGACCGAGCAGACGGTCGTGATACTCGGTGCCGGCGACCCCTTGCGCTATTGAGCGCCGCAAGATGCGTACGATGTCGACCATCATGTCGAGAACGGTCTCGTCGGTGAGTGCGCCGCGCGCCTTCTCGTACTGCACCGCGTATTGCCAGAGCGGTTTCTCGCGACCCGCGTCGTACGCCAGCAACTCGGTGCACGTACGGAAGGGCAACAGCGCATCCGGCTGCGACAGCACCGGCAACACCGGATGCAACAACCGTTCGCCGATCGCGACCGTCGCGCCACCGTCGAGCGACACCGCTTGGCCATCGATGTCGAGCACTTCGATCATGCCACCACCGGTGGAGATGGCGATCATCGTGTGCCGCTCACGTGCGTTTGTCAGCGCGAGGCGATAGGTGTTCGGGTGGGGATCATGGCAGTCGATGTAGCGGATCTCGACCTGCGTGCCAGCCTCGCGCAACGCGTTCGGCGAGAATGGTAGCCGTTCGTCCGCGGCATCCCATCCAAGCAGCCCGCCGAAGAGCCCCATGTCGGAGCCTTGGCTCTGATGCGTGTTCGGCAACGCGCCGTTGGTGTCGAACTCGATCAGTATGTGCGTGATGTCCGCGCCCATCAGGTCGCGCGCGAGTCGGCCGATTCGCAACGCGGCCGCGCAGTGCGAACTGGAGGCGCCGCGCATGACGGGGCCGATGACGTCGTTGAAGATGCTGATGGTCATGGGATCACACGGGTCCGCAGAGCGTGATTGATTGCGCGACGCGGATAATCGCCGCGAGACTCAGTTCGACATCGTCGTCGGTCGTTGCCCACGACGACACGCTGATCCGCATGGCGGTGTGCCCCTGCCACTTCGTCACGCCGCACCAGCAGGTGCCATCGCGCTGAACGGCGTCGATCACGCGCACGGTGCGCTCCGCGTCGCCGAATGAAACCAGCACCTGATTGAGCACCACGTCGTTCAGGATCGCGAAGCCGGCCGCCTGCAGCCCTTCAGCGAATCGCCGCGCGTGCCGGCAAGTGCGTTCGATCATGTCGGTGATGCCGTCGCGACCGAGCGTCTGCATCGCGGTCCAGACATCGACGCCGCGTGCGCGTCGCGACAGTTCGGGCGTGAAGTCGGCCGGATTGCGTTGTGGCGAGGCCGTGGGGAGATACGCTGCCGTCACCGCCATAGCAGCCTGCAGCGCATCGCCGTCTCGCACGAACGCGATGCCGCTGTCGTACGGCACGTTCAACCATTTGTGCGCGTCCGTCGCCCATGAGTCGGCGTGTGCAAGGCCGGGCACGAGCGGCGCGCGCGACGGTGCCGCGGCTGCCCAGAGGCCGAATGCGCCATCGACGTGCACCCACGCACCGGTTCGCGCCGCGATGTCGCACAGGGCCCCGATGTCGTCGCAGGCGCCGGTGTTCACGTTGCCCACCTGGCAGCAGATGATCGTCGGTCCGTCGATCGTCGGCATCTGATCGATGCGCATACGGCCCTGCGCGTCGGTTGGTACGTTGACCGCGCGCGCACGACCAAATCCCAACAGGCCGAGTGATTTGGTCACACTCGGATGGGTTTCGGCGCTACAGATGATCGTGACATTCGGCGCGCCAATGAGCCCGTTCGCTTCGACGTCCCACCCCGCGCGCTCCAGCACGGCGTGTCGCGCCGCAGCGAGCGCGCACTGATTGGCGACGGTCGCGCCGGTGACGAACGCGCCGGCCGTGCCAACGGGAAGACCAAGCAACTCAACAAGCCAGCGGAGAGCGGTCTGCTCGATCTGCGCGACGACTGGCGTGGAGTTGAAATAGGCGGCGTTCTGATCCCATGCCGTCGACAGCCAGTTACTGGCCACCGTCGCGGGCAATGCGCCGCCAATGACGAAGCCGAAAAAACGGCTGCTCGCCATCGCCATCGAGCCCGGCGATCCAATGGCATCGAGCAGCGCGAGCGCGTCGTGCGCGCTGGTGGGGCCTGTCGGGAGCAGGGTGTCGAACTCGGCGATCCGTGCAACGCTCGAGGCGATTGGTGCGACGGGCCGGTCGTTGACGGTCTCGAGGTACCGGATGGCGCGCTGCGCCGCATCTTCGAGCAAAGTTCGCATGCCCAATGGTGCGCGCGTGCGAACGCCACAGCAAGCCAGCTCGCACGATCACGTGCCACAACAACTATTTACCGCAGAGGTCGCAGAGGTCGCAGAGGTCGCAGAGGTCCGCAGGGGACTGCGCCATGCGTGCACCCGCGGAATCCCGTGCGAACCCCCGCGCCCCCTGCGGTCAAATGCAGTTGGGTCGTGCGCGCCGAACCACCTCGCATTCGCCCGTCGTGTAACTTCCACACATGACGCAAATCCCCGCACGCGCACTCGGCCGCCACGGACTTCGTGTCGGCGCCATCGGCCTCGGCTGCATGGGCATGTCCGACTTCTACGGTGATGCCGCCTCGCGCAGTGAGCGCGAAGGGATCGCCGTCATTCATCGTGCCATCGAGCTGGGCATCACGCTGCTTGATACGTCGGACATCTACGGGCCGTACACCAACGAGCAACTCGTGGGCAAGGCCATTTACGATCGGCGCGATCAGGTCGTCCTCGCGACCAAGTTCGGGATCTTGCGTGATCCCGCGAATCCGGAACGTCGCGGCGCTTGCGGCACGCCCGAGTACGTCCGCTCGGCGTGCGAGGCTTCACTCAAGCGGCTCAACACCGACTACATCGATCTTTACTATCAGCATCGCATCGACAAGAGCGTGCCTATCGAAGAGACCATCGGGGCGATGGCGCAACTCGTGACCGAAGGCAAAGTGCGCTACCTCGGCATGTCCGAAGCCGGCGTCGCGAATCTGCGTCGCGCGATGGCCGTACATCCGATCAGTGCGCTGCAGTCCGAGTGGTCGCTCTGGACACGCGAGTGGGAAGACGATGCGTTCCCCGTCTGCCGAGAGCTTGGCATCGGCATCGTGCCGTATAGCCCGCTCGGTCGCGGATTCCTCACGGGTCGTTTCAGTGCCGTCAGTGAGTTTCCGGCGGGCGACTATCGATTGAGCTCACCGCGATTTCAGGCCGAACACTTCGACGCCAATCGCCTGCTCGTCGATACTATCGTTGCGATCGCACATGAGAAGGGATGCACGCCGGCGCAGCTGGCCCTCGCGTGGGTGTTGTCGCGCGGTGAGGACGTCGTACCGATCCCGGGCACGACCAAAGTGACGCGCCTCGAGGAGAACGCGGGCGCGGTCGATGTCGCGCTCAGTGCCCGCGATCTCGCCCGCATCGCCGAGATGATTCCGGCGAATGCCGCCTCCGGCGAACGCTATCCCGGCGGCATGCGCGGGCTCGTCGACAAATAGTCAGTCACCGAGTTCGCCCAGCGCGCCGGCGGCGTTACTTGCCGCCCGCCGCGAGTTTTGTGGCGCTCTCGATGTCCGATCGGTGCAATTCGTACTCGGGCAGCTTCTTGGCGAGCTCCGCGTCTTTCGCGGCCGCGAACAGCTTCCACGTCTTGCTCGCCGTCGAGTTGTCGCCGCGCGACGTTGCCGTCCGCGCCTTGAGCGCGAGCCCCAGCAGATGATTCGGCGACTTCAAGAGGATCGTGTCGGCTTGCGCTGCGGCGACGTCCAGATGGTCTGTCTCAGCGGCCACCCGGCCATAGTCATAGCGGGCATCGAGGTCGAGCTCCACGCCCAGCATCTCGAAGCTCGCCATCGCCATCGGCGCGAAGAACGCGGCGCTGTCCTTCTTGCCCTGCTCCGAATAGCGCATGATCCGGTCGTACAGGCGACTCGCCCGCTCGCGCGGCGACATGCTGCCGATATCTGGCGCGGTCCCCGGAGCGCCGCCGGCCCCGCCGTTGGCAAAGGGGGCAAACGGGGCGGCGGCCTCAGCCGGAGTCGCCGTGGTCGCAGGCTGGCCCCCGCTTTGTCCGCCGAAGTAGGCGGCCACGGCTACCAGCGCCAGCCCCGCCAGCCCCCACGGGAGATAGGGGGCGACGCCCGCCCCCGAGGCGCTCGCCGCGCCGCCCGTGGATGCGATGTCGGCCCCAGCCGAACTGGCACCACACTTATTGCAGAAGCGAGCGCCTGCGGGGAGGCCATGGCCACACTGCTGGCATGTGCCCGGTGACAGCGCGGCGCCACAATTATTGCAGAATTTGCCCGACGCCGAAGCGCCGCAGGCCGAACAGGTGATCGAGGTCGAAGTAGCCTTAGTCATGATGAAAACATCGCCTACCGTTCGGGGAGAGGACAACCAACAGCGGTAACTTTTACGGATTTCGGATCTTCGCGGGTGACACAGGATTCGGAAGTCGGCGATTCCCCACCTACCGCTACGGATATCCCCGATAGACACGATCGGGGAGGAACCTTACGATTCGCCGAAGACTTCACCGGGATCTCTCAGTTCATCATGCGACGTTGCGAAACGTGATCGCTCTCGAGCTTAACAGTGTGGCACACCGATTCGGACGCCGATGGGCGCTCCGCGGCGTCTCGTTGGCCGTCCCGCGGGGCGAGATCCTTGGGATCATCGGCCACAATGGAAGCGGGAAGAGCACGATGCTCCGTGTGGCGGCCACCGCCATCCGGCCGACGCAAGGCGGCGGATTGGTCTATGGACTCGACCTGGTCCGTGAGGCCTCGCGGGCCCGCGAGATGGTCGCCTTACTGTCGACCGATCTAGGGCTGTACGGCGATCTGACGGCCCTCGAGAACCTCCGTTTCGCCGCCCGTATGCTCGGAATCACAGCCGATGCCTTGGCGCTGCAGCGTGTGCTCGATCGCGTAGGCCTGGGCCGGGAAGGGCACGAGCGCGCCCGCAACATGTCGTCGGGGATGCAGCGCCGCCTGTCGATCTCGCGGCTGTTGCTGCGCGAACCGCGCGTGCTGCTGCTCGATGAGCCGTATAACTCGCTCGACCCAGAAGGCGCCCAGCTCGTGAACGCGCTTATGCGGGAGACCCGCGATCGAGGTGGGAGCGTCCTGCTGGTGGCGCACGATATGTCCCGCGCCGACGGGCTGCCCGACCGCACCCTCGTTATGCAGGACGGTCTGTTGGACGAGTCAACCGCCACGCGTCTCGCGGACGGCGACGAGGATTCGCCCGATGTGCTCCCTTTCGACGCCGCCCGTGCGAGGCGCGCCGAGCGTGGCGGAACCCGATGACCGCCCCACTCTTTGAGTTTGAGGCCCCGTCGACCAATGGCTTCCGCGCCGACCTCGATCGCGTCCTCGCGGTGGCCTGGAAGGATCTGACCGCCGAACGGCGCACGAAGTCGAATTTCAACTCGGTCATCGCGATGGCCGCCCTGATCCTGCTCTTCTTCGGCTTTGCGCTCGGCCCGGACGCGCAGGGGCTCCGGAATGCGGCGGCGGGGGTACTGTGGCTGACTATTCTGTTCAGCGGGGTGCTCGCGTTCAATCGGTCGTACCAACTGGAATTGGAAGCAGGAGCCCTGGAGCAGCTGCTGCTGTATCCGGGTGAGCGCTGGGCGCTGTATTTGGGGAAGCTGCTGGCCAATCTGGCGTTTGTCTTTCTTGTCGAAGTGATCACGATCCCGCTGGCTGCGGTCCTGTACCACGTGGCGATTCCGGACGGCTGGCCTACCGTCATGCTGGTCATGGTGCTTGGGACGACCGGATTCGTATCGCTCGGCACCCTCTATGCCGCGATGGCCAGTCGCAGCCGGTCCCGCGAAGTGTTGTTACCGTTGTTGCTGTTCCCGATGTTGGTGCCCGTGTTGATCGCCGCGAGTGGAGCGACGGCATCATTACTCGGTGGCGATGTGATGGGAGACAGCCGGGCCTGGATCCGGCTGCTCGCTGCGTTCGATGTCATCTTTCTCGTCGCGTCTACGTGGTCATTCCAATTTGTTATCGAAGGCTGATGAGATGGCTCGCCTGCATCCGACTATCCCGATGAATCACCGAGACCATGGCTGAACCGACACTTCGCTCGCCGAATGCACCGGCACGCACCGCGCGCACGTCCGAGCCGTTAGCGCTTACTCCACCGAGTGGATGGCTGGTCGCGCTTACTTGGCTTACGCCCATCGCCTTGATCGCGTCGCAGGTGGGCTTCATCATGGCCTCGGCGCCAGATCGGGACATGGGTCATCTGCAGAAGATCATGTACGTGCACGTGCCGGCTGCGTGGAACGCGTTTCTGGCGTTCCTCTGGGTATTCATACAGAGTGTGCGATACCTCACGACCCGTGAGGAGCGAGCCGATCTCCAGGCGGCGGCGGGTGCCGAAGTCGGCGCCGTGCTGACGGGTCTGACGCTTGTCCTCGGGTCCATTTGGGGACGTCCGACGTGGGGTGTCTGGTGGACGTGGGATGCCCGTTTGACGTCGACGGCGGTGCTCTTTCTCGTTTACGTCGGCTACCTCGCGTTACGCGGCATGACGGATGATCCCGAACGTCGGGCCCGTTGGAGCGCAGCGGTCGGCATACTCGGCGCGTTGAATGTTCCGGTGGTGTACATGTCGGTAAAATGGTGGCGCACGTTGCATCAAATGCAGTCGTCACCAAGCACGATCGACCCGGTCTACACGTGGGGGCTTCGCGCCAACGCCATTACGTTCATGATGATGTTGGTCGTGTTCATCGCGCATCGCTATCGCGGCCTGCTGGCCGAGACGTTGCTCGAACGCGCGCAGGATGACGCGGCACTCTTCCGGAGGGTACGCGCATGAACGGCATGGCGACGGATTCAGAGTCGTACGTGATCGCCGCGTACGCGGTCACTTGGGTGGTCTTGGTGAGTTACACAATTCGGTTGATCAGTCTCAAGCGTCGGATCGACGCGTCGCACATCTCTGAGAGGTAGTCCGTCATGAGCACGTCAATTGAGCCGACGCCGGTGGCTAGGTCCCGTCGCTCGTCGCGTCGTCCGATGGCGATCGCCGCGCTGGTCATCATCGTCGGCACCTTCGGGTACCTGATGTACGGCGGCGTCGAAGAAAATCTGGTGTACTTCCTGACGCCAGTGGAGTTGATCGCGAAGGGCGATAAAGCTCTCGATCGCCCCGTACGACTTGGTGGTCAGGTCGTGCCGGGCTCCGTACAGTGGAACGCCGACGCGCTCGATCTGCGCTTCCGCGTCACCGACGGCACGAAGGAAGTCGCCGTGCATTCGACGGGCGCGCCGCCGCAGATGTTCCGCGCGGGCATTGGCGTCGTCGTCGAGGGTTCGTACAATCGCAGCGGGGTTTTCGAGTCGCACAGTCTGATGGTGAAGCACTCGAACGAGTACCGCGCGCCGAAGTCCGGTGAAGGTGGCCATCCGGCCCGCATCGACAAGACGCTGATCCGGAGCTGATCGGGTGACACGCATTCTCGGACAGTCGGCCATCTGGATTGCGCTAGCGATGTCGGTGTACGGCATCATCAGCGCGGTGATCGGACTTACACGGCAGCGTGTCGCGTATGTCGCGGGTGCGTTGCAGTCGGTGTACGTGAACTTCGCACTGCTGACGATCGCCGTGGCGGCGATGGTCTATGCGCTCGTGACGCACGACTTCAGCATCGGCTACGTCGCGCAGGTCGGCAGTCGATCGACGCCGGTCTTCTACACGGTTATTTCGCTCTGGGGCGCGTTGGAAGGATCCATCCTCTTCTGGGGATGGGTGCTGACGATGTACAGCGCGGTCGTCGTCTACACGAATCGGCGTCGATTGGGCGGACTCGTGCCGTGGTCGGCCGTCGCCTTGCTGACGATCTGCCTGTTCTTCTTCATTCTGCTCGTGGGGCCGGCGAACCCATGGCATCTGGTCAGCCCGACGCCGGCCGATGGGCCGGGGCCGAACCCGCTGCTGCAGAACCACATTCTGATGGCGATCCATCCGCCGTTGCTCTATCTGGGCTACGTCGGGATGTCGGTGCCGTTCGCATTCGCCGTCGGCGCGCTGCTGTCGGGCGAAATTCATGACGCCGACTGGATTAAGCTGACACGCCGCTGGACGCTGAGTGCGTGGGCGTTCCTGTCGCTGGCGATCATCGCCGGTATGTGGTGGTCGTACGAAGTGCTCGGCTGGGGCGGCTATTGGGCTTGGGATCCCGTCGAGAATGCGTCGTTTATGCCGTGGCTCACGGCGACCGCATTCCTGCACTCGGTGATGGTGCAGGAGCGCCGTGGGATGTTGAAGCTGTGGAACGTCAATCTCATCGTCTCGACATTCCTGCTGACGATCCTTGGCACGTTCCTGACGCGCTCGGGGATCATCTCGTCGGTGCATGCGTTTACGACGGGCACGATCGGTTATTACTTCCTCGGCTTCATCGCCGTCTGCATCATCGTGTCGCTCGTGCTGGTTGCCGGCAATAGTGAGAAGCTGCGCAGCGATGGGTATCTCGATTCTGCTGCGTCGCGCGAAACTGTATTTCTGTTCAACAATCTGTTCCTCACCGGCTTCACGCTGGTGGTGGTGCTGGGCACGCTGTATCCGCTCGTCGCGGATGCGTTCAGCGGTGCCAAGGTGACCGTCGGTGCACCGTTCTTCAACAAGATGACGATTCCGATCTGCGTCAGCTTGCTGTTTCTGATGGGCGTCGGACCGGCGTTGCCATGGAAGTCGGCGACGCGGGAACAGTTGCGCACGATGTTCGTGTGGCCGTCCATCGTCACGCTCGCGATTGCGGCGAGCTGCGTTGCGTTCGGCATTCGCGATGTGTACACGGTGGCCGCTTTCTCGTTTGCCGGTTTTGCACTCACGTGCATCCTCCGCGAGTATGCGATCGGCGTGCAGGCGCGCAGGCGCGCGCACGGTGAGGCCATTCCCGTCGCCTTCGCGCGGCTCGTGGCCGCCAACCGGCGTCGCTACGGCGGGTACCTCGCACACATCGGCATCATCATGGTGGCCGCGGCCATTACCGCCTCCTCTGGATTCAAGTACGAACGTGAGGCGACGCTCAAGCCGGGTCAGGTGATGCCGGTGAAGGGCAATCTGTCGGTGCGCCTGAAGCAGCTGTGGGGGAAGGAGGAGCCGCAGCGTTCCGTCGTCGGTGCCGATGTCGAGATTCTGCGCGGCGGTGCAGTGGTCGGCATGCTCGATCCACGGATGAACTTCTATCGGTCGCAGGAGCAGCCCGTGCCGACGCCGGCCGTCCGCAGTCGCCCCGATGGCGATGTGTACATCAACCTGATGGCGTACACGCCAGACGGTCAGTCGGCGACGATACGGGTCATTCTCGAGCCGTTTGTGCCGTGGATCTGGTTTGGTGGTCTGGTCGTCGCCATGGGGGCCGTCGTCTCGGCGTGGCCGGTCTCGCGCCGATCGGCGGCGCCGATGCGGCCGACATCCTCGGCATGAGAGACGCTCTATGAACTGGAAACGTGCCTTTTACTCGACGGCCGCGATAGGCGCGCCGTTCATCGCGCTGCTCGCGTTCGGCATGACGCGCGATCCGAAAAATATCCCGTCGCCACTGCCCGGGCGAAGCGCGCCGGTGTTTTCGCGCGCCGTGTTCGCACCGGGGGCAGATTCGCTCTTGCGGTTGTCCGTCGGTGATACGGTCCGGCTGGCGGCGCATCGCGGTGAAGTCGTGGTGGTGAATTTCTGGGCGTCGTGGTGTCTGGCCTGTCGCGACGAGCATCTCGACCTCTCGAAGGTAGCGACGCAGTTTGCGGCAAAAGGCGTCAAGTTTTTTGGCTTCCTCTACAACGACCAAGAAGCCAACGGCGTGCGCTGGATCCAGGACATGGGTGGTCAGGCGTATCCGGCGCTGTCGGATCCGGGGGCGCGTACGGCGATCGACTACGGACTATATGGCGTGCCGGAGACATTCGTGGTGGATCAACGCGGCGTCGTCGCGCGCAAGTTCATCGGCCCAGTCTTCGCCGACAGTCTGAGCCGATTGCTGGATTCGCTGTTGACCAAGGGTGCACCGGCCAAGCCGAGCGGCTCGCCATGATCAAATCGGTGCTGCTGATTGGCGCGACGCTGTCCAGTCTCGCGTCGTCGGGTCTTTCAGCGCAGAAGACTGTTGTCGCGCCGACCGCGACCGCGCCGACCGCGGCCGCGCAGTTATACGGGCCGAAGTCCGCGCCGCTGCCAGGCATCGATACTGTGCTCGATGCGCGCGCCAAGGGGATCGCGTCGCGACTGCGCTGTCCGGTCTGTCAGGGCGAATCGATTCAGGATTCACCCGCCGAGCTTGCTGCGCAGATGAAGACCGTGGTTCGCGAGCAGTTGGCAAACGGCAAGAGCGAGTCTGACATCCTTGATTACTTCACGCAGAAGTACGGTCAGTGGATTCTGCTCGAGCCCAAGGCGGAGGGGTTGAATCTGATCGTGTACTGGCTGCCGGTGCTGTTCATTGTGTTCGGCGGCGCCGGTTTGTGGTTCGTTGTACGTCGCTGGACACGTCCGCGCATATCTCCTGAGAGCCAGTAGTACTCCGCATAGGGAATATTCTTTCGCATGCATGGATGCTGAATATTCGCATCCATGCATGCGTTTGATGTAGGGGATTGTTGCACAATGACGTCGGGCGTTTCTCGCACGCGCGGATGAACATTTCTCCGTACTATCTACTCCGTAACAGTACGCATCGTTTATTGGTCTACCTAGTACGGTACGCAACAGCGTGCAGTTCAACACGAAGCAGAACGCGGGAGTGGGCACGTGCGCATTCAATCTCATTGGCGCCTCGGATACCTGGTCGCACTTACGGCAGCAATGGCCGTCAACGGATGCACAGACGAGAAGATTGTCTATCGCGACAAGGCGTTGTTCCAGACACCGGCGACGGTCGCTGCCGGATTCGTCGGGTATCAGTCCGATTCTTCGAAGACACCGACGTGTGGCGCGTGTCATGTCGAAGTGCTGGGCGAGTGGAAGGAAACGAAACACGCGAACGCATGGACGACGTTGCAGGGCAACGCTGGCAAGGCGGGCTACTGCGAAGCGTGTCATACGGTAAACAACAACGGCAACGGCGCGGCCGATACGCTGGCTGCGTGGCGTACGACGAAGTCCGCCCGATATCAGGATGTGCAGTGTGAATCGTGCCACGGCGCGGGTATCACGCACATCACGAACCCGACCAAGGCCAATGTGCCGCTGGTTTCGCTCAAGCCCGCATCAGGCGTGTCGAACGGGTGCGGCAGCTGCCACACGGGTGTGCACAACCCGTTCATCGACGAGTGGAAGCTTTCAGGACACGGCACCATGGGGTTGTCGAAAGGCGCCGCGTGGAGCAGCACGCAGGCCGATCCGAAGTACTGCCAAGGGTGCCACACAGGTCAGGGCGCGCTGAACAACTGGGGCGTTGCCACTCGTACGAATTACAAGGAAAAGGCGATGGGCCCGGGTGATACGCTCACGATCACGTGCGCGATCTGCCACGACCCGCATGCCAAGAACAACGTCGCGCAGCTCCGGTTCCCGATCAACGTGAACAACACGGAACAGAACCTGTGCATGAAGTGCCACAACCGCCGCGCGGTTCCTGATCCGACATCGTCACGTGGTCCGCACTCGCCGGAAGGCGCGCTGCTGACTGGCGAATTCGGATGGATGCCGCCGGGCATGGAAATTCCTGGTGGGGCGGCGCGTATCCAAACGACACACGGCTCCACGGCGAATCCGCGATTGTGTGCGGGCTGCCACGTGGCCCGGTACACGGTGAATGATGCGACGGGCAAGTTCGTGCAGACTGTGACGGGTCACCGCTTCCTGCCGACGCCGTGCGTCGATGCGAACGGTGCGCCGACCGCGACGCAAGCTTGCGAAGACGCGTCGAGGAGCTACAAGAGCTGCACGGGCAGCGGCTGTCACGGCAGTCAGAACGCGGCACGGGTTGCCGAGGCGGTCGCCGAAACGCGCATCAAGAACCTGGCGATCGAAACAAATCGTCTGGTGGCGCTGGTGAAGGCGTCGCGGCCATCGGAGTTCAGCACCACGGACAACAAGATCACGACCGGTGAGGGCTCGGCATTCAATTCGGCCGGAGCCTACAACCCCACGACGGGCAAGATGACTGGCGCGACGGTGCACAACCCGTATCTGATCGAAGCGCTACTCACCGCGAGCATCGCGCAGCTGAAGAAGGATTACGGTGTGGCGATCGTGGCGGGACTCGATCTGAGTAACACGATGCTGGACAAAGTACCGGCCGCGCGAGTGACGATGCCGACTGCGCCAAATCCCAAGTAGCCCGATGATGAGACGCAAACGCCGGGGAGTGCACGCCGCGCTCCCCGGCGTTTGGCTTCTCCGCAGTCTTCATAGCAGTGCCAAGCGCGGGAATTGCAGATGCCAGTAGCTGTACTGATGATGGGGATGCTGTGGCAGGTCACGACGGCTCCCGATTCGCTGCCGGTGCAAGTGGCCGGAGCGTCGCATGGAAACCCGGCTGAACTCGTCGTCAAGAATCCGGTCCCGGGGTTGGTGGGTCGGCTGTTTCAGATTGCGTTCAATCTGCCGACATGGCTACAGTGGGGCGGTATTGTCGTTGGCGTGATGGTTGGCCTCGTACTGCTCGGATGGCTTTACACGCGCCGCGCGCAGCTCGGGGCGTTCCTGTCGAAGCAGTCATCGGGGTACAAGACGGGACTGGCCAGTCTCGCCGCCGTCATGATCCTTGGCGCCGGTGGCGTCGGGTACGCCGGCAATCACTACATGCAGCACAACAACGATTTTTGTGTTGGCTGCCATGTCATGGGTGATGCGTGGGGGGCGTTCCAGCGCTCCGAACACCGCAAGCTCGAATGCCACAGCTGCCATCGGCAGTCGATCTTCGCGAGCGCGAGGCAACTCTACTTTTGGGTCGCTGAGCGGCCAGAGGACATCCCGAAGCATGCCAAAGTGCCGACGGCTGTCTGCTCGGAATGCCACGTGCAGAGCCGTGCCGACAGTGGATGGAAGCGCATCAGTGCGACGGCGGGCCATCGCCTCCACTTGAACAGTGATTCGTCGGCGCTCAAGAACATCGCGTGCGTCACCTGCCATGGGCAGGAAGTGCACCGCTTCAAATCCGTCGACAAAACGTGCGGCCAGACCGGATGTCATCAGTCGAAAGACACGAAAATCGTGCTCGGCGCGATGGCCGGTCAGACCTCGCAGCACTGTACCGGCTGTCATACCTTCACGCGCGTCATCCCCGAGAATATCTCGATGGACTCGACGCGCAAGTATCTAGTGGCGAACGGCAGTGCGCAGAGTTGTTTCGGCTGCCACCAGATGAAAGACAAGCTGCACGGTTTCGATATCGCGAAAGACCGCGGACACAAAGGCGTCTGCGGCGCCTGCCACAATCCGCACAAGCAGACCGCGCCCAAGCAGGCCTACGAGTCGTGTGCGACCAATGGCTGCCACGGCGATCTCGCCGCGAAGAGCAAGTTCCATGCAGGCTTGAAGGGACATAAGACGGTCGGCTGTGGACCGTGCCACCAAGCGCACGAGTGGAAGCCGATTGGACGCGAATGCATCGATTGTCACAAGGGCATCTTTGACGGAAAATCGGCCGCCACGCGGGCGAATCAGAAACCGAAAGTGAAAAACAGCAGCAGCAGCGACGAGGCGGTGCCGTCGTCGTTGCTGCGTCCCATCGGGAATCGTGTTTCGCTGCGTGCCGTGCGCGTCGGACGCGGCGTGCATCACGGGATACCTGTTCGCATTCGCGATGGAGGAGCGTTCAGCGCCATACGTGTGCGCGCGGTCGTCCGGCATCAGAGCGCATCGACGCCGCAGCCTCCCGTCAAACCGCAGCCCGCGGCGGCCGCAACGGTTGCTCCCAAAGACAGTCCGGCGTTTTCGCACAAGATTCACAAAGTGCTTGCCTGCGCCGGATGCCATGATCAGAAGAATTCGCACGGTGCCCTGAACGTCCGCAATAAGGCGGAATGCGCGTCCTGCCATCACGCCGCTGATCGCAGCGTCTCGTGCGAAGGATGTCATGATGCGCGCACGAAGCTGACGAAGGTGCTATCGCGCGCCGTGACGATGAAGACGAGTGCGGCGTCCGCTCCACGCCAGCGTGCGCTGCCGTTCGCCCATCGGTCACATCGCGACCTCGAATGCAAAAGCTGCCATACGAACGGCATCCTGCTGGGCGTCACGCGCGACTGTCAGTCGTGTCATGCTGACCATCACAATGCAGAGCGCAGCTGTACCAGCTGCCACAGCGCACCACCGAAGACCGCGCACACGCGGGCGGCCCACGACGGATGCGCCGGCTCGACGTGCCACACGAACTCGGCGGTGCTGTTGCTGCCACCATCTCGCGCGACGTGTGTGTCGTGTCATCAGGACCAGGCAAATCACAAGCCCAAGCGCGAGTGCGCCGAGTGCCACGTCGTGACGTGGAACCCCGCGACCGCCACGCCACGCTAATATGCGTGCACGCGCTGTCTTCCTCGCCCTGCTGCTCGCGCTCCCGATACGCTCGACGCTGCAGGCACAGGGCGTCCGGATCCGCGGTATCACTACGATGCGGTTCATCGAACTGCGGCCGTTCGTGGATGACTCGGTCGCATATGGCGCGACGCAGCCAGGATCGCTCGAATACCGCGAGCTGCCGGACGGCACCATTGTGCGCTGTGCGCAGGGCGACACCTACTGCCGATTCAAGCGCTCCGGCGCCGCAGCGAATTCGTTGCCGATCGTGCAGGATCTGCAGATCTCGGCGTGGGGGCTTGGTCAGGGGATCAGCGCCCATGCGGATCTGCGCGTGCGCAGCGCGCAGGGGTCGCAGCCGAATCTGTATCCGCGTGCGAGCGACAAGTTCGATGCACTGACGGCGTATGTCGAACTTGACCGCAGCTCGTTCACGACGCGACTTGGTCGTCAGTATGCGTCGTCCGGGCTGGGCGTCTACAACTATGATGGTGCGTCGGTTGTCGTCCGACCGACACGGCGCATTACGCTCGAAGGCTTTGGCGGCTGGAGCCTGCTACAGGGTGTCAACGAGTCATTTACGAGTAGTGAACTGGCGGCGGTTGATGAGTTCCCGCCCGACCGCAATGCGTACGTCGTGGGCGCGAACGTGCGCGTGCGGCCGACCGATCGCAGCGCGATCAGCGCGTTCTATCAGCGTGAAGTACGCGACAATCGGTCGGCGCTGTATAGCGAGCGAATGGCGGTGAACGGCACGTGGCGTGTGGGGCGGTTCGGATTAGAAGGCGTGTATCAGGAAGATCTGTCGACCGGCATGGTCAACGAGGCTCGCGCACGTCTGCGCCTGCCCGCGTATCGCAACACCATCGTATCAGTCGAGGCCCGGCGATTCCGTCCCGTCTTCGCGCTGTGGACGATATGGGGCGCCTTCGCACCGGTCGGATTTGATGAAGCGCGCGTGCAAGCGTCGTGGCGCAACACGGTCCACTCACTGTCATTCGACCTGCATGGCGCGAAGCGTCGGTGGGACGAAACCATCGCCGGTCTCGACTTCGCGCCGCTGCGCGCCGACGGCTGGCGCATCGGTGGCGATGCGACGTGGCGCGTCACTAGCACGGTGCATGTGAACGCCGGCTACAGCGCCGATGTGGGTTTCGGCGCGGCTCGCAGCGAGGGCGACGTTGGCGTGCACTGGGAGCATGGCCCGGTGTTCATTGGCGCGACGGCCTCGACTTTTCAGAGTATCTACGAACTGCGCGTCGGCACGGCGCGTGTCGTCGGCCTTGGGCTCGATGCGGGCTGGCAGATCAATCCGGATGTCCGCATCGTCGCGGACGCGGCGTTATATCAGCAGACGTCGCGCAACAACGCGCCGACGGCGGACTGGACGCAGCATCGCATGACGGCGCGCTTCGAATGGATGCTGGGCAGTGATCCCGGCGCCGGCACGGTGAGCGCGGCCGCACGAAAGGCTGCGGCGAAGGCGCTCGGCGATGCCGAGTTGTCGCGTCTGGCGTCGGCGCACACGGGCCGCATGCCGGCGTCTGCCGGCGCACCGGAGATCAAACCATGATGCCTGCGTCTGGACGCGCGTGGTGGCTCATGGCGTGCCTGCTGCTCGCGGTCGTCGCGTCGCCTGCACGTGCCGAGGCGCGTCAGGCGCCCGAGCGGTTCCCGCATGCGAAGCACGAGAAGCTGTTTCCGCAGTGCAGCGGCTGTCATCGTGGAATCCCCACCGGCGACAGGACGACGTCGTTTCCGGACACCACGCTCTGCGGCGAGTGTCACAACAATCGCGACAAGAAGAAAGTCGCGTGGATGGCGCCGATACGGACGGCGAGCAATCTCCGTTTTTCGCACCGCACGCATAAGGATCAAACAGGCGCCGCTGGTGCGACCTGCACCACCTGCCACGCGACGCCGGATGCGAAGTGGATGAACGTTGGTCGTGCGGCACCGGTGCAGTGTCAGTCCTGTCACACGCACCGCGCGACGTCGCACTACGCGACCGACAACCGATGTGCCACCTGTCACGTGACACTGACGCAGGCGACCGGGCTGACGGCGGCACGCATCGGCGCATTCCCGAAGCCAGCAACGCACGACGCGTCGGACTTTGCGCAGCGGCATGCCGCCAACGGCGTCGACGCGCAGGCGCAATGCGCGACGTGCCATGCGCGCGAGAGTTGTGCGCGCTGTCATGTCAACGCAGCGCGCGTCACGTCGACCTATCGCTTGGATGCGGATGCGCGCGTCGCAAGTCTCGTCGCCGGCAAGCCTGCGTCGTACCTGACGCCGGCGACACATCGGTCTGCGGGCTTCCTCGAGGAACACGGCGCGCAGGCGCAACAGGCCAGCGCGTCATGCGCCACCTGTCACGCGCGCGCGAGCTGCCAGGCGTGTCACACTGGCAGCGGTGGCGCAAATGTCATCGCGACGATGCCGCTGCCAGAAGTCGGGAGCGCCGCTGGCGTGCAGATCACGTTTAACGTCGCGCCGTGGAACGGGCTGACCGTCGCATCGGTGACGCCCGGACGCATCGCCCTCGGCCCCGCGAAATTGCCGCAGACGTCGGTGAGCGGCGCGGAGCCGCGCAAGGCGCAGGTCCATCCGCCGGGATTCTCACGCTCGCACGGTGCGTCGGCGGCATCATCGCAGTTGAATTGCGAAGGCTGTCACGCGCGCAGCTATTGCGCTGAGTGTCATGGCGGCGAGAGCAAACGGCGCTTTCACGTGGCCAACTTCGCCGCGCGTCACGCGCCTGAAGCGTGGGGACGCGAGACCGACTGCCAGCAATGCCACAACGCCGAAGTCTTCTGCCGCAGCTGTCATGTACAGGTGGGGCTGAGCTCGAAGGGGCGCAGCAACGTCGGCTATCATTCGGCCGTGCCGTTCTGGCTGTTGCAGCATGGACAGGCGGCGCGCCAGGGGTTGCCGTCGTGCACCAGCTGTCACACGCAGACGGACTGCATGCGGTGCCACGCACAGTCGGGTCGTGGGATCAACCCGCACGGTGCCAATTTCGACGCGAAACGGATGTGGAAGGCCAATCGACTCACCTGCCTGCGTTGTCACTTCAAGGACCCGTTGGGATCACCCTGACGTGCCCACCACACACACTTTCCTGATCACTCTGTATGTCTACTTCATTGCAGTCCTTCCTGACGCGTGGTCTGTCCGTCGTTGCGGTTGTCGCGCTGGTCTCGGCGGCCGCGTGTAACTCGCCGGATAACGCCGGTCGTCAGCCATTGGCCAGCGCGGGCGCTGCTCCATCGGCGAACGCAACTGCCGGATCAGAGGCGACGGGACAGAGCGGGCCGAAGTTGCCGCTCGCGGCGCTGAATGCACTCGACGCCGGCAACGCTTCGTATCGTGCGAAGAACTACGCCGAGGCGATGGCGAAGTATCGGGAGGCCACAGTCGCCGCGCCTGAACACGCGGCACCATGGTTTGGTCTCTACATGGTCGCCAACGCGGTCAAGAATGCCGCGCTCGCCGACAGTGCGATGACGCGGGTGAAGGCCCTCTCGGCAGATCCGACCGCGCTCAGCGCGCATGCCGACGTCACGGCTGGCGCACCGCAAAGGGAGCTGCTTCCGCCGCCGTCGTCCGGTAACTTGCCAGCGAACCATCCGTCGACGCAGCCGCTGCCGGCGGATCATCCCAAGTACAAGCTGGCCTCGCCGGCAAAGATGGACAGCGTCAAGCGCACGCGGATGTAGGGCACCGTGCCGGGGCGGGTGAGGAAGATGTCGGGAATATCCTCACTCGCTGACCACCACATACAAACTCCGCGCTCCCTGCGCGCCGATCACCAGACTCTGCTCGATATCGGCCGTCTTCGACGGTCCGCTGATGAACCAGCCGCATGCCGAGTCACGCGGCATGAGTCGCACCGCGTCATGCATCGTCGGCACGATGGTCGCGCGTGAGATCGTCAGCACGAGGTGTTCGGCACGAACAATGTCGACGCGCGCCGTCAAGTCCGTTGCGTCAACGTAGACGGCGCCGTTTTCCGCGACGGCAAACTGACCCGGCGCGACGACCACCTCGTGCTGCTCGACAAACAGCCCATTGATGACGTCCTGCGCCGATTGACCGGACGCGCACACAATCGCATGACCGCCGACGTCGACTAGGAGGCGCATAAACGATTCGAGCAGGTCGTGCGTGGCGGGATCGCGTGCTACCGCAGCAGCGATGGGTGCCGGCGGCACACGGGCCGCACGGATCGCCGACAGGATCGTGTCACGCGCGCTCACTTTGCGCGCCCCGTGCGCTTGGCCCACTCGCGAAATGACTCGGTCGGCGCGATGGGGAGGTCGCGACCAGCGCGCGTCCATGGAATAAATCGCGCGACGAGTGACGTCGGAAAAATGAACCGCAACGTACGCCTGGAGCGTAGCGCAAATCGTGCGACGCGGCCCCATCGGTCGAACACAGCACGGTTCGCGAGGATCGGTCCGAGGCGCGCAAATAGTGTTGCGTAGCCTAGGGGCAGCGCGCCCGCGGCAGCGCAGCGCTCACGCCACGTGACCAGTTGCGCGGGAATATCGATACGCACCGGACAGACATCACCGCATGAGCCGCACAACGTCGACGCGAAGGGCAGCGAGCGGTGCGCCGACAAATCCACCGCCGGTGCGAGAATGGCACCGATCGGACCCGGAATGACATGTCCGTAGCTGTGACCACCGCTGCGCCGATAGATCGGGCACGTGTTCATGCACGCGCCGCAGCGGATACAGTGCAGGGCAGTGCGCATCTCGGCATCGGCAAGGCGAGCCGACCGACCGTTGTCGACCAACACGACATGCATCGTCGCGCCCACGCGCGGAGCCGACACGTGCGTCGTATAAGCGGTGATCGGCTGGCCGGTCGCACTGCGCGCCAGAAGGCGGAGCAACACGCCGAGATCGTCCAGCGTCGCGATCATCTTCTCGATGCCGACGCAGACGATATGCACGGGCGCCGAATGCATCCCCATGTCGGCGTTGCCTTCGTTCGTGCACACCACCACGCCACCGGTTTCAGCGACGATCGCATTCGCACCCGTGATCGCAGCATCGGCATGCAGCAAGGCATCGCGCAGATGCACGCGCGCCGCGGCCGCGAGGGCGTCTGGTGATGACTCGCCCTTCGGCGTGCCCATGGTGTGGTGAAAGAGCTCGCCGATCTCCTCCTTTTTCCAATGGATCGCCGGCAGCACGATGTGCGACGGCGCCTCGTGCGCGAGTTGGACGATGCGTTCGCCGAGATCGGTGTCGACGACGTCGATGCCATCGGCCTCGAGGAACGGATTGAGTCCGCACTCCTCGGTCAGCATCGACTTGCTCTTGGCCACCCGCTTGGCGCCGACCCCACGCAAGATGTCGCGCACGACCATGTTGTGTTCTGCGGCATCTCGCGCCCAGTGTACCTGAATGCCGGCGGCCGTGGCGCGTTGCTCAAACGCCTCGAGCAGTTCCGCCAGCTGACTCATCGCGTGCGTTTTGAGCTGACTGCCGGCGACGCGCAGTGCTTCCCACTCTGGCAACGCCGTCGCCCGATCACGACGGCTTCGCACGAACCAGAGCGAGTCGTCGTGCCAGGCCGCGCGCTCGCGGTCTTCGAGAAACGCGGCGGCTGCAGTGGGATGCGATACGACCGGTAGCGCCGTACTCATCGCGTCGCCTCTTCCAGCAGCTCGGCGATGTACATCGTGCGCAGCGGCGACCGCGCGTGGGACGCGATGCCCTCGAGATGCATCAGACACGATGGATCGCTGCTGACCAGCACTTCGGCACCGTTCGACGTGAAGTCGGCCAGTCGATCACGTCCCATAGACACCGACAGTTCCGCTTCACCGATCGCGAACGACCCACCAAAGCCACAGCACTCATCGGCGCGTGTCAACGGCACGAGTGTGAGCCCTGTCAGTCCGCGCAACATCGTGTGCATCGCTCCGCTGCTGGCTTCATGCAGTTCGCTCGAACCGCCCAGGCGTAAACCGCGCTGCGCGTGACAGCCCAGATGCATCGCGACGCGTCGCATGAATCGTCCCGGGAGCGTCGGCATCTCAAGCGGCCCCGCGATGAATTCGCAGAGCTCGTACGTCACGCGCGCGGCGTGCCAGCCCGCATTCGCGTCTGTGTCCGGCGTGTCAACGGCGAGGCGCGGCAACTGATGACGCACGTGGGACGTGCAGCTACCCGACGGCATAACCACATAGTCGAACGGCGCTGCGCTCGCGGCCCATGACGATGCGGCCGCGCGCGCGTCCGCGACGGCGCCGGCGTTGCTCATCGGTTGGCCGCAGCATGGTGCGTCGAAGGCGAGACTCACCTGGCAGCCGAGTCGTTCGAGCAACGTCAGCGTGGCCTGCGCCGCCTGTGGTCGGAACTGATCGACATAACACGGCACCGCCAACGCCACGCGCAACATCGGAAGACTTGCCATCAGGTCGCCATCATGGTTGCACGCCGAGATCGAAGATCTTCGTCATCGGCACCCACTTCTGGCCGGGATCGGCCCATGGCAATGGCTGTTGAAAGTGCCACATTAGCGCCTCCCATTCCGCGACCTTTGGGTTCGCCGCGTCGGCCACGGACGTGGCCGCGCCATCGAACGACGCGTCAGTTTCCATCACCATCGTCAGTCGGTTGCCGGTGCGCCAGATCTCCATGCCGACAATGCCAGCGGAACGAATGCTCTCCGCAATGTCCGGCCAGATGCGTTGGTGTAATCGACAGTACTCGGCGATGCGCGCATCGTCGTTGACGAGGTCGAGCGCGAGGCAGAGACGCCGCGTGACCGCATGATTCATGATGCCGGCGCCAACGAATGCCGGTGACCACGCCACGCGAAATGCAGCACGACGAGATAACAGACCAATGGAATCCAGAAGGCGCTCTGAATGCCGCTCGCGTCGGAGATGGCGCCCATCAACGCGGGAATGATTGCACCGCCGACGATGCTCATCACAAGCAGCGACGAACCGAGTTTCGTATCGTCGCCCAGGCCATCGAGCGCGAGCGCGAAGATAGTGGGGAACTGGATCGAATGAAACAAGCCAAGAAGCACGATCATCCACACCGCCGCTGCGCCAGACCCGGTCGCGGCGAATGCGGCCGCACCGACACCGAGGGCGGCGACGATTGCCAACATACGCGGCGCGGGAATGCGTGACATCAATGCGGTGCCGATCACGCGGCCGGCAAGAAATCCGGCCAAGTGCCACTTGAGAAAATCGGCGGCGACGCGTTCACCGGTGCCCGGCAGAGCATGCTGCGCAAAGCGAATCACAAACGACGCGACACCGACTTGGGCGCCGACGTAACAAAACTGCGCGATGACACCGCGACGCAGCTGCGCATGACGCCACGCGCTGCCGAGCCCGCGTCCGCTGCCAATACCGGGTTCCGCGACTTCCGGCAACTGCGACCTCGCGATAATGATTCCGACCAACACGAAGATCGCCGTGATGACGAGATACGGGCCTTTCACGCCTGATGCTTCGGTGACGCGCCACGCTTCGATCGCGCTCGGCGTCATCGTCGCGAGTTCCGCCTTCGAGTGCTCGACGCCGGAGAGAATGAATCGCGCACCGATGATCGGTGTGATGAACGCGCCGAGTCCGTTGAATGCCTGTGCGGTGTTCAATCGGCGTGCGGCGCTCGCCGTCGGACCAAGCACCGTGACGTACGGATTCGCGGCGACCTCGAGCACGCACTGGCCGCACGCCATTACGAACAGCGCGAGCAGAAAGAAGGGATACCACCGCGCCGTTGCTGCGGGCTGGAAGAGCAATGCGCCGAGCGCGCACAGGCTCAGGCCGATGAGCATGCCCTTGCGATAGCCCAGCCGCCTCATGATCCAACCGGCCGGCAGTGCCATCAGGAAGTAGCCACCGAAGAACGCGGTCTGAATCAGTGATGACTGAAAGTCGCTGAGATCGAGCGCTTTCTTGAGATGTGGAATAAGGACGTCGTTGAGGTTGACGCCGAGCGCCCACAAGAAGAACAGCGATGTGACAAGCACCAGCGGAACGACGTAGCGCGGTTCGGTCAGCGGCGCGGATGCTGCCGTGGCGTTTGTCACGTGATGGCGCGATCGAGGTGGACGTAGCCGCCATCTACGTAGAGGTGTTGACCAGTGATGTGTGCGGCGCGTGCGGACAGCAGGAAGCAGGCCATCGAGGCAATTTCGTCGGCCAAGGTCATACGCGCGCCGAGTGGGATGCGCGCGAGAATCGCCGCCTGCTTGGCGGCGGGATCGGGGAAGGTGTCCAACCACTGGCGATAGAGCGGCGTCATGACCTCGGCCGGCACAATCGCATTGACGCGCATGCCGTACGGCAGCAGTTCGACGGCCCATTCGCGCGTGAGCGCAAGAATCGCGCCCTTGGCCGACGCGTATCCTGACGTGTTGCCTTGGCCGGTCACCGCGGTCTTGCTGGCGATATTGACGATCGATCCGTGACGCGTTTTGAGGTGCGGCAGCGCGAAGTGCGCGAGATCGTAGGCGTGGTGAAGGTTCGTGCGCAGTGATTCGCGATAGCGCATTGGATCGCCATATTCGAGTCCGACGCCGTCGTTCACGCCGGCGTTGTTGACGAGCGCGTCGATACGTCCGCTCAGCTGCGCGATGTCGTCAATCACGCGCTGGCAGACACTTGGCTCACGCAAGTCGGCCACGACCGCAGCAGCGAGCGGCAACTCAGCCTGTATGGCGGCGACGGCATCGGGATCGCGATCGATGACGACAGGTCGAGCGCCTTCCGCAACGAGCGCACGCACGATCGCGGCGCCGATGCCTTTAGCACCGCCAGTGACGACGACAACGTGGTCGGTCAGGTCGAGGTTCACGAGTTCAGCCGTCGGGGGAAAAGCGAAACATCGGCAACTGTACCACAGGGATCACAGCCTGTATACCCGCACCGCCGTCCCGCCAAATACGAGGGTACGTTCGGATTCTGGCAATCGAGCCGCCCAGTCGTTGACGAGTCCGACTACACGCTCGTACGACGCGGCGAGCAGGCACACGGGCCAGTCTGATCCAAACATCAACCGCTCGGCGCCGAAGACGTCAAGGGCGGCATTGAGGACACCCGTGATTTCTGTGTCCGTCCAGGTGCTCCAAGACGCCTCCGTGACCAGCCCTGATAGTTTGCAGGCCACGTTTCCACGACGTGCAAGCGCACTGAATCCGGCGCGCCACGCATCCAATGTGCCGGTCGCAATCGGCGGCTTTGCACAGTGGTCGAGGATGAACTGCACATCGGGGCACTGTGCGATCAATCGCGCGGCTGCGTCAAGCTGGCGCGGATAAATCAGCACGTCGTAGGTGTATCCAAACTCGCCGAGCATCCGGATCCCGGCAATGACGTCTTCGCGCGTGTGAAAATCGTCCGGCTCGGTTTGCGCGTGGTGTCGAAATCCCTTGAGCTGCTCCCTGCCGCGCCAGCGCGCCACACGCGCCGCGAGGTCCGGTGAGCAGAGATCAACCCACCCGACAACGCCGCGCACCATCGGAAAGTGCGCGGCGAGGTCGAGCAGAAAGTCCGTCTCGGCTTCGGACTGATCCGCTTGCACCGCAATCGACGCGTCGATCCCGGTCGAGCGCATCGCCGGCGCGATGTCGTCCGGAAGAAAGTTGCGCCGCAGCAGCGACATCTCGGGCGTAATCCACGCGTCACGCACCGCGTCGAAGCGCCAGAAGTGCTGATGCGTGTCGATTCTCACGGCGTATGCGTTCCAATCGTATCTCCGCGCGCGTGCCTACGCACCGGGGCGCCGTTCCCATGCGACGGCGCGCTGCCGAGAGATGCCCAGTCCATCGCATGAGAGTTCGACCACATCGCCGTGCGCGAGGTAGCGCGGCGGCTTGAAGCCAAGTCCGACGCCGGCTGGTGTGCCCGTTGAGATGACGTCGCCCGGCAGCAGCGTCATGAACTGTGAGATGTAACTGACGAGAAAGGGTACGCCGAAGATTAGCTGCGCGGTGCTGCTGTGCTGCACGCGCTCACCATTCACCGTGAGCCAGAGCGACAGCGTATGTGGATCGGGGATCTCATCGCGCGTGGCCAACCATGGGCCGAGTGGCGCGAAGGTGTCCCAGCTTTTGCCTTTGATCCACTGACCACCGCGTTCCATCTGCCAGGCGCGTTCGGAGTAGTCGTTGTGCAGCGCGTAACCGGCGACGTATGCGTACGCGTCTGCCTCCGACACCAGCGTGGCCTTCCGCCCGATGATGATCGCGAGCTCGACTTCCCAGTCGCACTTCACCGCACCCGGCGGCATGTAGAGATCGTCATACGGACCCACCAGTGCGGTCGTGCTCTTGCCGAAGAGAATCGGCTCGGCGGGGATCGCCGCGCCGGTCTCCGCCGCGTGATCGCGATAGTTGAGGCCGACGCAAATCATCTTCGATGGTCGCGCGATGCACGAGGCCCAGCGCACCTCGTCGCCGATGACGGGCAGCGTATTGCCTGGGGATTCACCATACGACGCGAGCCATGTGCCCAGGCGGGTGAGTCCGTCATGTTCGAAAAACTGCTCGGTCCAGTCTTCGCCGAATGCCGACGCATCGCGACGGACGCCGCGTGCATCGAGGATACCGGGACGTTCTGCGCCAGCAGTGCCGAATCGAATCAGTCGCATCGTACAGGCTCCGTCGAAGATTGGTCAGCCATGAAGGCGGAGAAATCCGCCGTCCATCGGATAGTCGGTGCCAGTGAAGAACGCGGCCTCGTTGCTGGCGAGAAACCGCGCGAACGTCGCGACTTCCTGCGGCGTGCCCATGCGGCCGATTGGTTGCGTCGCGGACAGCTTCGCGAACATCTCCGGTTCGCGCCCGGGGTAGTGCGTCGCGAGATAGTTGTCGACGAACGGTGTGTGCACGCGTCCCGGTGAGATGCTGTTGCAGCGCACCCCCTGCGCGACATAATCGCGCGCGATCGAATACGTCATCGCGACGACGGCGCCCTTGCTCATCGAATACGCAAAGCGATCGGCCAGTCCGCCCGTCGCGGCGACGGAGGCCATGTTGAGAATCACTCCGTGCCGACGCGCCGCCATACCGCCGACGACCGCACGCGTGCAGTGATACACGCCCTGCACGTTGACGCGGAAGAGACGCTCGAAGTCGTCGGGCATCGTCTCTTCGATCGTGCCGATGTGCGACACTCCGGCGTTGTTGACGAGAATATCGAGCGCGCCGATCGCACCGAATACCGATCGCACGGTGACGTCATCGCTGACATCGCACGCATGCGCTGTTGCCATCGTTCCAAGATCAGCCACGACCGTGCGCACCGCTTCGACGTCGCGGTCAAGGCAATGGACGTGCGCGCCAGCACGTACGAACTCCGTCGCGATGGCGCGACCGATACCGCTGCCGGCGCCGGTCACGGCCGCCACGCGGCCGGACAGCATGAATGCGTCGCTCATTTCGCTCGGCTCACAACGACACGCCTCGTTTCCACGGAATGAAATCCCACTGTCCCAGTCGCTCGGCCGCCGTGAGGTAGCGACCGCTGGCCGTTTCGATCATCAGATCGAGCACGCGTTCTCCCATCTGTTCCAGCGACGCCTCGCCGGACACCACCGCACCACAATCGAGGTCGACGGTGTCTGGCATGCGTCGCGCCAACGGCGTATTGGTCGCGAGTTTGAGCACGGGCGCGATGGGGTTACCCGTTGGCGTACCAAGGCCGGTCGTGAACAGGATAATGTTCGCGCCGGCCGACGCCTGCGCCGTCGTGCACTCGACATCGTTGCCAGGCGTGCACAACAGATTGAGGCCCGGCGTCGTCGCGCGCGACGGATAGTCCAGTACGCCGGTCACGGGTGATGCGCCGCCTTTGCGCGCGGCGCCGGCCGACTTCATGGCGTCGGTCAGCAGGCCGTCGCGAATATTGCCGGGCGATGGATTCATCTCGAAGCCCGAGCCGACGGCGTGCGCCTGCGAATCGTAGTCGCGCATGAGTTGTGCGAATCGCACCGCGAGTTCGGGTCGCGTGCAGCGTTCGATGAGATCCTGCTCACTGCCGAGCAGTTCAGGAAACTCAGCGAGCAACGTGGTGCCGCCGAGTGCGCAGAGCAGATCGGACGTGTGGCCGATTGCCGGGTTGGCAGAAATACCGGAAAAGCCGTCAGAGCCACCGCACTTGAGACCGACCGACAGCGCCGACAACGGTGCTGGCGCGCGCGTCGCGCGGTTCGCGTCGATGAAGCCACCGAAGCTGTCTCGGATTGCGGCGTTCATCAATGCGTCCTCGGTGCCCAGGCGCTGCTGCTCGAAGGTGAACAGCGGCTTCGCAAAGGCGGGATCACGTGCGGTGATTTCCTCGCGCAGGATATCGAGCTGCGCGTGCTGGCAGCCCAACGACAACACGGTCGCGCCAGCGACGTTCGGATGCACGATGTAGCCGGCGAGCAAGCCGCACAGCGCGCGCGTGTCCTGACGCGTCCCGCCACAGCCGCCTGTATGCGTGAGGAAACGAATGCCGTCGAGATTCGGGAACGGACGCGATGCACGTGCACTCTCGATCAACTCGACCGGCATCATGTCGAGCGATTCCCCACGCCGGTATCGTCGGGTCATCTCTCGCACGGTCAGACGATGTACTTCTGGCGCGCCGTAGCCCAGTTCGCGATCGAATGCATCCTGCAGCGCCCGCACGTTGCGGTTCTCGCAGAAGACCAGCGGCAGGACCAGCCAGAGATTACGCGTCCCGACGCGTCCATCCTCGCGGTGATAGCCGTCGAATGTGCGCCCCATGTAGTGCGACACATCTGGCGCATGCCATGGTCGCGCGACGGGTGCGGTGAGGTCGATCACATTCGCATCGTGCCGAACGTTGTCGGTCGTCAGTGCAGCGCCGAACGGAATCGCCCGGGTCGCCCGGCCAACCAGCACGCCATACATGATCACCGGGTCGCCAATGGCGGTGTCCCGGAGCATGACTTTGTGCTTGGCTGGGACAGCCGTCACGAGCCTCAACCGGCCCGCGTCATGGTCGACGGTCTCGCCGGCGGCGAGATCGGTCAGCGCGACGAGGACCGAGTCATCGGGGTGGATGTGAAGCAGTCGTCGCGGGGGAAGCGCCATGGCGAGCCGAAGTTATGGGCCGGGACGGCGCGACGCGAGAGCGTTCGGCACGAAGAAAACTCCTCGCCACGACGGTCGGGACGTGCGAATTTCCGGTCGCGCTGGTAATCTCCTGTGATGGCGTTCGCCGAGACCTTGCCGAACGTGAGCCACCGGTCACTTGAACACGTCCATGTCCAAAGTCTGCCCGACCTGCGAAACGATCTACGACGATTCGAACGCCTTCTGTCCGACGGACGGGACGACGCTGCGCGCGAGTGATGTGGAAGCAGGGTTCATCGGCACCGTCATCGCGGAGCGTTACGTCATCACCGATTTGCTTGGTGAAGGCGGTATGGGGAAGGTGTATCTCGCTCGGCATGTACGACTGCCTCGCCAAGCCGCGATCAAGGTGCTGCATCCGCACATGGTCGCGGATCCGGCGGCACTTGCGCGCTTCAACCGCGAAGCGTCGAACGCCAGTCTCGTCGATCACGAGCGTGTCGCGAAAGTATTCGACTTCGGGGAAACGAGTGACGGCTTGGTCTTTCTGGCGATGGAATACATCACCGGCAAGTCGCTCAAGCAGGTCCTGAAGGACGATGCGCCGCTGCCCATTCCGCGAACGGTCGGCATGATCCGGCAAATCGCTGACGGTCTCGATGCGGCGCACAAGATGAACATCGTGCATCGCGATCTGAAGCCCGACAACATCATTGTTTCGCGCGATGACGCTGGGAACGACCAGTGCAAAGTCGTCGACTTTGGCATCGCGAAGGCGATCGGCTCAGGTGAAAAGGCGCTGACGCGCACGGGCTTCGTGATCGGTACGCCGGAGTACATGAGCCCCGAGCAGCTCATGGGCGAAGAGATCGATCATCGCAGCGACATCTACGCGCTCGCGCTGGTCGCGTATCAGTGCTTCACGAGCGAGTTGCCGTTCGACGGCAGCGGGCCGGATCGCGGCATGATGGCGCGATTGACCAGTCAGCCGCGTTTGCTCACCGAAGCGCGCCCCGATCGTGCCTGGCCTTCCGGGCTGCAGGCGGTCTTGAACAAGGCGCTTGATCGCCAGCGGGACAATCGGTACGCGTCGGCCGGGGCCTTTGCGGCGGCACTCGAAGCCGGGATGAAGTCCGCAGTCGCGGCACCGAGTGCGTCGCCGCCACCACCACCGTCTCCGAAAAAGAAGAAGCCGCCGACGCCCGTAACAGCGCTGCCGACGCCGGTCGCCGTTCCGTCCGCGCAGAGGGCCCCGGCGTCGCGAACCCCGGTACGTGGCGGAGTGAGCGCGCAGCCGATCCAGTCTGTTCCGATCGAACGGGTCTCCGCGATGCGCCCGGCTCGTCGACGGATGCGGCTGCCGCGCATCCCGCTTGTGCGTTGGGCGACCACGGCGGCCGTCATTGGCTTCGGATGGCTCGTCCTGACCGAAGGCAGCATCAACCGTGCCTTGCGGCGTGCCACCGGGCTCGCGCGCAACGCGGAATCGAGCGCGATTAAGCTGGCCGATCGTGCGGGGGACGCCGCAGGGGCCGCGTCCAGCCTAGTGGGCGGTGCAACCGCCTCGGCGCCGGCCGGGAAAGGCGGGTCGCCTGCCGGCACCACGGACGCCGCCAGTGGTGCACCCGCACGTACACTGACTGGCGCGCCGGCCGCCGTCGGCGTAACGCCGACGACCGAGGCGAAGCCGTCCTCCGCGCTGGCCGAGTCGCTGGCCGAGTCGCTGGCGCAGGCGAAGGCGCAACTCAGGGGCGCGACGAGTGCGTCGGACAGCGTGTCGGCGTTCATCCGCGTGGCGAAGGTCCATCACGAGATGGGCGAGAAATCGGCCGCCTGTTCAGCGGTGGCCAGCGCTCGTGCAATCGCCACGACGGACGCGGAGAAAGAAGCACTGACGGCGGCCGCGGGTTCGTCAGGGTGCAGTCTGTAGCGGGCCTCAGCGCACCGTACGATTCGCCTTGTTCGCGTTACTGATCTGCAGATCGAAGCCCTGTGGCGTCGTCGTGTGATAGCTCTTGTACTTGGCGGCGTCGCTATGAATGTCACCCTTGCCACCCGTGTCTTCGCGCGCGTTCAAACCGCGCTTTGACAGATCACCCTTGACCGCGTCCGGTTCGAACGGCGTGATGCCGAATGAGACGTGGCCCATCTGCGCGCGCCGTGGTGCTGCCGTTCCACCGGCCGGAGCCGCGGCGGGATTGCCACCGCGAATGATCACGTTGCCGACGTCGCCGATTTCGGTTTCGTTCTGGCTGCCTTCGTCACTGGTCGGGTTCCAGCCGAGCAGCGCCTTGTAGAACGCCGCGCTCTCTTTGTAGTTGCTGACTTCGAACGAGATATGATCGAGCCACACCGTCTTCCAGCCCGGCGAATCGAAGGGCAGCGGCTGCGTCGACTTGGTCGTCACGTAGCTCGCGTGTTTCTTGCCGTTGGTGAGCTGCACGTCGAAGCCATCCGGGTCCTTCACATGGAAGCTCTGGAAGTCGCCATCGTTGTCGGCGACTGGATTGAGGCCGCGCTTCTTGAGTTCGGCCTCGACCTTCTTGCTATCCCACGGGGCGATGATCCACGCGAACGAATCCCACGCGTTCTGACGCGGTGCGCGCGCGCCGCCGCCGGCCCGGCCTCCGCGACCGCTCGTGTCTCCTGCCGCTGGAGCCGGTGGGGCGGGCGGGGCTGGCGGCGGGGTGAATCCGCCGCGAATGACGATCTGCCCGACACTTCCCAACTGCAACACGGCCTGTTTACCGTCGTCGCCCAAGATCTTCCAACCCATCAACGCTTCGTAGTAGGCCGCTTCCTTCTTGTAGTCGACCGCCTGCACCGAGAAATGATCGAGGCCGGTAGTTTTCCAGCCGGTCGATTCGAATGGTGCTTTCCACGGCGTCGTGTCGCAGGCGGACGAACCGGCACGCGTGCCACCGCAGCGGCCCTGCGCGACCGCGTTCGCGAGCGGCGCGGACAGAGCGGCCAGACTGATGGCGGATAGCAGCACGCGTCGAGTCAGCGCACCTCGGTCGAGACTGGGGGACAACCCTGCGAACGCATGAGCCATGAAATCGGTCCTCGGCGGGGAGTGCTGACGAATGGGACGGCGGGATGGGGCAGGTGGCTGTGCAACTCTACGCGGCGCATCCCACAAACGCTCGCGCGGGACCACGGGCCTACGGTTGGAGCTTGGTTGGTGCCGACGGCGCCTTGAGCAGTCGCATGGCTTCTTCGATCGCCACGCGGAGCTCTTTGTCCAAGCCTTTCGCCTCGTCGGCCGGCGAATTCTTGATCCAGACATCAGGCGGCACGCCAAAATTCTCGAGATCGAAACCGTAGTTGTTGGGTTTCGTCGGATCCCAGCTGACCACGAGGGAACCCGGTGTGCGGATCGCACCGCCATTGATCAACGGGTAGCTACCGGTCGCAATGACCTGTGCCGCGGTCGGATTGCCGACGATGCGACCCAGACCAAGCTGTCTGAAGCCAGCAGGCGTGACCTCGGCGTCGGACACCGAGCGGTAGTTGACCATCATGACCTTGGGCCCGACAATTGCCTGTCGGGGACGACGACCCCATGTGCGCGCACCGGTGCGATTGTTCCAGAACTGATAGGGCTGGCGCTCGAGAATGTCGAGCAGCTCCTGATCGATGTTGCCGCCACCGTTGTTGCGGATGTCGACGATGATTCCTTTTTTCTGCCAGAACTGATCGATCTCGTTCTGGAATCGTTCAAGCGACGGTTGATCCATCGCCTTGATGTGCACGTACGCGATCTGATTGTTCGTGGCCTTGTCGACGGCATCGCGATTGTCCTGCACCCACTCTTCGTATTTGATGGTGGTCAGATTCGTCGACGACTGAAGGCGAACCGTCTTTGCGTTCGCGCCGTCGGCGGTCTTCGACGTCTTGACCGGCACGTACTCCGCCTCGGATTCGCTCAGGATCTTCCAGTAGTCATCACCGGCTTTCACGTCGACACCATCGATGGCGAGTACGTAGTCGCCGCGCTTGATGTCGATCCACTCCTTGTCGGCCGGTCCGTCGCGATAGACGTGCGACACGCGGTACTTATCGCCGGACGGCTCGAGCTCGACGCCGAGGTAGCGCGTGTTGTACGTGCGATCAATCGGAATCGACGCGGGGCCGCTGACGCCAGTGTGCGATGAACTGAGCTCGCCGATCGCGGCGTTGGCGATGTCGTAGACGTCCTCGTTCGTCCCGGCATACTTGAGCAACGGTTCGTACTTGGCTTTGATCGACGCCCAGTCTTTGCCGTGCATCTTCGGATCGTAGTAGCGGTACTTCATGACACGATAGGACTCGTCGAAGATCTGCTGCCACTCTTTGCGCCGATCGACACGCACCGTGAACGCGAAGGTCACGGCTTCGCCCACGGTCCCGCCGCCGGCACCCGTCGCAACGCCGGCGCCCGCGCCACGACCACCGCCGCCCGTCGCTATTGGCGTGCCGCCGTTCGCGGGAATCGTCAGCCGCTCGATGGTCGTGCCCACCACCGGGGCGCCACCGCGACCGGCAACGGCCGCCGCGTTCGCCGCGCCGCGGAAGTACACGGTGCGCCGATCAGCCGTCGGTTGCATACCGGCGAATGTGCCCGATGCAATGCGACGGCGGTCACGGCCGTCGATCCCGACCGAGTAGAGGCCATTGGCGGCGGCGTCCGCCGCACCAGCGCCGCGCGCGCCCTGTCCCGCACCGCCGCGACCACCACCGCCACCAATTGTGTAGTGCACGGTGCGTCCGTCGCGCGAGAGAAAGAACTGACTCACGCTGTTCGCGCCGGAGGTGAGTTCGACCGCACGGCGTTCGATGTTGTTCAGGTCGATGCGTAGTCCGAGATCCGTCGTGTTCTCATCGCCTGCCGTGCCTGCACCAGCCGCGCCGCCTGCGCGGCCTCCACGCCCGGCCGCTGCCGCGCCGGCTGTTCGACGCGCGCGCTCGCGCACCAACGGATCGTTCGGGTCTTCGGCGATCTTCAACAATGCCACCGCATACAATTGCGTGCTGGTGCCGCTTCGGTTGGACGTGAACAGCACCGTCTTGCCATCGGGGGTCAACGCTGCGTTTCGCTCATTCCACGGATTGTGCGTGACGTTGAACTCTTTCTTGAGCTTGATGTCGAACAGATAGACCTCGGAGTTTTGCTCGTCATCGCTGCGGCTGTACAACAGCCAGTTCCCGTCGGCCGAGTACTGATACAACACAAACCCGCCCGCCTCGTTGTGCGTGAGCTCGCGCGCCGTCGTCGCGCCGTTGGCGTCGACTTCATAAATGCGGTTGTCGGCCGTGAAGGCGAGCTTGAGCGAATTGCCCGACCAGGTGATGCCACTCTTCTCAGCCGGAATCTTTGACAACTTCTTCTTCGTGCCCGAGGCGATGTCGTACACCCACACTTCCTGGTCGCCCGATTCATCACTGACGTATGCGAGCTTCTTCCCGTCGGGCGAATACTCCTCCGCTTGATCGCGCCACGGCGAGTTGGTGACTGCACTGCGCTCGCCGACGCCGACCTCCGTCGGGACGATCATGATTTCGCCATGATAGTCGACGGCCATGTAGTCGCCGCTCGGCGCAACACTGAATCCTTCCGCACGGCTCTGCACGGGCAACAGCGAGATATCGTTATCCTTCGGGTCGAACGACATCGCGATGGATAGCTTCTTCGATTTGCCGTTCGGTACATCAATCGTATATAAATCGAAATCGTTCTGATACACGATGTGCTTGCCGTCCGGCGAGATCGACGGAAAGAAGACGCCGCCTTCCGTGTGCATCGTCACTTGTTGTGGCGCGCCGCCTTTCGGTGACATGCGCCAGATGTTGTAGGGGCCGTCGCGCTCGGTGGCGAAGTAAATCATTCCGTCGGCGCCCCACATCGGGAAGACGTTGTTCGCCATCGTCTTGAACGCCTTGAGATCCGTGTTGGTGATCTCGTTGATGTCACCGCTCTTGACGTTCATCACCGCGATCGCCGCAGCGGCGTTGCCGCGGTATTCCTTGCGCCATGCGGATGGCAGATTGCGATTGAAGACGATCTGGGCGCCATCTTGACTGACCATGCCGGCGCGCGCGATCCCCATGCCGAGTGGCGTCGCGATGCCGCCGTCGATCGGCTGCACGTATAGCGGCGAACCCCACGCGTTCGCCCCGCGCTGCGTCGACATGACGATGCTCTTACCGTCCGGCGTCCAATACAACGCTTCGTCATTGCCGGCGAACCACGTCAGCTGTTTCGGTTCGCCGCCCGCGGATGGCACGATATAGACATCGTTGTTGCCGTTCCGATTCGACGTGAACGCGAGCCACTTCCCATCTGGAGAAAACCGTGGCGAGAAATCGCGCGCGACATTCGTGGTGATGCGACGCGGATTCGATCCGTCGACATCGACCATCCAGATGTCATCCTGATAGGTGAACGCCACCCGCCCGTCATTCGCGATCCCCGCCAGACGGCCGAACTTGATCGGTTCGGCCGACTGTGCGCGGGCGACGAGCGCGAGAATGGGCGCATGAAGCCCCAGCACGATGGCGAAGGAGCGCCATGTGGACCGCCAACGCGACGTGCGGATCATACGGACTCCCGAGGGTGGAATGTGCGAAGATGAGTGCGCTTCGGCGATGGATTTAGCACTCGACGAGGGTGGCGGCAATCACCACGCATCCATGATTTGGGCCCGGACCGAACGACTTTCCTACCTCTCTGGTGTAGCAACTCCATACTCCCTTCGACGGAGCCTCTCTGGCGGTCAGGCGGTCGAAAGTCACACATACGTTTTAGCGGTAGCGAGTTCAACCATATGGTATCGCTCATTTCTCGCGATGTTCAGGCGCCGTCGATGCCGGCGACGACCATGCGAACCCACGATGCGTAGTACGCCGCGGACCGACCGAACGCGCCAGCTCGAACGGGCACACGACGTGTCCGTCGAACGACTGACGCGTGCCGCTGCGTATCGTGATGTCGCGACCGGACGTCATGCCCGTCGAGTGGGCGCGATGGCGGGTGCCGTGGCGCGCGCGTACGGTCTGGATGACGACAGCGTCACGCTCGTGGAGCGTGCGGCGCCGCTTCATGACATCGGCAAGATCGGAATTCCGGATGCGATTCTGTACAAGCCGGGCCGGCACAACGATCTCGAGCGCGACATCATGGCCGAACACACCGTCATCGGGCATCGCATTCTCGGCGGTAGCGCTGTGCCATTGCTCACGGTGGCGGCAGACATCGCCCTCACGCATCACGAGCGGTGGGATGGACGCGGACGCCTCGGACTCGTAGGTGAAAGTATTCCCCTGGCCGCTCGCATTGTTTGTGTGGCGGACGTCTTCGACGCGCTGACGAGCGAGCGTGCGTACAAGAGCGCGTGGAGCACGACAGCCGCGGTCGATGAGCTGCAACGTGAAGCAGGTCTGCAGTTCGATCCTGCGGTGGTCGCGGCGATGATGGCAGTGACACGCGACGACAAGGCGCGCGCGCGGTTGGAGAGGGTTGGGTGAGTCGGGAGACGGGAGTACGGGGTAGGGAGACGGGGAGTCGGGAGACGCGGGCGGGGTTGACCGGTCCGGCCGCGAGGGCGAGGATTCGGGGACATGTTGACACTGCCCCGCGACGCGCGTTACGCGTGAGTTCCATCGGCGAACGCTTCGAATGGCCGATTGAGATCGTCGCCGACGACATCGACGGCCTCGGTCACGTCAACAACGTCGTGTACCTCCGGTGGGTACAGGAGGTGGCGATCGCGCACTGGAGTTCGGCGGCGACGCCCGAACAGCAAGCGGCGGTCGCGTGGGTCGCGATCCGTCACGAGATCGACTACAAGCATCCCGCGATGCTTGGCGATGCCATCGTGGCGCGCACGTGGGTGGGCATCGCCGACTCCCATCGCTTCGAGCGTCACACCGTAATCGTGCGCGCCCACGACAATAAGCTCTTGTCGCGGGTGCGCACGTTGTGGTGTCCGATCAGTCGATCCAGCGGACGCATCACGCGCGTGAGTAACGAGATCCGCGCGCGGTTTTCGGTGGTCCCGTCGGCGAGCTGACTGACGCATCGTCGCAACGGCTTCGGCGCGGGTACGCGTGAACAACTACTTGGCGTTCGGTTTGCGATCGTCCACGATGAAGCGATCGCGATACGGCATCTTCACCGCGCGCAACGACGCGGCATCGAGCGTCGTGCTGTCGGGAATGACCTTGTTCGCGGCGAGCAGGAACGCGGTGACCGCGTACACCTGATCGTCCGTGAGCGTGCCCGGCGCGCTGAGCGGCATGGCGCGCCGCACGTAATCGAAGATCGTTGTGGCGTACGGCCAGTAGTTGCCGATGGTGTGTACGAGCTTCATGTCCTTCGCAAACGCAAAGTCCTCGGCCTTCGGATCGCGTCCGACGAGTACGGGGTTAGGTGGCACGCCACCCTCGCCGCTCTTGCCGTGGCAGACTGCGCACTGCGCCGCGAACAGCGTGGCGCCTTCCGCGACGGATCCGTGGCCCAGTGGTAGCTCGGCGCCGTCCTGACCGATGTCGCGGTTCATGCGCGCGAGCATCGAATCGCTTGGCGCATGGCCGAAGGCGAATCGCGCCGATGGGCCGGGGCCGCCGGGAACGGCACCTGCGTCGTACGATGCAAATGTGGCGTTCGAGGCGTTGCCGCGCGAACAGGCTGTGGCCGTGAGCACGGCAGCCGCGATGACGAAGGTGAGGGGGAATCGTCGCATCAGGTCGCTCCGAAGTATGTGACGGCGCCGCTGCGATCGACCTTGCAGCCGACGATCTGATTGTAGTGATACTCCGTGCCGATACCGCGTTCAGCGAGCATCGCGCTGCGCGTGGGCTGCACGTACCCCGCATCATCAGTGCACCGACTCAAGAGAGTCGCTTCGTTGCCCGTCCAGTTCCACATGTACTGAAAGCGCACCGTGCACTTGGGTTGCGGTGGCGTCAGCAGTGCCGCGTCGCGCCAGGTGGTGCCGCCGTCAAGACTGACTTCGACGCGCGCAACGCGTCCGCGCCCGCTCCACGCGAGCCCGCTGATCGGATGCCAGCCGTGCGACGCGATCGTTTGCGGTGCACACGGCGACGTCATGATCGATTTCGCGTCGATCTCTAACGTGAAGATGCGCGCCGTGCCGTTGGGGAGCGGATCGGTGTACTTGGACGTTTCCCACCGCGTCATCCATGGCTTGGTGCCGAGCTCGATGCGACGCAGCCACTTCACGTTGCTGTTCCCTTCGTAGCCTGGCAGCAGTAACCGCAGCGGATAGCCCTGCGCGGGACGCAGCGGTTCGCCGTTCTGCGCCCAGACGATCATCGCGTCATCCCATGCTTTGGCGACCGGGATCGAGCGCGTGAGCATGCACGCGTCGCCACCTTCGGCGAGAAACCAACGCGCCTCTCGCTGCACCCCGACTTCGCGAAACAATGTCGCGAGCGGGACACCCATCCATTCGGAGGTACTGAGCAGACCGGCCACGCGTTGCGGTGTGAGGTCGGGCTTCATGTCCTTATAGCCAAGGCGCCCGTTGCCGGAGCATTCGATGAAATGTTGCCGCGTGACCTGCGGAAAGCGCTTGAGGTCGTCGACGGAGAACGTGAGTGGCGTGTCGACGAGCCCGTGAATGGTCAACGTGTGACGCGCGGGATCGATCGCCGGGATGCCGGCGTGATGGCGCTCGAAGTGCAGATCCGCTGGCGTGATGTTGCCGGTGAGATCCTGCAGTGGCGTCAGCGAACTGCCAACCGTATCACCGAACGGTGTACGCGACGGTGTCACGAACGGTGAGCGCGTACCGACCTGCGCCGTCGGTGCGCCGAGGAGTTTGGTCGCGTCGTCAGGGACGACGGGCGTCGGTGGTGGTGTCGCGGGTTGCGCCGGAGCGGGAGCGGCGACGGCCGCTTGGCCATTCGCGTTGAACGGCAGACCGGCGAGCGCGGCCCCACCGATGAATCCGACGGCGCCAGCGAGTGCGTCGCGTCGGGTGATGAAGCTGTCTGGAGACCGTGAGGAGTCAGTCATGCCGCGAACATAGCATCAAGATTCGCTTCACGCAGCGTCTCCTTGTCGCTTTGACGTTTTAACGTCATATTGTCGGCATGTCGACCACCAAGCGCGCCACCGTCTACTTCGATGAGCAACTGCATCGGGCTCTGCGACTCAAGGCCGCGGAGACCGAGCAGAGCGTGTCGGATCTCGTCAACGCCGCCGTGCGCAATACGCTGGCCGAAGACGCTGACGATCTGGCCGCGTTCCGGAGCCGGGCCAAGGAGCCCACGCTGGCGTTTGAGGATCTCGTCCGCGACATGAAGCGTCGTGGCACGCTATAGCATTCGCATCACGCGATCTGCGGCGAAAGAGATCGAAGTGCTGCCGCTCAAAGATCGTCGCCGTATTATCACGAAAATCGAAGGACTGTCGCGCGACCCGCGACCACCGGGCTGCGAAAAGCTGAGCGGCGAAGAGAAGTACCGGCTGCGTCAGGGCGATTATCGTATTTTGTACGAGATTGTCGACACGGAACTCGTTGTGACGGTCGTGCGCGTCGGCAACCGTCGCGACGTGTATCGGAATCCTTGATGGACGACGCGAACTCCGTGCGCTAACGCTTCGCCGCGTCGAAATGCTCGACGAGTCGCTGTGCCACGCGGCCGATGCGGTCTTCGGCTTCAGCGAACGGCCCTTCAATCGCATTCGCGAAGAATGCCACGACGACAGGACCGGACCGCGTGTAAATGATCCCCACATCATTCGCGAGCACCGGCGGGAAGTCGCCGGTCTTGTGTGCGACGGCCACCGTCAGGAAATGCGGCAAGCGCCGAGCCCCCGCCTGCTGTGCCCGCATCATGCGGATCATGTCGGCGCAGTTGGCCTTGCTGGCAATCGGTGCCGCACTGCCGGTTCCGTCGCTGCAGCGTTGCATCGCTTCGAGCATGCGACCGGTCGCGCGCGGTGTCATTTCGCCAAGCCAATAGCTGCGATCGTGGTTGGTCTTGTCGTTGCTGGTCGCGTTCGGGATTGCGGCGTACTTCTTGAACAAGTCGCCAGTCGTCATGCCGAGCCGTATGTCGTTGCCGTACCCGTGGTCGGCGAGCCACGCGTTTACCGTGGCGACACCGCCGACTTTGCTGATGGCGAGATCGGTCGCGGTATTGTCGCTGGTGATGATCATCTGCAGCAGCACATCACGCCACGTGGGCTGCAGCCCCGGGTCGTGGTACCGAAAGACGCCCGTGCCCCCGCGGATATCCGCGGCGGTGATCGTCACGCGTTCGGCGAGAGAAATCGTCTGCTGGTCGGCCAGCTGCATCGCCAGCACGAGCACGGGAAGCTTGATGACGCTCGCCGTGTTGAACGTGTCGTCGGCGTGCGAGGCCGCTTCCTCGCCGGTGGTGAGGTGTTTGACGTAAACGCCTACGCGTGCAGGGAAGCCTGTCAGTGCCGAATCGAGCACACGTTGCAGGCGTCGCGCGGGCGGTTGCGCGTGCGCGGTGGCGGCGGGCGCTGCCGCGATCGCACTGATGATCAGTCCGCACACGGCGACCGTTCGGCTATTCGTCGTCATGTGCGTCGTCAGTCTCGCGTGAGGGGCCGAAGAGTTCGTCGGCGGTCATGATCATCGGTGGATGCGCCGCATCGGGCGCCCACGTGAACGTGTCGCGCATAGTTTCGGGAAACTCTGACGCGGAGGTCCAGCGCTCGACCGTGCGTGTGTCTTCATCGACCAGCCAGACTTCGCCGACGCCGTTCGACAGATAGGCGGGCCGCTTGCCGTGGCGATCGCGCTTTCGCGTGGACGGGCTGGCCACCTCAACGACGAACACTGGCGTCGGCAACTCCTTCCACGGACGTTTGGTCATATGCGGTGCTGGGTAAACCACAACGTCGGGCTCCAACCACACGGTCCGGCTGATGTAGACGCCGCCAGGCGCGCGGATAGCCCAGCCCGTGTGCGCGCGACACCATGCGCCGGTCGCCATGACCAGATTGACCGCGACGCATTGATGCCCACTCGACGGCAGCGGTGTCACCAGCAGCTCGCCGTACAGGGTCTCGTAGCGATTGCCGTCGTCTGGCAGCTGCTCCAAGTCGTCGACGGTCCATATGGGTCGTTCCGGCAGCGGCGGCGATCCGCTTTCCGAGTGCATACGCGAATGTGGCATAGCCATACGGTCGGCTCGGCGAGGGGGTGAGCGCAAGGGGCGAACATCCGCCGAGGGTAACGACAGCGGTGTCGATGTCCTTCACCGAAATTGCGCGGCTGGTGTCAGGACGCCGCACACGTCCTACATCGAGGACACAATCGGCACGGCGCAGACGTTCCGCCTCTACTGTGGATGTTGCACCGCGGTCGATGATCCAAATATCGGCGACGGCGTATTCCGTTTTCTACTCGCTTGGCTGAGCGTTGTCAACCAACCAGACTTCGTGCACTCCGCTCGAGAGGTACACGGGGCGTTTGCCGTGGCGATCGCGCGTACGCGTTGACGGACGGAGTACCTCAACCACCAACAGCGGCGGTGGGAGGTCACGCCACGGCTGTCGAGAAAACTCGGACACTGCGTACACCGCAATGTTCGGCTCGAACCAGTTGGTTGGGCTGACGTACACGCCACCAGGAGACCGGATGGCCCAGCCCGTGTGTGTCTGACACCAAGCGGTGAGCCGCACGGCCAGTCGGAGCGCGACGCCCTGATGCCCATTCGATGGCAGCGGCGTCACCAGCAGCTCGCCGTGCAGGATCTCGTAGCGGTTGCCATCGTCCGGCAACCGCTCCACGTCGTTCACCGTCCAGATGGACCGCTCGGGGGGCGGAGGCGATCCCCCCTGCGAGTACATGCGCGAATGCGGCATGGCCATACGGTCGGTTCGGCGAGGGGATATGCGCAAGGGGTGTACGTCCAGCGCGGGATACCGCACCTCTACTGCGGATGTTGCACGGCGGTCGAATCCGCCGAGGAAATGCGCGCGCGCCGAGCGACGCGCGCGCGCGGGAGCGTGAAGCGTGTGAGTCGCGCCGCGCCGTCGATGATCAACTCCATTCGCCCCTGCATTGGGAATGGCTGTGTCGATTGCAACAGCGCGTCGATCCGTTCATGCCGATCGGACCGCACGTTCGTGTACTGCGCCGTCCCGTCGATGCGCACCGCGTCGCCGGAGGCAAAATCGAGTGCGATGAGCGCGGTCCGCGCACGCTGCCGGACGTTACCGGTGCTCACGAACATCCCGTCGCCCAGATACTCCGTCCACGACAACGTATTGCGTGATGCATCGAATCGAAGAAATCCCGGCTCGCCGCCGCGATGTGACACGTCGGCCACGCCTTCGGGCGTTGCCGTCACGAGAAACGCCGTTTCCGCGTGTAGGAGCGCGTTGGCGATCCATGCATCGGTGGTGGAGCATTCTGTTTCAGCGACTGCGCCGATGTGCCGCGCGTTCCCGACGCTGCTGGTCGGCGTCATGTACTTGCGGCAATTGGTGAACGCGACTCGGCAGGGGAGCGTGATGCTGCCGTCGGTGCCCGCTCTGTCGGTGCGCGTTGGCGTTCCCGCAATGCGCGAGCGGCGCGCGGTCGCTGGATTGATGACGATCCCACCCCACGGTGCATCGATCGTCAAGTGCGCCTCGAGTTCACGCGGCAGCGAGAGTGAGATGTCGTCGCCATGCACGGTCACCGACACGAGCGGTGCCGGGCCAGAGAGTGCCGCAATGCGCAGATCGCCGGCGACTAAACTCGCCAATACAATCAGATCGGCTTCGGCCGCATAGGCGGCGACGGGACCGACCCACGTCGACAGCTTGTCCGCGCCGGCGACCGAATTGGCTTCACGCTGCACGTCCCGCTGTCCATCGTGATAGTGAAACGGTTGCATGTCTGCTCCGTGACGGTGTCTACTCGCTTGCCTGAGCGTTGTCAACCAACCAGACTTCGTGCACTCCGCTCGAGAGGTACACGGGGCGTTTGCCGTGGCGATCGCGCGTACGCGTTGACGGACGGAGTAC
>JANLPE010000072.1:0-7400 GCA_031366985.1 Gemmatimonadaceae bacterium
GACGTCGGCCATCGACCATTTGCTCATCGTGCGCACGAAGGCGTACAGCCGATACGACGTCGCCGCGTTGCGCGAGGCGAACATCGGGACTAACAGGGCAGCCTTGAGCAGCGGCACCAGCACGCTGAACAGCAGGATCAGGCCGGCAACGAAGTTGTTCCCCGAGCTGTGCAGGCTGGAGATCGCGCTGACCACACTCCGCGTTTCGTTCGATAACACGCGCGTCTGCCCGAACATCTCCATCGTCGCCTTGATGGTGAGCACTGGCTGGCGCACGGCCTCACATCGCATCGCATCAAGCGCTTCCAGCAGTCGCGCGATTCACAGCTTGTCAAGAAGCTGCGTGACGTCGTGGGCCTGTACCTGAATCCGCCCGAGCGCGTCGTCGTCTTTTCGTTCGACGAAAAGAGTCAGATCGAGGCGCTCAATCGGACGCAACCCGGCCTGCCAAGGAAGCCGGGGCGCGCGCGGACGATGACGCGCGACTCTGAACGCCACGGCACGACGACGCTATTCGCGTGCTGGATGTCGCGACGGGCACGATCATTCAGGACGGCATGTCGACGTCCGCGTCGAAATTGAATGTCGTCGAGCGATTCTTCGCCGAGCGCACCGAGCGCCAGATTCGCCGCCTCGCCGTGACCAGCCTCGGCGAACTGATCGCCGCGTTCACCCACGACATCGATCACCGCAACGAACATCCGACGCCCTCTGTCTGGACCACGACCGTCCTGTGGATTCTCAAGAAGGTCGGCAAAGCGAACGCAACTTTAGCGGCCGAGCGCTAGGTCTTCGACCGGCAGGAGAGCGGGTGTGCGGATCCGAACTTTCGACGGGCGTCGTGGCGGGTGAACGGGGAGCCGATGGTGGTGCGCCGGCGATTCGCCCGGGTCGTCCACGCGCGGGTGTGCCGCTGGAGCGTCGCGAGGGCGTCTAGCCGCCGAGTCCGAGACGCGGCCGTGACACCAGACGCAACGCGATCTCCGCTTGATTCCGCCAGCGCCCGTGGAGCGGCGTGTCGAGCACCATGAGTCGTCGCCACCGACGAGGGCGCGCGCGCGCCGACGTGATCGGTCAGCGCCTGCTCGCGATGCGGTTGAGGGTGCGAGGACGAGATGAATGGTCCGGGCCCTCGGATACACGTGCACCATGGTCCGCACCACGCGAGCCACCGCGGCCGCCGAGCGATTCCGCGTGGCGCAGGTGACGTCCCGTCCCGCGTTGGGCTCGACCACGCCGAGATGTTCGCTGGTCCACCGCGCCGGTCGCGCGGGCCGCCCCTCGGCATGCAGGGACACCGTTTCTCATCCAGACACACCACCGGTTCTCGGACGGAGTACGGCCGCTCGGAGAGTGTCAGCACCGCGTCCCTGCACGCGATATACGCCGCGTCGAGGTCAGCGATGCCCCACATGTGTTTTCCCCGCCACGGCTTGAGGTCGTGGCGGTACAAGCGCGCCCGAATCGTGTCCCGGCCCACCTGCGCCACCAGCGTGTGTTTGAGCACCTGTTCGGTGATGAACCGGACCGTCCAGCGCGCGGCGCCCAGCGGCGGATCGGCGCACACCACCACGCGCACGGGCGGCACCCCGCGGTGCCCCAACACGTCCAACACCCTCATGTCCGGCGCCATCAGTCGAAACGGCAGGGGAGGTCGTGGCATCCGCCAGTCTACGACGTCCGTCATTGCTAGGCAGACTGCTGACCTACCGTGTACGCGGTCGACGACCTGACTCACCATCGTCAAGACAGGCAGATATCGTCGCCCGTCGCGTCGGCGATTCGCCGTCCGTTCCGCGGCTAGCTACGCCAACGGACGAACGACATCCCGTGCTGTCGCCCGACGAGTCGAAGAGCGAGCAGGTGTACGTGCGGCCGTTGCCCAACATCAACGACGGCTGCTGGCAGATATCGACCACGGGCGGGAGCGATCCCGCGTAGTCGCACAGCTGCCGGGGTATGTTCTACAGCAATGGCGCGAACGCGATGGTGGCGGCGACGATCGGCACCACGCCGTCGTTCACCGTGCGTTCGCAGCAGATCCTCTTCACGGTGCCCAACTGCATTCAACCTCATCTAGGCCAGCAAGGTTTCGACGTGACGAAGGACGACAGCGAGTTTCTCATGATTCGTTCTGCCTATGCCGACGGCGACGCGGCGAGCAGCGGCGCGTCGCGCGAGCGACTGATTTACGTGACCAACTGGTTCGAGGAATTGAAGGAGCAGATTGGCAAAGGTGCGAAGCTTTAGCGCACGTGATACTTTGTCCATGGCGACGTTGCCAGATGTCCGGTGCGCACTCACCAATGTTGACCATACTCCGCCGGAGCGTCCCGTGGTGCCTGCACCGCTGCAATCGTTGATTGCGCATTCACGCATCGACGATCTACGACCCTCGAGCTCGCACGGGTTCGATTGGGCCGAAGAACGGGCGATCATGGACGCGATCTACGCGCGCGGTGACCGACTGATGGTGTGGTTCCTGGTCTCACACATGGCGCTCGCGCTGTTATTGGCGCTCTACCACGGGACTTGGCTCGCCACGCTTGCGCTTGGCGGCGGCGCGTGTGCGACTTTTATGTTGGCGAGACTGCTCTGGCCGCGCACCTTCTTCACCCGCGCGTACGCTTGCGTGGCGCAACAGGCGTTCGTGGCGTTGCACATTTACCAGCTGTACGGCCAGAGCGAGCAGCATTTCTGGTATTTCACGGCGTTCACGATGATGATCGTGTATCAGGACTGGGTCTGCATGTGGCCCGGGGCGCTCCTTATTATTGCGCAACACAGCATCTTCGCCGCGCTCCAGAATAGCGGGATGCCCGTGCACTTCTTTCCCGAAGCGTACGTCGGCTTTACAAAACTGTTCTTTCATTTTGGCATCGCGCTGGTCCAGGTCTCGCTGTGCGGCTACTGGGCCCATCTCCTCCGCGCGCAATCACTCGGCGATGCGTGGCAAAAGCTGCAACTCGGGCGCGATCAGTCACTGTTGTTGGTGCAATTGGGGCAGCTGCAAGGCTCCGAGCTGCAGCTTCGCGCCAGCAGCGACGCGCTGGTGGCCAGCTCTCGTCAGCAGCAGGCGATCCTCGACAACTGCCCGGACTCCATGTGGGTGCGAGACCTAGATAGTCGCATGGTCGCCGTGAATTCAGGGTTTGCGCGTAAGCTCGGACGTGCGGTCGACGAGATAAGCGGTCGGACTGTCGAGGATCTGTTTGGCGAAGCGATTGGCTCAGTTTTTCGCGCGCAAGACCAGCAAGTACTCGTGGGCCGGCGGGCCATGACATTCGATCGGGAGTTTGTGTTGCACGCGCAGACGCGGAATTTTGAGACAACCGTCACGCCGATTTTCGACGCCGACGGCGCTGTGACCGGTACGGCGGGCATCGCTCGCGATGTTACGGAACGAAAGGGACAGGAGGAGGAGCGCCAGATGGCGGAGTCGCGCATGCAACAGGCCCAGAAGCTCGAGAGTCTGGGGATGCTTGCCGGCGGCATCGCCCATGATTTCAATAATCTGCTCGTCGGCATCCTCGCGAACGCGGAGCTCGCGAAGGAGGAACGGCCGCTGGCGCCACCGGTGATGCTCGCGCTCTCCCAGATCGAAACGTCGGCGCATCGTGCCGCGGATCTCACGAAGCAGATGCTCGCCTACGCCGGCAAGGGCAAGGTCGCGGTGCAACCGCTGGATATGTCGCAGCTGGTGCACGACATGGCGGACTTGTTGCGCACCGTTGTCAGCAAGCGGGTCACGTTCCGCATGGAGCTGGATGACGACCTGCCCCCGGTCGAAGGGGACGCCACGCAACTCCGGCAGGTGATCATGAACCTCATTACCAACGCCTCGGACGCGTTGGGTGAAACCGATGGCGTGATTGCCTTGCGCACCGAGGTGCAGACTCTGGACGACAGTGCCGTCACCTCGCAGTTCTCGCAGACCTTATTGAGGGCCGGACGATACGTGGTCGTCGAAGTGCGCGATACCGGAGTGGGCATGGATTCCGAGACGCTCGAGCGAATGTTTGATCCGTTCTTCACCACAAAGTTCGTTGGTCGCGGATTGGGTCTCGCCGCCGTCTTGGGCATTATGCGCGCGCACGACGGCACGATCGATGTTGTCAGCGCGCCGCATCAGGGCACCACGTTTCGCGTGTTTCTTCCTTCAGGCGAGAACGCGAGCGTCGGGCGGGCGCGCGGTGTCTCGGTGGCGCCGACAGTACCCGTCGCACTGGCGTCACCGCGTGAGCCGGGGAGCGATCGACTCGTCCTGATCGTGGACGATGAAGACAACGTGCGCTCAGTGGCACAACGCGTGGTGGAACGCGCGGGCTTTGTGGTGGTTACAGCGTCGGATGGCATCGAGGCGATAGCGTTGGCCCGCACTCGCGCCGGCGAGGTGGCGCTCGTGCTGCTCGATATGTTGATGCCAAAAATGAATGGCGAGCAGACATTTCTTGCCCTACGCCGCGAGTATCCGACGCTCCCCGTGCTGCTGACGAGCGGATTCAGCGAAGAGGAATCTGCGCAACGCCTGCTGAACGAGCCCGCCGTCGCATTTATTCAGAAGCCGTACGGCGTTCATCACCTTCTCGAAGCGATTGATCACTTGCTTCGCGCGTCCCCGCGGACCGTTTTGTGAGGGCACGCGTCGCGGGTACTGCGATCCTGTTCGCGGCCATCGTCATCGCAAGCTGCGACAGTGCGCGCGTCGGCGTCCGCACCTACAATGGCATTCGTATCCGGACCCCGGTGTTGAAGCCGCAGGTAACCTTGGAGCGCGTGGACGGATCACCGTACAACATTGAGCAAGAGACCAGCGACCGCGTCACCTTGCTGTACTTCGGCTATACACACTGCCCCGATGTGTGCCCCACGCAATTGATGAGCGTCGCGCGCGCCTTCCGAATACTGGGAGCCGACACGACGAGTCGAATGCGCCTGCTCTTCGTGACGCTCGACCCGACCCGCGACACGGGCGCCCTCCTGCAGTCATGGCTACACGGCTTTCATCCTGAGTTCGTACCGTTGCGCGCGTCATCACAGGCGGTCGACTACGAACTCCGTCGATTGCATTTGGCCTCGCCTGACGAACCATCGGGCGGCGTTCCCAATCCCGCACACGCATCGGCGATCGTCGTGTTTGGGCGCGATGGAATGAGTCATTTTTTGTATTCCGCGTCGACGAATGCTGAGGCGTGGGCGTACGACCTCCGTCAATTGCTTCGTGACAGCACGCTGTGACGCCCACCTCGGCGCGCGCGTTATCGTCGATGAACAACGGGTGTGTCCCGACTTTAGTTGAAAGTCGGGTGGTGCCGGAATGATGCTGCTCACGCAGCGATGGAGTTGTTCAGTTTGTTGCCACGCGCGGCTTGGAGCAAGGGCATGTGTTTGTAACCACGCACCCGTCTGAAATGCCGTTCGATCTGTAACAGGCTTGCCGCACACCATCGGTGTTTCTGTTCGCGGTTGCGCCAGTGGTCGACGCGTGGCGTTTTGCGTTCGATTTGTGCCATCACGCGCTCAATCAGGTTCGTGGTATTGAGGCAGTTGCGGAGCTCGGCGTGTTGGCCGAGGCGGTGGAGGGTGAGGATTGCTTCGAGCCCTTCCTCCAGACTGCTCGCGGCGGATGTGTTGATCGCGACCAGCTCCTGCACGATGCGCTGCAGGGCCTTCGTTGCCGTCGCGTAGTGCGCCTGCGCATAGGCGGCTTGCAACTTCCGGCGGAAGCGCACTTGCTGCGGCTTGGTGAGATCGCTCATGACGTTTTCCCGTGTGTGCCACTGACAGCGCGGCACCGCGACGGCGTCGCCAAAGACGTCACGCCCCGCCGCGCGGAATCCTTTGGCGCCGTCCAGTACCACGAGCAAGCCCTTCGACGCATGGAAGCTCCGCTCCCCAATCTCGCGCAGGCATGCCGCGCAGCTCCACTGGTTTTCAGTGGCCGTCTGCACCATGCCCAGCACGCGTTTCTCGCCCGCCGTCGTGACGCCACGCGCAATGACCACCTGATCGTCCGCAAAGCGCTTGGCGTCGAGCAGCAAGACCAGCCAGTCCCGATCATCGTGACGACGCGCGTGGAATCGCGCCAGTGCAGCGGCGCTCGACGTGATGAACCGGCGCGAGACACTCGAGTGGGCTAGCCCAAACGCGTCCGGCACGGCTTCGGCCGCGTCCTCATATTCGCGCGATGCGATGCCGGCCATGACGCGCCGAAAGCGTCCGACATCCTGGGCCCGAGGGGTCAGCCACTGCGCATACGGCGCGAGCGGAATCTCGACGCGCTCCGACACCGCGCGGACGCGCGGGACCGTGATCGGCACTAGTAATCTCGCCCAGATCCTGGTGATCGAAGCGCGAGCGCGGCAGGTCGCCGTCCTCGACCAGCGCCCGAATCGCGGGCGCGCGCGTTCGTCACCGCGGCCTGGAGCGTCTGCGGATCACTCGTATTGCCGGGGAACACCTCGACCGCGACGGGGCAGCCCTCCGCCGTGCAGCGCAAGCCAACCACGATCTGCGGCTGCCACCCGGTGCCATCGCGATTATGTCCCAGCTTGGCGAGCGGGCTCGTATGCCCTTCGAAATAACTCGACGTGACGTCGTAGAGGAGCAGCGTGCCGTCGGCCAGATGCTGCTGCGCGAGCGTGCCTTCGATGCGCGCCTGTCGCGCCTCCACCCAGTCGCGCGCCGCATACAACGCCTCCGCGTCCACTTCCGTGAGCCCGAGTTCCTGACCCAACGTGTTGCCGGTGGTTTCGGCGCCGAGCCCGCGCGCCGTCGCGAGTTGGGACCCGGGCGCGAGGATGCGCGCCACGATCTTCGCGACCACCAACGTGCGTTCCGGCGACGGCCGCGAGGCCAGCATCGTCTCGAGCCCTAGGTGGCGCAGGGTGCCCAACGCGGCTGCCACATGGCCGTGCGGCCAGCTGCGCTCAATCTCCAGCTGCGCGTCGGCGCCGACGCGCGTCTCGCCGCGCAAGATGCGACGCATCGCCTCGGTCTGCTCCGGCGAGAGCGATGATAAATTGGCCAAAGTTCGTTTGCGAATCTTCGCGCCCTCACGCCACGCCTCGCGCAGCAACACCGCTGGCGGGGACGCACGATTCGGGATGATGTCAATGAACATGGGAACATACTGAGTACTTTTTAACTGTTATTGCAAACTTTTTACATGGCAACAAATAATCACTGGCCGATCACGTACAACTCATGATGACGCAACAGGATCCGTCCCACAACCACCTCATATCTTCTCCGAACTTCGGCCTAGCAATGACGGACGTCGTAGACTGGCGGATGCCACGACCTCCCCTGCCGTTTCGACTGATGGCGCCGGACATGAGGGTGTTGGACGTGTTGGGGCACCGCGGGGTGCCGCCCGTGCGCGTGGTGGTGTGCGCCGA
>JANLPE010000069.1:0-33640 GCA_031366985.1 Gemmatimonadaceae bacterium
CGCCGACGCTGATCGTGCTTGAGGCAACCGGTGGCTATCAGCTGCGCAGCGTGGCCGCGCTCGTGGCGGCGAGCCTACCCGTCGTCGTCGTCAATCCGCGGCAAGTCCGCGACTTTGCAAGGGCGACTGGGCAGCTGGCGAAGACGGATCGGATTGATGCCGACATCCTCGCGCGCTTCGCCGACGTCGTCCGCCCGCCGATTCGCGCATCGATCCCGGACGAGGTACAGGCGATTCACATGATGCTCGTGCGACGACGTCAGCTGCTCGATATGCTTCAGGCCGAACGCAACCGGCTCGGTCAAATCTTCGCCGTTGATCCGAAACCACTGCGTGCGAGTCTCACGAAGGTCGTTGCATTCCTTGAGCGCGCCGTTCGCACTGCCGATAAGGAGTTGGATAGCCTCATCCAGCGCAGTCCGGAGTGGTCCGCGCGCGATGCACTCTTGCAAACCGTACCTGGCATCGGTCCGGTCGTCGCACGCACTCTGCTTGGCGATGTGCCGGAACTTGGAACCATCTCGCGACGTGCGCTCGCGCAATTGGTCGGTGTCGCTCCACTGAGCCGCGACTCGGGAACGCACCGCGGCCGTCGCTACATCGGTGGTGGACGTTCGAGCGTTCGAACCGTGCTGTACATGGCAGCGCTGGTGGCCGCGAGGCACAATAACGTCATTCGGGCGTTCTATCAGCGACTCGTCGCGGCAGGCAAGCCGAAAAGGGTCGCGCTCGTCGCGTGCATGCGCAAGCTCTCGAGCACCTTAAACACTATGGTGCGAACGCAAACGCCATGGAATGGCGAATACGTTAGGAGAACGGCTTGACATTCAAGACAGTTGCTTGACACGCACCGTGAGTGACACGGGATACATCGGCGTACGTCTATGCTCCGGCGTAGACGTACGCGGCTCGGCGTGACTGTGCCATCGCCATCGCGGCCACCATGGCCGGCACGACGATCACGCCTGGCAGCAGGCCGGCCGTGAGCTCCTTGCGAACATCGGCGTAGGTGCCGTGTGTCTGTGCCATCGCCCGACGAATGACGCCGCGAAAGACGTTGTTGCAGAGCAGGAACTGCGCGCCGCGTTTCTGCAGGACATCGACGCCGAATTCGAACATCGATTCGCCCTCGCGCGGTTGCCACCATACGTTGCGCACTGCTGGCTGACTTGTGCGCGCATCGGTCGTCTTGCTCGATGTGCCGTACGCGTACTTCGCCCAGACGCCATCGTTGAAGACGATCGGGTACGCGTCGCCACTGATGCCGATGATGGGAAGCACATCGGGCGTGGCCGCGCCCCAACCGTCACGCATGCCGTTCAGGTAATTCTTCGCGTAATAGAGTCCGCCGCCGTTTTGGTACGCGCCAACATCGAACACCAGTGCATAGCGAGCGGCGGCCGAACGCTCGAGCCAAGACATATCCCACGGTCCGTCACCTGTCGTGGGAGGAATCGCGATGGCTGGTGCACTGCGGCCGGGACGCGAGTCGGCGGTCGGTGCTGGGGCGACGGGCGCGGCGGTCGTTATCGGAGGTGCGGTACGCGCGCAGGCGGTCGCCGCGAGTGCAACGCTGCCGAGTCCGAGTTGCGTGACGAAGTGGCGGCGCGAGGTGGCGAGATCATCGGAGGACATAGCGTCTGCTGGGGGAGGGGATGCTGAATGGATGAGAGAGGAGCAGTTCCCGATACCTCGTCGTTCGGTTGCCGATCATCCAGCGCATTGGGCGCGGATCAGATCCGGAACACGTCGGTACTGAGGTAGCGCAATCCAGAATCGACAACTATCGTGGCGACCGGTTGCGTGTGGGCCGAGTCGTTCCGCAATCCGAAGCGCCGCGACGACGTTTGCGCCTGTCGAGGGCCCAGCGAATATGGCCTCTTCTCGCGCCAGTCGCCTAGCCATTTCCTTCGCGTCATCCGTCGTCACGGGTAGGATTTCGTCGACTTCGGCCGGCTTCCAAAGTGGAGGAACGAACCCAATACCCACTCCTTCGACTTTGTGCGATCCCGATGGTTTGCCGGAGAGCACGGCTGGTTCCGCAGGCTCGACCGCGACCACGTGAATCTGCGGGTTGTATGCGCGAAGTGCGCGCGCGGTGCCCTGTATCGAGTGCGCCGTGCTCACCATCTGAACAAATGCGTCGACGCGCCCACTCGCCTGTCGCCAGATTTCATCACCAAGCGAACGGTAGCCGACTTCTCCCTCGTGATTGTTTAAGGCTCTGTTCCGTGAATGCGTTGGTTTGCCGCCTTGGCCAAACAGAAAGGGGCTCGCGTTGCGAGCCCCTTATCCACACGCCTGCCATCACGCGCTGCTAGGCCGCCGCTGAGACCGCGGTGCCGGCCTTGAACGGCTTCACCCGAATCGTGCCGGCGCGCTGATACGCAGCGGCCAAATCAAAAGCAAGTTGGAGCGACAGCCACATCTCAGCGCTACCGCCAAATCGCTTCTCGAGGCGCACAGCCATTTCCGGGCTCATCGCTGCCTTCCCGTTAACCAAGTTGTTCAGGGCTTGACGCGACACGCCGAGGCCAGGCGCCGCTTCCGTCACACTGAGTCCATTCGGCTCGAGGCACATCGTGCGTACCACGCGGCCAGGGTGCGTCGGGTTCTTCATCGCCATAGGGGGCTCCGGTTAGTGGTAATCTTGGTAATCGACGTCGTACACATGCCCGCCTTCGAGCCGAAAAGTCACGCGCCAGTTCGGTGTGATGACGATGGCACAGTGCCCTTCCAGATCGCCATGTAAGTCATGCAAGCTGGGGAACCGAATGGAGGCCTTCGTCGTCGCAACATCCAGCACCGACAGTACGTCACGCAGTTTGTCCGCATACGCCGCAGGCACCTTTCTCGCACTGTCCTTGTCATACAACAGCTTGAGCCCTTTGTGTCGGAAGTTCTGAATCATTGGGGCTCCATTAGATTGTATAGTGACACGTGTCGCTTGTCAAGTGACCCGGGCTTTCGACGGCTATCGTCGCCTTTACGCTCGGGCCCGCCATTAGCGCTCTCGAAGGACAGTGCGGGGGCAATCACGCCGCATTGAGCATGGCACCGCAGTTCGGGCAACATCGGTCTGGGTTGAGTTCGGCGGTGTTGCCAACCAGCACAGCGCGGGCCTTGGCGGCCGTAAGCCGCTGAATCCGCTCATCCATGATGTGCCAGGTGAGGTAGCGTTGCAGATACTTGGTGGTGACGCCTCGAAACCGCGCGATCCACCCCTTGAGACGTCCCTGATAACTGTTCACCGTCTGCACGTGGTAGATGCCGCGCTTCCGTTCGTTCCGGGCCGTGACCAGCGCGATGTGCCGCACGGGCAGCTCCTAGGCCGCGCCACGCATCGCGTGGGTGCCGTCGGTGCAGAGAGTGACGCCCCCGGCCAAGATCGGCCGGAGCGCCGTCACTAACGCGGCGGAGGTCGACGTGCCAGGCAATACCAGCGCCCGCGTATCACCGACGCGAGCACGGGCCACGACGACCGGCACCTTGTCTTTTCCGAGGCCGCGCGCGCTGCCATTACGGGTCCCGTGCGTTCGGGCACCTCGACCCACCGGCGTGGAGCCCTTGAAGTTGCGGCGGAAGTAGGTCTCGTCGGCCTCCACAATGCCACTGAGCGGTGGCTGCTCAGTCGGCGCCAGGAAGGCCATCACCTTGTGTCGCCAGCGCCACGCCGTCTTGTGGTCCACGTCGATGCGCTCGGCCGCCCTCCGCGTCGAGAGTCCGTCGCGCATGGTATCCGCATACGCGCGCCACTTCGCGGGCAGGTGTGTGCCGGCCATCGCCGTCCGCGTCAGATCGTTGAACGTCCGCCGACACCCGAAGCAGCGATAGCGCTGGGTCCCGGTGCGCTCCCGGCCCCAGCGCTGAACCTGCGCGCTACGACACCGCGGGCAGACATAGCCGTGGTGAAACCGTCGTTCTCGAGCCTTCGGGAAGTGAGCATGAGCGCAAGGATAGGGGAAATCGTGCCCGCTACCACCCTCTACCCACGCAATTACGGAACAGAGCCTTGTTTAATTGGTCGCATCACCACTGACCGGGTTGGCGACTGATTTCCGCCGACGTCGCGATCATCTTTTTTTGTTGAAGAGATCGTTGCTGACCACGAGAGCGGGACGACGCCCGTGTTGTTCAGGACCGGACTGCGGGTCGAAGGTCAGCGCGATCAACTCCCCCTTCCATGGGACATAGTCCGCCATCTGCCACACCTCGCGATCAACCGGCGTGCCCCACAGCAGTTCCGCGGACTTGCGTGTCCCTCGGAATGCGGCGGACCAGCGCGCGCAAGTCGTGCGCGCCCCGCACGCGCCGCACCGGCGTCACGCCGGTCTGCTTGGCAATGCGCGCGAGCATTCGGGGGCCGACCTCATCCCCGTCATGGAATGCCCAGACGAAGTCTGGCCAATCGCTCACGCAGCCGCGAACGTGACGGTGAGGCACTCACCCGAATTTCAACTGAAAACGGGACACACCCTGGAAAGTATGCGCGATTCACTACGTCCGTACGTTTCATTGTTCCGCGTGCTGATTCACAAGATTCTCCTCGGTCATGACTCGGGCAAGCGCCGTCTTGTATCTACCTATTCACTTGCAAGGAATCGTACGGCCCCCACCACTCTTTTTGCAAGAACTGCCGCACTACCCATTCTCCGGCTCCCAGCCGGTCCGCCGGACTCCGAACCCCCAGTCGACCCCGGTGCAGCACGTGCGAGTATATCATCGTCGTGCTCACGACCGAGTGCCCCAAAAGCTCCTGCAGCGTCCGGATGTCGTACCCGTCTTCGAGCAGGTGGGTCGCGAACGAGTGACGGAGCGTGTGACAGGTCGCCCGCTTCGCGATCCCCGCTTCCCGTACGCGACGCTGCACGGCACGCTGCACCGCACGCTGCACCGCGGTCTCGTGCAGGTGATGCCGGCAGCTCTCGCCGGTCGCCGCGTCCCGGTATTCGCGGCTCGCAGGGAACATCCACTACCGTGCCAGGTCGGTCGCCCACGATGGCGCCTTCCGGTCCAGCGCCGTCGGCAACGCCACGCGCCCTCGACCGCGCGCACGGTCACGTTCTTGCAATGTCCGCATCCACCCCAGATGCGCCTCCATCGCGGCGCGGACGCTCTCCGGCAACATCGTCACCCGGTCTTGTCCGCCCTTTCGCAACGCCCACGATCTCCCCGACGGCAACATCTCAGGCCCATCGTGCCAGAGAGGCGGCCGAGCAGCATCTGCACTTCCCCCCGACTCAACACGACCGGGAGTGGCGTCGGACTCCATGCGCGCGCCGCCGGCGTAATGATCCGCTCCGCGCGTCGCCCGCTGCGACAGCCGACTCTTTATCGCGGCGTTGTCACGGTCGGCGCCCACTTGTAGATCACGCCGCCACGCATCACGAACACGACCCGGCGCACCGCGCTGAGGTCCGTGAGCGGATCACCGTCGAGCGCGATGATATCCGCCTCGTAGCCGGGGGACAGCCGCCCGATCCGGTCGCCCATGCCGATCGCGCGCGCGGCGAGTGATTGCGCCGAGACCAGCGCCGCCATCGGCGTCTGGCCGCAGTGTTCGACCCGTCCGAGGAACTCCTCGGCGTTCCGTCCGTGCGCACCGGCCGTCGCATCGGTGGAGAAGACGACCTTGGCGCGTGGCGTCGCCACGGCGATCCGGCAGATGTCGAAATCGAGCGGCAGATCGTGGAGCATCGTCTGCATCCCGGCCTCGGTGTAGTTCCCCTCGCCGAGGTAGCGCGCCTTGTTCAGGATGTAGTTCTGCACCACGAGTCCCACCTGCGGGCTGATGTACGTCCCCATCCGCGCGGCAGTGGCGATGTCCTCCGCGGTCGCATAGGTCGCGTGCTCCACCTGATCGCAGCCCGCGAGCGCCGCCGCCGAGACCTGGGAGCGATACGTGTGGACCATCGAACGCAGGCCGATCGCGTGGGCCTCGCCGCAGAGGATCGTGAGTTGCGCCTGCGTGAGCGTGGGCTGCGCGCCCACGCGCTGGCTGGTGGAGGCGAAGATCTTGATGAGATCCGCCCCCTCCGCCTTGCGTGCTCGCACCATGGCGCGGAGTTCGGCGGGCGTGCCGGTGCTATCGCCTCGCCCGATGATCCATCCCAGGGAAGTGAGCACACGCGGACCGGGGAAGCCGTGGTCGCGAATGGCGTCGCGAAGCGGCCGCTCAGCGGGATCGCCGACGGTCTGCACGGTGGTGAAGCCGCCCATCAACGTCTGCCACGCGGCAAGCGCGATCCCCATCGCTGCCTCGAGGGATGGCTCCGAGTCCGTCGCGATGCGTCCGGTACGGTCGAAGTGCGAGTCGAGATGCACATGCGTATCGATCCAGCCGGGCATCACGGTGTAGCCGCGCAGATCGATCACCGGGCCCGTCGCGGACGCGTCGAGACTCGTGATGCGGCCGCCCTCCACGCGGATGCGCGCGCCGCTGATCGCGTTCCCGCTGCCGTCGAGCGCTCGCGCGGTCAGCAGGGTCACGGCCGCCGGAGGCGGCGGCGCGGCGACGGGGGCGACTTGTGCACCGGCGGTGGCGATCGCGGAGCAGACGACGAGGATTGGCGTGAGGAGGCGCATGGTCGAGTGGGGGGGGAAGAGTCGGACGGTACCTAAAGACAATACTGTTCAGTGAGAAAGGAATGTGCTATCGATCTCTGGCGCACGGCGACGACGACGGGCGCGGCCCTCGTATGGCGCGCCCCGGCCACCTTCACGCTGCCGGTCCTGAAGCACTACGCCGATGGCTCGTATCTGAGCGCGCTGCACTGGAATCCCGCGTGCACGAGTCGCCACCATGCGGCGCAGGTCGTGCGCGTGATCGAGTAAACCGCGTCGGGCGGAGCGACGCCCACCACCCGCTATCGCCTCCTGACGTCGATCCTGGAGCCGCCCGCGCGCCGGCCGACGAACTTGCGGCGCTGTATCACGAGCGCTGGGACATGGAGACCGCGTTTGATGAACTCAAGACGCATCTGCGCGGGGCGCCGCGCATGCTGCGGGCGCTGATCCACGACGCCGCGCTCGGCGCGCTGCCCCGACGAATTACGCGTTCAGGGTCCGCCATGCGCGACCACGCTTGACCTGATGCGCCACATTCGTGTGGCGACGCCGGACTCGATGCAGCAGGCGGTGGACGACTATTTCGAAACGATCACGCTCTGGGATGTGAAAACCGACAGCGTCACGGCGTTCCCGTCGGCATGAACGACTACATCGATGTTGGCGTGTTTGATGCACCGAAGGCCGGTGCACGCATTCGCGCGCCGCTATCGATCCGTACAACTTGTTGATTGATCGTGTGCCGGGCGACAACAGGCGCGACATCATCGCGGTGCCCGGAGACGCGCGTCGACCTTAGCTGCCTGTCAGCAGTATCGCCGAGCGCATCGCGCCCTCGACGGCACCATCCATGTAGCCGCCGTGTTCGGACGCCGTCTCGGCGCCGGCAAAGAGCAGGCGGTCGTTCCAGTGACCCTTGGCGAGCTCACCGCCACCATAGTGCGGGTGCGCGGGTAGCGGCGTGAGGTCGTCGGGTGCGGCACTCAGGTCATCTTGCCACCACGCGAAGTCTTGATAGCCGCGCACCGCCTCGCCTGTGCCGTCGTACACGCGTTGGATTTGTGCGACCACGCGCTCGCGACGCATATCGGACGACTGGTCAAAGTGCGCGACATCGGTGAAGAAGCCCATGATCACGCCGCGGCTCGCATCTTCAGGGCTGGCGTCATGCAACTCGCGCAGCGGACCGACGTGACTGACGGCGAATCCAGACAACCCGCGTTCGCGCCAGAACGGCCGGTCGAACGTGACCACCGCCTTGGCCATGTCGCCCATCCACGTGTGCGTCTTCTGCAGCGCTTGGTGCAGTGAATCCGGTAACGACGGCGTGAACGCGATCGTGTTGAGGATCACGCGCGGCGGCAGGGCTAGTACCACATGTGATGCGTGCAGTGACTCGCCGCTGTCCAGCGTCACCATGATCGCCTCACCCGCACGTGCCACGGCCGTCGCTCGCGCATCCAGGCGTAGCTGGCCCGTCAGCTCCTCCGCTAGGCGGTCGCAGACCACCTGCGCACCCGCTCGGAAACGCAGCGCCGCGTACGCGCCCGGCGGCTCGAAGCGGTCGATGTCGGCGGCAGTTTCGAAGAGCGCAAATCCCGACTCGTACTGCGGAATCGCCTCAATACTCAGCGTCTCGATAAGCGCACCGATGTAGCGCTGGTGCGGCCAAATCCACGCCGCGCCCAAGTCTGCAACGGCAGCGTTCCTCTCCTCGCGCACCGACCACGTGCGTCCGCCGACGCGCGAACGCGCCTCGATCACCTGCGCTGTCACCCCCTGCTGGCGTAGCCGAAACGCGGTGGCCAGTCCGGATAGGCCGGCGCCAATGATGAGGACGTCTGGGGCGGAGTTCACGATCTGTTCGATGAGATGAGGGAGATGTCGTGGACGTTGTCACGTGCACGCGCATTCTTTGCGTTCGGAATATGGCACCGACCAGCTCAGGCGTCACTGCATCGGCTTCTGTGCCAGTCTCGCGGCCAGTTCGGCAATTCGTTGCCAGATGATATGCTTGCGGAAGACCGACATTTCGGCGAAAATGGCGCGTACGTAAGTTTTGTCCCGATCATCACCACATGCGAGGAACGCTGAAGATGTCTACGACAAGGGCCAAGCTGCCCGAGTTTCCTGGCTTCGCGGTGCAGTACGACCCGAAGCAAAAGCCATTCTTTGTCTCGAACGTGCTTGAGGACCTGCGGCGTATCTCCACCAAGGTTATCGGCAAGACACTGCTGAGCAGTATTGCCACCGCGCGCCCGCGAGCAAGGGCGGCCATGGCGACCACCGGCGAGGAGGCAAGAAAAGTCAAATTCGATACCGGCATCAATGTCGTCATCGTGCCCACGTCGATGGAATACACCCAGTCTGGTTTCAAGATGGCGTTCACCGGCGTGGGCGTCGAGAAGTCGCTCAAGGCTTCAGCGCACGCGTCGCACAACGTGCCCGGATGCCCCTATCATCCGGCGGGCGGCAGCTGCGCCGAAGCGATCGACATCATCGCCGCTGGCAACGCGACGGGGACCGTATCGCTGATGAAATACACCAACGCCCAGATCCTGACCGGCAAGGGAGAGGCGACACAGTCCTTCCTCGTTCTCGCGCACGAACTGATCCACTCCCTCCACCACGTGACCGGCACGCGAAAGGACACTGGTGAGGAAGATTGGACGTCCGGGATCGGCGTTTACAGCAACGAGCTGATGACCGAGAACACATTCAGAAAGATGTTCGGGATCAAGTTGCGCGAAGCCTACTGACGGGCCGTTTACGCGCGAGGCCAACGGGGAGGGACTGTTCGTGGACATGCGCGCCGTCCGCCGCTCTCTCCGTCGCGTCAGAATTCGAAGTTCTGCAGATCGACAAAGGCGATGAACTGCGTGCGACCCATGACGACGCGTCGATCGACACGCCCGTCGGCCGCAAGAAATGTTCCGACACGCTGGGCGTTGTAGCGCGTGAAGTCCAACGTACCAGCGAGTGATCCCGTGGTGACGAACGGGGTGAACGGCAATCCGGTGGCGCCGCGCAGGCGCGTCGCGACTTCCCACGTTGAATTGGGGCGCCATCCCAACACGCCATTTGCCGTCTCCGGAGAATCGAATGCGCTGCGCGTGGACGTGCCGTTGATCCCCGTGAAGCGCGTGCGATTGAGGCTCGTACTCAACACGGAAGTTCGGATATCGCATCGTCGAATCCGCTCGGGCTCAACACCGTCTGCGGCCAAAATCGTCGCGCCGGAGCGTCGGTATAGCGCGTCCCGTACACCTCGAGCTGCACCTTGACGTCGCTGCCAACGAGCCGCGTCACACCGGCCACGACTTGATCGGCGCGAAACGGCTTCAGGCGCTGTGCGTTCTGCGGGTCACCAACCAGCCAGATGTAGCTCGGCGCTTGCCAATTGCGGCCGCCGGCCAACGTCAACGTGGTGACCGGATCAACGCGCAACGACGCGCTGACGCGTGGCGCGAATCGTACGGCGTTGTCGAGAAATCCGTACCAGTCGTTGCGCACGCCGACCGACAGCCGGAGCCGCGGCACCGCTTGCCACGCCGCCTGCAGATACGTCCCATTGCGCCATGCGCTGAAGCTCGTGTCGACGCGTAGCGGCTGCGGAACGCCGCGCGTATCGCGACGCGTGAAACCGGCCAGCGTGGCATCGTAGCGTAGGTCACTCGCATACTTGAAGATCGTTCCGGTCTCGATCTCTCCGCCGTTCCCCGCGAGCCATGTCACATCGGCGCGCCGGGTGTTCTCGCCTTCGGCCGAATGACTCTCGAGAATCGGGACCAACAACGAGTCCCGCTGCGCGGTCGCGTAGCGCGTCCATGTGCGACCCAATGTTGTCGTCGCGATGCCTCGGCTCAGCAGGCGTTTCCAAGTGATCCCGCTGAAGTACTGCTCTGGTCCGGGATTCACGACCTGCGAGTTGGTCACCCGTCCCTAAGTCGGTCGAGTTGTCGAACGAAATGGTGCGGCGCGCCGCGATGGTGAGAAAACTGAATGCGTCTCGCGTGGCTGGACGCCATACCACTTTCACGGTCGCGTCTGTGTACGACGGAATGAAGCTGAACCCGAACGCCTTGAACAGCAGATCGAGATAGCGCTTGCGCACAAGCGCAAAGAAGGACGCATTCTTGCCGAGTGGACCTTCGATGAGTGCGCCGTACTGCGTCGCGGCGACATTGAGTGCGCCGGCAATTCGTTCGCGATTACCTTCGCGCACCGTGAGCGTCGTGGCGGACGACGTGCGGTCGCCCAATTGCGCGCCGAATCCACCGGCCGACAGCGACGCCGTTACGGCCAGCGCTGGTCACGCCCACGCCGGGGGCAATCGCGACGGCACGCAGTACGTCTTCCTGCGCGCCCGGCTGACGACGGACCTCTTCGGCGTCGTACGCTTGCGTCGACATAGGTGTCGAGACCGCCATCTGCGACGGAAACGCTTCGGGACGCACCGTGACGGCATCGAGTGTCACGTCGATTGCGCGCAGCATGACCGCGACTTCAGCGGGTGTAGCCGGCGAGACGACGATGTTGCCTTTAGTGACGGGGGCAAACCCAAGTCGCCGCACTTCGATCGTGACGATGCCGAGGCGCACGCCACGCAATGTGAAGCGTCCGCTCGAATCGGACGGCGTGACGGCCTCTTGGCCCAACACGCGCACCGTGGCGCCGGTGATCGGCGCTTCCTTGAACGCTTCCGTAACGCGTCCGCCAATCGTACCAGTGGCACTGGCGCCGGGAACCGCACCGGAAACGCGATCCTGCGCACGCGCCGCGGTGGCCCACAGGGCGGGGGCGAGGCCGGCCACGAAGAGGCTACGCAGAAGGCGACCGAGCATGACCCGTCGACGTGAAAAGTGCGACGCGGTCAGCGCAGATTGCGCTGACCACACATCGAGATAATGAAATACTGGATTCACCAGTTCCTGATGTCGCCCTCGGCCAATTCGTCGACGTTTGCCCTCGGTGCGACGTACCCAATCGCCGTAAATCTCATCGTCCGCTCATGTCCCTGTTCGGCAGTGATCCCGGGGGCGGCGCGTCTTCAACTTTGCAATACAAAGTACTTGACACGTGTTCATTCCGTGTCTATCGATTCGTACATGGCTCGTCATCGACCCGTCGCCACCCTTCTCTAGGGAGAAAAACTTTGTGATACAAAGCACTCTCGAAATCCCTAGCCTTCAGGCGCACGGTGCGTTCGGCACGCCGCGGACCACGCGTGATGCCGCGCGGAGGCTGCTCGCCGCCGCGCTCCCGATTGGTATCGCCGGCGATGCGCTGCTCCGCGGCGAGATGCCGCGTCTGGGCATCACGATCTGGATCGCGCAGTTGGTGCTCGCGGCCGTCATACTGGGTGGGCGCGGTTCGACGACGCGCCGTCTGTTACTACTCGGTACGATGTGCGCCGCGCTCGGGCTCGCGTGGCACGACGCCGAAACCCTGTATGCGATCAACATCCTGTCCGTGTTGTGCATGGGCGCTCTCACGGTCTGGCACGGCAGCGGCGGTGCACTGCGCACGCTGACCGTCGTCGAAACAATGCGCGCGGCGGTGCTCGCGGTCATCAATGCTCTCGGTGGCGCTGTTGACGTGATCGAGCGTGCCAAGTCCGCGGACGACAGGCACGACACTGGCACGGGGCGCGTGCGGGCGCTGATCATCGGAACGATCCTCGCGGTGCCGCCGCTGGTCGTGGTCACGTCGCTGCTTGCGTCGTCCGACAAGGTCTTCGACGGACTGCTCTCCGCGATGCTGAACGTTGTTGCCGTCGACGATGTGCGGCACGTCGTCGTGGCCTCGGCCCTAGCCTGGACTGCGGCTGGTTGGCTGCGCGCCGCGCTCGGCGACCCGATTCGCGCCCCAGTCACTCAGCTCCGTTCCCCCGCACTGGTCTTCGCCAGCGTGTCCGTCGGGCTCTACGCGCTCATGGCAATCGTCGCCCTGTTCCTCGCCACTCAGGCACGCGTGCTCTTCGGTGGCGCGGCGTTCCTCATGGCCACGCAGGGACTAACCGTCGCCAACTACGCTCGCGAAGGATTCTTTCAGATGGTCGGTGCGTCCGCCGTCGTGCTGGCCACCCTGGTGATCGCCGACTGGTTGCTGGATCCCAACGATGCCGTCGCTCGCCGTCGCTATCATGTCGCCGGCGCCGTGCTGGTGGTGCTCGTGGCGGCGACGCTCGTGTCGGCGATTGTCCGCATGTCGCTGTACGTGAGCGAGTTCGGTCTCACCGTCGACCGTGGCATGGCCAGTGCCGTCATGGTGTGGGTGGTCGCCGCACTGGTCGCGTTTTCCGCCTCGATCCTGCGAGGACAGTCGCAGCACTTCGCGCCGGCAACGCTGTTGGTGACGGTGGCGTGGGTGGCGATGCTCAATGTGGTCAATCTCGAAGGCGTTGTCGTGCGCGTGAACGCGGCGCGCGCGGCGCACGGAAGGCCGTTTGACGCGGCGTATCACGCCGGACTTTCGGCCGATGCGTTGCCGGCGTTGCGAGCCGCGGCCACACGGCTCAGCGCGACAGATTGTCTGACCCTTGAGCAGCAGATGACGCGCACGTGGGCGGAGCGACGTGCCGCGGAAGAACGCATGAACAGCTGGCGCGGCTGGGATCTTTCGCGGGCACAGCTGGAATCATGGTGGGCGACAGCCGCTGTGCGGGCACCTGTCGACGATCAGCAAAATGCGTCGCGCCCGGACCTTCGTGATGTGCGGCTCTGCCCGCACTCGCCGTGATACCGGTGCCAACGTAGGCCGGATGTTGGCCGGATGTTGGCCGGAAGCGCGCACCCGGCAGGGCGGCCGCACGCGTGCCGATGCTACCAACGCTGGCGCACCACGATCACGTCGTCGTCGTTCGTCACGCGACGCATACCGAGTCGCCACGTTTCCTGCGTCATGTCCACGCCGCTGACCGTCCGGTTGCATTATCTGCTCCCAAACAGGCGCTCACGTTCCTCGCTGGGCCCGGTGCCGGTGCGCGTGGGGGTCGGCTCACCACCGCGGTGATCCGTTGGTTCGTTGCGCAGTACGCCGTCAACTCGGTGGAAGCGGCCGATCCCGATATCGCCCACGACGCGACGTTCAACGATGTTTTACGCGTGCGCTGTCTACCGATGCGTGGCCACGTGCCGATGCGCACGTTGTCTGCCCAGTAGACGGTGCGCTGAGTCAGCGTGGCTGCATCAACGGCGAGCGTAGACGAGGGGCTCGCGAGTCTGTTCACAGACGGCGCCTGTGCGACCATCTACTGGAGTCCCAACGACTATCATCGCACTCACATGCCGTTGATTCGAAGGCGCTGACGGCCCATTCGTCATGGTGGCTCGACCGTCCTCTGCCTCTTTCCGCGCAACACGATCACGTTGACTTCCACATGGGCCGAGGCGGAGCCGGCGTGCGTGGGTGAACCGATGAGTTTACGTCTGTAGCAGGTCAGGGGCCGTGGTCAGCGTTTGACCGAACCTCCGCGGCTGTCATTTCTGGACGCGAGGTCATAAACGCGTGGGCGGACGCCGCAATGGCGGCGCGTCCGACGGCCGGCTCGCCACGAGACGGTGGCGACGGTGCATATTCTGCTTTCCGGTGACTGGTGACGGTCTCGCCACGAGTCACCTCCGCTCGCCCAAAACGTTGTCACCCGTCGAATCTACCATGCGACTCACGCCGCGATTCCCAGCCCGCCACCTCGCGGCACTCACGCTGCCGCTTCTACTCAGCTGTTCGGCGCGCACGGCGGACCCGAACGTGGCGCGTTGGCAGGCGCAGGCGGAACGCGTCACGATCGTACGCGACGAGTGGGGCGTGGCGCACGTGCATGGGCCGACGGACGCCGATGCGGTGTTCGGTATGATTTATGCGCAGGCAGAAGACGACTTCCACCGCATCGAGCGGAACTACCTCACCGCCCTGGGACGCACGGCCGAAGCGGATGGTGAGCAGGCGGTGTGGCAGGACCTGCGCATGCGGCTCTTCATCGACTCCACCGACCTGAAGCGGCAGTTCATCGAAAGTCCGCCTTGGCTGCACGCGTTGATGACTGCGTGGGCCGATGGTCTCAACTACTACCTGCAGACGCACCCCGATGTGAAGCCCGAGGTGCTCACGCACTTCGAGCCGTGGATGCCGCTCGCCTTCAGCGAAGGGAGCATCGGCGGAGACATCGAACGGATCTCGCTCGACAGTCTGCGGGAATTCTACGGCGACACGACGCATTCGGCGGCGAAGGTCGGACTCGCGCCGACGGCGCGACGTTTCGATCGTGCCGGGTCAAACGGATTCGCGGTTGCACCGGCCAACACGACGAATCATCACGCACTGTTACTCATCAATCCACACACGTCGTTCTTTTTTCGTTCGGAGCTGCAGGTCACGAGCGATGAAGGGCTCAACGTGTACGGCGCCGCCACGTGGGGGCAGTTCTTCATCTATCAGGGATTCAACGCGCACGCGGGGTGGATGCACACGTCGAGCAGTGCCGATAATCAGGATGAATACGCCGAAACGGTGTCGAAGCGAGACGGCGGCTACGTGTACCGATACGGCAGTGCACAACGCCCCGTGCTCACGTCGTCGATCACGATTCCCGTCCGCACGCCGTCCGGCACGAAATCGAGGAGCTTCACGACGTATCGCACCGCACATGGGCCGATCGTCCGCGAATCGAGCGGCCAATGGATCGCCGCGCGACTGATGCAGGATCCAGTGAACGCGCTCACGCAATCGTACTCGCGCACTAAGGCCCGAGGCTTCGCGTCGTTCAAGGAAACGATGCAGTTGCACACAAATTCTTCGAACAACACAATCTTCGCCGACGACTCGGGGCACATCGCGCTGTTCTACGCCAACTTCGTGCCCAAGCGTGATCCGCGCTTCGATTGGAGTAAACCGGTCGATGGTGCCGACACCGCCACGGAGTGGCACGGCGTGCTTAGCGTCGACGAATCGCCGCTCGTTGTCGACCCGGCATCGGGATGGATCCAGAACACCAACAACTGGCCGTTTTCGGCGGCGGGTGTGAACACGTTGCGCGCGGATGGCTTTCCAACCTACCTGGATGTGGCCTACGAGGAGAATCAGCGCGGCGTGCACGCGATGCGTGTGCTGAGCGCGCGACGGGACTTCACGCTCGAGACGTTACGCGACGCGGCGTTCGACAGCTATCAACCGGCGTTCGCTGAGCTCGTGCCGACGCTGCTCGCCGCGTACGACGCGCTGCCGCCGAGCGATGCACGTAAGGCGAAGCTGGCGGAGCCGATCCGTGCATTGCGCGGCTGGGACTATCGCTGGAGTGCGACCTCCGTGCCGACTACGCTCGCCGTCTACTGGGGCGAAGCGCTCTGGCGCCGCGTGCTTGGTGCGTCGCAGAGCGAAGACCTCGCGGCGTATGCGGCGCTGCGCGAGAAATCGAGCGCGTCGGACAAACTCGATGCGTTGGTGGCCGCGACCGATTCGCTCACGGTTGCATTCGGGCAGTGGAAGACGCCATGGGGCGACGTGAATCGCTTTCAGCGACTGACCAATGACATCACACATCGGTTCGACGATGCGCAGCCGAGTCTCGCGGTGCCGTTCACCACGGGGCAGTGGGGTTCGCTCGCGTCGTTTTCTGCCGTGAACTATCCGAAGACGAAGAAGCGTTATGGCGTGGCCGGGAACAGTTTCGTGGCCGTCGTCGAGTTCGGCGATAGCGTGCGCGCGAAAGCCGTGACGGCCGGTGGTGAGAGTGGCCGCGTCGGGTCAACGCACTTCAGCGACCAAGCGGCGCGCTACGCTGCGGGTAACCTGCGCGACGTGTACTTCTACCCGAATCAACTCGTCGGCCACACCGAGCGTACGTACCATCCGGGCAAGTGATCGCCGCCGGTCGCCTCGCGACGCGCTGCTGCGCAACCCAATGCTGAGCTCCTGCAACCGCGGTAGCTCCGCGCCGTGCACACGCGCCCAATCGGCTGGCACCGCTCGCGTGAGGGCTACGAACCGCGGCTCACTCCGTAGGCGCCGGAGTTGTGGATCCACGCGCAGGAAGACCATCGCGTGCGACCGTTGCTGGCGCGCCTTCTCGAACCAGGCGAACGTCTCCGACACATTTCCCACCGCCACGTAGGCCTTGGCAATCTCGTACGATGGGACATACCGGCCCGCCGCATCGCGCGCGAGCAGGATGGCCAACCAGCGCTCGGCCTCGGCCCGCTGTCCGGCAGCGGTCAGTGTATGGGCGAGCGTGGCGATATTGAGTCCACTGCTGCCGGACAAGGCGAGCAGTTTTGGATGGGCCGCGACGGCTTGGGGAAGCGAATCCATCTCGAGGAGCGTCATCCCCTGCCACAGGAGGGCAGCCTGATAATCGGGGGTTATGGAGAGGGCTTGTCGGAAGCGCTCCATGGCGGTCGCATAATCGCCGGCATGGTAGTGCACCCATCCGTCGGCGGCCTTCGCGATCAGCGACCACGGATCGATGCTTCCGGTCCGCCCATCTCGCGGACGGCATCAGGGAATCGCCCGGCTGCGGTCAACAAATTTCCGTACCATTGATGTTTGGTGACGCACTCGTCGTCGAGCAAAATTGCCCGCCGAGCGGCCACTTCGGCCTTTGGAAACGTCTCGACAGGACGGAGATAGTCGTAGAACCCCAGCACCGCGTACGCGTCAGCCATGCCTGAAAAGGCTGGGGCGTAGCTCGAGTCCTTCTAGGCGGCCTGTTCGAAGAACTGCAGGGCGGTCCGCATGCTCGTTTCGGTGCGTGTCCCCAATGCATAGCGCCCGCGCAGATACGACTTGCAGGCAATGGCGTTCGGCCGCGCAACGCTCGCATCGCCACTCCCCACGACCAGCTTGAGCTGGAGCGCGCGGGCCACCTCTTGCGCGATCTGCTGTTGAATGAGGAACGCATCACCAGCTGCGCGATCATTCTGCTGCGTCCATATCCGGATGCCATCAGCCACGGTGACCAGCGTCGCCGTGATGCGCAGTTGGTCACCGGAGCGACGAAGATTGCCTTCGATTACCTGGGTCACTCCCAGCTGCCGACCAATCGAACGAATATCCTCCGAGCCGCCCTTGCGGGCGAACACCGACGTGCTCGACGCCACTGCAGACCATAAACGCGTGAGAGCGTAGAAATGAGTTCCTCGGTGATCCCGTCGGCGAAGTACTCCTGGTCGCGCTTATCGCTCCGATCGACGAACGGCAGCACGGCGGCTGTCCGTTGGCGCGATCGGCGCGAAGGGATATCACACGGCGACTACCTGCAGAAGCTCATGCAGATTGCGCGGCACGGTCATTGTCTCGCCGAACGCGTTCACGGTCCTTCGACGACGTGCAGTCGATTGCTTCCCGACGTATCTCTGGAGCCTGCCCACCTTCCTTCGTCAGGAAGGACGCATCGCCGCGCTCCGCTCTGCACCAACCCGACCATGACGGGTCGACGCGTTCGACGGCCGGTGCTGGTGGGGTGTACAGATTGTCAATCGTGCGCCTGCTTGAGAATCGGCCGCATTGCAATGCGACGCTCATGTCAACGAGGGTGGGGTGTGGTCGCGCCGCGCTGGCGGCTATCTGATGCAATCAGGGCATCGGCTACCAGCCGTTGCATATTGCGCAACGACTCGCCGGCGAATTGCGCCTGCAGCCGTCGCCCGACAAAGCGGAATCCGATGCGAAATACGGGATTGGGTATGTGACCAGTCTGCGAGAACGAATGAATGCGGAATCGCACGGCACCGGTGGCACTCGTTTTAATGATCTCGAACGTGATCTCACCGCGCTCGAGATGGCCAGCCAACGTCTGATAGCTGTATCCCCACACGTGCTCGATACCGTCTGTCCCAGCCCGTGATTCGTCGATGACACGACTGACGCGCACCGGCAGTTCAAAATGCATCCAGAGGAATGTCGCCGTCAGCAGCATCGATCGGCCGTTCAGCGCTGCCGCGGGATCAAACCGACCGCGGATCAGGCGCGCCGGCGGAAAGCTGTACATGGTGAGGATGTCTCTGGCGACGGAAAACGATCCGCGCGCGAGCGGTACACCGGGTGCCTCGGACGGCAGCGCTGCCTCGCGTGCATCGACGTTCCAGCCGGCGGTGGCGACGTATGTGTCTCGATTCGTCAGGTCGATGGTCGGCTCCAGCTTGCCGATCTCAATCAGTCGCGCCAACAGCTGTTCGTCGATTGCGCCCGTGTCAGACATGCTGAGCGCGTTCAATGTCTGTGTCAGACTCGCCGGTAACAGGCATCACTTCGTCGGTGATCCGCACCTCGGGCGTCCCGTTCCCTCCCGCCATTTCGCTCAGCCGCTGCAGAAAAGTCACCCACACTTCAGTCTGCACTTGCTTGCCGATACCTAGCGTGGCGTACGCGGTCGCGACGATTCCATCACGAGACCGTGCCCACGACTCGATGCACACACAGCAGGCATCGGACTGCGATTGCGATACACTGAACGTGATGTGACCGGCCTCGGGGTGCCCCTCAAGCGTGACGAATGTGAACGACTCCCGCGTTGATTCTGCCACGCGCACCTTGCCGTTCCAAGGCCCAAGCATCGTGATCTCATACTCGTCATCGACACGCAAAAGATCATGGTGACCGGCAGACTTCTCAAAATGGGCCAGCAGCGACGGCGAAAGTTCGGCGATGTGACGCTGCATCAACAGCAACAGGGCGGCACTATCGATTGTCATTCCCGTGAGCTCCACCTCGTACCGCCGGTGAAAGACGGAACCAGAACCACTTTGCATGGTCTGCTGATCACCGTCACCGGTCGCGGGAGCCGCCACGGACGCCGCGTCAGGAGGCGCCGCGGCCGGGATGCGTTCAGTCGTTCGCGGTGCGGCCAATCGACGCCACACGACCGCAATCACGCCCAACACACCGGCGGCAAGCAGAATCGGAACCGCAGGGGAGATCGCATCTCGCCTGCCTCGTCGAACGTAGCGCATGGCCAATTGCTGATGGATGCGGGAATCGGTCAGGCCAGACTTCGCCATGGGGGCGGAGCTGTTGCTGTTGTAGTATCCGCTCAACATTCCACCCACTACAGACGGATGTGAAAGTTGTCGCGCTTCATGTCTTCACCACCACCCATGACCATCCCCTTCATGAGCGAGACGCGCGCGCCGACTTTGCCGCCTGGCGCATCCCAGTATTCCGTTTCATCGACATCAATTCGGGCGCGACCGAGGGCGGCCATGCTCGTCGAGCGTCACCAGTATCGCTGTGCGTATTTCGTGGACAAGGTCGGCGATCTTGTCGATGCGTTCCTGCCGAGTCATTGCCTCAGCTATCGTCATGATCGACCCCGTTGTTTAGATGCGATTGCCAGCCCTGTGACGCCGTAAAATGAACAGGCGCATGAATGAGAGGCCATCCGGCGTGATGCAGAATCTTCCCTATCTCTTTGGCGCTATACAGGCAAGGTTCGCGCATCTGGTTGAGTCGGAAGTACGCCAGCATGACGCGCATCCAATACGACGATCAGCGGCACTCGGGCGTTGGCTGTCGGCCATCTACACAGCACCGTCAGTAGTGAAAGCGCGCGTGCCAACGGGTTCACGCGGAGTGTCGTCAGTCGCTGCTGCGCGCGGTAAGGGATCCCATCGCTTCGCCCATGCGCACGACGCGTTCCGCTTCCCAGCTCTCGGTAAACGACAGGCAATTCTTTCCAAAGAGTAGCACGACCGTTGAGCCCAGCAGGAACCGTCCCATCTCGTCGCCCTGTCGCAGCGGTGGTTCGCGGTCGGCGTAGTGCCATTCGCGAATGGTGCCGGGACGCGACGGATTGACCACGCCGTGCCACGTGGTGGCCATGCTGCCGACGATCGTCGCACCCACCAGCACCATCACGAAGGGGCCGAACGCGCCATCAAAGACGCACACCACGCGTTCGTTGCGCGCGAAGAGTCCGGGGACGCCGCGCGCGGTGGTGGGATTGACCGAGAAGAGATCGCCGGGCACATGCATCATCCGCACAAGACGACCCGCGCAGGGCATGTGGATGCGATGGTAGTCCTTGGGGCTCAAGTAGATCGTCGCGTAGCAGCCGTCGTCAAACTGCGCGGCAAGATTCGCATCGCCGCCGACGAGTGCCGTCGTGGTGTAGCAATGTCCCTTGGCTTGGAAAATCTGGTCGCCGTCGATGGGGCCGAACTGACTGATGGCGCCGTCGACGGGACAGACGAGATCGGCGCGGTCCAGCGGACGCGCGCCTGCCCTGAGCGGACGAGTGAAGAAGTCGTTGAAGGTGGCGTAGCTGGCGATGTCTGGCTGCGCGGCATCGGCCATGTTGACGCCGTACCGTCCGACGAACCAGCGGATGACCGAGGTAGTCAGCGCGCCGAGTGGTGCGGAGGCGAAGCGACCGGCGAGGGCCGTGAGGGCCTGCTTGGGAAGCAGGTATTGCGGGAAGACGGAGAGTGGAGGGAGCACGCTCGCAAGATGCACTGGAACCGGATCACACGCCGCTGGTCGCGTTGACGAGATCCAGTCCGAGTCCTCACGACAGCAATTGGAAGGCGTCGCGAACTACACCACCGCACCGTGGCACCGCAACCGATACGTGCCGGCCGTTGGCACTGACGCCTCGTGGGAGCGGACGAGCACGACCTCGCGCTCGAGGCGGTTACTTCAGCGACCCGACGTACGGGTTCGCGTCCACCGGTCCTTCGAACGCGATGAAGAGCGTGCACGACTTGCCGCTCGCACACCGCCCCTCATGCGGCAGACTTGCCGGACCATAGGCGTATTGACCCGGGGTCAACAGTGCGGCAGCCGCTCCCTTGTAGCGAACCGTCAGCTTGCCCTCGACCAAGATCATGCGCTCGGCCGAGGTGTGGGAATGCGCCGGGATCGTATAGCCGCCCGGTACACGCAGGAACACGTCGGCGTTGGGCTTCGACGGATCGCCATTCAGCACGGCAATCTGACATCCCTTGGGGAAGATCGCTGGGCACGGCCCCCACTGGAGGGGCGAGGAGACACTGCGGGTGATCGGCGCTGCCTGGGCGCTCAGCTGCGCGACCGCAACGAGCTGTGCGACGCTGCACAGCGCCAGGGCCATTCCGAGTGCTGAGATGCGGGCCTTCGTCATCAGGTCTTCTCCAAATTTGCGGTTGTGCAGCAGCAGCGTGAGGTGACGAGAACAGACTTATCCCGCGTCAGCCGTCGCCGCTCGGAGACGGACTGGAGATTGTCTGGAGATTGTCTGGAGAATTCCTCGGCGATTGGCTACCGTTTCGGGTGATGATCTACCAGTTCACCGACTTCGAGCTTGACACGGACCGCCGAGAACTGCGCGCTTCAGGCATTCGCGTTCCGGCGGAGCCGCAGGTGTTCGCGCTGTTGCGGCTGCTCGTTGAAAATGGTGGGCGAACGGTCACGAAGGGGGAGATCCTCGCCACGGTCTGGGACGGACGGATCGTCTCGGACTCGGCACTCTCCAGCCGGATCAAGTCCGTGCGGCAAGCTATCGGCGACGATGGTCGCGCGCAGGCGCTGATTCGCACCGTGCACGGGATCGGCTTCTGCTTCGTGGCCGACATCACCACGCGCGTGGCGATGTCCTTCCCGGAGCCGGAGGGTTCTCCGGCGGTGGAGCCGATCGCACCGTCGCGCCCGAGTATCGCGATACTGCCCTTTCAGTGCTTGGGCGCGTCGGAGCATGAGTTTCCAATCGCGGAAGCGCTCCCGTCGGATCTCATTGCGGCGTTGTCGCGGCTGCACTGGCTGTTCGTGATTGCGCGGGGCTCATCGTTTCGTTTCAGGAAGCCCGACACGAGTCTTGACGAAGTTCGCAAGGCGTTGAACGTGCGATACTGTCTCGCCGGTGTCGTCGAGATCTCAGGGAGCATGATGTCGATCTCGGTCGAACTCAGCGATACGAGCGACCGCGGCATCGTCTGGAGCGAGCAGTTTCGCGGCAAGATCGACGCGGTACATGAGATACGCGAACGGATCGTCAACGCCGTGACGAGTGCCGTCGAAGTCAGGATTCCCATCAATGAGGCGCAGCGCGCGCTGCTCAAGTCCCCCGAAAACCTCGATGCGTGGTCAGCGTATCATCTGGGTCTGCGTCATATGTATCGGTTCAACAAGTCTGACAATGACAAGGCCACCGGATTGTTTCAACGCGCCATCGCGCTGGAGCCGGGGTTTGCACGCGCCTACGCCGGACTGTCGTTCACCCACTTCCAGAACGCCTTCCTGCGATATGTGAACGATGCGGAATCGGCACAACTTGCGCAGCGCTACGCGGCCGACTGCCTAGAGCGGGATCCTCTTGATCCGTTCGGCCACTTTACGATGGGCCGGGCGCACTGGCTGTATGACGATCTGGAAGGCAGCCTTCCCTGGCTGGAACGGGCCAACGCGCTGAATCCGAACTACGCGCAAGCGAGATACTCGACGGGATGGGCCGAGGCTCTGCTTGGGAACACTGACGCCAGCCAGCGCAACATCGACTCGGCGCTTGTCCTGAGCCCACTGGATCCCTTTGTCTACGGCATGCTTGGCGTACGGGCCCTGTCTCACCTGACGTTCAACGACACGGCGCAGGCCGCACAGTGGGCCGAGCGTGCGGCCAAGTCACCCGGCGCCCATCCGCTGATCGAAATGATCGCGGCGGCGGCCCACGGTCTGAACGGTGACGAGGCTCGCGCAAAGATTTGGGCCGCATCGGTTCGCGCTCGGGCCGGCCACCTAGACCGGATCGATTTCCACCGTGCGTTCCCTTTTCGTGATGCGCAGACGAAGGAACGTCTCTCGGGGATGCTGATACGGCTTGGGTTCTAGCGGTCGCTAACGGAAGATGTCGGATACATCGCGCGCCGGCGACTCGCTGATGAACTGCCTCTCGAGTGCGCGTCCACCACACCGAGGAATTCCCCGTGGTCCGAATTGCCCGGTCCGTAGCGGACCTCGATGGGGACGCCCAGGTCATTCACCACGTCAACGGCTATTTGCCCGGACACTGCAACGCGGCCTGATGAGTCACTGGTGCGCGTGTATAGCCAAGCAGCAGGATGATTAACCGCATGATCAAAAGTATACGTAGACGCGTGGATTGCCCGTGTCTTTCTTTGTTCGTGAGTGGAAGACTGGAAGCCGTGGCCGGAATGAAGACATTGCCGGCGCATCGAGCAACCGCCGGCGGCCGGTGAGCGCGCGCGCCCCCGGCGAATGCATTGCTACGGAGCGTCAGCGAAAACCGACGCCGCGACGAGGTAGCCTGTCGGCTGATCGGACCTACATTGAGACCGATCGAGATACTGTCGTCTTGGCTAATTGTGGTCGCGGGGCCCCGCGGCGATCATGCAACAGCGGGCTGTTGTCTCGGCAAAACAAAAATCGAGGGTACCATGGTCGACGTTCGGATTTTCGCATCCACGATCGTTGCGGCATTGCTGATCACGGCCTGCAACGCACCGGTTCCAGCCACGCCTGTCCAGGAAAGCGCGAAGCGCGTAGTCACGGCGCCTACGAGCGTACCAGCCAACGTTTCGCACGGAGAAGCGGCCATTGGCAGCGATGTCGACAACGCTCCTGTCGATGCCAGCGCGCCGCCCCGGTCATACGCGCGCGTGGTGCACGTGCGTTTCGAGATTCTCGACACGATTGTCACAGTGTCCAACACCGTCCGATACAAGGCGTGGACCTTTGCAGGCCGCATTCCTGGACCGGTTGTGCGCGTGACGCAGGGAGACAGCGTCGAATTCACTCTGGTGAATCATGCCTCCATGCCGCACAGCATGGATTTTCACGCCGCGCAGATTGCACCCGACAAGTATTACGTGAACATCATGTCAAAGGACTCCATTCACTACAGTTTTCGCGCCGACGTCGCGGGCGTGTTCATGTACCATTGCGGCACCTCGCCCGTGGCCGCGCACATCGCGAACGGGATGTACGGGGCGTTGATCGTTGATCCCAAGACGCCGCGTGCGAAAGCGAAGGAGATCTTTCTGGTGCAGAGCGAGTTCTACATGACGCCCGACAGCGGCGGCGCCCCACGATCGCTCGCGTGGGATCGACTTTTGAGCCTCTCACCCGACATCGTCGCATTCAACGGCCGCGCGTCCCAGTATGCAACGCATCCCATCGCCGTGAAGGTCAATGAGCTTATTCGCATCTATCTCGTGAATGCCGGTCCGAATCGTGTGTCGTCGTTTCACGTGGTCGGCGGAATCTTCGAGCGCGTATTTCTGGACGGCGCGTCAAGCAGTTCGTTGTCCGGCGTGCAGACGGTGGCCGTGCCGGTTGGCGGTGGTTCCGTCTTCGAGATTCGGCTCAAGGAGCCTGGGGAATATCCATTCGTCACGCATGCGTTCGCCGACGCCACGAAGGGGGCGGTCGGCGTCTTCAAGGCCGTGCCGTAACCGGCGCTGCTCACGGAAGCACTATTCCTTGCTTCATGCACGTCACGATGCTCCCCATCGGCAGCAGCTCCCGATCGGAGAACACCCCCAGCGTTCGGAGTGCCAGTGTCTCGCTGACCGAGTTCTCGCGGTAGCGATCACTCCCGATGAGCACCCGCACCCCGGCAACTTTGAGTCGCTGCAGGTTGCGGCGAAAGAGGTCAAGGATGTGCGTACGGGCCGCGCTGCTCAGCCTTGTGGCGTCAAAAGTGGCCAGCAACTCGATGACTTCGCCCACGGTGGTGACGACCGCCACGTTCTGGCGGGCGGCACGCCGCGCGTCCTCAACCTGGATTTCGTACCGCGTGAGATCGCCCGCGTAACGGACGAGGGAATCGTGCGCCGGTCGGAATCCAGGCAGGTGACCAATTTCGTCAACGCCCGCCGGATCGAGGCCATGCCAATTGAAATCGCGAGGATCTGCGTGGGAATGCTCGTGATCTTCTGAGTACAGCAGCATGAGTTTCACAATGTCGGAGGGCTCGCGTAAAAACGCGCGCCAGCGACGTTCGAGATCGATCGAGTCACGTACCGGATGCAAGAAACCGCCGCGCGCCCGATCGAGATCTCAACGTGCTCCGCGCGCGCGGAATTTCAGCGAGACCTCCCGACGCCAGCAGCTGCACAGTCGGCGGCTCAGGTAGTTGCGTGGTGCGATTGGTCACGATCGACGGGCGCACCGTCGCGGTGCCCGATGACGACGCGCGCACCTCGCGCCCATCCGCTGGCGAATCCGACTCCGCCGAATCCGTGATCGCGGGGCCGATTATTTCAGCGAGTCAACCGACAACAATGACCCTGCCGGTGAGCAACAGCATGGTCCGGCTGACAAAGTCGATCCTCGGCTCAACGACGGCGCCCGGAAATCCTGCAGGAACCGAGCAAAACCAAAAGCCTGCACCGCAGCGCAGCCAATCGTCGCCACGCGGACCACGTTCCGTTTTGTGCGCGCGTCGTTCGTGAGCCACCACAGGGATGGAAACGCCCGACGCGCGAACCCTAGATAGCGCCTAGCCTGGAAATGCGGGAGGACACCGAGCGCAAGAATGCCTGCACGTGAAACGCCACCGCCACCGAGGAAGTTGTAGAGGGCGAGGAGGCTGTGCTGTTCGTCCTGAAAGAAGGCCCGTGATCTTAAGCGCGACCGCTCGGCGATCTGGTCGCCCACGTCGCGACCACGTCGCTGAGCGGCGTGTTCGCGACCTCGGGAAATCGGGCTCGCACAGCACGCGCGTCGAACCGCATATCGGTCGTGTCCATCACGAGTGCCGCCCGCACCTGCCGAGCGACATCAGGCTTGAACGGCCGCAGCACGAGTGACATCGCGCGCAACGCTGGTCTCGGAATGTGGCGGGGCGCGCGTGCCGAGTGCATCGCACTGCTGAGGCGTGCGGCGAACGAAGACAACGTGTGGTCGGTACTGCCACCAAATTCAAGCGTCTCACCGCGTAAGGAGCGATCGCAGACTGCCCGCGCCAGCAACTCGGCCACGTCGACTACTGAGACGAAGTTGATCGGATTCTGCCCCTTGCCGAAGACCAGCGCGTTCCCACCCTGTTGCAGAGGCGCGCCCAGAATGCCCGCCCAAGTTTCCATGAACGCCGTGCAGCGCACAATCGACCATGGAACGGTGCCGGCGCGCAGATACGCCTCGGCCGCGGCCTTCGCGCGAAAGAGATCGATGGCGCTCTCGGCGGACGCGCCGACGATCGACATCAGCACGATGTCGGCATTGACCCGCCGCGCCGCGTCGACGAGCGTGATATTGCCGGCGTGATCGACGGTAGCGGGTGAGACATCGGGTGCGCCAAATCCGTGCGCCGCGGCCACTACAGTGGAGCAACCATCAATGGCAGCGTTTACGCTGTTGGGTAGCCGCAGATCGCCGCCGACCACGTCGACGTGCGAAGACCATAACGCGACGTGCCGCGCTGGGGTTCGCGTCATCACGCGAACACGCTCGCCACGCGCGAGCAACCGCGTCACAAGCGCCTGTCCGAGCAAACCGGTACCACCGACGACGAGTATCACGAGCCGCTTCGTGGGGCACGTACCACGGCGCGATGCACCGCTTCGTTGACGTCGATGCCGTCGTCGTCGACGGGCTCCATGTAAAAGCGTGCCGATTCTGCGCGACCGTCTCGCACGCTGAAGAGAATGACGCCGCGCAAGAGATGCGCGGTACCGTCCCGACGCGTACCGCGCATTTCCCATTCACTCCACTCCGTATCGCCCTCAATCGCGACTCGCACCACCGTGGCAACAAGATCCGGAATGAAGGCGAAGATCTGCTCCCAGTTCCGACGCACTTGCGCGCGACCGGTGAAGCCGCGGCTCGGATGCGCCGGCGTTTCGTTATGGTAGTGGTCGGCAAAGCAGTCCACGACCGCGTCGAGGTCGTGGCCATTGGTGGCCGCGAGCAGGCGCGACACCAGGGTCTTGGGCCTCTCGGGGGTGCTCGCCGCATTCGTCATCTCGACTCCGCTTGTAATTTGATATCGATACACTATCATGTAATCGATACACAATCATGGAACGAATTATGATTCAGGGCAAGACCCGACGCAAATACGATTCCGCTGGTCGCGTCGCGCAAGCGGAGCGGGCTCGGCTCGCCATGCTCGATTGCGCCGAGTCGCTGCTGCTGGCCGAGGGCTATCCTGCCACAACGGTCGCCGCCATCGCGCGGGCTGCTGGGGTGTCGGTGGAGACGATTTACAAAGCCTTCGGCGGCAAGCCGGGACTGGTGCGCGCCATTCGCGAACGCCGCCTTGGAGGCAGCGGACCGGTGCACGCGGAGCAGCGCTCCGAGCGCGCACGAGCGGATTCGGGAGATGGGCACGCGCTCGTGGCGCAGTGGGGCCGACTCACCGCTGAGGTCGCGCCGCTCGTCGCACCGATCCTGCTACTCGTGCGCGACGCGGCGACCGCTGATCCTGAGTTGCGGTCATTGCAGGACGACATGGATGCGGACCGTCGGCGTCGGATGCGCGCCAACGCGAAACACCTGCATGACGCGGGTCACCTGCGAGCGGGCGTCTCCGTTGCGCACGCGACCGATGTGCTGTGGACGTTCAGCGCGCCCGAATTTTTTGAGCTGTTGGTACTTCGACGCGGCTGGGGAGCGGCGCGTTTTGGTGCGTTCGTCGGCGCTTCGATTGCGGCCGCGTTGCTGCGACCGGCCTGAACGCGCGGCGTTGTCTCAGCGCGCGTCGTCGACGAAGTCACATCGTCGCCAAACTTCAGTGCCGTGTACCCGATGCGCGCTCCGAGGTGTTCCACGACGTGCCCCTGCAGCGCGGCGTCAATTGCGCTGCGGCCCGTCTTCCCAATCGTGGACGTGCGGCGACGCTCACCCGGAAACTTCCACCGGGCACAATCAGCAGGTGATACGCCGTGTGCATCGGTCGATGGGGTACGGACTCCGCCCGCATCCGGTGGGTGTTTCGCCCGTGCGCTGGACGGGACATCGTCGACCATGACGGAGCCTCAGTGATCGCGCCGCGCTACTTCCAGCGCAAAGGCGTTTGCGCCAATGGTGGGACTCGACATTCGGCGCGTATGGCCGCGCGACCTGCAACGATCGGCTCAGCCACGGGCATCAGAACGGCATCGTCGGCGTAATACGATGCGAGACGCGCTGCGTCCTGGGCGACGACCGCTGCCTGGACGAGGGAATCTGCGACCAAAAGCCTCGCGAGCGCCGCCGACGCCGGCGACGGCCGCGCAGCGCAGGCTAAAACTGCGGTGATGGAGATCATTGACGCCGCACGTCGCCAACGGATCAAGCAGTCTGTTCGTGGTATAAAATTCCCGGTTTCCGTTCATGGCCAGTTGCCAGTTCACGGCAACCCCTTAGCGCACCTCCGGGCGAATTAACCACACGTGAGCGATGCGAGCAATCTACTGGCCGCCTCTACGAGCGTTTCGCCGCAGATGCGAGGCGCCTGTCGAAAAGTTTGGCGCCTCGACTGACCGCCACGCTCGGCGCGGGCGGCTGAGTTGTAGTAGCCTCACGGCACCCGGCCGTCGCTCGGTTCCCAATCTCGTCTGTTGCCCAAGGTCCCCATGCGGCCCAGCACAGCACGCGCCGAGGATGCGCGGTTCCGTTCGCTACTGGACGCGATGGATGACGCGTACTGCACCGTCGACGTGCTGTTTGACGTCAGTGGGCGGGCCGTTGACCATCGGATCCTCGACGCCAATCCAGCGTTTGAACGGCACACCGGAGTGTCGAATCCGATTGGTAAACTGGCGAGCGCCCGCCACAATGCGGAACAAGCGTTGCTGCAGCGCACGTTGCAGTTCGAAACGCTGCTCAATGAAGCACCACTTGGCGTGTACCTGGTTGACGCTGACTTTCGAGTTCGGGCGGTGAATCCGGCTGCACTCCCCAGGTTTGAGGGCATTGCAGATCTCATCGGGCGCGACTTTGACGACGTCATCCACCTGCTGTGGACCGGCGACCGAGCGGACGAATTCGTGCAGCGCTTCCACCAGACCCTCGAGACGGGTGAGTCGTTTCTTGCGGCCGACGAGGCCGTGCTGCGAAAAGGGTGGGGCGATGCCGAGTACTATGCATGGCAGATCAATCGCATCTCACTGCCTGAGGGCGGTTTTGGCGTGGTGTGCTATTACCGAGATATTTCCGTCGACGTGGAGGCGCGCACACGACTCGCCGACTCCGAGGCGCAGTACCGTGTGCCGTTGTTGAGTCCACACCCATCGCCGTACTGACCTTCGATTGCCACACGATCATCCAATCGTGTAATGCACTCGCGGTGGAGTTGCTCGCGCGACAGCCGGTGTGTGGCGTGGACCGGCATGCAGAGGTATTGACACTGTGGGAGCCGGCGGGGCGACCGATACCGAACGAAGAAAATCCGCAGTTCGACGTGCTGCGCACTGGTGATCCGCTGCGCAATCGCCACGTACTGATCGAACGCCCGGACGGCTCGAAACTGCCGGTGATATCGATCGTGGCCGCGCAGAAGACTGCGAGCGATGTCGTCGTCGGTGCAATCGCCTCGTTCATTGACATCAGCGAACGACCAAAGGCCAAAGCAGCGCAACTGCGCACACAGCAGCAGCTGCGGTTCGTGATGGATTCGATGCCGCAGAAGATATGGACCGCGGCGCGGGATGGTCGTATCGACTATCTGAATCCCCAGTGGATGGAGTTCACCGGCCTCTCAGGCGACGACGTGCGCGCAAGGGGTTTATTCATCCAGACGACCTCGCGCACACGCTCGGGGCCTGGGAGCACGGCTTTGCCACTGGCAGTCCGATTCAGATCGAGCACCGCTTCCAGCGTGCCGACGGCGAGTACCGGTGGCATATCAGCCGGTGCCTGCCGATGCGCGATGCTGCTGCGGAACCTGTCAATGAAAATGAGACGATCGTGATGAAAGTTTACTGAGCGACGACGATGGTGCGCGCCTCCGCGCGGTTGATGTAGACGGCCGTGGGAAGTGTGGTGGGCTTCGGCGCGCGGTGCACGAAGCGTTCGGGATGCTGCTGATACGCGGTGCGCATAGTGACGTCGCGTTGCGCGAGATGCGTCGCGGCGTGGCCGTGAAACACGATGTTGGGCGTGCAGGACGCGATCCCCGAGTGGCGGTGCTCGTGATTGTAATACTGGAAAAACGTGCGACACCAGCGCTCCGCGTGCGCGAAGTTGTTGAAACGGCCTGGATACGTCGGTGCGTATTTCGTGGTTTTGAAGAGCGCTTCGGAATGGGGATTATCGTTGCTCACGCGCGGCCGCGAGAGCGAACGCACGATGCCCAGATCTTCGTACAAGGCATGCCAGTCCTTGGCCGTCTGCACACTCCCACGATCGCGGTGCACGGTGCGTTGGTCGCGCGCGATGCCGTGCCGTGTACACGCGGTGGTGATCAGTCGCTGCGCCAGCGCCACCGACTCGCGCGACGCGAGCATCCACCCGACGACGTAGCGACTGTACAGATCGAGCACGACATACAGTTTGTAGTGATCGCCTTTGCGCGGGCCTTTGAGCTCGGTGATATCCCACGTCCACACCGCATTCGGCCGCGTGGCCATTAAGCGCGGCACCGCATACGTCGGATGCGTGCGTTGCGCGCGGCGCTCGCGCACTTGGTGGTACGCCGCGAGTACGTGATACTTCGTGCGCGGACTGCAGAGATACGTGTCCTCTTCGAGTAGCGTCGCATACACCTGCGCCGGCGCGCAGTCGACAAACCGTGCACGCTGCAGCTGCGTCAACACCGCCGTATGCTCACTCACTGTCAACGCGCGCGGCGACGCGCCTCGGACACACGGACGTACCGGCGGTGCGGGTCGCTGCCAGCGATACGCCGTCGCACGCGGCACGCCTAATGCTGCGCTCACCGCTGGCAGTATCAGTGCGTCGCGCTGCATCGCGAGCACCGGCGTCACGTGACACTGCCAAGTGTCTCGGTCGCGGACGCCGCCATCAACGTCGCGACTTTTTTTGGATGTCAATCAACAGCTCCGCGCGCGCGAGCTGTGCGCGCAGTTTGTCATTCTCGCGCTGCAACCGCTGCACTTCCGCAGTCGCGGCGGTCGTGGTCGCTTCCGGGCCACGTTTTTGCGACAGCGCCTGTCGCACGCCAGCCGCGTATTGCTTGCGCCACGTCGCCAATTGCGACGAGTACACGCCTTCGCGCCGCAAGAGCGCGCCGATATCGCCGCTTCCGTGCAGGCGCTCCGCTTCTTGGACGAGCCACGTTGTGTACTCGACCGTAAATCGGCGACGACCGGCTCGGGATGACACCCTGGTCTCTTCTGCTGGAACACTGCTTGATGAAACAGTCACACGTGCGACCTCCTGCGCCCCCCAAATATGCTCACTAATTAGGCGAGGGAAATCGTCTCACACCATATTGGCAGGGGGGCGGCGTCGAAGCGGAGTGTCTTGAGCGGGATCGTCATCTCGACGGTCCAGCTCGCATCCTGTCGGGTGGTCTTGACCGTGTAGATGCCGTCCCACGCTTCGACGATGTTGCGCGAGTCGTTGAACGTTTGTTCGTCACGCACCGCACCTTTCGGGTTCACGAGAAAGAGGAACGAGTTCCGCTTGTCGTTGAAAGTGTCGAGGACGACGCCAAAGATGTCGCTGTTGGACGACACGAAGTCGCGTTCGAGGCCGACCGTGATCGCCTTCTCGGGTTCGGGGTCGTAGTTGAGCGCCGCGATATAGAGATGGTCTTGGTCGTAGAGGACGCGCACCTCGGTCTGGAACGAGGCCAGCTGGCCCGTGTTGGGCAACTGTTGCACGACGTTGCTGAGGACGGTCGCGGTGGCCCAGGCCGGCTCATCCAGTTTGCCGTCGGCGATCATGACGCCGGTGGTTTTCGTGGCGTGGAGCACCGGACGCGGAACCGCTTCCGGGTTCACGACGACCGGCGCTGTTGGCGGGGCGGTTGGTCCCTGGGCCTGCGCGACCGCCGCAAGGCAAGGCCAGCGAGGAGCGGGATGGCTCGCCGGATGGGTGGATATATGACTGAGCGATGCATCGCGATTGGTACGCCCGGATTCGGCGGGCGTCACCGGGCGGGGGCCCGACGGGCGTGGCTCGGCGAACCGTTTCGGACGCGCCTTGGATCGGGTGCGCCCTCGCGCCACGGTGGCTCTGCCGCTGAATGCTGGGTTGGCAATGTTCTGGTAACGGAGGCTCGCCGGAGCGTCCCCAGATTGGCGCGTCCTGCCGTACTACTCGGCACCGAGCCCTGATATGCCCGCAGAGAAACCGCGACTGCTGACGCTTGTGAAAGGCCGCATGCGTGCGCGTCACTTAAGCCCGCGCACCGTGCAGGCATACGTGGGTTGGATTGTTCGCTATATCCGATATCACGGCCTGCGACACCCAGCGACGCTCGGTGATCCGGAGATTGTGGCCTACCTCACACATCTGGCCGACGAGCGACACGTATCCCGATCGACGCAGATGCAGGCATTGAGTGCGTTGTTGCTCTTGTACCGGGAGGTCCTGGCCGTTCCGGTGGGCGACCTGCGCCGAGTGCTCCGGTCGTCGTCGCCGACGCGGTTGCCGGCGGTGCTCAGTCGTGAGGAAGTGCGGGCCGTGGTGAGCCGGTTGCGTGGCACCCCGCGGCTCATTGCGGTGCTCCTGTACGGGTCCGGTCTGCGGCTGACCGAGTGCCTGACGCTCCGGGTGAAGGACCTCGACCTCGCCGGGGGCGAGATTCGCGTGCGCCGTGGCAAGGGCGGAAAGGACCGGTTGACCATGTTGCCGGCTGTGGCGCGTCTGGCGCTGGAGCGGCAGTTGGAGCGCGTGCGGGTACGCCATCTCCAGGATCTTGCGGACGGAGCGGGCCGCGTGGCTCTCCCGACGGCGCTCGAGCGAAAGGCGCCCTCGTGGTCCACGGATCTGGCGTGGCAGTGGGTGTTTCCTGCGTCGCGCCGCTACCGTGATCCAGCCAGTGGCCACGAGCGCCGACACCACGTGCATGAGACCGTGATGCAGCGGGCGATGCAACAGGCCGTGCGGGAAACCGGGATCGCCAAGCGGGCGACCTGTCACACCCTCCGCCACTCGTTCGCGACACACCTGCTGGAGGACGGTTACGACATCAGAACGCTGCAGGAGCTGCTGGGGCACACGGACGTCGCGACGACGATGGTCTATACGCACG